>CAXBCF010000001.1:0-245484 GCA_963973975.1 uncultured Flavobacteriales bacterium
AACCCGCGACCCCGACCTTGGCAAGGTCGTGCTCTACCAACTGAGCTACTCTCGCTTATATAATTTTTTCAAAAATGTAAGAACAATTCTTTTTACTCTTAAGAGAACCCGCAACACCTATCCGTCTCTGGCGAATCGTGCTCTACTAACTGAACCTGTCTATTGGTAAGCTTCTCTCGTTTAAAATTTCAATTCTAAAAAGAACTTTGATTAAAAAATCTGTTGTTTTAATCGGGCAACAAAAGTAGCAAAATTTTCTTTTAACCAAACACATCTTTGAAGTTTCAAGAAAATCTTTCTAGCATTATTTTCCACCCACCATTTTTTTAATTTCATTCAGCTTTAACAAAGCTTCTATGGGTGATAAAGTATCAATTTCTATGCGGCAAAGTTCATCTTTAATCTGCTCCAAAACAGGATCATCCAATTGAAAAAAGCTCAATTGATAATCCTTATCCTGATTCATCTTTTGAATTGCTGACTTTGATTCATGAGTATGCTTGTTCTTTTCTTCTAATTCTTCTAACAATTGATTGGCACGCCTTAAAAGAATTGCAGGCATACCGGCCATTTTAGCCACATGAATCCCAAAACTGTGATTGCTTCCACCCGGAACGAGTTTACGCATGAAAATAATCTTGTTCTTAATCTCTTTAACAGAAACATTAAAGTTTTTAATTCGCTTAAAACTTTTTGTCATTTCATTCAACTCATGGTAATGTGTAGCAAAAAGTGTTTTTGGTCGAGCAATTTTATTTTCATGTAAATATTCAGCTATTGCCCATGCGATTGAAATACCATCGTAGGTGCTCGTGCCTCTTCCGATTTCATCCAGTAAAATCAAACTTCGATCGGAAATATTATTTAAAATACTCGCCGTCTCATTCATCTCTACCATAAAAGTAGATTCGCCCGAAGAAATATTATCAGAGGCACCAACTCGAGTAAAAATCTTATCCACAATACCAATCGATGCACTTTTAGCCGGAACATAAGAGCCAATCTGAGCCATTAGCGTAATCAAAGCAGTTTGTCTTAAAAGCGCAGACTTACCCGACATGTTTGGCCCTGTAATCATAATAATTTGCTGACTTTCATTGTCCAAATAAACATCATTGGATATGTATTCCTCTCCCATGGGCATTTCTTGCTCAATTACAGGATGCCTTCCCAATTTAATATCGATGCTCAATCCATCGTGAACCTCCGGCTTAGTGTAATTTCTAGCTTCTGCAATTGAAGCAAATGCGCTCAAACAATCTAATTTTGCAAGTATGGAAGCATTCAATTGAATAGGAGCAATAAAATCGGCAGTTTGAAGCACTAGTTGTTGGTACAAACTTGTTTCCAATGCGAGAATCTTTTCCTCTGCACCCATTATTTTTACTTCGTATTCTTTTAGTTCTTCAGTAATGTAGCGCTCTGCTGAAACAAGTGTCTGTTTTCTGATCCATTCAGTAGGCACTTTGTCTTTGTGTGTATTTCGAACTTCAATATAGTATCCAAAAACATTGTTAAAAGCAATTTTTAAGGAGCTGATTCCTGTTCTTTCGATTTCCCGTTCTTGCATCTTTAGTAAAAGCTGTTTACCTGAAGTTTGTAAAGACCTCAACTCATCGAGTTCATCATTGACTCCACTACAAATCACTCCTCCTTTTTGAACTAAAACAGGCGGTTCTTCTTGTAATTGCTCCTCGATTAAAGTCAATATAGAAGTACAGAGATTTAGTTGCTCGCCGTTTTTTTCTAAGGCTTTATTTCCTGAAGTAGAACAGAGTTCTTTCAAAGGACGAATCACCCTTAAAGAATACCTCAACTGATTCATCTCTCGTGGACTAATCCTTCCTGTGGAAACTTTAGAAATTAAACGCTCCAAATCTCCAATTTGAGCAATAAATTTTCTGATTTGAGAAGCAAAATCAGGGTGTTTTAAAAAATACTCTACACTCGACAAACGCTCTTGAATTGGCTGCAAATTCTTTAGTGGCAATGCCAACCACCTACGCAATAAACGTCCCCCCATAGGTGAAACAGTTTCATCTAATACATCAATGAGCGAAGTTGCATACTCATTGTTGGATTTTAAAATCTCCAGATTTCTGACCGTAAATCGATCTAACCAAACATAATTGTCGCGCTCAATTCGATTAATTGAGTTAATGTGTTTCAAACGATCATGTCGAGTTTCAGATAAGTAATGCAATACCGCTCCAGAAGCAATAATACCCAAGTTCATTTCCTGAATCCCAAACCCTTTCAGCGATTTTGTTTCAAAGTGTTTTAGCAGTGTTTCTTCAGCAAATTCAGCTGAAAAAACCCAATCTTCTTGTAAATAGGTAAAGTAGTTGCTTCCAAATAATTCCTGAAATCTTTTTTTATTTTGCTTCTGAAATAAAATTTCACTCGGCTGAAAACTTTGAAATAGCTTATCAATGTAATCTTTATTTCCTTCAGCAATTAAAAACTCACCAGTTGAAACATCTAAAAAAGACACTCCCAACAAGTCTTTTTCAAAATGTAAAGCCGCCAAGAAATTATTTGATTTCTGATTCAACAATTCATCATGATAAGAAACTCCAGGAGTTACCAATTCAGTGATCCCTCTCTTAACAATGGTTTTTGTTTGTTTTGGATCCTCCAGTTGATCACAAATGGCAACACGGTGTCCTGCCCTAACAATTTTAGGAAGATAAGTATCTAAAGAATGATGCGGAAAACCGGCCAATTCAATTTCATTTGCAGAGCCATTGTGTCTTTTGGTTAATACTATTCCCAAAATTTTGGAAACCACTACCGCATCTACACCAAATGTTTCATAAAAATCACCAACTCTAAACAACAGCACAGCATCGGGATATTTTGACTTAATCTGACGGTATTGCTTCATCAGAGGGGTCTCTTTCTTTTCCGAAATACTTGCTTTTTGTTTACTCAATTGCATTCAATTTAAAAACTAAAAATAATAAGATAGCAAGGGATTAATTTTATTTGAAAGTCCTAATTTTAAATAGTTTTTCACAAAGTCAATCCATGAACAGAAAACTTGCAAATTCCGAACTCGGCAGACCTGATATATCCACTTTTAAATCTCAAGAGAAAACTCCAATCATTGTAGTATTAGACAATGTTCGTAGCTTAAACAATATTGGTTCGGTATTCAGAACTTCTGATGCTTTTGCAGTTGAAGCAATTTATTTGTGTGGAATAACCGCTCAACCTCCACATCGGGATATCAATAAAACTGCTTTAGGTGCTACCGAATCTGTGGAATGGATCTATTTTGAGAATACCTTAGACGCTTTAAAAAACCTTCGAGAAAAGAATTACACCATTGCTGCCATCGAACAAACAGAAGCAAGTGTTTATTTAAATCAATTTAAGCCCGATAAAGATCAAAAGCTAGCTGTGGTTTTTGGACATGAAGTGAAAGGGGTCAGTCAAGAAGCCATCAACAATTCTGATTTAGTCTTAGAAATTCCGCAGCGTGGAATTAAGCACTCGTTTAACATTTCAGTGAGTGTAGGGATTGTTTTATGGGCGCTAAGCGAAAAGTTGAATGTCTAATTTATTGCTTTATTTTTTTGATTGGCAACCCCTACTTTGTATAATTTGAAGCAGTGTTTAGACAACTCACTATATACCAATAAAATAATGTCAACCCAAAACACTGGCATGATATTTGAAAATTTACTTTCAAATAAATTTAACTTATACAGTTATGAAAAAGACCTATTTAATTCTTGCCATTGCTTTCTTGATGAATGGTTTCGCATATGCGGGCGGACAAGAAACAGAAGAAAAAAACAAAATTCGAAAAGTAAATAATAATGCATTTCAAGTTGGAGAAAAATTAGAATATAAAATTTCTTACGGCTTCATCAATGCAGCCACAGCAACTTTGGAAGTAAAAAAGTCTGAAAGTAAAATTCATGGACGAGAAGTATTGCACATTGTTGGTATTGGTGAAAGCATCAGTACTTTCGATTGGTTTTTCAAAATTCGTGATCGCTACGAAACTTATATTGATGAAGACGGGATTTTCCCTTGGTTATTTATAAGAAGAATTCATGAGGGTGGCTATGAGAAAGCGCAAGACTATCAGTTTTATCAAGAAAAGGGAAAAGTAGTAAATGAAAAAAATGAAAGCTATGAAGTTCCTCACGGAGTCCAAGACATGCTTTCTGCTTTTTATTTTGCCCGTACAATGGATTTTAGCAAAGCCAAAAAAGGAGACGTATTTTCAGTTCAATCATTTGTTGATGAGGAATTATACCCTATCGATTTAGTATTTGGAGGAAAGAAAACCATCAAAATCAAAAAGGGAAAATTCGACTGCTTAGTTTTTCATCCTCGTGTGCAAGAGGGTAGAGTTTTTAAAACCAATGAAGACCTGACCTTTTATATTACAAATGACGAAAACAAAATCCCTGTTTTAGTGAAAGCCAATGTTAAAATTGGTTCATTAAAAATGGAATTAGTTGACTATAAAAATTTAGCCAATCCTTTGGCTTTAAAATAAAGGAAGAAAATGAGGTTAAAAGTGGTATGACCCGAAGCTTAAATATTGAAATTAATAGGATTCAATTTTAACTTTTAAATTAAGTCACTTTTAACTTCTCTTTTTGGCAAACTATTTCCCATCCTGTCTAAAAGCACTTATTCCTGTTACATCCATCCCTGTAATTAACAAGTGAATGTCATGCGTTCCCTCATAAGTAATCACTGACTCTAAGTTCATCATGTGGCGCATAATTGGATACTCTCCTGTAATTCCCATACCCCCATGTATTTGTCGGGCTTCTCTTGCGATTTGCAATGCCATGTTCACATTATTTCTTTTGGCCATCGAGATTTGTTGAGTAGTTGCCTTTCCTTCATTTTTTAACTGTCCTAAACGCACAGCCATTAACTGAGCTTTGGTGATTTCAGTAATCATTTCTGCAAGTTTCTTTTGAATCAATTGAAAACCAGCAATTGGCGTATCAAATTGAATTCTTTCTTGAGAATAGCGGAGTGCAGAATCATAACAATCCATAGCTGCTCCAATGGCACCCCAAGCTATGCCATATCGGGCAGAATCTAAACAGCCAAGTGGTGCTCCTAAACCAGACTTATTGGGCAATAAATTTTCTTTTGGAACTTTTACATTATCAAAAACCAGCTCACCAGTTCTTGATGCGCGCAATGACCATTTTCCATGAGTTTCAGGAGTGGTAAATCCTTCCATTCCACGCTCAACGATTAAACCGTGAATTCTACCATTTTCATCTTTTGCCCAAACAACTGCACAATTACAAATAGGTGCATTGGTAATCCACATTTTAGAACCATTCAATAAATAATGATCGCCTTTATCTTTAAAATTACTGAGCATTCCTCCAGGGTTAGATCCGTGATCTGGCTCAGTTAAACCAAATGAACCTACCCATTCACCAGAGGCTAATTTTGGCAAGTATTTTTTTCGTTGTTCTTCGTTACCATACTGATAAATCGGATACATCACTAATGAACTTTGAACAGAAGCAGCAGAGCGAATTCCTGAATCACCTCTTTCCAACTCCTGCATGATGATTCCATAAGAAATTTGATCCAATCCAGCTCCACCGTACTCTACAGGAATGTATGGTCCAAAACCACCAATTTCAGCAATCCCCTTGTTTATGTGAATTGGATATTCTCCCTTTTGTGCATATTCTTCAATAATTGGAGAAACTTCTTTTTTCACCCAATCACGAACGGTTTGGCGAATTAAAAGGTGCTCTTCACTTAATAGGCTATCTAACTGAAAGTAATCTGGTGATTGAAAACGGTCTTGGTGCATGTAGGTTAATTTTTGAACAAAATTAGTTAAAATGAAACGTTTGAATCAAAGACTTGTTTTTTGTACACTAAATAAAACCTACACATTATCTATTTGAATAAATAACTGAGCAGTATCCTTAAATTTGCGAAAAGCTAGCCTCCATATTGAAAGATTCTTCAACTATTTTTTCCAATGATTCTATCCCTTTTTTAATCTTAGAAGAAGGTTCAAACAAGTCAATTAAAGATTTGGCAACTGTTTCATATAAGTTAAGTGTTCCGCTTCTTCAACATTATAAAAAAGTGCCTTATTACAATGGAATTCAAAAAGTAGCTTTTTCTCAAGCTTGGATTCTTATTCTGCTAGTAATATTATTTGCGGGACTTTCATACGCTAAAGCACTCTATAGCAAACGCTTTAACTTATTGGCTAAAACTGTTATCAACAGGAAAGTAGCAAAATCAATTATTCGATTTGAAAAAGTCTATTCTCACCCAGTAAACCTCATTTTAAATACGATTTTCATACTTTCAACTGCCTTATTTTTGGGCTTGTGTTTTTCAATAAAATACAGCAATCAACCTTTAGATAGTTTCTTCTTTTTAGGACTTCTAGGTCCTATTACTGTATACTTAATGAGCAAGTTAATCCTCTATAAGTTTAGTGGGTGGATTATTTCAGATTCTGAATTAATCGAAGAATATGTTTTTCAAGCTAACCTCTTCAATAAGATTTTGGGTGTTATCCTATTGTTAATAAACAGTCTACTAATTTATTCATCAATTAATGCAGGAGTTCTTATTAGTATTGGACTCTCCTCTTTTTTACTATTGTTTTTATTGCAACTTACCAGAGGGGTGTTTATTGGTCGAGAAAGGAGCATTAAATATCTTCCGATAATTTTGTATCTTTGCACCCTTGAAATTTTACCATGGTTAATTCTAATAAAATTGGTAAAAACATTGTTGTAAAATTCCCTAATTATTAATTTTTAAACTGCTTCACTTTGAAAGTTAAAACTATTTTGGTGTCTCAACCAAAACCAGAAACAGATAAGTCTCCTTATTTTGATCTCGGAGAGAATTGTAAAGTAAAAATAGATTTCAGACCATTCATTCATGTTGAAGGTGTTGATTCTAAAGAATTTCGTCAACAAAAATTAACCTTAAGTGAATTTGATTCAGTTATTTTTACAAGTAGAAATGCGGTAGATCATTTTTTTAGAATTGCAGAAGAATTAAGATATACAGTGCCTGACACCTTAAAATATTTTTGTATTTCAGAATCAACTGCTTATTATTTGCAGAAATATGTGGTTTACAGAAAACGTAAAATCTTTCACGGCAGACAAACCATTGAGGATTTAATTCCACAGATTAAAAAGCACAAAGGAAATAATTTCTTTTTGCCATGTTCTGATATTTTAAAGCAAGACATTCCTGAAACATTAGAAAAATACAACATTCAGTTTAAAAAAGCCATGTTGTACAGAACGGTTTGTAGCGATCTTTCTGATTTAAAAGATGTTAATTACGATGTTTTAGTTTTCTTTAGCCCTGCTGGAATTGCTTCATTGTATGAAAACTTCCCTGATTTCAAACAAAATGATACGCGTATTGCTGTTTTTGGAGCAACAACTGCAAAAGCTGCTGAAGATGCAGGTCTTGAAATAAACATTGCTGCGCCTAAGCCTGAAGCTCCTTCAATGACAATGGCACTAGAGCAATACATTAAAAAGCACAATAAAAAATAAAATTCACCAAACTTATTTGAAAGGCATTGGTTGTTAATCAATGCCTTTTTTATTTTTGGACTTTTTAAATCAAATGGATTTCAAACTCAAAAAAATAGAGCGCTTATATCAAAAAAAAGAAATTGATTCGCTTTTTAAAGGAGGTAAAAGCCTCTTAGAGCATCCTTTTAAAGTTGTTTTCTTATTCGAAAAAGAAGATAAGCAGCAAATAATCTATCATCCTATTAAAGTTGCTGTAAGTATTCCTAAGAGAAAGTTTAAAAAAGCAGTAGACCGTAACTTACTAAAAAGAAGAACAAAAGAAGCTTACCGTTTAAATCGCAATCAGCTGAGAGAAAACCTTCTAAAGGAAAATAACTCACTGAAACTTCTGCTTATTTACCTCGAAAAAAATGAACTTCCCTACAAAGTTATAGAGGATAAAATAATCTTAATTTTACAACGTTTACAAGCTGTTCATGAGGAAACTTTTCAATAGCATCTTCATTTTTTTTATTCGCATCTACCAAATTAGCATTTCGCCATTACTTGGAGCTAACTGCAGATACGACCCTACTTGCTCGAATTATGCTGTTGATGCCCTTAAAATTCATGGTCCAATAAAAGGACTCTATTTTGCTTTTAAACGTATTTTATCTTGTCATCCTTGGGGCGGACATGGCTATGATCCTGTTCCAAAAAAAAAGAATTATGAAAAAAGTTAAAATTTATATCATTGCCCTTGTTATTGGTGTTAGTTCATGGATTTCTTATGGATTTGCTGATAATTACTTTGAAATTTCGAAGAATCTTGACATTTTCAGCTCACTGATTAAAGAGCTGAACACCTATTATGTAGATGAAACAGAACCAGGTCAGTTAACCAAGACGGCAATTGATGCCATGTTGGAATCACTTGATCCTTATACCAATTACATCCCTGAATCGAGAATTGAGGATTTTAAATTTATGACCACAGGTCAATATGGTGGGATTGGGGCATTGATTCATAAAGATAGTAGCTACATTGTGATTTCTGAACCTTATGAAGGATTTCCTGCTCATAAAGCCGGTTTAAAAGCAGGTGATCAAATTATTGAAGTTGATGGAAAATCTGTTGAAGGCAAAAGCACTTCTGAAATCAGTGATTTTCTAAAAGGTCAGCCAGGTACAGCAATAAGTGTTACAATTAAACGTCCGGGAAGTGAGGACACTTTTAAGAAAGAAGTTGTTAGAGAGCAAATTAAAGTAGACGATGTTCCATATTATGGAATGTTAAACGAGGAAATTGGTTACATTAAATTAGTGAGTTTTACTCAAACAGCTCACAAAGAATTTGCAGCCGCTTTTAAAGACTTGAAAGTGAACAAAGGAATGAAACAACTAATTTTTGACCTAAGAGATAATGGAGGTGGTTTGCTAACAGAAGCTGTTGATATTGTAAATGTATTTATTCCAAGAGGAAAGAAAGTAGTTGAAACAAGAGGAAAATTAAAAGAATGGGACGCTGTTTACAATACAAGAAATGAGCCCTTAGATACTGAAATTCCCGTTACCATTTTGGTAAATGAATCATCGGCATCGGCATCAGAAATTGTTGCTGGAACACTTCAAGATTATGACCGCGCTGTAATCATAGGAAAACAAACTTATGGCAAAGGACTAGTACAACAAACTAGGCCATTGAGCTATAATGCCCAATTGAAAGTAACAGTTGCTAAATACTACATTCCCAGCGGAAGGTGCATTCAGAAAGTTGATTATTCTTCAAAAGACATTAATGGAAATGCAGTAGTAACTCCTGACTCATTAGTGCACCTTTTTAAAACATTGAAAAGTAAGCGATCAGTTTACGATGGAAAAGGCATTAAACCGGATTTAAAAACTGACAATACAAAACTTGGAGAACTTGCCGCCACTTTATTAAGAGGACAGCATATTTTCGATTATGCAACAATTTACGCTCAAAGAAAAGAAACAATTTCTGACCCTGATCAGTATAAATTTCAAGATAAAGAATATGAAGACTTCCTTCAATTTCTTGAAAAAAGAAACTTCTCATACACTTCGAAAAGTGAGCGAATGATTGAAGAATTTAAAAAGATTGCTGAAAAAGAACGGTACTTTGACTTAATTGAAAATGAATATAAGGCACTCGAACAAAAGTTAATTGAAGATCACCTTTATGATTTAAAAAAGTTCAAAGATGAGATTTCACTTCTGATTGAAAATGAAATTGTATCAAGGTATTATTTTCAGAATGGCAGAATCAAACATTCCTTGAGTTCAGACCCCGATGTCATAGAAGCCCTAAGTATTTTAGCTAAGCAGCAGAAGTATGACGCTATCCTCGCAGGAACTAACTAAAACTGGAGTTCGAGATCTCATTCGAGGAAATAATACTTCTTTTGAGTGGTTAAATCATAGAAATTTATACTTGCTCGGTTTGGCAGTAGTGTTAAGTGGAATGGGCTGGTCTAATTTTTTAATGAGCCTTGGCCAATTTATACTTGCAGGAAATTGGCTTTTAGAATTAGCTTTTAAGCAAAAAGCTACGCTACTTTACAATAATAAAATCTTCTGGGCATTATTGCTCCCCTTCTTATTTCTTGTATTAGGCTTACTTTGGACAAGTAATTTTGATTATGCAATGAACGATTTGCGCATTAAACTACCAATGATTTTATTCCCTTTGTTCATTGCAACAGCCAAACCATTAAATAAAAAAGAATGGAGGCTTCTTTTCGCAATCTACTTAATCAGTTTATTTCTTTTAAGCTTTCTAAGTACCCTGAAATTAATGCAACTTGAAGCGCATCAAATTTCCGATAAAAGAGAATTGTCGATAAAAATTTCACACATCAGGTATGGGTTGAATTTAGCACTTGCCTCAATTTTAAGTTTCAATTTTATCAACCTTTACGGTAAGAAATTTCGTGTTTTAATGATTTTATTTGGAACATGGTTTTTTGCGTGTCTAGTTATTTTTCAATTATACACTGGCTTAGCTTGCTTTCTAGTTGTGGCATTACTGTTTGGTTTTTTCAAGATTTTAAAACAAGAAAAAACTTCTATTAAGCTCATCACTTTAACCCTTTTATCTTTAAGTATCTTTTTCATTATTAATGAGCTAGACAAAGTAAAAGCTGACTTTGAAACAAAGGTAGAACTCGATTACGACCAAGAAAACCTCAGCACTCAAAAAACTTTAAATGGTGAAATCTATTGGCACAATATCAAAAACGATAAGAAAGAAAATGGTGTTTATGTTGAACGATTTATCGCTTGGCAAGAAATTGAAAAAGAATGGAATAAAAGAAGCAGCATATCCCTACACGGAAAAGATATAAAAGATCAATACCTCAGCTATTCTGTTTTGAGATATTTATCATCAAAAGGCTTAAAGAAAGATTCTTTAGGAATTTCCAAACTTTCAAATAATGAAATTAAAGCCATTGAAAGTGGTGTTGCCAATGTATATTATTTTGAAAATAATCCAATAAAAAGTAGGATTCATGCTATTTTTTACGAACTCGATAATTACCAAAAAACAGGTTACGCAAACGGATATTCACTTGCAATGCGGATTGAATATTGGAAAACTGCTTGGTCAATAGTTAAGAAAAACCCAATTATTGGTGTTGGAACAGGAGATGTCCCCAATGCTTTTGAAGCTCAATATGAAGAAGACAATTCATTATTGGCTGATGTATATAGAAAAAGAGCACATAACCAATACTTAACTTTTGGAACTGCTCTAGGAGCTCTAGGTTTTATAGTTTTTGGAATTTCTTTATGCTACCCTTTGAGTGTTTTTCAAACAAAGTACAAAATGGCATACGTGGCATTTTTTATTATTACTTGCATTTCATTTTTAACGGAAGATACGCTTGAGACTCAAGCAGGAGTTACCTTTTATGCTTTTTTCAATGCGCTCTTTTTATTTGGACACAAATCTAATCAAGACCATATTGATTGATAAATCGCCAATGTTTGTTTAGCAGTTGCAGCTTTAGAAAATAGCTTCACTTTTTCCTTGGCATTTTGCACAAGCATTTTACTTAATTCTTTAGAGTCGATTAACCTGCCCACTGATTGTGTCAAGCATTCAACATCTTTTACAGGGCAAAGTAGCCCCGTTATTTCATGTTCAATAAGTTCGGGCATACCACCTGCTGCAGTTCCAACAACAGGAACACCACATGCAAAAGCATCCAAAATAGAAGTTCCTAGCCCCTCAGTTTTTGATGTAATCAAAAAGAGGTCTAAGTCAGCTAATATTTCAGGCAAGTCTTTTCTGAATCCAGTAAAATAAATGTGATCTGAAATCTTTTTGTTTTTCAAATATGACTTAATCTCATCTTTCAAAGGTCCATCACCTATTACTACAAACTTTAAAACTTCAGACTGCTGCACTAATTTTTCTGCAACATCAATGAAGGTAAAATAGTCCTTATGATCTGCCAAGGCAGAGGTATTTCCAATTAGAACTATTGAGTCTGAAATTTTTAATTCTTTCCGAAGCTTATAGCTTCTATGTTTGAATTTATCTATATTGATTCCAGAGTAAACAGTTGTCAGCTTGTCTTTTTCAACTATGTCGGGACGGATAATTTTTTCGATTGTCTTGCTGACACAAAGAATTTTTTTGATTGAAGGATGGTTATATTTTAATTTAGAAAAATAGCTCTTCTTAATTGGAAAATCTACACGTCTACTCAAGACCAAATCAGTCTTATTTCTGTAAATCATTGCCGCCAAAACAGCCATGGTATGCGCATGTGCATCGTGTAAATGACAAACATCAATTTCTAATTTAACACATAGCTTTTTGATTTGTGCAGCAAAACTGAAATCGAGCTTAATTCTTTTTGGAAAGGGGAATACATCAATTCCATTTTTCTCACAATATTGTTGCATTGCTGAGCCTTTCATGCACAACACCGTTTGCCGAATATCATCCTTTAGTTCTTCTAACAAATAAGCTACCTGCTGTTCCCCTCCTCTCCAGCTGATTGCAGTTACAATGTGTAAAACGTTTCTTTTTCTCAATGGATCAAATCGTTTGACCCTTTTGGAGCTTCTGGAGTTTAACATATTTCAAATAATTGGCGTAAGCCGAGAGTTTTGCAATCGTGTAACCCGAATTACCATCTAAAAAACCTCGGCGAAGTAAAAAAGCTTTTATAAATCTTGCAATTGGTTTAATAATTATTTTTATCCAACTTGACCGAATTCCCTCTTGATACAATGCTTTTGCTGCAATTGAAGAAAAACTTTCGATTTGTTTTAGATGCTGCTCTCGATCATAGAAAGAATAATGCAACAAATCTCCCTTCAAAAAGCCAATTTTTACTCCTTTATTAGGAATAAACTGATCATGTGGATTTTTTCCACCCCATATTCCTTTGTCTCGGTCGAATAAACGAATTTTTGTATCGGGATACCACCCACTGTGGTGAATCCATTTTCCGCAATAATTGGTTAAGCGATTCATTTTCCAAGCATCATATCGCCAATTTTCTTTTGCAGCAAGTATGGATTTTTTTAAATCATCATCGAGTGCTTCATCGGCATCCAACGACAAAACATGTTGGTATTTAGCTTGATCTTTTGCAAAATTTTTCTGTTGAATATGGCCTTCAAAAGCATTTTCAATAAAACGAACACCTTGTTTTACACATATTTCTTTTGTTTTGTCGGTAGAAAAAGAGTCGACTACTAAAATCTCGTCAACCGTCTCTTTCAAAGAAAGTATACAGCGTTCGATGTTTATTTCCTCATTAAAAGTGATAATTACTGCCGAAAGCTTGACTTGCATGTCGCAAAGTAACACTATTTATACATACTGAAAACGTAATTTTACCTACAAAATTCTTCAACAATGCCTACTTTATATCTTGTTCCCACACCTATTGGAAACCTTGCTGACATGACCTTTCGCGCTGTTACAATTTTAAATGACGTAGCTGCAATACTTTGCGAAGACACAAGAACAAGTGGAAAACTGCTCAAACATTATGAAATTAAAAAGCCTTTAATTCCTTATCACCAACACAATGAACATAAGGTGGCGCAACAAATCATGGAACGAATTAAAGCAGGCGAAGATTTAGCTTTGATCACTGATGCAGGCACCCCAGGAATATCTGATCCTGGATTTCTTTTGCTTCGCTTGTGTATTGAAAATGATATTGAAGTTCAGTGCTTACCTGGTGCAACCGCCATTATTCCCGCTTTGGTTTGCTCTGGTTTGCCCTGCGACAAATTTGTTTTTGAAGGTTTTCTTCCACATAAAAAAGGCAGACAAACACGTTTAAAATTACTGGCTGAAGAAAGCAGAACCCTCGTTTTTTATGAATCTCCGCACCGCTTACTCAAATGTTTGGGTCAGTTTCAAGAATTTTTTGGAGAACGTAAAGCCGCTGTTTGCCGAGAAATTACAAAACTGCATGAGGAAACTGTTAGAGGAAACTTTCAAGAATTGATTCATTATTATGAAAACAATCCTCTAAAAGGAGAAATTGTAATTGTAGTTGAGGGAAAACAAGAAAAAGCTAAAAAGTAAATGCTTTTTTAAAAGCTATCAATTCTTCTTCTAAGCTTGAATTTGATTGACAATATGCATTGAGTATTTTTGAACGCTCAACTTTTAATTGCCGCATTTTCATGTGTTGATTGACGAAAATCATTTCCAAATTGGGATAAATATTTCGAAGTGCTTCAACAATTTCACCAATTGCCATGTTGCGATCAATTAAGTTATATACTCCACTGTTAAGTTGCTCGTTTAATAGTGCTGTCAAAGTCAACGAAGCTTTATCGATGTGTATAAACGGTCGAAATTGCTCTCCAGTTCCGTTGATAGTTATGCGTTTCAAATAGTTTGCCTCAAACATCATTTTATTGACAACCGCATCAAAACGCATGCTTTTGTTGTAACCATACACATTTCCACAACGAATAATATAGGTTTCAATTTTATCTTTCAAACGTTCAACATGCTGCTCTCCTCGCAATTTAGAAATGCCATAAAATGTTTTTGGAAGTGGAGCATCAGTCAACTTGAATTGTTCATCAGCAGCTCCATAAACTGACACACTGCTCAAATAAATCAAGCGCCGAACATTTGAATCTTCGATGGCATAAACTAATTCTGCTGTCCCCCAATGATTAACTTGCTCAAACAAATGCGGATTTTGATCAGAAAAAGGAGTGGTTACTTTGGCTGCTAAATGGTACACAACATTCACTTCTTGAATAACCTTTTTCAATAACCTCGAATCAAGTAAATCGCCTTGAATAAAATGAATTTTTTTAGAATTTAGCCGATCTCTTCCAATGAAAAAATTTCGATTCTCTCTACTCAAATTATCATACACAATAATTTTCTCAACTTCAGTTTGCTCTTGTAATTGAGCAATTAAGCTTGTTCCAATGTATCCGGCTCCACCGGTAACTAATATCCGCATTTATTTTTTTATTAAATCCGTGTGAAGACCACATTCTACTTTATTCATTCCAAACCAACGAGCACTGCGTTCATCCAGCTCTAGTGATTTTCTTGTGCAAGGCTCACAACCTATGCTCAAGTATCCTTTAACTTCAAGTGGATGAACAGGTAAATTGTGTAATTTGCGGTATTCAAAAATATCCTTGGAAGTCCAATTCAATAGAGGGTGGTAACGCAAAGCACCTTGAGGAGTTAGCTCTTCTGTTTTCAAAGTTGCTCTATTTGCATTTTGATCGGCACGAATGCCATTTATCCACACATCGTGAGTCATTAAAATTGGCTCTAATGGCTTCGTTTTATTGAGATAGCAGCAATAATCAGGATCAGAAGTAAAAAACAACTGACCATTAGAATCTCGTTGTTGGATTTTTGGAACTTCTGCGCTTAAACCTATAAAATTCATCCCAAAGCGCAGTTTCAACTCATCTTTAAAAGCAAGCGTTTCGGGGAAAAGATAGCCTGTATTCAAGTAATAGATTGGAATAGTTCTATCAATCTCGCTTATAATATGCAATAAAGGGATGCTATGTGTTTGAAAGGAAGAAGTCGCAAACAAGCGTTTTCCTTCGTCTTTATATCGAAGTATCGTATCTCGAATGGCTTGAACTTCTTTCATGAAAAGCAAAAATAAAGATAGAATTCACGAAAAAAATTTTCGTAGCAGAAGTCTCTTCTAAAAAATCATAAAATGAACTCATAAAACATTTAGTAAACTATTCTCAAAGAAAACACAAGAGTTAGCTTAGCATTTATCGATTAATATCCAATTGATTTCGGTATCACTCTATTATTTTCATACTTTAGCTATCACTTAAAAATTCATTTAATGAAAAAAATACTGATCACTGCATTAGCGCTACTCTCAATGACAGCAGTTTTTGCACAAGGAAATAAAGAGCAATCTGAGAGCAAAAATTCATTATCAATTAATGCAGGCTTTTCTATACCTACCGATGATGTAGTCAATGCAAATAGCGACAACATTAATTCCTATGCTGCTTCGGGAATAACTGCGGGCATTGATTTTCAGCACAATGTAAGCAAGTATTTTGGCATTAATGTTCTAGTTCGTGCCTACTCATTTCCAGTGGATGAAAATACGAGTTTAAATGACGTTAGAGATAATCCCGTTGCGGTCTATACCATGGATTCTGAACCTTATGTTTTAGGTTTTTTGGGCTTGGGAGCCACAGCTGAATATGGAAATGCTCTAAAAGGTTACGTAACTCCATTTATTGGCTACGGCGCCATGAGAAGTCCTGAGATTACAGTAAGAGAAGAAGTGGGTGTTAACTTTGAAAATGAAACACGTGAATTTGATTCTGATTTAAGCTTGGTGTATGGTGCCAATTTTGGTATTAAGTTCAACTTAACAAAAAACTTCTTTTTAGGAGTGAATGGTGAATATGTTATGTCTCCAAGTTTTGAATTTGAGAAAAAAGTCAATACACAACAAAATAATGACCCTGCTCAAGTAAGTATCAACCGATATGAAAAAGAATTTTCTACTTTTAGTGTTAGTTTGAGAATTGGGTTCAATCTTTAAGATTGAATAATTTTGGCGATAAATAAATATTGGTTTTAGGGCATCTTTAAACTTTATTTTAAAATAAACCCCATGGAAAAGCGATGGACTTTAGCGCCAACTATCAATCAAAACAAAGTAAGTAAACTCTCCGAATCACTCAACGAGCTTCATCCGATTTTGACTGAATTGCTAGTTCAACGTGGCATTGATGACTTTGAGAAAGCCAAGGAATTTTTTCGACCGAATTTAAAATCTCTTCACAATCCATTTTTGATGAAGGACATGGATCTTGCTGTTGAAAGAATTCAGGAGGCTATAAAAAATGAAGAGAAAATATTAATTTACGGAGACTATGATGTAGATGGAACCACTTCTGTGGCATTGGTTTACGGTTTCTTAATAGAGTTTTACCCAAATTTAGCTTTTTACATCCCAGATCGTTACAGCGAGGGCTATGGAATTTCAATTCAGGGAATTGATTATGCCGCAGACAACGACTTTTCCTTGATAATTGCGCTGGACTGTGGAATTAAAGCAGTTGAAAAAATAGATTATGCCACTAGCAAGGGAGTTGATTTTATTATTTGCGATCACCATACTCCAGGTGAAAATATTCCAAAAGCTATTGCTGTTTTAGACCCAAAACAAAAAGATTGTAAGTATCCTTTTAAAGAGCTTTCGGGTTGTGGAGTAGGCTTTAAATTAATGCAAGCTTTTGCTGAAAAAGAGAAAATTCCTTTTGAGAAATTAGTGGCTCAAATAGATCTTTTAGCTGTAAGTATTTGCGCAGACATCGTTCCTATTGTTGGCGAAAATCGAATTTTTACTCATTTTGGTATAAAGAAATTGAATGAGAATCCTCAAAAAGGCTTGAAAGCCATGCTTGAAGTGGCTCAAAATAAGAAGAAAAACTATACTGTTACAGATATTGTTTTTACAATTGCCCCAAGAATTAATGCAGCAGGAAGAATCAAAAGTGGCGAAAAAGCAGTAGAAGCATTATTGTCTGGCAATGCTGAAGAAGCATTAGAAAATAGCAGCGAAATCAACCTTCAAAATACTGATCGAAAGGAATTGGACAAGGCTATTACTGAAGAAGCCCTCTTGATGATTGATGGAGATGAAGTGCTGATGAATCAAAAAACAACGGTTTTATTTCAAGCACATTGGCACAAAGGAGTTATTGGTATTGTGGCATCTCGCTGCATTGAAAAATATTACCGTCCAACGATAATTCTAACTGAAAGTAATGGCAAAGCTGCTGGCTCTGCTAGATCTGTAAAGGGCTTTAGTGTGTATGATGCGTTGGAACAATGCAGTGAAGTATTGGAGCAGTTTGGCGGTCATAAATATGCAGCAGGCATGACCTTACCCTTAGAAAATGTAGCCTCATTTCAACAAAAATTTGAAGAAGTAGTGGCTTCAACAATTCCTGAGGAACTTCTAATTCCAGAAATTGAAATCGACAATGAGCTAAAACTTTCAGATATTGATGGGAAGTTTTACCGTATTTTAGAACAATTTGCCCCATTTGGGCCTGAAAACATGAAGCCTGTTTTTCTTTCTAAAAACGTTCTTGTGAAAGGAGCACCTAGAATTGTTGGAAATAACCACCTTAAAGTAGCATTCTTCAACGAAGAAAATCCAAATGTAGTTTTTGATGCCATTGGTTTTAACTTGGGAGAAAAAATGGAATTGTTACGAAACGACAATCCGATCGACATTGTATTTACCGTTGAAGAAAACGAATGGAATGGAAATGTTACTTTACAGTTGAATTTGAAGGATTTGAAAAAAAGCGAGAAGTATTAACTATTGATTTTCTATTTAATTAAACCCTATATGCAATTCTTTAAAAAGCCTTGAAAATAAATTTTAAGAATTGTTTAAATTTGGAACTTTCAAAATTTTGGCAAGCATGGAAGATGAAATTGAATTTATTTTAGACACAACGAAAGAATCGATGGAAAAGTCCATTGAACACTTCGAGAAAGAATTGACTAAAATTAGAGCTGGAAGAGCAACTCCAAGCATGGTAAGTAGTGTCTATGTAGATTATTACGGATCACAGACTCCTTTAAACCAAGTAGCGAATGTTGGAACAATGGATGCAAGAACCATCACAATTCAGCCTTGGGAAAAAGCTGTTTTAGAACCCATTGAGCGCGCCATTATCAATTCGAACCTAGGCTTAAATCCTCAAAACAATGGGGAAATGATTTTAATCAATGTGCCACAATTGACCGAAGAAAGGAGAAAAACACTGGTAAAACAAGCAAAAGCTGAAGCTGAAGATGCAAAAGTTGGTGTAAGAAATTCTCGAAAAGATGCCAACGATGAAGTGAAAAGACTTCAAAAAGAGGGTTTATCAGAAGATGATTCAAAAGCTGTGGAAGCCTCTATTCAAGAATTAACAGATCAATACGGTGCTAAAATTGACAAAATCTTAGAAGCAAAAGAGGTAGACATTATGAAAGTTTAATTTCTTGCTGAAAAGCAGGTGCCAACTCTTCTACAACCGCTTCTATAGACTGAAATTGTAAGTTAAATTCCTTTTTAAATTTTGCAGCACTAAAACAACGTTGGTTAAAAATTGAATTTAAATTGGATGCAGGAAGCACTCTTGGCAAACCAAAAAGAACAGTTCTAAAACGATCGAAAATCACAAAAACTTGGGTCAATTTCCTGCTAACTTTAATGCTAGGTGCTTTTTGATTAAACGCTTTAGCAATGGTTTGAAAAAGATTTTGAAAACTCAAATTTTCTGAAGAGATAACATAGCGTTCGTTTACAATAGCACTTTCCATTAAAAGCATGGAGGCTTTAACAACATCATTTACCCCTACAAAACCGTTTGTTCCAGGTGGGTAAAACTTCAAGCCTTTGGCGACTTTTTTAATTATAATCAGGCTACTTTCCTCCCAATCTCCAAAGCCCAAAATAGTACTAGGATTAACGATTACAACATTTAACCCCTCTGCTGCACCTCGCCAAACTTCATTCTCTCCATAAAACTTACTAATAGTGTAGCTGGAAGTGTTTTTACTAAACTGCCAATTAGCAGCTTCATCGGCACATTTTCTATTGGAATACTCGCCCAAAGCTGCTACAGAACTTACATAACACATTTTTTCTATTCCAAATTCCAAGCTAAGGTTGACCATGTTCATGGTACCAGAAACATTCACGTCCATCATTTCTTCAGAGCGCTGCTCATTGAATGAAACCAAAGCTGCTGTATGGTAAACATGCGTCACATCAACAAAGCAATCTTTTAGAGAATAGTAATCTGTTATATCGGCTTTTTGCCAAAGAATATTTTCAAGCAAATGAGAAGCATTGTGAAAAGCAAAGACCTTTCGTGTTTTCTCTTTACTTTTTTCAGAGCGGTAAATGGCCTTAACCAGTGCGTTTTTCCTCAGCAATTCAACCAATAAATGACTACCAACTAACCCTGTAGCTCCGCTAACTAAAATCATTCTAGAAATTTGTCCAAAGGTAGGGAATATTCATTTTAAGAAAATCTGAAAGCATTTGAATCTTTATCTTTGACAAAATTTTTTTATGGATTTTGTAGAAGAACTTAGTTGGAGAGGAATGATTCATGACATTACTCCGGGAACACAAGAACAACTTTTAAAAGAATCAACGGTGGGTTATGTGGGTTTTGATCCAACTGCTGATTCCTTGCACATTGGCAACCTTGTACCAATTATGCTTTTGACTCATTTTCAGCAGGCAGGGCATCAACCCATTGCTTTGGTGGGTGGAGCAACCGGCATGGTTGGCGATCCTTCAGGAAAATCGGAGGAGCGAAACTTTTTGAGTGAAGAAATCTTGAACCACAATTTGGAATGCCAAAAAAAACAGTTGAGTAAGTTTTTAAACTTTTCAAAAACCATTAAAAACCCTGCTGAAATTGTCAATAATTACGATTGGTTCAAGGAGTTTTCTTTTCTAGGTTTTTTAAGAGAAGCGGGGAAGCACATCACAGTAAATTACATGATGGCTAAAGACTCCGTTAAAAAACGAATGGAAACAGGTATATCCTTCACCGAATTTTCTTATCAACTAATTCAGGGCTACGATTATTATTGGCTCAACCAGCATAAAAATTGCAAATTGCAAATGGGAGGCTCCGATCAATGGGGAAACATTGTAACCGGAACAGAATTTATCCGTCGCAAATCTGATAAAGAAGCATTTGCATTAACTTGTCCGCTAATCACTAAAGCCGATGGAACTAAATTTGGAAAATCAGAAGGTGGAAATGTTTGGCTGGATGCCACTAAAACATCGCCTTATAAATTTTATCAATACTGGTTAAATGCTTCCGATGAAGATGCTTCTAAATACATCCGAATTTTCACTTTGAAAAAAGAGGCTGAAATTTTAGATTTAGAATCAAAACACAACGAAAGCCCGCATTTGAGAAGATTGCAAAAAGCTTTAGCCGAAGACATTACAATTCGAGTACATTCTGAAGAAGCGCTGAATAATGCACTTGCAGCTTCTGAAATTCTTTTTGGCAATTCTACCGAGGAAAGTTTGAGACAACTCTCTGAAGCTGATTTACTCAGCGTTTTTGAAGGAGTTCCACAAGCGGAAGTTGCACTTCAGTCCATTCAAAATGGAATGGAAATTATTGATTTTAGTGTGAGTGTCGCCAAGGCTTTTGACTCAAATGGCGAAGCTAGGCGAATGATTCAAAACAATGGAGTGAGCATCAACAAAGAAAAAGTAAGCATGGAAAAAACAGTCCAAGCAGAAGATTTGATTTTTGGAAAATACATTCTATTACAAAAAGGCAAAAAAAATTATTACCTCATCCATGCAGTTTAAACAAGCAATTTTTCGATGTGGGTTTTTTCTAATGTTCTTGAGTGCAAACTTTACAAATGCTCAAGAAACTCAAAAACGATTTTTAATTATTCCTTTTGAGCGTTTTTCCTTTGAATCTGCTTTCGACTTAAACGAAATTGCAAGTTTAAATCAATTAAATGTTGCTGAAGAAGCTTTCACTGCTTATCAGAACAAACTTGTAGAACGACTTTCAATTCCTTTAGAAAGCTACCGTTTTTTAGAATTACCACTTGAACATCAAGCTGAGTTTATTAAAAACTCACTGAGGACATACAAAGAAAAGCCCATTACCCATTATGGATATGATATTTCATGGAGCATTGAATCCAATTACTTAAAGGAAGTGTTAGAAAATTTTTCAGCTGACTACATTGTTTTTATCAGTCTTTATTCCATTTCAAAAAAGAACTTGCTAACCCCACAAGCTTATGATGGTTCTAAGTTTATTTCTTGGTCGTCACACACAATTTCATATGAAGTCTACAATAAAGAAGGTAAATTGGTAGCGCTCTCCGACGGTTTTGACGCTTTGCCCAAACTACCAACCCAATCTACCTATGCATCAAAAGGGTTACTGCTTTCAGGCATGGACAATGGCTATTTATCACTTCAAAAAGACATTGTTCTGAAAACACTAAAATATTCCGACGAACCAATACATCGTTTGAAGAAAAAGGAAGTTTGGAAGTAAAATTAAATCAACAAATTACAACCTCTAACTTCTGCTGCATCAAATCGGCCAAGCACTTCAAAACTACCATCGTTGTGGAGTTTTCCCAAGTCATCTGTTTGAATAAAAGCTGAGGAATAGAGATTGGCTAAATCAATAACATTGATTCCTCCTATTTCATTTGATGTAGCATAATCAAACGGATTATCGTGTTCTCGAATCAACACTTTCATCCAATTGGGTGTGAAGAAACGCCCATTTTTAGGTGCATAAGCCTGTGATAATAATTCTGTCATTCCATATTCAGAGTGAATGGCCTTGACTCCAAATCCTACTTTTAACTGTCGGTGCAACTCTTCTCTTACAATTTCTTTCTTTCTTCCCTTCATGCCTCCTGTTTCCATAACTATCAAATTGTCGTTTTCAGCTAATTGAAATTGATCTACAAAATCAAGCAAAGCGAATGAAACACCAATTAATAAGGTTTTAAGTTTCTTTTCATTTTGCTTTTCCAACAACGTTTTTAATTGATCCAATTCATTTAAAAAAAATCCACTTTCCTCAGATTTACTTTTTTGAATGAAAGCATTGACCATGTAAATTAATGAAGAACCCGTTCTTTCTAGATATGATGGAAGCAATGCCAAAACACAATAATCATAAATGCTTCCGTAAATCGATTCAAAATGTTGGAGAAAGCTTTTCTCATAAATTTCAAGTGATTTTACAAAATGCTTGCTTGTAGTTAAACCAGTTGTTCCACTACTACTAAAAACTATTTCAGGTTCAAATTGCTCTGTTTTAACTTCATGTGTTTTAAAAAAAGAAATAGGCAAAAAGGGGATATCAATTAATTTTTCAACTTTCTTGGGATTGCAGTTGAGTAAATCACAATAGTTTTTGTAAGTAGGATTGTGTAAATATTGGAAATTAAACACCTGAATCGCAATTTCTTCAAAGTTTTTTTGTTCTAAACTAAATACAGAATTTTGCAAGGAAATTATGTTTGTGTTAGAATGTGCGTTCAAGTTTAATTTCTAATTAATTTTAACCAAATGAAAGGAATTACAAAAATAGGTTTCTGTTTGCTTAGTTTTTTAGGTCTAGTTGCTTGCGAAAATGACAAAAACTTTCCCATTACTCCTGTATTGGAATCTAGGAGTTTTGTAAAAACATCTAATTTCAATGCTATTTGGACAATTGGTTTTACTGATGGCGATGGCGACATAGGTGTGAGAAACAACAATGATTCGGATAACTTTTTTGTTACTATTTTTTCAATTGAAGCCGATACAATTATAGAAATTCCAGGTAGAAGCTTCCGAATTCCTGTCGTTCAAAACATTCGGACAACGAAAGGCATAGAGGGTTCATTTGAATTTAGAATAGAAACTGATTTATTATTGCCCATAGATTCTGTTCAATATAGTGGATATGCTGTTGATCGTGCAGGGAATGAGAGCAATGTTGTTTTTACGCCAATTTTCTCTACCAGCACTAGGTGATTTTTCCTGAAGCAGCTTCACTGATACTCAAAATATGATCTCCAAGGCTTTCCAAAGCAGAGAACATATCAGTATAAATCATCCCACTTTCATACTTATAATCACCTTCTTCTATACTTTTTAAGTGATTTTTCTTCAACTTATTCCGTAATTTATTGATGGAGAGTTCTAATTCTTCGGCAACATCTAATACTACTTCTTCAATGTCTTTTCCAATATTTACTTGCATGGTTTCAAGTGCCTTATCGATTAACTCAAACATTTCTAACAAATTTTCTCTTTGTTTTGGAATAAAATAGATCCGATTCTCAGTTTTTCTTTTAATAATTCTTGCCATTGAATAATTAATGTCTCCAATAGTTTCTAAATCATCGGCAATACTTAGCATTGCTCGGATTTGAATAGAATTGTATTCATTTAATTCCCCTTCTGAAACTTTGGCTAGGTAAATGGCAATCTCAGACTCAATCTTATCGGTGATTTCCTCGTACTTCTCAATTCGATTAAATAATTTTTTAAATTTTTTGGTTTCCATTTCCATCATCAACTCAGGAATAAAACCAGTCATTTTTTCAACCAATTTTCCAAATTTAACTAGCTCCTTTTTGGCTTCCAGAATAGATGCTTCTGAGCTAATAATCGAAGAAGTACTTATGTATTCTAAGTGAAATGTTTCATCATCTAAACCTCTAGAAGGTACTATTTTAGTAACTAATTTTGCTATGAGCGGAATAAATCCAATCATTAACAAAGTATTGGTAATATTAAAAACTGTGTGAAAAAGAGAGAGTTGTAATTCAGGTTCAGATTGCTCAATGTTTGAAATTGAACCTTGCAAAAACTGCTGAGCAGGATTCCATAAAAACTGTATAAACTCAGTGAAATAGGGAAATATAATAATCACCCAAGAAACTCCAATTAGGTTAAAAACTAGATGTGCTCTTGCGGCTCTTTTTGCATGTACATTGGCCACCAAAGCTGCGAGATTTGCTGTAATGGTAGTACCAATATTTTCACCTAAAACCATGGCAGCAGCGATTTCAAAGGTAATGATATCGTTAAACAGCAAAGTAAGCGTTAAAGCCATAGCAGCCGTGGAAGACTGAACAATAATTGTAATTACTGTCCCCACAAAGACAAACAGTAGTGTAGTTAAAATGCCGTACTGCGTAAAATTGGCTAAGAAGGTCAATACTTCGGGGTTTTCACTCAGATTGGGAACTGAATCTTTAAGTGCATCTAATCCAAGAAAAAGCAACGCAAAACCGATTAAAACTTCAGATCTTGAGCGCCATGCAGCTTGTCTGGAAAACATCATTGGCAATCCAATGGCAATTATAGGCAATGCAAAAGCAGATATTTTTATCTTAAATCCAAAGAAAGCAATCAACCAAGCTGTGATTGTTGTGCCAATATTGGCGCCCATTATAATTCCTATGGATTCAACTAAGCTCAATAATCCAGCGTTTGCAAAACTCACCACCATTACAGTAGTTGTAGAAGAGGATTGAACTAAGCAGGTTATCAAAAAGCCAGTAAATACGCCAACATAGCGATTTCGAGTCATGCTCTTCAAAATGTCTCTAAGCTTAGCTCCAGCAGTCCGCTGAATGCCTTCACTCATTACTTTCATTCCAAAAATGAAAAACCCAAGTGCGCCTATTAATGAAATAAAATCAAGGAAAGAATAGTTCATTAAAACCCGTCGTGTATTTAAAATTTAACCACCAAAAGTAATTAGACTAATGCCCTTTGAGGTTAAGATTATGTTAAGTAAATATAGCGTTTTAAGTCTTTAAGTTGATAAACTAGTTTAATTTTAGTGGGAAGAGCTCAAGGTTAATTTAACATTAAGAATAAAGACAAATCAATTCATAATTGTTTAAAGCCTGCTTAAAATACAGCCGATAAAGTAGTACTATGTTTGTTAGTTCAATCATATAATAAAAATGGCAGCAAACAAAATACTTATTGTCAATGAAAGTAAACAAGAGTTTATTTCGTTGGCAAAATTTTTAGAGAAGGAAGGATTAAAAATAGAATCTGTTGAAAATAGTAAGTTATTGCGGTCAAAAATTAAAGAGTTTGAACCAGACATTATACTATTGCCGTTAGATTTGAGCACCTCAAATGGCATTGATTTGTGTCAACGACTAAAAACAGAAGAAAGCATTGATAAAACTTTTATTATACTATTCAGCAATCGAAAAGAAGAGTTCGCTTTAATTGCAGGTTTAGAGTCTGGTGCAGATGATTTTTTATTCCAACCCATTCATGAAAGATTATTGCTAAGCAGAATTAAAGCTTTGCTTAGAAGAAAAAAATGGGACAGTAAAGATTTAAAGGAACAGGCGTTAATCATAGATCATGAGCGATACCTCATCATCAAAGATGGTGTAGAATACTATTTACCTAAAAAAGAATTTGAAATTTTATCGTTGTTGTTTTCAAAACCAAACAAGGTATTTTCTCGAGAAGAAATAAAAAATGCCATTTGGGAGAATTTTGAAAAAGTAAGGGGACGCACTGTGGACGTTCACATTCGAAAAATTAGAGAAAAAATTGGAGAAGGTTTAATTGCAACCGTAAAAGGAGTTGGTTATCGATTGGATCTTGCTTCTTAAAAATTAAGTGGACTAATTTTAATTTCTTCCACCAAGGTGCTTTTTGAGAAAGAAGGGATCAATGCTACTAATTTTGCAATGTCAGTAGGATGAATCATTTCTTGCTTGTTTGCGGTGCTTACATCCCATGAAGATGTATCAACTGCTCCGGGGTAAATTCCACAAACCTTCACTCCTTGCTCCCTCAATTCAGCTCTCAAAGCATCCGTCCAAGCTTTTAGTGCATGTTTTGAAATTGAGTAATTACTAGCAAAAGGAGCAGCGTTGATTGACATCACAGAACCAATATTGACAATGCAAGCACATTGGCTTTTCTTTAAAGTTGGGAGTAAATATTTGCTTAGTTCTACGGCTGCAAATAAATTAACTTCAAGCATTTCCTGTAATTCATGATAATCGGTTTCACTTGATTTATTTTCTCTATAAATCCCGACATTATTCACCAATAAATCCAAAGGCATGTCGGAATTAATTTTTTTAAAAAGCTGCTGCCTTTCCAATGGATTTTTTAAATCACAAATAAGGTAGTTGATTGTCAGATGAGAGTGCTTTTGCTGAAGTTCAGAAACAAACTGAAACAACTCTTTTTCACCGGATGAAATCAATGTTAAATCCCAAGAATTATTTGCTAATTCTGATACAATTGCTTTTCCAATTCCTCTACTAGCTCCTGTAATTAATGCTTTCATTAGGCTCAAATTTAAGTAAATTGGTCGATTAAAAAATGAGCAAAAAGAAGCGAATTTTAGTCAGTCCGTTGAATTGGGGTTTAGGTCATGCCAGTAGGTGTATTCCCATCATTCGAATGCTCCTGAAAAATGAAGCTGAAGTCATTATTGCAACTGAAGGTGCTTCATTAAGATTGCTTCAAGAAGAATTTCCAGAACTTATTTTTATCGAACTAAGTCCGATTAATCTAAGCTATTCCAAATACCTTCCCATGACTGTGTCTATGGGACTTCAAACTCCTAAACTGATTAAAAGTATAGGAAAAGAACATCAAGAGCTTGAACGATTAATTTCTGAACATCAAATTGATGGAGTAATTTCGGATAATCGATATGGAATGTATTCAAATAAAATTCCTTCTATCATTATCAGTCATCAACTATTTATACAAACTCCATTTCTACAAAAAACTTTAAGAAAACTAATTCAAAAATTCTTGAAAAAGTTTAATGCCTGCTGGATTCCAGATTATTCCAATTATAGTAACCTAAGCGGAAAACTTTCGCATGAAAATGTTTCGATAAAAAACACTGTTTTTATTGGTCCTTTATCTCGTTTTGAAAAAACTGAAGTTCCGGACTTTGTTCATAAACGTCCACTTATGATTGTTTTATCAGGGCCTGAACCGAATAGAACATTATTTGAAAAAAAACTTTTAAAACAACTACAAAATTGCAAAATTGACACACTACTTGTAAGAGGTTTGCCCGAAGAGGAAAGCAGTAATTTGAAAGTGCCAAAGTGGGTAAATGTTTTGCCACACCTTTCTTCTGAAACCATGCAAAACGAATTAATGCACTCTGAAATGATTCTTTGTCGATCAGGATATTCTTCCATTATGGACTTAGCTGCTTTGGGTAAAAAGGCTATTTTAATCCCCACTAAAGGTCAAACAGAACAAATCTATCTAGCTAAGTACTTAATGTCAGAAAGTTATTTTTACAGCACAACAGAAACCCTTTTGAATTTGGAAAAAGATTTAGTTAAAGCCAAAAATTACAAGGGCATTCCGAATTTCAATCAAGAAAATAATTTGGAAGAAGTAATTAGTGATTTTTTGACGAGGTGTTAATTAAAAAAGCTAATCATTTAACTAATAAACAGTTGGCTATTTAGTTAGTCGGAATGAGTGGATTGCCTGTGGCCATCCATTTTTGAGGTTTACTCAAAAACCTAAAGCCTGCTAATTTCATAGCAGGCTTTAAGTTTTTGGTCGGGATGAGTGGATTCGAACCACCGCTCTCGCGCCCCCCAGACGCGCACTTTAACCGGACTAAGCTACATCCCGTAATAATTTGCAAAGTTAATCGATGTCATTTAAAAATCGACCTGCACCTCTCTTTTTTATTTGTCGCTCTCTATGAACAGCCTCAATTCTAGTAGTAAATTCTTCCTTATATTTTAAAATCCAGGGAATTCCATAAGAAGTAGATTTTACCATACCTAAATTATGACGTGAAATTCTGTAATCAATGTTTTCAGTGTGTCCCACATAAAAACGCTGCTTGGTTTCACTAAAAAGTATATATGTACAATACATTGAATTTTTTTAGAATGAAACGCACTTTAATCATGCTTGCAGCTTGACAGGCCTGCCACGCTTTGCGTGGACTAAGCTACATCCCGTAATAATTTGCAAAGTTAATCGATGTCATTTAAAAATCGACCTGCACCTCTCTTTTTTATTTGTCGCTCTCTATGAACAGCCTCAATTCTAGTAGTAAATTCTTCCTTATATTTTAAAATCCAGGGAATTCCATAAGAAGTAGATTTTACCATACCTAAATTATGACGTGAAATTCTGTAATCAATGTTTTCAGTGTGTCCCACATAAAAACGCTGCTTGGTTTCACTAAAAAGTATATATGTACAATACATTGAATTTTTTTAGAATGAAACGCACTTTAATCATGCTTGCAGCTTGACAGGCCTGCCACGCTTTGCGTGGACTAAGCTACATCCCGTAATAATTTGCAAAGTTAATCGATGTCATTTAAACATTCAGTTGCTATTTGTTTTTTATTCCAAAGAAAAAATTGGTGTATTTATTCTAATTTCTCCAGAAGGAAAGTGAATTTCAAAGTACTGGTATCAACTCCATCAATTTGTAATTCATACTGCCCATTTTCCAATTTAGTTGAAGTTGTTGGGGGTATGTGAATGAATTTTCGTTCTTCAACCATGAAGTTTAAATCCATTTCTTCATATGCACTTTGAAAGCTTTTGGAAATACTTGTCTTCTTTCTCTCCAAAGACCCATAATAAACACTTTCATTACCTGTAGTGATGTTAAAACTATCCAATTGAAAATTGCTTTTGTTGTTAATTCTCAACTCTACATCAAAAGGATTGGGATCTACAAAAGTTCGTTGACTGTCTAGCTCCTCATCACAAGCCACAAAAAAAGCCAAAGAAAATAGAACTGCTAGTTGCTTTATCATGCATTTGAATTGTAACCCAACTTCTCTCGAACTCGATTTAAAACAGGAATTGCAACCTTTCTAGCCTTTTCAGCTCCAATTTTAAGAAGTGCGTCAATTTTTTCTGGAGAATTCATTAAAATCGCATAGTTCTCACGTTCACCTTTATATTTTTCAAGAATCAATTCAAATAACTCCTGCTTTGCATGCCCATAGCCATAGTTCCCTGCAAGATAGTTTTTACGCATATTTTTAAGTTGATCCTCATCTGCTAAAAGTGAATACAGCGCAAATACATTGCAAGTTTCGGGAACTTTCGATTCTTCCAATGCTCTACTATCTGTTTCAATTCGCATGACCGCTTTTCTCAACTGTTTTTCAGGTAAAAAGATATTCAAGTAATTGTTATAACTTTTACTCATTTTCCTACCATCCGTTCCGGGAACTAACATGACTTTTTCATCAATAAGCGGCTCAGGTACAACGAAAGTATCACCGTATTTGTGGTTAAATGAAGATGCAATGTCTCTGGTCATTTCCAAATGCTGCTTTTGGTCTTTCCCTACTGGAACATAGGCTGCATCGTACAAAATAATATCTGCTGCCATCAAAACTGGATAATCAAATAGCCCTGCATTTACATCGGCAAGATTTTCTGATTTATCTTTAAAAGAGTGGGCATTAGCCAACATTGGAAATGGAGTAAAACAATTTAGGTACCAAGTCAATTCACATACTTCTGGCACATCAGACTGGCGATAAAAAACATTTTTTTCAGTATCAAATCCAAAAGCTAACCATGCAGCGGCAACAGCGCGCACATTTTGACGACGAATTTCAGCGTCTTTTACTGTAGTTAATGAATGTAGGTCTGCGATGAAAAAAAATGCCTCATTATCAGATTTTTGAGACAATTTAACCCCAGGTGCTATTGCTCCTAGAATGTTGCCTAAATGCACTTCTCCACTTTCACCCGAACTTTGAATTCCTGTAAGTATTCTTGCCATCCTGCGAAATTACATATTTGTCCTATTTTTGACGCATGCAATTATTGAAAGGATTTTTTGGGATGATTTGGAAGTTTTACTTTTTGCTCGTAGTAGCAATTAGCCTTCTCATCCTATATCCCTTCTACTTTGTATTACTTCAAAATGAAAGGTATTTTAAAAAAGGCTTTCAATTAATTCGAGTACAGACTAAGTTTATCTTGTTCATGGTGGGAATTCGGGTACACGTTGAAGGATCAATCCCTGATGATGAAAACACAAGTTACATTATTTGCCCCAATCACAGTTCCTACTTAGATATTTTAATTCTTTATTATAGCCTTCCAAATTATTTTATCTTTTTGGGGAAACAAGAGTTAGGAAAAGTGCCCATTTTTAATATTTTCTTTAAAAAAATGAATCTTTTAGTCAATAGAACAAATGCTAAAGCGGCACATGATGCCATTAAGAAAGCATGTGAAAGGATTGAAAAGGGAGATAACATTGTAATTTTTCCTGAAGGAACGATACCTAATAGCGTTCCGACCATGAAGGCTTTTAAAAACGGTGCATTTAAAGTTGCTAAAGAATTAGGCATTAGTATTGTTCCTGTGAGCTTTAAGGATAATTACAAAATCTTAGAAGACAGCATGAAAATATCTGCTAATTGTTGTTTCGGAAAAGCAAGAGTTTATATTCATCCACCCATCTCTGCTGCTGAACATTCCAAAATGGATTTAGTAGCTTTGCGGGAGAAAACCAAAATCATTATTGCTTCAAAATTAGATTAATTAAATATGGCTGTAGATTCCAAAACTTTCGATCGTATTGCCCAGTTGGCAAAACTTGAATTTAATGAAGAAGAAAAAATTTCCATTCTTGGAGACATGAATAAAATGGTGGATTTCATCAATAAATTGGAAGAAGTAGATACTACTGGCATCGAACCTCTTATTTACCTATTGGATGAAAAAACAACTTTGCGTCCAGATGAAGTAAAGCAAACCATTACTCAGGCAGAAGCATTAAAAAATGCCCCTGATAAAGATTCAGACTTTATCAAAGTTCCAAAGGTAATGGAGCAGTAATTTAAATTCATCACCATTTTTCTTGGTTAAACTTTAATGGAACACGGATGACGCAGATTCGGCAGATAATCGCGGATTAAATTACGTTATCATAATAATCATAAAAAATCAGCGACATCTGTGTTTCATCTAATAGCTACATCGCTGTTTCTAGCGCCGGATACCTTGTTACATCAACTTTCGGAATGTTGGCGTTGTATGTTTTATTAATTGCATCAATAAAATCGTTGGCGATGATTGCATATCCACGAGTGCTTGGATGTACCCCATCCAAAGAAAATGCTCCACCACGAACCAACTCCGATGTAAAATTTATTCCACTGACTTTTATACCAACAGTTGCTAATTCATCTAAACGTGCGTTAACATCAACAAATGCCAATTGCCTTGCTTGAGCTTCTTGCTTAATAATATCATTATAACCTGATACCGCATTTTTAATGGTTACTAATTCAGCATTCGTCAGGTGAAAGTTCCCTGGAATTGGCTTAGCTGAACCCCATCTTGCACATTTCAAAGAATCACTCGGTGTACGCAATGTCAATAATTCTCCCACCTTAATTTGACGCATACTCAAAAGAGCAGGATTAAACCCTGTTAAGTCAGTTAAGCTTGGATCTAATACAACAAATGGATTTAAACCAGCTTTGAAAATAATTTTTCTTTCATCGGCTTCATCTTGTGAGAGAGCTTGATTAGCAACCATTGCATCTAAGCCTCCGTTATATGCTCCATAAGCCATTGGAGAGTTCAACTGATCTGCTTGTTCTTGAGTTAATTCAACTCCTGTTGGGATTGTCGTAAAAAATGGAATAGAAGTAACATCTGGAATATTTGCTACTACTCCTTTGGCTCCATTCTTAGCTAATGAATCTAAGATTTCCTTAAAGGCTGAACTGAAGGTATTAACAGGTGTGACAGCATCACCACCTTCATTTCCACCTGTAGTTGCATAACCCAACACATCATTATTCCCTATCCAAAGTTGAAAGAAAGTAGCATTTGTTTTCATGGCGGCTTGCAACATTGTTTCCATTGGTGTTTCAGCAAAACGTGCAAAAAATGGATTTCCTTGAGAAGACCCGTAACCAGGCATAGTAACATTTCCAATTTTTGCACCCGGTACTCCAATGTTGTTAAAAGGTCGAAGACTGGCATCTAGTTCTAAAAAGGAAGTGATTGGATAAGGTGCACTTAAAATTTGGGGGGATAAACTTGTCTCACCTAGACAATCTTTTGAAGGTGCTAAGGATAGTTCTGGAAGTAGTAAATTATTAACTATCAATGAAGCCTCCACACCTGCCCCCTTAGCTCCAGCTTCACCGCTTAGCAACGGCTGTGTAAATTCACCACCACCAACTAATTTTAATTGACCCGCAATAATGCTTGGTAGCGAATTCATTTGTCCTTCTAAACTCAAAGCATTGCTCTGAAAACCTGCTGTTAGAGAATTTCCAACCGCAACAGTTCTTGAAAAGTCAGCACTTCCTCCATTAAAATCAATGTCATCAATTTCAGGCTGACAAGCTACAATTGAAAAAATCGGAAGTATGTAAAGTAATCTATTAAATTTCATGGCTTATTTTTTTAAAATTTATAATTAAATCCTAATCCAGCAATAATTGAAAATGAGGCGTATTTACCACCAAAGTTTTCAGGCTGATACTCCGAAGTTCTTTCCAGACCATTCAATGCAAGCAATGAAAAGTCAATACCAAACTTGGAGCTAGCATTGTAAGAAAGTCCTGTTGTAAAACCTAGGTTATCAGAATTAGGAGTTTCTGGATTAAAAAATTCATCTTGTACAGGCGATTGATCATAGTAAAGTCCAGCTCTCAAAGCTAATTTTTCACTCATGGTGTACTGCGCTCCAACTCTAAGAATAATTGCATCTTCATAGTTTCTTGCATTCTTAGAATCTTCTAGACTTGAAGTATTATTTTCAAAATCAAAATCAAGGGATTCATATGCACTCCACTCTACGAAACTCCCTTCCACAGAGAACAACCACTTTTCATTTGCTTTATAGGCAAATCCAATAGTAGCTGTGGCAGGCAATGGTAAATCAGCAGCGAACTTTCCACTTGGAAAACTTGAAGCCAAAGCCGGATCCATAGAAAATGTAGCATCTCCATCTTCTAGGTTAATATCCACTCTAGACCTATAAGTTAATCCAACACTGAACTTTTCAGTTGCCTGGTAATGCAGTCCTGCATTAAACCCAAATCCAGTTTCTCCTCCTTTTAAATTCACAGTATTTTCATTTCCAATTGGAGCAGGGACAGCTCGATCGATTTCAAAAGAACCCAACGCCACAGTTAATCCAGCTCCTACAGAAAGCTTATCATTTAATCGATATGATAAGGTAGGCTGAATATAAATAGCTTGTAAAGTAACTTGTTGAATGAGGTTTTTACCACTCCAATCTTTTCCCCAATCAACTGAGCTACCAAAAGGAGTGTATACCCCCAAACCTGCAGCCAACTTATCGTTGATTTGGTATGTACCATAAAAATAGAAAGGAGTACTTACTGGATTGTCAGTTCTTTCTGTCATTCCTGTTTGTCTATTTTGAAAAGCAACTTCAGAAAAAATTCCAAAACCACCAAATTCAAAATTAAATTTATTTGAATCTAGTCCCATCATGGCAGGATTAAAATAAGTACTGGAAGCACCTAAGTGAAAACTCGTGCCTAAATGACCCATTCCCGATTGCTTATTTCCTTGTAAGTTGACTTGAAAACCGCCTGCAGCAGCTAGATACGGTATCAAAATAAAAGCTGTAATCAATTTAAATTTCATTGTGTAAATTTTAAAAGTTAAAAACTAATACTTTTTGTGAATTTAAAGAGTTCATTTTAAAATAAAATTAATGTTATAAAATCATTAAATTAAAAATAGAACAAAGTAAAGATAACTTTTTTTTTAATTTGAAACCAAATTTGAATCAAACTGTTATTTAGACTAATTCTAATTAATTTTGAGCTTCGAAAAGCTTAACAAATAATGACCAAAACAGTAGAAGAAAAAAGGGAAGTAACCATTGTTTTTGCTGGTGACTCAGGAGATGGTATTCAACTTACAGGAACGCAATTCACAAATACTAATGCCTTGTTTGGCAATGACATCAGTACTTTTCCTAACTTCCCTGCGGAGATCAGAGCTCCTCAAGGCACTTTAGCAGGTGTTTCAGGCTTTCAGTTGAGGTTTGGTAGTCAAGAAATTTCTACACCTGGCGACAATTGTGATGTATTAGTTGCCATGAATGCCGCTGCATTTAAGGTCAATTTTCCCAGATTAAAGAAAAGCGGAACCATCATTATCAACACAGATGGATTTAATGCAAGAGATTTAAAATTAGCAGGGTACGACGAAAACCCGACAGAAAGTGGAAAGCTAAATGACTTTAGAACCATTGAAATAGATGTCAGCAAAATGACACGAACTGCCTTGGTGGATAGTGGTTTGGGCAAAAAAGAAATTGACCGTTCTAGAAATATGTTTGTTTTGGGCTTCTTGTATTACATGTATAATCGAAAATTAGATGGTACTGAAGCATTCATAAAGCAAAAATTTGCCAAGCATCCTGAATTAATTGAAGCCAATTTAAAAGTTTTAAAGGCAGGATATAATTTTGGCGACACCAATGAAACCTTTACTTCAAGATACAATGTAAAGGCTGCAAATTTAAGTCCCGGAAAGTATAGAAGCATTATTGGAAATCAAGCCACAGCATTAGGTTTGATTGCTGCTTCTCAAAAATCTAAGCTGGATTTATTTTACGGTTCTTACCCAATTACACCAGCATCCGATATACTACATGAATTAGCGAAGCACAAAAATTTTGGTGTAAAAACTTTTCAAGCAGAAGATGAGATTGCAGCAATTTGCTCTGTTATTGGAGCATCTTTTGGCGGAAAATTAGGTGTAACTGCTTCTTCAGGCCCAGGTATCGCTCTTAAAGGTGAAGCAATTGGGTTGGCAGTAATGTTAGAACTTCCGCTCGTTATTATAAATGTTCAGCGAGGAGGACCATCTACTGGATTGCCAACCAAAACCGAACAAGCCGACTTATTGCAAGCCATCAATGGAAGAAATGGAGAAGCTCCTCTTCCTGTTATTTCAGGCTCCTCTCCTTCTGATTGTTTTGCGGCGGTTTATGAAGCATGCAGAATTGCTGTTGAACACATGACGCCGGTTTTTTTCTTATCGGATGGCTACATGGCCAATGGCTCAGAGCCATGGAAATTTCCAACTACGGCAGAATTAAACCCCATTCATCCCAAACTAATTAAAGCCACTGAAGAAAAAACCTTTTTACCTTACAAGCGAGATGAAAACTTAGTTCGCGATTGGGCAATACCAGGTGAAGCGGGATTAGAACATCGATTGGGCGGATTAGAAAAAGAAGATGAAACTGGAAATGTTTCTTATGATCCTGAGAACCATGAAAAGATGGTAAAAATTAGGGCTGCAAAAATTGAAAAAATTGCAGATTCCATTCCACTTCAGAAAATTTCAAGCGGTGAAGATGAAGGTGAAGTATTAGTGCTTGCATGGGGTTCTACTTTTGGCGTTGTTAAATCGGCAGTTAGAGAATGTATTGCCGAAGGCATTAAAGTCAGTCATGCGCACCTGCGTTACATTCATCCCTTTCCAAAAAATCTTGAAACCCTTTTAAGTAATTTCAAAAAAGTCATCATTCCAGAAATGAATAATGGACAGTTAATTCAGTTAATTCGTTCAGAGTTTTTAATTGATGCCAAGGGATTGAATAAGATTAAAGGAATTCCGTTCACAACTGAAGAAATAGTCAATGCCATTAAAAAAATAAATGATAATGAGTGAGTTAATGGAAAGTGTACAATTAAGTCCTAAAGATTTTGCAACTGATCAAGATGTAAGATGGTGTCCAGGTTGTGGCGACTATTCTATTCTGAAGCAAGTGCAATCAATTATGCCTGAAGTGAATAAGAAAAAGGAAGACATCGTCTTTATTTCAGGGATTGGCTGCTCTTCTCGTTTTCCATATTACATGAATACTTATGGAATGCACAGCATTCACGGAAGAGCTACTGCAATTGCAAGTGGTTTAAAAATTAGTCGACCAGAATTGAGTGTTTGGGTGGTTACTGGCGATGGAGATGCCCTTTCAATTGGCGGAAATCACTTAATCCATATAATTCGAAGAAATTTTGACTTGAATATTTTGTTGTTTAACAATGAAATTTATGGTTTAACAAAAGGACAATACTCTCCAACTTCACCTGAAGGGACGGTTACAAAATCAACTCCTGTGGGTTCTTTAGATCATCCATTTAATCCATTAAAATTATGCTTGGGTGCTGATGCCACATTTATTGCTCGCACAATGGACAGAGATCCGGTTCATCAACGTGAGATTTTATTGAGAGGAGAGCAGCATAGTGGGACTTCTTTGGTAGAAATTTATCAAAATTGCAATGTTTTTAACGACGGTGCTTTTGAAGTTTTTACAGATAAAGGAAGTAAAAAAGAAGCGACAATCTTTCTTAAACAAGGAGAGCCTTTAATTTTTGGACATAACGAAGAAAAAGGAATTGTATTAGATGGTTCTACTCCAAAAGTCGTAGACATCAATTCAGTAAGTAAAGATGATTTATGGATTCACGATGAAACAGATCATTTTAAAGCGCAATTACTTACCAGCTTTTTCGACAATCCAAACGATGAAAATCACTTACCTCGTCCTTTTGGAGTTTTCTATTCTACCAAAAGAGAGTTATATGAAGTAGCTGTTGAAAATCAAGTACAAAATGCGATTGAAAGAAATGGCAAAGGAGATTTAGACAGTCTTTTGAGCGGCAAGAATACATGGGAGGTTAAATAATACTTATCCAATCCTTTCAAGAACATAAGCTATTTTTCGATCGTTAGCCAAACGAGGTAGCTTATTTTGTCCGCCCAATTTTCCATTTTCCTTCATGTAGCTGTTGAATGCCCCTCTTTTCAAGACCTTAATTTTTAATTCTTGAAGCATTTTACCATCAACCAAGTCTTTGTAATAAGAATTTAATTCCATCATCTTTTGATGAATGTGTTGTGTGAAACTTTTCAGATCACTTACTTCGCTTTCAAATTCAATAAACCATTGGTGAAAAGGCAATTCATCGCCACCTGGATTTAACTGAGGAGCTAGATGAAACTCCACTACCTCTATTCCAGTTTGCTGACACGCAAAAGTCAAGGCTTTTTCTGCTTCTTCTGCGATAACGTGCTCTCCAAAAGCGGAGGTAAAATGTTTAATTCTTCCACTAACCACAATTCTATAAGGCGCAAGCGAAACAAAACGAACAGTATCACCGATATTGTAGCCCCACAAGCCGGCATTGGTATTTAAAATAATGACGTAGTTCTGGTTTAATTTAACTGCTTCAATTGTGATTCTCGTTGGATTTTCATCAAAAAATTCTTCGGCAGGAATAAACTCATAAAAAATCCCTGAATTAAGTAGCAAAAGCATTCCTTCTTCGTTTTGCTTATCTTGAAAAGCAATAAATCCTTCCGAAGCAGGATACAATTCAATGGAATCCACTTTCTTTCCAATCAAGCGCTCCATGTTTTGACGGTAGGGTTCGTAATTAACTCCACCAAAAATGAACAATGAAAAATCTGGAAATACTTTAGAAATACTTTCATTTCCACTCAATTCAAGTAAACGCTCAAAATACATTTGCACCCAAGGGGGAATTCCACTAATTAGAGTCATGGGCTGATTGAGTGTTTCTCGACAAACAGCATCAACTTTCTGCTCCCAATCATCTATTGTATTGGTTTTTAAGGAAGGCAATCTATTCTTTTGAAGATAGGCCGGAACGTGATGTGCAACAATTCCTGAAAGTCTACCAACTGGAATTTTCCCTGAAGTATCTAAGGTAGGATTTCCCTGTAAAAAAATCATTTTACCATCAACAATTTCAGCATTTTTAGTCTCGTCGATGTAATGCAAAATACTGTCGCGAGCAGCATTGATGTGAAACGGAATCGACTCTTTAGTGATGGGAATGTATTTTGCTCCGGAAGTTGTCCCCGAAGTTTTACTCAAATAAATCGGCAAACCTTTCCAGAGAACATTTTCTTCGCCTGATTTAATTCTTTCAATGTAGTTTTGAAATCCTTCATATTCCCGAATTGGAACTCTGGCAACAAAATCTTGGTGATTTTTAATTTCATGAAAATTATGATCGATTCCAAAAGCGGTCTTTTTACCAACTTCAATCAATTGATTAAATACCTTTTTTTGAGTTTCAATTGGGTTTTTAGACCATTTTTTAGTGCGCTTTACAATAAAATGCGCAAAAGGAATACTTAAAAGAGACTTCAACTTCATGAATTAAAAGTTAATGTATTCCATAGGATTTAATGCTGATCCAGCTTGCCACAACTCGAAATGAAGGTGTGGCCCGGAAGTCAATTCTCCAGAGTTGCCAATTATTGCAATAGCCTCACCAGCCTTTACTTTGTCGCCTGTTTTTTTCAGTAAAAAGGAATTGTGTTTATAGATGGAAGTGAAATTATCGTTGTGTTGTAATTGGATTACATATCCTGTTTCTACTGTCCATTCTGCAAAAATTACAGTTCCGTTGAGTACCGCTTTTATTGCTTCATTTTTAGGAGCCACAATGTCAATTCCAAAATGATCTGTTGAAGGATCAAATTCTCCAGTTATTGAACCTTTCAATGGTGGGAAAAAATAGAATTTACCTGCTCCTTTATCACTTTCATCGCCTCCAGCCCTTAATGAAAAAGCATCTTCTCTTTCAACATATTCACGCAATAATGAATCTTCATTGGATTTAGTATAGGTTTTTGTTCGAGTTTCAACAGTCAACTCCCCTTCTTCAATTTGGGCAGTTTCTAAAGGTAAGTTACCACTTAAAACAGCTTTTAAATTTGCCAAGTATTTATTGTTCCTTTTTAATTCATTTTCTAAAGAATCTCCACGAATCACCATTGTTGTTAATTCTTGTCTCAAACTAACATCGGTATATCCGGGAATGTATTCTCTCAATGGAGTAAAAACAATGGCTACAGAGACCAATAAGATTAAAATAAAAGCGAATGTGGTTACAAAAGTTAAAATGTTTAGCCTAGAAAGTCGGTATGAGAACTTTTCCTCAAAAGTGGAATCGTTCAAAATCACCAAGCGGTACTTGTTTTTGAGTTTATTTAATATCTTTTTTTTCTTCTTTTGATTTTCCAAACCTGTACTTAAATTGAGACTTCAAATATCCGAAATAATGGTTTCTTATAGAAGAATTAATCCACTATGAATTTTATAATAGTCAGACAATAAAACAAATTAGCACTAGTTTAAGAATAATTAATTTTGAAAATACTTTTAAGCCCTTATATAGGTTAATACTGTAGCCCAATAGTCTGATATTTTTGTGAACCGAAGAAGTTTAATCATCATTTGTATTTCTGTGCTCCTTTTCTCAACTTGCTCAAGAGATAAGAACACCTGGATGTCTAGAGCCTACCACAATACCACCTCTCGATACAATGGTTATTTCAATGCAAGAGAAATCATGCGTGAGAAAGACGAGCTATTAAGAACTAGTAAGATCGATGATTACACTCAATTACTTCCAATTTTCATTTATCCGGACGAACAACAATCTCAGTCATTTTACCCCGACATGGATAAAATTATTGATAAATGTTCAGAAGTTATCGAAAGGCACTCCATTTACAAAAGAAGAACAGAGCATGTAAAATGGATTGACGACAGTTATTTTCTTATTGGGAAAGCACGGTTTTATAAAGAAGAATTTCAACTTGCTGAAGAAACTTTCCTTTACGTATATCAAGCGTATAAAAAGAATCCTGCGCGCTACATAGGATTAAACTGGCTGATTAAAACTTTTATTGAAACAAAGCAATACGATAAAGCAGAAGAATTTTTAGACCTCGGCCTTGCAGAAAAAAATAAATTCCCCGAGGAATATAAAGGACATTTCAATGCAATTTTTGCAGATTATTACCTAAAAGTCGATAAAGACGAAGAAAAAGCAATTGAAAAATTAGAAGAAGCTGTTCGTTTAACCAAAGAAAATGAAGCTAAACGTCGCTATTTATTTATTTTAGCTCAGCTTTATGAAAACCAACAAAATAGAAGTCTTGCTATTGATCGCTACAGCAGAGTTTTAAAATTGAAACCAGATTATGCCATGCGTTTCAATGCGAAAATAAATCGAGCTGTTTTATATGATGTTACCTCAACGGAAGGAAAAGACATTGAGAAAGAGCTCTATAAAATGTTAAAGGATAAGCGAAATGAAAATTTTAGAGATCAGATATATTTTGCACTCGCAGAAATTGCCATTAAAGAAGATGATGAACCTAAAGCAATTGACTATTTAAAGAAATCAACTAAGGCAAGTGTTAATAATAATCGTCAGAAGGGATTATCCTATTTAAAGTTGGCTAATATCTATTTTGAGCAACCACATTACATCAATGCTCAGATGAATTATGACAGTACACTTCAGTTTTTACCTAAAGACTACCCAGGCTATTGGGATGCAGACAGCAAGAATAACAATTTAAAAGAATTAGTTGAAAACCTAAGATTAATTGATAGAGAAGATAGTTTAATAGCACTCTCAAAGCTAAGTGAAAAAGAATTAGATAAAAAAATTAAGGGAATAATCAAAGAAATTAAAGCTGAAGAGGAAAGAAAGAAGCAAGCTGAGATGAAAAAATTGGCTGAACTTCAAAATCAAAACAATCCATCTGGGCTAATTAATCTTGGCGCAGCTCCAAGAAAAGGGGAGTGGTATTTTTACAATGCTTCTAATATGGCAATGGGGCAAAGCGAATTTCAAGGTATTTGGGGTAATAGACCATTAGAAGATGATTGGAGAAGGAAAAAGAAAGGAAGTCAAAATAATAATAACAGCCAAGAAACAGGTGGAGATGAAGGTGGTTTAGTAGAAAAAAAACCTGAGCAAGCTAAAGAAGATTCTTTAGCAGAGGCTACAAAATACGATCCTGAGACATACATGAAAGATATTCCAAAGGATTTGCAAGAAGAATTAGAAGCTCATGGAAGAATTGCAGAAGCCCTTTTTAATGTTGGAACAATTTTTAAGGAGAGTTTTAAAGATTATAAAAGTGCCATTAGGGCATTCGATAGAATAATTACACAATACGATACTTCTGTGCACAATCTCCCTTCACATTATCAATTGTATAGAATATATAAATTAATAAACGAAGAAGAAAAAGCAGAAATTGAAAAAAATTGGGTCTTAGAAAATCACCCTTTTAGCGAGTTTGCGTATCTAATAAAAAACCCGGAGTACAACAAACAAAACAAAGACAGCAAAGAAAAAATCGAAGAGTTTTATGCAGCAACCTTTCGCTTGTACCAATTTAAGTTATATGAAGACGTGATTAATAGTTGTATCAAAGCAGACGAAACATTTAGTGAGAATCACATTCAAGGAAAATTTGACTTACTGAAAGCAAAATCTATTGGCAATACTAGAAGCAAAGAAGAATTTAAGAGCGCACTGCAAAAAGTAGTAAAAGACCATCCGGATGATCCTGTAAAAGAAAAAGCCAATCAAATTTTGGCCTTCATGAAAGAAATGGGACAGGAAGAAGTAAAACCCAAAAAACCAGTTATTGAGTTTGACTACAACCCAAAAGATAAACACATTTTAATCATATCGTCAGAAGATCAAAATTCACCTGTTTTTAAAGAGTTGAGAAATAAAATAGCTGATTTTAACAAAGCTGCTTTTTCAGAAAGTAGATTGGAAGTTACTAACTCAGCTTTAAATGATAAGAGCATCTATTTAATACGAACTTTTGAAAGTTTAGAACAAGCAAATCGCTATTATAATGCACTTAAAAACAATAAGGAACTCTTTAGAGAAATTCAAAATGCGAACGCGAATTCATACCTTATTTCAAATACCAACTTCAGAACTTTATTCAAAACTAAAGACGAAACACAATACTTAGAATTTTATACTTTAAAATATCCAACTTAAGCTTACAGCTAAAGAAACTTTATTAACTGCATTTAAATACTAAAATGGTATTATTGTTAAAGTAATAAGAAATTGTAACTTCGCAGGATTATGTTTAAGTTTAATTCGACAACTATGGCAAAAAATACTGATGTAGACGCGTCTGCAATTAATATCATTCGAACAGGAACAGAAATCACAGGAGACATTATTTGCAAAGGTGACATTCGAATTGATGGAAAACTTTTTGGCAACCTAATGTCGGAGGGAAAAGTAGTGGTAGGAGATAATGGATATGTTGAAGGCTCTGTAAAATGTGCCAACGCAACTATTTCTGGAACTTTGAAGGTAACCATTACCGTTAAAGAATTGTTGTCATTAAAAGCAACCTCAAATTTAATTGGAGAAATCACTACCAATAAACTTCAAATTGAACCAGGAGCAAACTTTTCAGGAAACTGTAAAATGGGAGCAGTAATTAAAGGTATGGAAAGTGGCAACAAATCAAAACAAGAAGAACCCAAAAGAGAGAAAACAGCCTAGGTTTTTAATTTTTACAGGATTGGCGCTTCAAATGGGAGTGCTTGTCTATTTTGGTGCATACTTTGGAAAGTATTTAGACCAAAAGTATCTAGAAGATCAAAGATGGTTTACCATTCTCTTCACATTAATTGCAATTATAATTTCCTTTTATTTTCTCATCAAAAAAGTCAATCAAATCAACAATGACGAAGATTCGAAAGATTAGCTTTTTTGGAGCATTTCTATTACTGCTGCTATTAATTTCTTTTGCAGTTCAGTCTCTAATCAATACACAGCTTCAACTACCAATTTTTGAAAACCTAATTGTAGCAGCTTATGCAAGCAACTACTTTTTGGTTCTACTCACGTTTAGTTTCATCCTTTTTTTGAAAGACAAGCACAATGCAAGCATTGGTTTTATCTTCATGTTTGGCTTTCTTCTTAAAATGGCAGTATTCTTTATTTTCTTCAAACCTGTCTACCAACTAAACGATGAAATTGAAGGGCAAGAATTTGCTGCTTTTTTTGTACCCTATGCAATTTGCCTTACTTTCGAAACTTACTACTTGGTAAAACTTCTTAGCAAGAGTTAAAATGCTGTTTTTGCAATAATTAAATTATCAAAAAACCGCAATAAAAAAGTTTTTAAAAATGCGCCTTAATTTCTGCTCAAAAGCTTTTTTATAATTGATTTTATTGCTTACGTTTGCGCCGAATTTTAGAAGCCACAAATAAGCTAAAAAATTGAGAAAGTTACTCTTCAAATTTCTTGCATTTTCAATCCTTCTCTCTCCATCATATCTAATTGGAAATGAAAATGATTCGACAAACTCAGTAAATGAAACTGATGGTACTAAAAAAGAAATAAAGTCTTTCATAGACCACCATCTTCAAGATGATTATTCTTTCACCATTTGGCATGAAATGGGATTAGAATTTCCACTTCCTGTAATTTTAGTTGACAATGGCTTGCATGTTTTTTCTTCTGCAAAATTTCACCACGGTGAAGAAGTGGTGGAATCAAAAGGCAACTTTTACAAACTCTATCACAACAAAATATACAAAACAGATGCTAGTGGCACGATTATCTATGATGAAAGTCATCATCCAATAAATCTAAAACCACTTGATTTATCGATTACCAAGAATGTGTTCAGCATTATTTTGTTTTCAATATTGATTTTCTACTTGTTTACCAAGTTTGCAAAATCGTATTCAAAAGGAGCTATTCCTAATAAATTGGGATTATTTCTTGAGCCATTAGTATTGTTTGTTCGAGATGAAATTGCAATTCCAAACATTGGTGAAAAGCACTATCAAAAATACATGAGCTATTTATTGACTGTGTTTTTCTTTATTTGGTTTATTAACCTTGCAGGCTTAACTCCTTTAGGAATTAACGTAACAGGAAACATTGCAGTGACTTTCGCATTGGCATTGATGACTTTTCTTATCACTCAATTTACTTCTAAAAAAGAGTATTGGAAACACATTTTTTGGATGCCAGGTGTGCCGGTTCCAATGAAATTTATTTTGGCTCCAATTGAATTGCTTGGCGTTTTCATTAAGCCTTTTGCTTTAATGATTCGTTTGTATGCAAACATGACAGCAGGTCACATTGTATTAATGAGTCTAATCGGTTTGCTGTATATCTTCCAAAATTGGTTTGCAAGAGGAGCATTTTTAGGTTTAACATTCTTTTTATCAATCATAGAACTTTTAGTTGCCTTTCTGCAAGCATATATTTTTACGATGCTTACGGCACTTTATTTTGGTGGAGCGGTGGCAGAACACGAACACCATGACTAATTTGTATTTTTTAATTTAAATCTATATAATATGGAAATTCCAGCAATCGTAGGTGCAGGTTTAGTAGTAATCGGAGCCGGTATTGGTATCGGTAGAATCGGAGGTTCAGCAATGGAAGCTATTGCAAGACAGCCTGAGGCTACCAACAAGATTCAAACGGCTATGCTTATTGCAGCAGCACTTATTGAAGGTATTGGTTTTGCTGCTCTTTTTGCAGTTTAAAACTACAAACTATTGACAAGAAAGAGTTGTAGCGGTTGGCTGCAACTCTTTTTAAAAAATTAAAAAAGAAATGGAAAAATTATTAGACAGTTTCTCGGTAGGTCTCTTCTTTTGGCAAACCATCTTGTTTCTTGCCTTATTGTTTCTGCTAAAAAAATATGCGTGGAAACCAATTTTAACGGCAGTAAAAAAACGAGAAGATTCTATTCGTGAAGGATTGGAGTCAGCCGAAAAAGCAAAAGAACAAATGATTCAATTGCAGGAAGACAACAAAGCACTTTTGAACGAAGCACGCTTAGAAAGAGAGGAGATTATTAAATCTGCAAGAGAAGCTAAAGAAAAAATGCTTCAAGAATCTAAAGACAAAGCAAAAGAAGAAGGCGATAAAATGATTGCAGCTGCTAAAGAAACGATTAAGGCGGAAAGAAATGCAGCAGTGCAAGCAATCAAAAATCAAGTTGCTGAATTGTCTCTTCAAATTGCAGAAAAAATGTTGAAGTCAGAATTAGATAGCAACAAGTTAAAGCAAGAAGAATTAATTTCTTCTGCATTAAAAGATGCAAACTTGAACTAAGAACATGAAACGACCATTCAAGAAGTTTGAGATACAAAAGAAAGACTATTATAGGTCGTTCTATGTGACCGTTGAAAAATCATTTTAGACACATGAAAGGAGTAAGAGCGGCATCAAGATATGCCAAAGCAATTTACCATTTAGCACAGAGTCAAGGAATTCTTGAAGCTGTGGTTATTGATTTTCAATTAATTCGAAAAGCAATTAAGGAAAGTGATGATCTTGAAATGCTCCTTAAAAGTCCTTTGATCAATGCAGAAAATAAAAAAACTGCTTTAACGAGTATTTTTCAAGGCAAGGTTCAAAAGCTGACAATGAAATCAATTATTCAAACTGTTAATCAAGGCAGAGAGGTAATGTTAGCTCTAATTTGCGAAGAGTTAATTGAAATATACAACAAAGCAAATCACATTGCAGCTGTTAAAATAACAACTGCAAGTCCTTTAGATGAAAGTACAAGAAACGCTGTTTTGAAAGGAATTAAAGACAAATACAACTTTTCTAAAATCAACTTGATTGAAACAATCGACAAAGAATTGATTGGAGGAATTTTACTGAGAATTGGCGATCTTCAATTAGACGCAAGTATTCGCAGACAATTAAATGACATAAAAAAAGAATTAGTACAAGCTTAAATGCAAAAATTATAAATAATGGCAGAAGTAAATCCAGCAGAAGTATCTGCAATTTTAAGAGAACAGTTAGCAGGTGTAAAATCAGCAGCAGAACTTGAAGAAGTAGGAACAGTTCTCCAAGTTGGAGACGGTATCGCAAGAATCTATGGTATGTCTCAAGTTCAATCTGGTGAGTTGATCGAATTTGAAAACAACTTGATGGGTATCGTTTTGAACCTTGAAGAAGACAATGTTGGAGCTGTACTTTTAGGATCTTCCAACAAAGTAAAAGAAGGAGATACTGTAAAAAGAACAGGAAGAATTGCTTCCATCAAAACTGGTGAAGGAATTCTTGGAAGAGTGGTAGATACTTTAGGTCAACCAATTGATGGAAAAGGACCAATTCAAGGAGAAACTTTCGAAATGCCAATTGAAAGAAAAGCTCCTGGAGTAATTTACAGACAACCTGTAAACGAGCCATTACAAACTGGAATTAAATCAATTGATTCAATGATTCCTGTTGGAAGAGGCCAAAGAGAGTTGATTATTGGTGACCGTCAAACAGGAAAAACAACTGTTGCAATTGATACCATTATCAATCAAAAAGAATTTTACGACAAAGGTGAACCTGTATATTGTGTTTATGTGGCGATTGGACAAAAAGGGTCTACCGTTGCAGGAATTGTAAAAACATTAGAAGATGCAGGTGCGATGGCTTACACAACTATTGTTGCTGCAAACGCTTCAGATCCTGCTCCAATGCAGTTTTATGCTCCATTTACAGGTGCTGCAATTGCAGAATATTTTAGAGATACAGGTAGACCAGCATTAATTGTTTTTGATGATTTATCGAAACAAGCTGTTGCTTACCGTGAAGTATCTTTATTGTTGAGAAGACCTCCAGGCCGTGAAGCATATCCTGGTGATGTATTTTACCTTCACTCAAGATTATTAGAAAGAGCTGCAAAAATCATCAACAACGATGAAATTGCTTCTCAAATGAACGATTTGCCTGAATCACTTAAAGGTAAAGTAAAAGGTGGCGGATCAATTACTGCTCTTCCAATTATTGAAACACAAGCAGGTGACGTTTCTGCTTACATCCCAACCAACGTAATTTCGATTACAGATGGTCAAATTTTCTTGGAGTCTAACTTATTTTTATCAGGAGTTCGACCAGCAATTAACGTAGGTATTTCTGTATCTCGTGTTGGAGGTTCTGCGCAGATTAAATCCATGAAAAAAGTAGCTGGAACATTAAAATTAGATCAAGCGCAATACCGTGAATTGGAAGCCTTTTCAAAATTTGGTTCTGACCTTGATGCTGCTACAAAATCTGTACTAGATAAAGGAGCGAGAAACGTTGAAATATTGAAGCAAGCTGAAAACTCTCCAATGTCTGTTGAAAACCAAGTAGCTATTATCTACTTAGGAACGAAAGGTTTATTGAGAAGTGTGCCAATAAATGAAGTAAGAAAATTTGAAGTTGAATTTTTGGAATACATGAACGCTAAGCACAGACCTACACTAGATGCTTTGAGAGATGGAAAATTCACAGACGAAGAAACAAAAGTGCTAGAAAAAGTAGCTGCTGACTTATCTGCAGCTTACAAAGCATAGTTATAATTAGCAAAACCCGGCAAGCATAAGAAAATGGCGAACTTAAAGGAAATACGCAGCAGGATTACATCAATATCTTCTACTAGGCAGATAACATCTGCTATGAAAATGGTATCTGCTGCCAAATTAAGAAGAGCTCAAGATGCTATTACGCAAATGCGCCCTTACGCGAATAAACTCAAAGAACTCTTAGGAAATTTGAGCGATAGCACAGATGGGGATCATGAAAGTAAATACACAGAAATTAGAGAAGTAAAAGATGTATTGATTATTCCAATTACATCAAACAGAGGACTTGCAGGTGCGTTTAACTCCAACATTATTAAAGAAACCAATCGTGTTATTAAAGAAGATTTTATCGGTCAACGAGTGACAGTAATGGCCATCGGAAAAAAAGCGGACGATTATTTCAAAAAAACGGAACACAACATTAAAGGAACTACCCTTCCTGGAAAATTAGATCTATTGTACGAAGATTTGACCTTTGAAAAAGTAGCTGATGTTGCTGAAAAAGTAATGAAGTCGTTTTCTTTTAAACAATTCGATAAGGTAGTAATCATTTACAATGAATTTGTGAATGCAGCTGTTCAGAATGTTAGAATAGAACAAATGTTGCCAATATTGCCTTCTGAAAAAGAAGAAAATACCTCAAAGCAAGATTATATTTTTGAACCATCTCAGGAGTTTATCCTTCAAGAATTAATTCCAAAATCATTGAAGTTGCAATTGTACAAAGCTATTTTAGATTCAAATGCCGCAGAGCATGGCGCTAGAATGACGGCTATGCACAAAGCAACTGACAATGCAACCGAGTTGATCAAAGACCTTAAATTGGTTTATAACAAAGCTAGACAGGCATCTATTACCAACGAGATTCTAGAAATTGTTGGTGGTGCAGAGGCATTGAACAATTAAGCTAACTTTTTCGTTTCCTAGATCATAAATTCCTAGCCTATTTTCTGATTAATAGAATTTTTAATAGCTTTAGATTTTCTTTTTGATTCGTTCATGAAAATTGCACCTCTATTAAAAACACTTGGAATTGCACTGATGTTATATGCCCTTATTAGCGGCTTTCATTTTATTTACAACGCCAATGAATCTGGCTCCACTTTTACAAGCAGCTACACTTTAAAATTTAGCAGTATTGTCATAGGCTTTATCTTGTATTTTATAGGAAATAGACTAGAAAAAAAAGAATCAGAGGAAAAGTAAATTCTCTCCTATTTTACCGAAGAAAAAGTAGCTTTACTGCCTACTTTTGCAAAGCAAAAATTTAGATATGAAGTTAGAAAAATCGATTCAGCTTTTCGAAAGAGCAAGTAAATCACTTGTAGGAGGTGTAAATAGTCCTGTAAGAGCTTTCAATTCCGTTGGAGGAAATCCATTGTTTATTGAAAGTGGCAAAGGTATTTACATCACAGATGTAGATGGCAATGAATACATTGACTTGGTTGGCTCTTATGGGCCAATGATTTTAGGACATGCGCACCCTGTGGTTAACAATGCTGTTAAAAAAGCCATTGATAAAAGTTACACTTACGGAGCGACTACTGAAACCGAAGTTGAAATGGCTGAAATCGTAAAAGAGGCTTTTCCTCAAATCGATAAAGTGCGTTTTGTGAGTTCTGGAACTGAAGCTGTAATTAGCGCCATTCGACTAGCAAGAGCTGCAACAGGAAAAAATAAGATTGTAAAATTCGCGGGCTGCTATCACGGTCACTCTGATTCACTTTTAGTTGCTGCAGGCTCAGGCTTAATGACCTTGGGAATTCCTTCAAGCAAAGGCGTACCTGCAACTACCGTGAAAGATACCTTGGTTGCAAAATTCAACGACATAGAAAGTGTAAAAACACTGATTGAACTCCATAAAAATGAAATTGCAGGAATTTTCATAGAACCCGTTGCCGGGAACATGGGAGTAGTTGTTCCTGAGCAAGCTTTCATGAAAGAGCTTCGAAAAATTACTGAAGAAAACGGAATTTTATTGGTTATCGACGAGGTAATGACCGGTTTCAGAAAAAAATTCGGTGGTGCCCAAGATTATTTTAGTATTGAAGCCGACATTACTTGTATGGGAAAAATTATTGGCGGTGGCATGCCAGTGGGTGCTTATGGCGCCAAAGCTAAAATAATGGATTTAGTAGCTCCTTTGGGCGACATGTATCAAGCTGGAACACTTTCGGGAAGTCCGATTGCAATGGCTTGTGGATTAGCAACCCTGCGAGAATTGAAAAAGCAAGACTACCAACGCGCCAATGAATTGGGAGAAAAAGTAAAATTGGCTTTAGAAAATGCTGCTAAGGAAAACAATATTCCCATTGAAGTAAACCAGTTTGGCTTAATGGTAAATCCATTTTTTACCAATCAAAAAGTGACAGATTTTGAAAGTGCCCAAACGTGCGACACGAAACTATTTGCCAAATTCTTTTGGGCAATGGCCAATCAGGGTTTGTACATCCCTCCTTCTCAATTCGAAGCATGGTTTTTACCCATCATTTTAAGCGATGAAGAACTTCAACTGATTGAAAATAGAATTCACAAGGCTTTTAAATTAATTGCATAAAAAATATAACATGTCTAGTCCCTTCAACGATCGATTTTTAAAAGCTTGTAGAAAAGAAGCAACTGACCGACCACCGGTTTGGTTTATGCGACAAGCAGGCAGGTACCAAGAGCAATACCGCGCCATTCGAAAGAAGCATTCTCTTGTTGATATTTGCAAAATTCCTGAGGTTTGTGCCGAAGTAACCCTACTGCCAATTCAGCAATTTGGCTTTGATGCTGCCATCGTTTTTTCTGACATCATGATTCCGTTGGAACCAATGGGAATCGATTTTGAGTATAAATCAGGGGTTGGACCCATCATTCACAACCCAATCCGCTCAAAAAGAGATGTTGAAAAACTGAAAGACCTAGATTTTGGAAAAGATTTATTGTATACAGGCAAATCGCTGAACATGCTAAAACAAGAATTAAATGTTCCTTGTCTGGGTTTTGTGGGTGCCCCTTTTACACTTGCAAGCTATATGCTTGAAGGCGGTCCTTCCAAAAATTACATTCAGCTTAAAAGTTTCATGTATCGAGAAACGGCTGCTTGGAACATGCTGCTAGATCGTTTGGCAACCAACATGACTGAATACTTACTTTTCCAAGTGGAGAGCGGTGCCATGGCAGTTCAAATTTTCGACAGTTGGGTTGGAATCTTGAGCAAAGAGGATTACAACACCTTCGTGTTTCCACACATGAAAAAGATGGTTGAAACTATTAAAAGTAGAACCGATGCTCCTTTAATTTTATTTGGCACCAACTCCGAACACCTTTTACAGGAAATGAAAGCTACAGGTGCCGATGTAATTGGAATTGATTGGAAAACCGACTTAGTAAAAGCTTGGGAAAGCATGAATTTTGAAGTAGCAGTGCAAGGAAATTTAGACCCAACATTGCTTTTTGCAGAATGGGACTTAATTGAAACAAGGGCCAAAACCTTATTAAAATCCATTCCGAATAAATCAGGCTATATTTTTAATTTAGGGCATGGAATACTTCCTAAAACTCCAGAAGAAAACGTTCGAAATTTGGTAAATTTAGTTCAAGGAAGCTAAAGTTTGTTATAGAACCGTACTGAAAAATATTCTTTTTGGTATAATCCTGATATACCTCCCTGCCGAACAGGAGAGAATTTAAGTAGTATTTATAAGACAACCTATCCCGAACTTGCTTCGAGAAAAAAAAGCATAATCGGTATAAGTCCATTGCAATTTTAAAAAACTCCTAAAATCACAAAGGGGAAATCTTGCGATTTCCCCTTTGCTTCAATTACTAACCAATTAACAAGTCTACTACCTCTTGTTGCGGACAAAGGTAATAATAAATTTATGTTATGCAAGCATAGCATTAATAATTTTTAATATATTTGTTATGCATGAATAATAAATATGACATCCGTACCTACAATTGACTTCTTTATAAAATCCACATGGAGAAACATCGTTGGCTACTACAATCAAGTAGCTGCTAATTACGATCTTACACAAGCAAGTGGTTTTGTTCTTCTACAAATTGATGAAATGCATGGAACTGCAGCAACGAAAATTGGTCCTTTAATGGGCATTAAAAATACCAGTTTGAGCAGAATGCTCAAGAAAATGGAGAAAGACGACCTGATTTTTCGAAAGAAAGACGAAACAGACGGCAGACTCGTAAAGGTATTTCTCACCAATAAAGGAATAGAAAAGAAGAAACAAACGAAAAAGGTGGTCAAAAACTTTAATGAGTCGATTGTTTCGAATCTAAGTCAAAAAGACATTGATTGTTTCCATAAAGTAATGGATGCCATTAACGCACAAATTGAGATATCAAAAACCAAATAATATAAACATGGGCACAAGACGAATTAAAAAAGTAGCAGTAGTTGGATCAGGTGTGATGGGCTCAAGAATTGCTTGCCACTTTGCCAACATCGGCGTAGAAGTAATACTTTTAGACATTGTTCCAAGAGAGCTCAATGCTTTTGAATCAAAGAAAGGACTCACACTTGAAAATCCTGCGGTAAGAAACCGAATTGTAAACGAATCTTTGATGGAAGCGGTAAAATCAAAGCCATCGCCACTTTACAGTCAAAAATTTGCCAAAGCTATTTCTACAGGAAATTTGGAAGATGATTTAGCTAAAATCAAAGACTGCGATTGGGTAATTGAAGTAGTTATTGAACGATTAGACATCAAAAAGCAAGTGTTTGCCAACATTGAAAAACACCGCAAACCAGGGAGCATTATTTCTTCCAATACTTCAGGTATTCCAATAGAATTAATGCTTGAAGAATGCTCAGCTGATTTTCAAGAAAACTTTTTAGGAACACATTTCTTTAATCCACCGAGGTACTTGGAACTTCTCGAAATTATTCCAAGCAGCAAAACCAATCCAGAATTGGTGAATTTTCTACTCGATTATGGAAGAAAGTTTTTGGGTAAGAAAACGGTGTTATGCAAAGACACTCCTGCTTTTATTGCAAATCGCATTGGTGTTTATTCTATCATGTCGCTGTTTCATACAGTGAAAGAAATGGGCTTAACAGTAGAAGAAGTTGATAGTTTAACGGGACCTGTTTTGGGAAGACCAAAATCTGCCACTTTTAGAACCTGTGATGTTGTTGGTTTAGACACTTTGGTGAGAGTTGCCAATGGGGTAAAAGAAAATTGTCCGAAAGACGAGCAGAATGAAATGTTCACTATCCCCGATTTCGTTCAAAAAATGGTGGATGCCAACTTACTTGGATCAAAAACCGGCAAGGGTTTCTATAAAAAAGAAAGAAATAAAGATGGAAGCAGTTCCATTTTAGCATTAGACCTCGATTCATTAGAGTACCGTGAATCTAAAAAAGTGCGTTTTGACTCCATAGGAAAAGCGAGAGAAATAGAAAATCTCAGAGAACGAACTAAATTTTTAGTCAATTCAAAAGACAAAGCAGGTGAATTTTACCGCAAAACTTTTTACAGTTTGTTCAGCTACATCAGTTTTAGAATTCCTGAAATTTCAGATGAATTATACCGAATAGATGATGGACTAAAAGCTGGCTTCGGTTGGCAGTTAGCCCCTTTTGAAACTTGGGACAGCCTTGGATTAAAAGAGACATTAAAAGCAATGAAAGCCGGTGGCTATCAAGTTGCTCCTTGGGTAGATGAGTTAGTAGAAAAAGGCTTCGACAGCTTTTATAAGGTTGAAGAAGGACAGAAAAAATTCTACGATGTTAGTTCAAAATCCTATCAATTAATTCCGGGAACTGAAAACTTGGTTGTGCTTGACAACCTCAGAGAAAGCAATGTTGTTTGGCAAAATAAAGGTGCAACCATCATTGATTTGGGAGATGGCATTTTGAACTTGGAGTTTCACACTAAGATGAATACCATTGGATCTGAAATCATTCAAGGAATTAACAAAGCCATTGATTTGGCAGAAAATGAATACAAAGGATTGGTAATTTACAACACTGGTCAGAATTTTTCTGCGGGAGCCAATGTGGGCATGATTTACATGATGGCTTTAGAGCAAGATTTTGATGAATTAGCCATGGCAATCAATCAATTTCAAAAAACCATGATGCGTGTTCGCTATTCTTCAATTCCCGTTGTGGTGGCCACCCATCAAATGGCATTGGGAGGCGGATGTGAGTTATCCATGCACGCAGACAAAGTGGTAGCACATGCAGAAACCTATATGGGCTTAGTAGAATTTGGTGTTGGCGTAATTCCTGGAGGTGGCGGAAGCAAGGAATTTGCTTTGAGACTTTCTGATGAACTAAAAGAAGGAGACATTCGAACCAATGCATTCCGAGAAAAATTTCTCACCATCGGTCAGGCAAAAGTTGCAACTTCTGCACATGAAGCATTTGAACTAGGCTACTTGCTGCATTCAAAAGATGAAATAATTATCAGTAGAGAACTACAATTGACTAGGGCTAAACAAGCTGCACTTCAACTAGCAGAAAGTGGTTACACTCAACCAATTAAAAGAAAAGACATTAAGGTTTTAGGAAATGAAGCCTTGGGACTTGTTTATGTTGGAGCAAATTCCATGCGCTCAGGAAATTACATTTCCGATCACGATCAATTAATTTCCGAAGAATTGGGATATGTTTTGGCAGGAGGAGATCTTTCGGAGATTTCTGAAGTTTCGGAAGATTATTTATTGGAATTGGAACGCAAAGCATTTGTGAAGTTGTGCAGCACTAAAAAAACGCTAGAACGACTTCAAAGCATGGTTACTAAAGGCAAAATTTTAAGAAATTAATTAAAGAATAAATTATTATGGATACATATATAGTTGCAGGTTATCGTTCAGCAGTGGGAAAAGCACCAAAAGGGAGTTTGAGATTTTCTCGACCAGATGATATTGCATCAGCGGTTATTCAACACCTTATGCAAGCAGTTCCCTCAATTTCAGTGAATGAAATTGATGATTTAATAGTAGGAAATGCCACTCCTGAAGCGGAACAAGGTTTAAATATCGGCAGGTTACTTTCTTTAATTGGCTTAAAAAGCATTGATGTACCAGGAATGACAGTCAATCGTTATTGTTCTTCAGGACTTGAAACCATTGCCATTGCCGATTCCAAAATTAAAAATGGAATGAATCAATGCATTATTGCCGGAGGAGTTGAATTTATGTCGCCAATTGCTATGGGTGGCTGGAGAATTGTTCCCAATGCAAGAGTTGCAAAAGAAAACCCTACCTATTATTGGGGCATGGGCTTAACTGCAGAAGCGGTTGCCAAAAAATACAAAGTTAGTCGGGAAGACCAAGATGAATTTGCTTACAATTCTCATTTAAAAGCACTCAAAGCAAATGAAAATGGCACTTTCAAGAACGACATTGTTCCGCTAGAAATTGAAGAAACCTATTTAGATGCAGCCGGTAAAAAGAAAACAAGAAAATCGATTTTTGAAGTGGATGAAGGACCAAGAAAAGAAACTTCTTTGGAAGCACTTGCTAAATTGAGACCAGTATTTGCACAAGACGGTTCAGTGACAGCAGGAAACTCTTCTCAAACTTCCGATGGAGCTGCATTTGTGATGATTGCATCCGAAGAAGTAGTAAAGCGCCACAACTTAAAACCAATAGCACGTTTGGTAAGTTATGCTACCGCAGGGGTTGATCCTTCAATCATGGGAATTGGGCCTGTAAAAGCCATTCCCTTAGCTTTAAAGCAAGCAGGAATGCAGCTAAAAGACATAGATTTAATTGAACTTAACGAAGCCTTTGCTTCACAATCCATTGCAGTTGTAAGAGAATTGGGAATTAATCCCGAAATTTTAAATGTCAATGGTGGTGCAATTGCACTCGGACATCCACTTGGTTGTACTGGTGCAAAGCTTTCAGTTCAATTGTTCAATGAATTGACAAGAAGAAAGAAAAAATATGGCATGGTGACTATGTGCGTTGGCGCAGGTCAAGGTGCAGCAGGAATATTCGAAATGTTATAAAAAAATGAAGCCCTATGAGCGCAAAAAAAACAATTAAAGGCGGTGAATTTTTAATCACTGAAACCCTTGCAGAAAACATTTTCATCCCAGAACAATTTGATGAAGAACAAAACATGATTGCCCAAAGTTGTCAGGACTTTTTGGATCAAGAAGTTTATCCAAAACTCGACGCCATTGATTCAATGGAAGAGGGTTTAATGAGCGATCTGATTACAAAAGCCGGTGATTTAGGCCTTTGTGGAATTTCAGTTCCCGAAGATTTAGGTGGATTCGGTAAAAACTTTGTCACTTCTATGCTTACCGCTGAAGTTACGGGTGCTGGCTACTCTTTTGCTGTAGCCCTTTCAGCACACACCGGAATTGGAACGCTGCCAATCTTGTATTTTGGTACTGCTGAGCAACAAAAAAAATATGTTCCTAAACTGGCAACCGGTGAATGGAAAGGTTGTTACTGTTTGACAGAACCAGGTTCAGGTTCAGATGCCAATTCAGGAAAATCAAAAGCTGTTTTATCTGAAGATGGGAAAAATTACATCCTCAACGGACAAAAAATGTGGATTACCAATGGTGGATTTGCAGACATCTTAACCGTTTTTGCAAAAATTGACGAGGATGAAAACTTAAGTGCTTTCATTTTAGAGAAAGATTATGAAGGAATTACTATGAATCCCGAAGAAAAAAAGATGGGAATCAAAGGTTCTTCTACCCGACAAATCTTTTTCAATGATGTAAAAGTTCCCAAAGAAAACTTGTTGGGAGAAAGAGGTGAAGGCTTTAAAATAGCTTTAAACATTTTGAACATTGGTCGTGCAAAATTGGCAGGAGCAGCACTAGGAGCTTCAAAAGCTGCCATAACTCGCTCAATCAATTTTGCCAATGAACGGGAACAATTTGGAAGAGTAATTTCCAAGTACGGAGCTATCCGCTACAAATTGGCAGAACAAGCCATCAAATCTTTTGCTACTGAATCTGCTTTGTATCGTTTAAGCCAAAATATTGAGGATACCATTGTTGCACTTAAAAGCGAAGGCATGGGTGAGCAAGAAGCTACCTTAGCAGGTTTAAGAGAATATGCTGCAGAATGTGCTATCTTAAAAGTTCATGGTTCAGAAACGCTCGATTACGTAGTTGATGAAGGTGTTCAAATTTATGGAGGCATGGGCTATTCTGCCGAAGCTGACATGGAGCGCGCCTATCGGGATGCTCGAATCAACCGAATTTTTGAAGGCACCAATGAAATTAACCGCATGTTGACGGTAGATATTTTACTGAAAAGAGCCATGCAGGGAGAACTTGATTTATTAGGTCCTGCAAAGCAAGTTGCAGATGAATTATTGGAAATTCCAGATTTTGACATGGATGAAGCAAATGAGTTTTCAAAAGAAAAAGCCATCATCAAAAACTTCAAGAAATCGACCTTGTTAATTGCTGGTGCTGCGGCACAAAAATTAACTACTTCTCTGGCAAAAGAACAAGAAGTGTTGATGAACATTGCAGACATTGCCATGGAAACTTACATTAGTGAATCCATGCTTTTAAGGGTTGAGAAAATGAAATCCTTAGGCATAGACAATGAGTCTCAATTAAAAATGACTCAAGTTTATATATACGATGCTGCCGACCGCATTAACAAATGGGGAAAAGATGCCATCAATGCATTTATGGAAGAAGGTGACGAGCAGCGTGCTTTGTTTATGGGAATCAAACGTTTCACAAAACACCATTCTTTAAATAGCAAAGAATTGCGACAAGCAATTGCAACTAAACTAATTGATGCAAATGAGTATTGTTTTTAGATTAAAAAACTGTAACTACTCAGTATGATATTACATTCTAAACTCAATATTTAAAATTAAAACCACATAGAAACATAGTTCAATTATGCCTAATCATCAAGAAAAAAAATCCATAGAAAATGAATTTTAAACATAGGTATTACTATGTAAAGCAAAGCTTTTATGTGATTTTTCTGTTATTAAGCTATGTAACTATGTGGTTAAACACAATGCCGAACAGCTATTAAAATTCTAATTATTAGCACCTTAGTCTTGCTGATTAGTTTTAGTGAATGATTAGCTTCTTGGTTTGGATAAACCCTCCATTTTGAAACTCTAAGAAATACAAACCCTTGGCTAATCCAGTAAAGTTTAATTCTTCTCGATAATCTCTATTTACTTGAATGGTAGAGGAATAAACTATTTTTCCAGTAATACTTCTTAAAGACAAGTTAAAGGGAGTGGATTCTTCGGTTTTTAATTCTAAAGTAAATTGACCGGAAGAAGGGTTGGGGTAGATTGCTATTTCAGGTGTGTTACTTTGAAATACATCATCGATTCCCGAAGTACATTGGAGGAATAAACTCACTTTCTGTCTACTATTTGCGCAAGCAATTCCGTTAATACTTGATTCTACCCAAAGTGTTGTGTCTATATAATTAATTTGACCACTAAACTTTACGGTATCTCCAAGAGCACTAATCGAAATATAGCCTGTATCAACTACTTCACTGCCAACAATAGAATCGGTATACCATCGATAGTTAATACCAACTTGAGGATTTGAAACAACTCCTCGAGCCGTTAAAACTGCTCCACAAGGACCTATAGCAGAATCGGTATTGCTAACTAAATTCGCTTGAGGAATTACAACCGGTACAATTGTCAAAGTATCAGATTCTTCAGTACCACATGCAAGCACCCTGTATTCAGAAATAGTAGTTGGAGCAACTGAAATTGTGCTAAGTGTATCGTTAAACAGGTTTACCCAAGCAGTTCCGTTCCAAGATTGCCATTGCAATTCTCCTTGATAATTAGCAGCACTTAAAACAATTGTATCTCCGCTGCAACTACTGTCAGGCCCTAAAACTTGACCACCAGAAGTAGGAGCAATTAACACAATTTGACTTAAACTATCATTGCTGCTGTTGACATCTGAATTCATTGCTAGCGAGAAGTCAAACTCATAGGCCCCGAATAAACTGGTATTGATTGTACCGAAATCGATGTTAATTTCTTCATTTGGTGCTAGCGGCAAGCCCCCATTCAATGAATTATCGGCGACTAAAATTGAACTACTTGAAACAATTGTTCCGCTGATGTCCAAGAACAGCATTGCAGTATCAATTGAAAAATCTATGGGTATGCTTCCAGAATTTTTTAGACTCACAATTACTGTTTCATTAGCTGTATAACACTGATTTACGCCATTTTTAGGAGAAGTTAGTTCACTCAATGAAGCATCTAGCACATCAAAACTTTTCAACTCTATATCATCAATGGCTAAATCGCCTGTAAAACTAGACCCTCTAATGCCTTTAAAAACTAATCGAACATTTTTGCCTGCATAACCTCTTAAAATTAAAGAGCGTTGAATCCACGCATCACCTTGATTTACTTGTTGCTGACCGACAATTGTAGCCACAGTATTTCGAACTCCATTGGTATCAACCATTACTTCAAGGCTACCCATTGAAGCACCGTGCATGTGATACCAAAAAGAGAAATCTAAAGAATCATAAGAAGCATCCACAAAAATCGGTGGTGAAGTAAATTCTGAAAAACTTCCCTGAACTCCTCCTGAAGTTTCCAAAAACACATACGTTCCACCTGCTATTGGAGAAAGTGTATGATCAACCAATGGGCCGGTTGCAAATGAAGACCAGTTAAAACCAGTTGAAGTTAAGGATTCCCATTTAGGATTGATCGTGCTAGATGAAGTCCATCCTCTTGGCCAGGGATTTCCTAAAACTCTAGAAGGAAACGTTTCAAAATCTTCGATGAAAGGAATTCCAAAAGCAGAATTAAAAAAGATAGGCCCTATCCATACAGAAGTATCTCCTCTTCCACAAATTTCTCTAACATATACTTCATAACTTGTATTAGCATTCAACCCTCCTACCCTAACACTATCGCCAAAAATTACTCCAAATGAACCTGAACCACGTAGTGCTCCTTCCCGAATTAGTTCCCATTGGTATTCTAAGCTATTTCCATTTACAACGATGTTAACTGAATCCAAACTAGGATTGGAAGTATAAAAATTGGAAGGCGGAGGACATAAAGGTGGGTCAAATTCATCTGCTCCCGGATCTACATCTGTAGAAAAAGGAAATGGCCGAGGATCTCCATCAATATCTACATTTACCGGTAAAAAATTATCTCCGGTATTGTTTACAAAAGTTCCTACAATGTGTAAATCTGTACTTGAAGTAAACCCAGGATCTCCCTGCAATGAACGAATATCAAAATTGGACTGAGCTGTCTGATAATTAGCTAAACTCGTATGGTTAACACCATTATGATTCAATAAATTTGTCCCGTTTGTGTGGTAAACATTGTTATCAAGCTTTAAGAAAAGTAAGGAGTCTGCTATGGTGGTTCTTAATGCCGCGGCGTTCTCTGAAAACAAAATATTGTTTCTAAAATCTAATGAATCGCTGAGAGTTCCTGAAATAAATACTGCTTCTAGGTTTGATGAAGTATAAAAAGAATTGTGCCAAATAAAAATATCAATAGGTTCTAAAAGAAATAAGCTATAAGATCCTGAAGTTGTAACCATGTTATTTATTAGTTCGGCAGAAATTGTAGAAAACGCCATTGAATTGGCATTCGAAATATAAATCCCGTAACGTTTTGCGTTGATAAAATTGGCAATAATTTTAAAATTCATTGGATCTTGAATGAATAGCCCATCGGTTATGGTGTTTCTCAATCGCGTAATTGTGTTTCCTTCTATTCTAAGAGAATCTTGATCATCCATGAAAAATCCATAAAAAAATTGATTTTGCATTTTATTGTTAATGAATGAATTTCTTTTATTTTCATAATTCCCTTGGCCATTCCCTTCAAAATGAACACCGTAATACCCCCCATTTAATTCGCAATTAATTACAGTGATGTCTGAGGCATTGATACCTTCCGCAAAACTGCTTGCCAAATTAGCTGAAGCGGCTATTACATTTCCTCCTGCAGTATTATTCGGATTGAGTAAAATTCTACAATCAACAATAGAATCATTTGAAGAAGCACCGCTAAAATGAATTCCAAAATGCTCTGAAGCTCCAGCAAAATTGGATTTAAAAGTCATATTTTTTATCGTCAAATAAGAAACAGCATTTAGCGAAACTAGTGCATTTTGTCCTGCCAGATTGTTTTCGAGAATTACCAGTGAAGAATCACCCCCATCGATGGAAATTATAGTACTGTCATTTGTTCCGTCTACACTTTCCAACTTAATTGTTTCATTGTAAATTCCAGGAGCTACGTTGATGTATACAGAACTGCAAATTCCAGACAAGCTCAACTCTTCCATCAAAGTACTAAAGGAAGTATAATTTGTACTAGAAGCAGGTTGAGATGGATCAATGGTGTAATTCCCTTCGAGAGCCGGACCACCAACTACAGTTCGAGAAGTATCGTTGTAATAGACAGTATCTTGCTGCATGTTCACATCAGATGGCCAAGCTTTAATTTGATAGGGCGCTTGACCTGAAAACAAGTGGTTTCCAATAGGAATATCAAATTCTGATGCTGGAGAGATTATAGTTGAGTAAACAAATGGTGATTGTAACACTCCATTAATAGACCAATTTAAAGTAAGGGTATCAATGTTGTTAAACCCCCAATTTTTAACTCTTAAAATAACGGGAGTTGAATCTCCCAAGCAATAAGCCGGAATTGTAATATCTGTAATTCCTGCATCATTTTGTGGATCGGGAAGTCGTTTAAATAGAAAATCGTCAAAATAGCCTAGTTGAACACAACCTGGAGAATTGCACTCTGCAAATAAATCAATTGCACTCAGTTGATTTAAGCCACTAGTTGCAAATGCTTGATATGAAAAGGGTTGTTGTACAATAAATTTTCCATCATAAAAGAAAAGATGTAAATCTCGATCTAAATCAAATACATGTGCCACTTCTACCCAATCGTCGAAACGAGCAGGAATAGGATATTCCACTCCTCCAATTTGAATGGTTGATATTGCTCCTTTAGGTCTTAAAAAAATTTGCATCGCCCACTCTGTGCCTACATTGTTTGCGTTGACGGAATGCAGTATGTTCCAATAGGTTCCTGCTGCTACTCCTACTGAAGGTACATAAACTTTAAATTTCAATAAGTATCGACCTGCTGTAGAATCACCAAATTTTCGAATGACATCTGAAAGTGCTAATACGTTTCCAGGTAAATTAGCATTCCAAATTTTAATAGAATTGGAGCCATTGAATGCAAAATCTGTTGAAGTATATGTACTAGTTAGTACATTGCCCCAACCAATCCAGTCAGGAGACTGTGGTTCTAATAAGGTATCTGAAATAAAAGCATCCAAATCATCTTGCCAAAGTATTTGAGCTTTAGCTTCTTGACTTAAAAAAGTTGATAGAAATAACAAAAAACATAATAAATAGTATTGCTTTTTCATGGCTTCAATTTTTTAACAAGAATTAAAGGTAATGCTTTTGAAACAAATTACTCTATCTTGAATCATAATTAACATTGATAAGCTATATAAACTTATCTGTTATTATTGCTTTTGCTGTTTTTTGAACCATTAAATTATTGATTTAAATAGGGTTAACCACTAAGAACTCCAAGTTTTTCACGAAGTGGCACAAAGGTTAAATCTTATATATATTCTTCTTCTCCCTTAGCGTATATGCTTTGTGAGCCTGGCTGTAAAACCTCAATTTCAAAAATAAGAGCTCCCTTAAAAAACAAATGCGGACTATTTAAAATAGCCCGCATTGTTTAATTGGTTAATAATTGAAATTGCATCAACTCTTAATCACCTTATCGACGAATGAGCCTTGATCGGTTTCTATTTTAATAATGTAGATACCTTTTGGCAGGTTACCCATATCGAAATGGAAATTCAATCGAGAGAAATTGAGATTCAAGGATTGCTCTACTAATTTACCATCTATTGTCATCAAGCGAATATGTCCTGATAGGTTTTCATTTGATTGAAACTGAATGTTCAGTTGCTCTGAAACCGGATTCGGGAAAATATTAAACTTATCTCTGAATGCTACTTCACTCAACGAAGTAACGCAGCTATCAGATACTCTTACAGCAAGTGTATCAGAAATGGTAACACAATTTGAATCAGAAGTTACTTCAACAAAATACCTATAATTAACATTATTCTCCAACAACCAAGCATCTACTACCAAGGTTTGGTTATTAAAGTTAGCGGTATCAGCATCCGTTTTAGTAGTTCCATCTGGCATAATTACAGACCACCTGTAGGTATCATTTCTGCCATCCACTCTTCCGGCATCTAATATTAATGCAGTATCTTGACAAACGTTCAATACCGTATCTGTGCCATTTACAGCAAAGTAAATACCAGGACGAGTACTAGCTGAATCCCATAGTGGATATTTCTCTAAGTCTGTTAAGTATGGATTTGGAAAATCATTCACATAAGCAACAGCCATTGATCGCTCTCTTGATACACAGAAGTCTTTTCCTCGAACATTTCTCGTATCTACTATACTTTGCAACCAAACAGTATCTGTTTCAGTATAGAATCCATTAAAGCCTGCTTGACCCAATTGTACTGTTCGCGGATTCGGAATAAAAGTAGGAATTAGTGAATCTCTGTCTTCCACATAATGAATTCCAACACGTGTTATGTTTGAAGCTACAAAACCTCTAATAGTTCTTTCTCCCGGTCCACAATCCGCAGCACTTATTGCTCTAGGTGGAAAAGGTTTAATAACAACAACAGTAATTTCACTAGAAAGTACATTAGACCCACAAATACGAGCTCTAAAAGTTGTTGTAGTATCCAAAATAGAAGGAATATAGATTCGTTCATCATTTGGGAAACCATTGCCCGGCAACCAGAAATCTTGTCCACTTCGTTCTGCACGTTTTTCTTCCCAAGAAATAGCTCCGAAATGATTGTCTAACCTCAAGGTAATGTTGTCTCCAAAACAAATGGTGTCATTTGGCAATACTCTACTAATGAAACCACCTAAGCGTTGTGACTTAACTGTAGATGTGAACTGATCATTTCTGGCGATAGCGTCTCCTTTCATATCCGTTTCTACCACAAAACGATAATTTTCTCCTTCATCGCTCATGTCAAATGTTGAATCCATAGTAATGGTAACAACAGAATCTCTTGGCAATGGAGAAGGTACACCTCCAATAAGAAAATCGTTGGTGGTTACCGTTTTGCGCATTACTGCAACAGGATTTCCGGCCTTAAATATATCTACCCGTATATTAGTGGTATCTTGCGTAAAATCAATTGGTTGAGAACCATTATTAATAAGATTTACCCTTACCTGCTGATTCGCAGAATAACAACTAGTTGTATCGGCAGTAGGCTCAGCTAAGTTTCTAGGACTAATATCTTTAGCCGCAACATCAAAAATATTGATGTCATCTACAGCCATGGCACTTGAGCTTGGCCCTGAACTATTTTGACCACCTTTTTGAGCTACAAAACGAACCCTGATTACCTTTCCAACATATTGCTGCAAACTAAATTGGCGCGATTTCCAATCGGCAAACCATATTTGCTGCTCCAAATCTTCTCCAAATAGTGAATCTACTGTTCTCCATCCATTATCATCGTTGATTTGCACAAATAAATTCCCCATGTTTAATCCAAACATGTGATACCAATAACGCATTTCAGGAGCGATGGCTGTTTGTAAATCAATGCACCTGGTTTGGAAAAAGGCAAAATCTCCTTTTAGGCCTCCTCTTGGGTCGGTCATCATATAGGTTCCATCTGCTGTTCCTTTTGTATGATCAACAGCAGGACCCGATTGAACAACGCCAGCACTAGCTCTCCACTCTGAAAGGCGATTTTCTTCTGTCCAAAAGAATTGAGTAAAATCTGGAGCTACTGGACCAAATACGTTTCGAATTCCATTGGTATAAAAGCCATTCACAGCACCTTCACCTCGTATGAATTCAAAATCTTCTATATAAGGAAGTTCTATGGGTTCTGCATGGGTAACGAAATAGTCTTCAAAGAAGTTATTTGAAAAATCATTATCCCCTTCTAATAGCGCATAGGCACTAAAGAAATAAGAAGTAAAATCACTCATGTCGATTGCGAATCTAGGAACATTCACTAAAACCTCTAACTTCTCACCTGGATCAAAGAATGGAGCAGTAAGGTTCGGGTAAACCCAAATAGTATCCCTAAAATAAGAACCAATAGGAAACTTTTGTGTGGTTTTATCTACCGCAATCACCAATTGGAAGGAATCAATTCGATCCAAACCAATGTTTTGCACCCGAACTTGAACGTATTCACTGTCGGAATAAAAACACAAGCCTCTACCTGGCGCTACAAAACGTTCCAATTGCATTTGTTGATTTTTTGGTCGAATTAAACAAAAATCGTCCAGAGCATAAAATCCATCTCCTCTATTAATCGCTCTGAAACGTACTTGAATAAATGAACCAACATATTCACTCAACACAATGGTTGCTTTGGTCCATTCAAAAACTCCAAATACTCCACCCCCGTAGAGGGTATCAATCGGCTCCCAATTTCCTGTTCCAGCTTCAGCTACTTCAACTAACATAAAATGATTAACTGAAGGTGCTTGGTACCAAAATTCTAAAATAGCAGCAGGAGTGTTTGTAATATCAAAACATGGAGATTCTAAACTTGCTATTTGGCCTGGCATACCATCACCATCATTCGCTAACATATACATGTCGTTATTTTGGGCAGCAGCACCTAAACTAGACTGTCCGGTATGTCCTTGAACAGGACCTGCACCTTCAATACTAGGATAGAAAGAATAAGCCCCTGGATTAGACACCCAACTGTTAGGGAATTTATCATCTTTAAACTGAGAAGCTACCTGACCCAATAGCATATCACTAAAGTCTTCACAATGAGGAAAAGGACGAGTTTCGTTTATAATTGTTTCTACTAAAGTATCGTTGAAGCGGTAACCATCTCCTGGAATATTCGTCCATATTTTGAATTCGTATTTTCCTGGATCTGATAAGTCGACTCGATCAAATTCATGCACTTGCAATGCCAATGGACGCACTACTCCACCTAAACCAACTATGGTGTCGCAGATTACTGCTCGTTTTTCAGGTAAGCCACCAGGAGCTGTGAAAGTTACTTGATAGCAAAGTATTGATTCCAAAATATCTTGAGTCCCAGTATTCTGATACCTTACTCTAAAACGCTCAGTGTTGTTTAAGTCACAACCAGATTCTGGATCAAGTAATTCTACTATCGCAGCATCCACTTCAATTCTGTCAAGAATTTCTACATTGTCGATTGCAAAATCACCTCCTCTAAAACCGCCTTCAGCTCTGAATCTCAATTTCACATTTGAAAGACCTGCAAAATTATCGAGTACCACTTGTCTTCTCAACCATGGGTCGGTAGCTCTTTCATGAGTTGGTCCACGAACCACATTGACTCTATTCACCCATCGAGTTCCGTCGTTAACGTCAACGTATATATCTCCACTTCCTGGTCCAAATTTATGGTACCAATAAGTCAGCAAAATTTTATTGTTAATACTTGCAGAGAAATCCATTTCACCACAAGGCAATTCTAACAAGGCGTCTGCTACAACCAAAGGCCAAGGATCAATATTTGTTTCAACCATTAAGTAGCAGCCTTCTCCATTTTTAAAAGAATTGGCGAAAGTTTTATCTCCTGAAGGACCAGTTGCTGGCCCAGGTCCGTTGGGTCCAACAGGTGGTTGTCCAGCAACATAAGGTCCAGGACCGCATTGAACATGCCAGTTATAGACACTTACTCCAACGTTTCCAAACCTTCTCCAACCTTGCATGTCATCTGCTGCATAATTTTGTCCTCCAAATTCTCCCGGAGCATGTCTTTCAAAATCCATGAAGTATCGTGGAAGCGAAGGCTGACGATTGTTGATGTCCATCTTGATGATGTTACTGAACAAATTCGTATCGCCTGGAAAATTAGCCCTTACAACAAACTCTTGATTTCCACTAAACAATGATAAATCAATATTGGTAGAAAAAGTAAAATTGATACTTCCACCCACAGGAATAGCTAATCGAGCAGTATCAAAGACAAAAATTTCATCGTTGTTGTAGCTCATGAAGATCTCATCGGTGTTTGCAATTGCAGTTGTTCCAAGATTTGCTATGCGAACAGTTACCGGCACATTAGTTCCAACCACACATCCATCAACCAATCCAGGTGAAATAATGTCCGTAATAGCAACATCTTTTGCAATTGGTGCATACAAGAAAATATCATCAACAGCCATGTCTCCTTGTCCAGAAGAAAACAATCTCAGTCTGAATGTTTTTCCAACAAACGCATTTAAATTAACTACATGCAAGGACCAAAGATCTCTCTCTGAAGTTTGAGTTTGTCCAGGAGGAACTGTAGAAAGGGTTCTAAACCCATTTCCAGTATCAGTTTGAACAGCTATCGTTCCTATTCCTGTACCGTATTTGTGGTACCAAAAACTAAACCTTGCTTCTGTATTCGGCTGTAAGTCGATACAAGGTGACTCAAAGGTTGCATTTGATCCTGGTGCATAAATAAACATACCATCACCGGTTGTGTGGTCACCAGCAGGTCCTGAATTAGGACGAGGAGTAACTCCATCATTTTTTCCACAGAATGATGATTGAACATGCCATCCAGAACTTGTCCATCCTTTGTCCATAACCTGTCCTAAAATTGCACCACAGTCTGCATCTTTAAAACCTTCAAAGGTTTCTCTATAGTTTGTTCGCTGTGTTTCATTTACTACAGAATAAGTATCAATGGTATCATTGTCAACATTTCCTTCATTTGCCGCTTCTGTCCATACTTTAATGTCGTATTCTTTTCTTAAAATAGATAAGTCAGCTTTTTGATTGAAAACATAGAAATCTACTTCATTTACAAAAAGTGGATTATTCGCTGCATCAGATCGAACGTAGGTTTCTTGAACTGGAGCCTGATTATCAATTTGGTAATACAATTTCAAAGAATTTTGAGGAATATTCTGTGTTCCAAAGTTTTCTATTTCAACACTAATTTCAGATTGTTCAAAAATCTCACAGCCTTCAATTGGTGAAAGTACCCGATTGACACGTGCATCAATGGGTTGAGGAAGGAAGAACGCGATGTCATCTATCCCTATGTTACTTGCAGCACCAGCTTTTGTTGCTCTAAATCTAATTTGAAGCAACCTCCCTGCAAACTGCTCAAATTTAGCAGCTGCTTGCTTCCAAGGGGAGTTGGCTGTTAATTGTTGTTGTCCTTGTATTCTGAATACTCTTACCCATGCTGCAGTTACATCATCGTAAACCTCTACATCTAAAGCACCTGTTTGGCTACCAAACATGTGGTACCAGAAGGTCATACCTGCTGAGGAGTCATTAGTGAAATCAATACAAGGTAGGTTCAATATAGCTGTTGTTCCATTTAATTCAGATGCGGCATACATAAATCCACCAAATCCACGAGTGTGATCTCTTTGGGGTCCTGTATTTGGAGCAGGAGTACCACCACAAGAACCAGCATGCATTGTCCAATGGAATGTAGCAGTATTTGATGCAGGTTGAGCCACCCAGCCTCTTGTTAAAATATCACCGGCTGCAGGCCCACAAGCTGCTGTTCTGAAACTTTCAAAATTCTCTTTATACTGAATTCCTTGTGTTTCGTTGGTGAAAGTATAATAGGTTGAATCGTTAAACATATTTGAATCATTCGGCAAACTTGTCCAAGAACGAAGAGTGTATAAAGTTCCATAAGAATTAAATAGTCCTTCAGCATTGAATGTATAATGAACAGTATCTCCAACAGCTATTCCTTTCGGAAGTAATTCAGTAATTGCAGGTAAGCCATCAACTGAATAACTCACTCCTGAGGTATTTGGAAGGATAGTATCTGTACCGAAGTTTTCCACTACTACCTTTACTACTCCTGAAGGATTACATTGTGTAACAGGAGATAAAACTTCCGTAACTCGGGCATCTTGAGGAATTGGTTCAAAGAATTCAACATCATCAATAGACATATCACTGGTTCCGCTGCCGCGAATTCCTCTAAACCGCACTTGAATTAATTGTCCTGCAAACTGAGATAAATTTACGTTTGCTAATGTCCAGTTGTCAAGAATGGTAGTTTGAGCCTGGCCAGACAATACAGCAACACCCAATGTTAAAACTCCATCAGCAAAAACATCAACGAATAACTGTCCCATTCCCGCACCATAGCGGTGATACCAAAATGCCAAGGCAGCTGATTGAGCATCAGTAAAATCGATACACGGTGAAGTAAGCGTTGCAACACCACCATTAATGGTAGACTCTGTGTAAACAAATCTTCCTGTCCCTGTGGTATGGTCTCCATTTGGACCAGTAAATTCAGTAGGGGTAGCTCCATTTACACCTCTACATAACCTAGCATCTTGTAAATTAAAGGTGAAATTTGTATTGGAAACTTCCCATCCTCTAGCCCATAGATCTGTAAGTGGATTTAAGCAGTTCCCATCAATAAACTGGCGACTTTCAAAGGTTTCGATGTAACCAGGTAAACGTGTGAAATTGGTTACGAAATAGTCTGTAACAGAATCATTACCAGTATTGTCATCGCCGCTCAGGCTTGTCCATGCTTTAATATTGTATTCTCCTCCTGGGATAGATAAATTAGCTTTCGTTACAAAATCATAATCTAAGGATTGACTAGGCAATAATAAGGTATCTAATAATTCAGTAACCGGAGCATTGGTATCAATTTGATAGGTTAAAGAAAGGGTATTTCTTTGTATGGTAGCTAGTCCAAAATTATTTACTGTTACAGATACCTGAGAATTAACTCCGATCGAACAATCGCTAACAGGAGAGTTAATGCTGAGTAATTGAGCATCTTGTTGAATTGGCTGATAGATTTGTACATCGTCAATTGCAATATCACTCGATTGACTGCCATTGTGAACCACTCTAAAACCTATACGAATTTTTCTTCCTGCAAACTGGTCTAAGTTAACCACTCGTCTCAACCAAGCATCATTTCTTGTATTTTGATTTGGTCCTGTAAGTGTATCAACCCCTCTAATCCATCGAATTCCATCAAAGACATCTAAAAACAAAGGTGGCATGTTAGTCCCAAATCTAAAATACCAATAATCCAAAGTAATGGAGTCTTTATCAGAAAAGTCTAAACAGGGGCTTTCGAGTAAAGCAACATCACTATTTGATACTCCTGCAGCACTTGATTCTGCGTATACAAAATTTCCATTATTCCCTGTATGATCCGATGAGGGACCAGTACCTCCAGTTAAGTTAGCTGCAGAGTTTGCAACCCTCCATTCAAAAAGGCTTGGCTGAGTTGCCCACCCATTTCCTAAGTTTGAATTCGCATTGCTTGGGACTGTTCCAGATAAAAACCCATTTCTTTCAAACGTTTCTAAATAAGGAGTAATGAATGATAGTGGGTTGGTATTATCAACTCTGAAGTTAGTAACACTATCGTTTCGAGTATTCCCATCTCCCGCTGCTTCAACCCACACACTTAAATTAAATGGTCCGGGGCCTGATAAATCTGCAGCTTGACTGAAAGTAAATTCTCTTACACCACTAGAAGGGAAAGTAGTAGTTACTAATTCTCCAACTGGAGGATTTAAGTCTACACGGAAATAAACCATAAATGAATCAACATCGGTAGCTCCTTTATTTTCAAGTTGCACTCGAATGTTTTCAAATGCATATCCACAATCAGGTGTAAATGCTTGACGTGGATAAGCAATATCGCTTACTCCAATATCTAATGAATCAGGGAACTTAATTTCTATTCTATCAATTCCTGCTCCTTCTATTCCTCTAGCATTACTCAAATCAGATCTCAACACAAATCTCAACTTAACCTGACTGTAATTCCCCAATCCTGTTAAAACATTTTCAACTTCTTGCCAAGCACCTGCACTGCCGTTCCAAATATTATTTACGGTTGAATTTGCTGATCTTGCATTGTACCAGTTTTCTGAAATACCACTGGAAAATACTCTTTGCCAAGAATCACCATTATCAATAGATGATTCCATATATAGTTGATCAAAAATTCCTTCAATGTCTCGAAATAAAAAGAAATTAATAATTGGATCACCAGGCTGGGTACTAAAATCTAGACAAGGAGAGGTTACGTAAGAAAATTCTTGATTATTATAGGTGCCTGTTAGGTTAGTTACCAAGGCACGGTTGCCAAAAGGAGCAAAACCAATACGAGGCGCATTGGGTAGCCCAATTTCCCATGATGGATTTTGTCCTGAAATGACCCAATCCGTGATAGGCGCTTCAAAACTCTCTACATAACGTAGCGTTTTAATGGGCTCATTGGTAACACCACCTAAAAAGGCAGTATCATTTACTGTACTTCCATCTAGGGACCAGTCAGAATATGCTTTAATATCAAAAGGATTGGTGAAAGCTAAATTAAGTGGAGTATTAAAGGTATAGATAATGGAATCTCCTCCAAAGAGTGTATCGTTATAAGTTTCTGTAAGTGTTTGTGCCCCATTGTTTACTATTACCCCAACATCAAACCCTGTAGCAAAGACAGAACCCAAGTTGCGCAATTTCACTTGCACGAATGTATTGGAATCCAATCCACAACTTTTTTGCTGTGGTGTAAAAAATTCGCTTACTTGTATGTCTTGATCTAATGGTCCTGTAATCGTAACATTATCAACTGCTGCATACCATCCCCAGTCATTATCATCGTGATAGATAAAACGTACTTGACAGTTCGCATTGGCATAAGCTGTTATGTCAACATTTGCTGTTGGAAACCCCAAATTCTGACAATTAGTTTGACCAACAGGCTGAACATATCTTCCACAATCATCAATAGTTACAGAGAATACCACATTCCAATTTGTTCCATCAAAAACTTCTACATACAAAGAGTCATCAACTGCAGGACCTACAGATCTAAAATTATAATCAAATCTTAAGGTTGTAGTTGTTGAACTCGCGTTATTAAAAACGGGTGTTGTCAACACAGGGGTGTTATTATTGTTAGAACCACCTAGGAAGTTATCATCGAAAAAAGCCATTCGAGTTCCATCAATATTATTATTGCCAGGATGCCCACCTGATACTGGTTGATTGGTTACAGGATTGATGTGTATTGAACCATCCAAACCAAACTGCCAATTTGCAGTTCCACTAATTGTACTAACCGACCACCCTGTTGGAGGAGAAGCTGTTCCGTTAAAATCTTCATTGACAAAAAATTGTTGCGCTTGTAGGCTAGTAAGAGTAAAAGCTGCAATTAGTAAGGAGAGTAGCTGTTTTTTCATAATGTAGAATAATTTAAAGCAAGGCTAAAATTAATAAAATATCACTAAATGATTAGCAATTCAATCAAAAGGACGAAGATAATACAATTTAAGTTGCAAGGGCTAGGAAAATTTTAATGTTTTCCTATTTCAGATAAATAGCGTTCTGCATCAAGAGCTGCCATGCAACCAGTTCCGGCTGCAGTTACTGCTTGTCGGTATACTTTATCAGCAGCATCACCAGAAGCAAACACCCCTGGAATTTTTGTTTTTGAGGTTCCAGGTTGAACTTTTAAATAACCTACCTCATCCATGTCCAACCAATTTTTAAAAATATCGGTATTGGGTTTATGTCCAATTGCCACAAAAAAGCCACTTACTTTTAAGGTTCTCTCTTCTTTGGTTTGGTTATTTACCGCCAATACGCCTTCTACTGCCTTTTCGCCCAATACTTCTTTGGTTTCATGGTTAAACAGCACTTCAATGTTTGGAGCTTTCATTACTCGTTCTGCCATAATGGTAGAAGCGCGAAATTCATTGCTGCGCACTAACATATACACTTTGTTGCAAATTTTAGATAAATAGGTAGCTTCCTCGGCAGCAGTATCTCCAGCACCAACAATGGCAACATCTTGTCCTTTGTAGAAAAATCCATCGCAAACAGCACAGGCACTCACGCCAAAACCATTTAGGCGTTCTTCAGATTCCAAGCCCAACCATTTAGCAGATGCTCCGGTTGCAATGATCACTGCATCGGCAGTAATTAATTTAGAATCATCCACCCACACTTTGTGAATAGGGCCTGTAAAATCCACTTTAGTAGCCAATCCAAAACGCACATCTGTACCAAAACGCTCGGCTTGTTTTTGAAAATCAATCATCATTTGCGGCCCATTGATTCCATCGGGATAGCCCGGATAGTTTTCAACGTCGTTGGTAATGGTCAATTGACCACCTGGTTGCAAACCTTGGTACATTACAGGATTCATTCCCGCTCTGGCGGCATAAATTGCGGCGGTGTAGCCCGCAGGCCCTGAACCAATAATTAAACATTGTACGTGTTCTTCTGAAGTGTTTTCTGCTGTCATAATTTATAAAAAAGGAACAAATTTAACCCTGATTATGCATTAAACAATAAAAAAGTATAAACGATTAAGTATCCAGTATTTTTATGAACCACATAGTAACATAGCTTTCAAGACTAAAAAACATAGAAGCTTTGCTTTACATAGGGATAACTCTGTTTAAAAGCTTTTTTCTATGTAATTCTTTTTCTTTTAAAATGGATAAAAATCTATGTTTCTATGTGGTTAGAATTTTTATTATTGGGGATAAATTTGAGAATAATCCTTTTCTTTGGAAGGAATAGAAAATCTGTAACGTAACTCTTCAGTATTATATTTAACCACATAGTAACATAGCTTTCAAGGCTAAAAAACATAGAAGCTTTGCTTTACATAGGGATCACTCTGTTTAAAAGCTTTTTTCTATGTGATTCTTTTTTTAAGATAGACAAAAATCTATGTTTCTATGTGGTTTTAATTTTCTGAACTAAAATAGATAATATACTGATTAGTTAAACCCCAACTAATGTTCAATTTAAAATATTTATTATTAGGGACAAATTTGGTAATAGTCCTTTTCAATGGTCTGTCTAACTAGCCTTTTTAGTTCTAGATTTTTATTATTTTAGTTTTAAAAACTTTTGTCTTCCCTTCTATTTGTATAAAATAAACTCCGCTATTTAGCCCTGAAAGATCAATTTCAACTTTATTCTTATCTATTACTCCATCTTTAACTATTGACCCATGTATGTTTAAAATTCTTATGTTCAAAATATCTTCATCATCTTTATTAACTACTTCAATATTCAAAATATTATTGACAGGATTGGGATATGTTAAATATTCAATAGAGTTTTCATTGATTTCTTCGTCTTGATTCTCTTCGATTTTTCTTTTCATTCTAAAATTTGAAAAATGACCCTGAACACAATCATAAACCAAGCCTGTTACATTATCATTATTAAGCGTAAGTTCATTGTAATATAATACAGATATTCCTTGATCATCAGTACGATTACTAGGCACCAAATAGGTACAAAAGGACTCAAATTCAATAGCAACATTAACCTCACAAGTTGGATTACTTGTAAAATTGGTATTATATCCAAAAATGTGAACAAACTGGTCACTTGCATTAGGCATATCTGTAAATTGTGTACCAACAGAGTAATAAATCATTTCACCCAAAGCAGCAGTTGAGTTAGAACTATAATCGGCATATCCAGGATTAACTCCATTGCTCCAGTCATTCAATCTGTAATAAGTATTTGGTACAAGTGGTGTTGCAGGGTCAAATTTATACATTCCGATTCCTCTTTCACTTGAAAATACCCCTGCACCATCAGTGTGGTTTAAAGTCAATGCAAACTCAGTCTTGTTATTTATTCCATGTATTCTGGGTTGTGAAAAAACTTGATTGGCTATCCCTGCTTTTATAATTGAAGAACTTATAATGTTCAAGTTGATATCAAATTCATAAATAGCGGTTGCTCTTGTTGGAGCACCACCACCTGTAGGATATTCCATAACTTCAGAAGTAGCAAAAAATGTATTGGTTAAAGGAGAAGAAATAATATGAATGCCTTGGCTCAAGGCATCATAAGAAAAAGAAACATCAGAAATATTTCTAGTAACGTAGGATTTTGCATCAACTATAGACATTGTTACAGGATCATATTCATATAACGCTAACCTTGTATTAGTGGGGAGACTTGTAAATCCGCAAAAATTCATATTTCCAAGTACATTATAACTTTCATATGCTGCTATGATAAAATTGCCATTATTATTGACTTCATCATATATTATATCCATCCCATACAAAAAGTCATTTGCCCAAACTCTAACATCATGACGCTGCATTTTGTCAAATATATTTAAATCAAAGTCATAGATACTTACCAGAATATGAGATCTTGCAGTCCCAATTATAGCTGCCTTGTAAGACCCTGCATTTATGTCAAAATATATAGTTAACTCATAGCCTTGTTTATAAAAATTTAAACTACTTATCGGAGAAGATAAAGTAAAACTGCCTGTTGATGAAAGTGTAAAGACATCGATAGTCCCTGCCATCAAATCATCTTCGTAGTATAGTGGATCAAGTGTTCTACCTGTAAAAATCACTTTATTGGGTTCAGTTGGATGAGGTTGAATGGCACTTATATGAAAGTGATCAACATTGGTTATAATACCCCCCTGATAAGTCATATTATTAAGTTTAATTTCTTCACTTTTTAAGACATTCCCAATCTCGTCTGTGACTATCAACCACCCACTATTTGGTCCAAAAAAATTGTGTGGTGGAGTATAGTTCGCATCTGATATATGAGAATATATTCTAACTGTAACATTTCCTGAAACTCCAAAAGTGTGATTTTCTAAAACAGTTGTTGCATTGTTTCCAATAGCTAAACTTCCAATATAATCACTGGTACCCCAAACGTTAAATTGTGGAAAATGTGCAGTTTCAATGGTATTACTGTATTGCGCATTTAATGCGGTCATAGATAGGTAACAAACTAAAAAAGAGAAAATTAAATTTTTCATAATATTTAAGTTTTAATTTATAAAGTACAATATTCTTAATATTTAACAAAAATTAAAAGGAAACTTTTTTTATCTAATGACAATTACTTATGTATATAATCTGCTTATTTGCGTCTTAATTCATTGACAATGTAGTTGTTGATAATTATTCTAGTGACAGCCGCTAATAGATTTCTTAAAGTTTATAAAACATCTTAACAGAATTTTCAATCTAAAAATTAAACTTTTTGTTAGTTATTTAAATAGTGTTAGTAGTAAGATTGAATTTAAATAATCAATAAAATTGTTCATTCCTCCACCATTCAAGTAAATGGAAATTATAGAGAAGAATTGGATTTTGCTGGATTAGCCAAAGGGCTTGTATTTTTTAGAGTTTCAAAGTGGAGGGTTTATGCAAACCAAGCAGCTAATCATTCACTAAAACTAATCAGCAAGCTTAAGGTATTAATAATTAGAATTTTAATAACTATTTGGTATTATATTTAACCACATAGCAACATAGCTTTCAAGGCTAAAAAACATAGAAGCTTTGCTTTACATAGCTATCACTATGTTTAAAAGCTTTTTTCTATGTAATTCTTTTTTTTAGATGGCCAAAAATCTATGTTTCTATGTGGTTAGAATTTTTATTATTGGGGATAAATTTGAGAATCCTACTTTTCTATGGTCTAATTAGCTTTTTGCTAGATTTTTATTTATTTTTTCTCGCAAAGGCTTAAAGATGTAAAGAGGTTTCACAATGACTTCTTATTAAGAGGGCTGAGCTAAAAAGCTAATTTAGTTATCACCACCAATCATTTTTGAAGGATCTACCCAAGCATCAAATTCATCAGCACTTAGAAATCCTAAATTAATGGCTTCTTCTTTTAAAGTGGTGCCGTTTTCATGTGCTGTTTTGGCAATTTTTGATGCTTTATCATAACCGATGTGGGTATTTAAAGCAGTTACTAGCATCAAGGAATTATTTAAATTGGCTTTAATGTTCTTTTCATTGGGTTCAATGCCTGTAGCGCAATTGTCGTTAAAAGAAACACAAGCATCTCCAATTAAACGAGCTGATTCCAATAAATTTTTTGCCATCATGGGTTTAAAAACATTCAATTCAAAATGTCCGTTCATGCCGCCACATGCGATGGCCACATCATTGCCAATTACTTGAGCACAAACCATGGTAAGCGCTTCTGATTGAGTTGGATTCACTTTTCCCGGCATAATGGATGATCCTGGCTCATTGGCAGGAATATTCAATTCACCAATTCCGCAACGAGGACCTGAAGCCAATAGCCGAATATCATTTCCTATTTTCATTAAACTCACTGCCAATTGTTTTAAAGCACCATGAGTTTCAACAAGTGCATCATGAGCTGCTAAGGCTTCAAACTTATTTTCTGCCGTTCGAAATGGCAAATTTGTAAAGTCTGCAATTTTCTTTGCCACTAATTCTGAATACCCTTTTGGTGTATTAATTCCAGTTCCCACAGCCGTTCCACCCAATGCTATTTCAGAAAGGTGGTCCAAGGTGTTTTGCAAAGCTTTCAACCCATGATCTAATTGAGAAACATAGCCTGAAAGTTCTTGACCTACAGTTAAAGGAGTAGCGTCCATTAAGTGCGTTCTCCCGATTTTAACAATGTGCTTAAAGTCATTCGCTTTTTTATGAAGCGTGTCTCTTAGCTTTTTTACTCCTGGAATGGTTGTTTCAACTACCATTTTATAACAGGCAATGTGCATTCCCGTAGGGAAAGTATCGTTGGAAGATTGAGATTTATTGACATCATCGTTAGGATGAATAAAACGCTCTCCTTCGCCCAATTTTTTTCCAGCAATTACGTGTGCTCTATTAGCAACCACTTCATTCACATTCATATTAGACTGCGTTCCGGATCCTGTTTGCCAAATAACCAATGGAAATTGATCGTCTAATTTTCCTTCTAAAATTTCATCACAAACACGAGCAATCAAATCTCTTTTTTCAGTTGGAAGCACTCCAAGCTCACAATTAGTATAAGCAGCAGCTTTTTTTAAGTAGGCAAAACCCCTCACTATTTCAAGTGGCATTTGCTGTTTGCTATCGCCAATTTTAAAGTTATTTCTAGAGCGTTCCGTTTGTGCACCCCAATATTTATCAGCTGCAACTTTTACATCGCCTAGACTATCTTTCTCAATTCTAACTTCCATTTGATTATTTTTTTGTTTCGATTTTTAATTAAGCACTAAATTTTGTGTAAAATTGCAAAGAATTTTAATTTAAAGAGATGTATACAGCAGGTTTTTTATTATTTGTTCTGATTTTCGCTCTAGCCTTTTGGGTATTAATCTTTCTTTCGGCTTTTGCACTACCTTACTCAATTACTCTATATGTGCGCGAAAAGTTAAAAGGTAAAAAAGCTGCTAAGAGCAATTGACTTTATCGAACCACTTCGTTTGGTTTCTTAATCACCTCCTTTTTCTAAAAACATTAAATTAAAGTTCGATTTTATAGGGCTTTTTTTTGTGTTTTTCTAAGTATAGAAATATATCTTGTCTCTAATTCTGTTTTCATGTTGCTTATTCCTATTTAACAAATGACTTAAAAGCAGCTACTTAAGAGTATCGAAGGAATTTAAAATAGAATTCACATTGATACGTTTGTTTATTTTTTACAATTAATTATATTTGAATCCATTAATTCTAATCAAATAATATGGATAATTTATACAAAGTTCTTGTTCCTCACGACTTTTCAGACGTTGCTGACACTGCAATTTCTTACGCATCAATGGTTGCAAAAAGTTTTAATGGAGAGGTTGTGCTTCTTCATGTAATTGCCAGTGAAAAAGCGAAAACAGCTGCTGAAGAAAAATTAACCGAATTATCAAAGAAATATTCAGCTAAGTATGGTGCCCCTGTTAAGTTTGAAATAAGAAAAGGAAGTATTTTTGAATGTATTCCTGATGTTGCTAAAGAAATACAGGCAATGTTAATTGTTATGGGGACTCATGGTATAAAAGGAATCCAACATTTAACTGGTAGTTATGCGCTTAAGGTAATTGGACAGTCTAAAATTCCATTTATTGTCTGTCAATCTAAAGAATCAAAAGGGAGAATCAGAGATTTGGTATTGCCAATCAAATTTTCTCAAGAAACTAAGTCAAAACTTTCTATTACTTCAAGTATAGCAAAGCACTTTGGCGCTGTAGTTCATATCTTTACTTCAAACGAAACGGATGAGTTCATTCGAACTAAGGTAAGTAGAGAGTTAACTTTTGCCCGTCATTATTTTGATGAGAGAGGAGTTAAATACGAAGTTGAAATGGCTCCTGAGTCAGGAAATTTTATTCCTCAAATGTTGGATTATGCAAGCGACATTGATGCTGATATGATTGCAATTGTAAATTCTTCAGGAGATGGTGGTTTTTTACCTGACTTATTTAAAGGAAGTGGAGAAATTGAAGTAATTAACAACAAATATAAAATTGCTACCATTGTAATGAATCCTTCACAAGTATTTGTGCCGGAACATTTTGGTTAAATGAATACCAACAGTTAAAGTATAAAAAAAGGGATGATTCTAAGAATCATCCCTTTTTTATTTTTATTTGAATTTCTACTTTAAGCTTTTTGCTGATTCAACCATTTTATCGACTGCTTCTTTTCTAAAAGTTCTATCCTTGGTATTCTTAACCTCCACTTGTTCGCCATCAACTTTTGTGACATAAAAGAAATGAACTTCAGGCTCCATATCACTGTCTTTGATAACTTTAGTGAAAACTAATAGGTTTTCGGTTTGTTCGATGTATTCAGTATTGTAAACTAAATCTCCTTGTAATTCAATTTTCTTGTCTTCAATAGACATACCAAATGGAATAATCTCTAAGCCAAAATTTTCTCCTACCTCAATGTTTATGCTTCCCCAACTTGTTTCACTAATTTCAGCTTTCCCTTTGCTTTCATCAGGAATGTAAATTGTAGCGTTCAACCCGTATTCACTCAAATCAGTTTGAATCATTTTATTATAATTCTCATTGAGTGTTTCCTCTTCTTTGGCAGATGACTTCTCTTCTCCACTTCCACAAGCAGAAAAAAGAACTATTAAAGCAAAGAGACTTAGTAGTCTTAATTTTCTCATATTCAAAATCGATTTTGTTTATAGGGTTAAATTATTGGCAACAAATATAAAACAAGCAAACTGAATATTCCTATTGATTCCTTATTTTAATGCTAATCCCCTCTGAATGAGAGCTAAATTCAGGAGCATAATAGCCCTCTAACTTGGAAAAACCTGATGAGAAAACACCTGCTTGGTTGACTTTCAAGTCGTATTCAAAAACATAAACTCCTTTTGGTAACCAATCAAAAAAGAAATTTGTTGAAGCATCTTTTGTGGATTGGTAATAAATCAAACCGTCTTGCATTTTACGTGAAGAGATTACATCTAGTGGTTCAAAAGCAGCAGGACGCATATCTTTTAGCGACACAAATTCCAATGCTCTAGCACTTTCAATTCGAATTCGCACCTTCACCCGATCACCGATTGTTAAGCCATTAGTGGTAATTGGAATTAATTGTTCTTTCCCATCGTTAACTTGGTAAAGAAAATATTCTCTTTTTATTTTTAACTCATTTGTTTCAGCTCCACTTACTTCATTTAAATCGGTTTTATATTGCCAATACGCAGCTCCCCATGCAATTCCTGAATCGGGATTATTGATTGTAATATTTCCAAAATTAGGTTTCACAGATTCCTTCAACCATGTTTTCTTAAAATAATTAGTGCCACTTTCTCTAACCTGCTCCTTCGCTAGAAAACGTTGATCTCCGATAGTTAAACTTAAGTTTGAACTTGCTTGTAGTAAATTTTGTCCATTTATTAAAAGGGCATAGCAGGCCATGGCTGTTGCTTTAGAGCTTTTCCAAGACGAAGTTTGCTTTTCTTTAAGCAACCATACTTTTAATTCTTCCACTGTTTTGGAATCTTTAGCAATTTCATTAAAAGCCTCTATCATTAAAGCTTGTGTTTCTATTGGTGCTTGGTACCAATAAGGACTTCTTCCGGTAATTTTCCAGTACATTCCGGTTTTTTCATCTCCAATTGCAAACTCCTTAATTGAATTTAAAATTATTTGTGACGTTTCCGTTTTTTCCTTCAAACGGTATATTGAAAGCGCAAGCATCCCTTTCAAGTAATTAGTTTGATTGGTCCATTGTTTTTCTACCTGCTTTAAAAAATATGCTTGTGCTTCACCCTTCACTGCTTCTTGAAAATCATCAAAGTAAGAACGCGTGTATAAATAATGGATATGTTGATGAGAAACTGTGTGTTGATCTAAATTGACTTTATCACTGAGTAATCTTTCATAATCCTTTTTAACTGAATTGTCTAAATATGCTAATCCTCTCTCAATCATTAAGTTTACTGCTTTTGAGTCTTTGAACTCAATTCCCATTCTACGCAGTTTTCCAAAACCTTCCAAAAGGTATTGAGTGATGTATCGATTTTCATACATTCCCTTAAACCAAGGCCAAGCTCCATTTGGAAGTTGTAAGTCACTTAATTTTTGAATAACTTCTGCTTGTTCATTCGCCATTCTATTAAAATCGAATAATAAAGCAAGTCTTCTTTTTTGTTCGGTTTCATCTTTAGCAGCTTGCAACCAAGGGGTTTCTTCCAATAATATACTTTTCAATTCCTGATTTTGCATCAGTTTTGAAGTCAATGCTTCTGGTTCAAAATCTTTCCATTGATCAAAAATTCTTTTGATTTCAGGTTGACTGTTGGCAATTAGTTTTGCGATGGAGTTGGCATAGAGTCTTGCAAACAACTGTTCCGAATTTTCATCCTCTCTTTCGTTGATGTAAGGTAAAGCTTGAACGGCGTACCAAGCAGGGTTGGGAGAAAATTCAAAAGTAAAGGCTTGGTGAACTAGCTTTTTTGAATTTGCAGATTCTATCAATTTATCGAAAGTAAAAGATTTACTTTGATTTCCTCTGACAAACAAAGGCAGGCTTTCAGTAATTAAAGCTCTATTTGACAATACAGGTATCAACTTCTCTTCAGCATCAGAATGTGTTTTTGAACTAGCTGAAAACTTCAACTTAATTGCTTTCAAATCTTCGGGAATGAATAAGGACCAATCCACTACCTTACTTTGGTTTTTAACTAAATCGAAAGGTAAATCACTGGAATTTGCAGTAAAAAGTGCCAATTTTAAACCAGTTTGCGCATCAAAAGCTTCAATGCGCGCATGTCCAGAAACGGCATCAAATCCCAAATTGTGGATCAATACTTTTAAAATAACTGTATCTCCAGCTCTAAAAAATCGGGGGTAATTCGGTTTCACCATCAGTTTCTTTTGTGTTTGAATCACTTCTTCTGAAAAACCAATTTTCAAGTCTTTAGAATGAGCCATGGCTCTAAATTTCCAAGATGTGAGTACATCGGGCATTTTAAATTCAAACCTCAATTTCCCGTTTTTATTGACTTTCATCTGAGGATAAAAGAAAGCTGTTTCTCGAAAATCAGAGCGTACAGGATTGTCGATTGACTTAGTTTTTGCTGGAGCTTCAACTTTAGCTCTTGATTTCATAGCGCTTATATCATCTCTTGCAATTACTGCCGACTCAGAAGCAATATCACTCAACATCATTTCTTCACCTTCTGGTTTTGATAGCGACATGGTTCGGTAATTTCCATAATAGTAACCTAAATTCAACCCAAACCAGTTTAAATTGGGATAAGTACGCTGTGGAATTGGCAAAAATGATTGTCGGTGATAATTGACCCACTGAGACGAACGCAAAGAAAATTGTTGATATGCATTCCATGAAAATGAAGCACCTTTTGGCAAATAAAGGTTCAAGCCCCAATCAATAGAGGTAAACTGATCTAAAGATTCATCGTACATACCCAACAATAATTCAGCTTCTGAGTTTCCATCTGGGCTTTCTATTTCAATATCCCACTTTTCTTGGCTTGCTGGCTCTACCAATTTTCTAAAAGTAGTCAGTTTTACATTCAACTTCTTGTTGCTGTAAGGCACCTTTATTGTTTCACTGTGTTGAATCAATCGATTGGAATGAACTGCTGTAAAATGAATGGTAAAATTGCCTCGATGTTTTTCTTCAATTGGAATTTGAATCAAGCGCTGTTCATTTTTGAGTGTTAGCCATTGTTTAGAGACAATCTTTTTATTGTGTTCGATTTCATACAATAGCCTCAAATTTTTTAATGAAGTTCCTATTAAAAATTCAGCAGTTTCTCCGGGTTCACCTTGAACTTTCAAAGCTTGAAACCATGAGAAAATGGGATAAGGAAGCTGCTTTGATTTTGAATCATACAAAACAAAACGCTCATTCCATTTAACTGGGTTGCCATACAAATCATTTGCAAGCACCTCTATTTCATAGGCTCCGCTTTTAATTTCTTTGAATAAATCGAGCACTTGGTTACAATCAATCATTGAGCTACTGATCAAAACTCCCCTTTCAAAATCATTAATTTCTCGATTGGCTTTATAGTCATATTCAGGGAAATTTTTCTGATAGGATTTCTTCTCGATCACTTGCTGACTAGTTTCTTGCCACAATTTTGGCACACTTATCTTTTCAGGAGTTTGCAATTGATACAAGTTTAATTTAGCTTTTGCTGTAACCGGTTTACCATTAATCGTTTTAGCATTTATTTGCAATTGTTTTAAGTCTTCTAGCTGAATAGCAGGCTCAATTTTAGCATCTAAAAACAATGCTTGATGACTCAATTGAATTGACTCATTAATACTTTGCGTTTCACCAGAAAGGCTTGTTGCATCGATAACTAATTCATAATTATAACTTGGTTGATAGATTTGATTACCTAATTCAGGTGCAAAAGCGGTGAATTCAAAAGAAAAACTTCCATCAGCTGCCGCTTTTAAATTTCCATTTGCGATGATAACTGATTCATTAGAAATTGGAGGCATTCTCCAATATCGGAAATAGGGATAATAAACGGTTCGTTTTACTTGGTAAGTAATCGAAGCATCAGCAATCCCCTCTCCTGAATAAGCAAGTACTTTTCCATTAATTGCTAGTTGCTCATTTAATTTTACTTGTTCTTTTCGCTCATCAAGAGCAATCTTAAAAGTTGGTCGTTTGTATTCTTCCACAGAAAAATACTGCATCCCACTTCCATCTTGAATTCTGTACTGCCCGTTTAAACCACTGTTTGGCAAGATAAAACTACCTTGATAAGAGCCATAATCGTTTGTACTCACGTTCAATTGATTCAACTCCTCCCCATTGGGATTAAATAATTTAACGGTAGTTGAAAAATTTGTTTTCAATGCTTTTGAATCATTCTCTGATTCAACAATTAATCCTTTGAAATAGACTGTTTGCCCAGGTCGATAAATGGCTCGATCGGTAAAAAAATGAGTTTTTGTAATTGTGCGAGTTGTAGCGTTATTCTGATGAATGTAATAATTTGAAGAAGTTGTCAAAGTGTCTTTTCCACTTACTACATAAAATCGATATGTCTCATTAATTACGTTCTTTTTGAAAGTGATTAATCCTTCGCCGTTGGGCTTTTCGATTTTCAAAAAATTCCAATTCACCAATTTGGAAGATGGGTTATATTCTTGCTGGAATACATTTACTTGAGCACTTGTAATTGGTTTACCAGAGCTTCTATCGAAAAGCATTAAATCCAAAGAGCCATTACTAGCATCATTTCTAGTAATAAATGCCATGTTGCTAACTGAAAAATTAGTGTAATTAAGGTGTAAGCCAGATTCAAAACTAGAGTCAGAAGTAGCTACCAAGTAGTAATTTCCGAAGGGTAATGAAGCAGTAAAGATTTCGGTGCTGTGTGTTTGAAAATCTCCCTGATCTATTAATTCTTGACTCCAAGCGCTTATTGGTTGCTGCTTTAGTAGACTGCTAATCAAGTCCGAATTATTATATTCTTGTTGATTGATGGTTTGAGGCACTTTGTAAACTCGAAAAAATACTTTACTTACATTTTTATACTCAATGTGAAATAAGATTGGTTTATCAGCAGTGTAGACGCGTTCTGTATTGAAATTTAAACTCGTCATTTCAATTCGCTGCTTCAAAGATTTGGCTTGAAGAGCACCCATCCCACTTTTTTGCGCCAATTGCTCACAAATTTGATGTGCTTTTTTTAAATACCATCTATTTTCTTCTGGCGAACTAGAATGGTTGAATCTTGATCCCCATTGAAAATAAAGTTCTGCTTCTCTAAAAGTAATTTCTGATGCGATTGGGTGTTGACTAAATTCCGCTGAGAACCCTTGCAATGCTTTCAAATACATGCTGTCCTTCAACATTGATTGCGAAGAAGTATAGAAATGACGCAACCTGTTTAAATTAAAATCAATCAACACTTTTGCATCTTCATCTTTTGAGTGCCTTTGCAATAAATCTTGAAAAAGTTGAATGGTTTTAAATTGATTTTCTGAAAAATCTTTCGCTTCAAACGAAGTTTCAATGAATGTATTAATTGGCTCAAATAAAAGGGCTTCGTTCTTTGATAATGCAGTAAACTTATTTGGTTCATTGCCATCATTTTTATAATAATTCAATGCTCGATCAGCAAGAAAATCATAAAAAGTAGGTCTTAACTCAAGTCCTTCGTTAAAGCGAATTGAATCTTTTTGATTTTGAATTATTGGGTTTAAATAGGAAGTGGGAAGTTGCGCTAAATTAGCAGCATCACTTAATGATGCTTGATAATGATAATCTATTCGATTTAAAAGTTGATTTAATGACCAAGAGCGAAAATCTTCAGAATTTAAGTCTTCAACTGAAGTTCTATTGCTAAAACGGTAAATATTTCGACTATAATACTGTTCATACAATTCTGCGGTAGCCGAATGCAACAATTGTTTTAATGGAAAATCAGCCGAATCGGTTTGTTGTTCAAATGAGCTAATAATTTTAAAAGCTGCATCTTCTTCAATTCTATTGATGTATTTTGAGCGATAAGCTAAGGCTTTGAATACCTGATTGACATTATTTTCAGCAAGTGCTTTTTGAAGAATAAAGTCGGTTTTGTCAATGATGCTTTTTCCAAGCCCTTTTTTTTCTAGCGATTCTATTTCTTTCCATTCAGCTTCATAAGGGTCATAAGAAATTTCGACTTGTTTTGATTGAGTTTTGATGGCCTCATTTTTTTTACAAGCAATTGATAAAATCAAGACAAGTAAAAATGGATAAAAAAAGGTGAATAAACGCATATGTTTGATGTATAAGATTTTGCTCATTTACAAAGTTGATACCAAAATTGTTACTTTTCAAGGATACTTATACCTACATAGTTTCGAAACTTATAAGTACTTAAGCACCAAGCTTCGTGTGAAAAGTAAAAGTTACTTATCAGAAGAATCATTTTTTGTAACTATTTTTCCTTCTTAAAAAACTTCAATTCAGAATCATCAATTCCCGATAGACTAATTTTGAATTTAATTGCTAAAATTCTAACCAAAATAATGGTTAGGATAGAAACTGAAGCATTGACTTCAAAGCCCAACCCAAAATTTTGCATCATTACAAAAATAAATCCTCCGAATATACATGCCATGGCATAAATTTCCTTTTGAAAAATCAATGGAATTTCATTGAGTAAAATATCTCGAATTACTCCTCCTAAAACAGCTGAAAACATGCCCATGATTACCGCCATTGGAGCATCAATTCCTATCAATAAAGCTTTTTTTAAGCCCAGAATTGTAAAAACGCCAATTCCAATCGTATCAAAAAGAAAAAGTGTTTTTCTCAACTTTTTTACCACTTTTTTGAATAAAAAGGTTAATCCAACACCAATCAAAATAATACTCAAATAGCGGATATCTCCCATCCATCCAACAGGAGTGGTTCCAATTAATAAGTCTCTTATTGTACCTCCACCAACTGCTGTTACAAATGCAATAAAAGTTGCTCCAAACAAGTCTAACTTTTTAGTTGATGCAGCCATGGCACCACTGATGGCAAAAACCAAAGTACCTGTTAAATCTAAGAGATTTAGCACTGCATCAATGTCTTTAAAAAATGTTGTAAGCATATAGAAAAAGTTGATTTAATAAAAGACTAATGTAATAAAATGTAGCAGTTGGCAAAACAATTTAGCTTTAAAGCCTAACTAAAAGTTAAATAAAAAGAGAAATTAAAAATCTGAAATAAAATCAGCATATTTAAGTTTTAAAATTTCCATGCTTTAAAAATTTTGAATGATTAAAAAATTAGCGTTTTACTTAATCCTTTTTTTGTTTTTGATTGCAACTGCATCCGCCCAAAAAATGCTAGCATTTGATAAAAGAGGAAAAGTAAAAAGAGTGCGCTATTATATTGGTAATGAAATTAAAGTCAAATTAATTGACAAGACTTTCTTATTTGGACAGATTACTAGGATTGATGATCAAAGTTTTCAAATAGGAAATGAGCTTATTAATACTGATTCTGTTCAATATGTTTATTCAAAAGATGAAGCCCAAGCAGGTTTAAAACTATTTTCTGGTATACTTTTCACTGCTGGAGCGGTTTATCTTCCGCTAGTGTCTTTTAACAGAACAATTAATGGAGACCGTCCGATAGTAAGAGAACAAGCAGTTAGAGTAAGTGGGGGTCTTATAGCAGGAGGACTTTTGTTGCACTTGCTTACTAAAAAGAAGTACAAAATATCAGAAAAAAGGCCATTAAAAATCATCGATGTTAGCCTTTAATTTTTTGCACAATTGATGTGTGAAAAGCTAATTTAAGTTTGGTATAATTATGGTTACTAGCGCTTAAATTTGTTGAATGAAGTTATTAATTTCTATCCTATTTTCTTTGTTGCTAGCCGCTCCACTTCCGTTGATTTCAGGGGAAGATGAGAAGGATTTTAACACCAATTTCAACATCGCAAAACAACACCTTTCACAAAGAAGAATTAATAAAGCACTGCCCTTTTTATTGTATTTACAAGAGCGATATCCAAAAAATAGCAACTTGAAGTATTTGGTTGGACTGTGCTACGCAGAAGAAGAAATCGTTAACCCTGCAACAATTAAATTGTTGAAAGAAGCTTCTAAAAAAGTTTCTTTGGATTATGACCCAAATAGTTTGGATGAGCAAAGAGTTCCAATATATGTTTATTATTATTTGAGCGTAGCATATTCTCAAAATAAAAATTGTGAGGAAGCAGAAAATGCTCGAAATAAGTTTTTAGAGCTCTATCCGCATAAAGATAAATTCTACATTGAGGCTTCGAGAGAATGGATCAACCGCTGTGCAGCAATGACAGAGCAACCAAAAATAGTTGATCTCCCGAGTTTTCCAGAATTTAAACCCTACCAATCAAAAGAATGGAAAGTTGGTGGTGGAATGATGAACAGTAGAATCGAAGACAGTTTAAGACTACTTGAGTTAAATGATAGCCTTAATAGAGTAAAAGCTTCTAAAATAATTACTAAAGAAATTGCTTATAGCACACTTCAACCTTTGTATGGAGTTCAATTAGGAGCTTTTAAAGATCCAGTTCCAGTGAGTAGATTCAAACTAAAAAACATCGATGCATTTATGGACAGCTTAGGCATGATTCGTTATGTAATCGGACATTTTTCTATTCAATCGCAAGCAGAGTCATTACTTAAAATAATCAAAAATTCGGGTTACGAAGATGCATTTGTTGTGAATGTAAACGATGCAAAAAAATACAAAGAAGAAGTCATTAGCGTGAATGACGTAAATATTAAAGCAGCTCCTGTTAGGAAAGCAGAATACCGGATTCAAGTTGGTGCATTTAAAGAAGAATTAACATCAAATTCAGCTAAAATATACTTAGAAATTGAAGGGATTAAAGAACTTCGCGATAAAGAACTAACGTATTTAACTGTTGGAAAGTTTTCCGATTATGAAAGCGCAAAAACAGAATTGGAATCTATTATTGCATTGGGAATCAAAGATGCTTTTGTTATAGCAGTTTTAGGAAATAAAAAAATACCTCTACAAAATGCAGTAAGTAATTAAATTCATGAAAAAAACACTATTAATTCTCATTTCAGCTCTTATCTCTTTCGCATCAATTTCTCAAAATAACTTAGAATTTGAGTTTGATCAGGCTAGGGTTAAGTTAGCTCAACGAGATTTAGAACCTGCTATAAATAGTCTTAGAAAAGTTTATACTTCAGACCGTTCCAATTCAAACGTTAATTTTTTATTGGGTGCTGCATATACAGAACTATCAGGTCATCAAAAAGAAGCAATTTTTCACTTAAAAAAAGCGGTTCAAAACGTAGATAAAAACTACAAAGTTGGCTCTTTTGAAGAAAAATCAGCTCCGATTCACGTTTATTATTATTTGGCCATTGCATTGGTTGAAGAAGATTTATGTGCTCAAGCCAACAAAGCTTATGAAAAATTTAAGGAGTATAAAGAGCAAGTAAATAAATACTTTATTGAAGAATTAGAACGCCATCTACAAAAATGTCCTTTTGAGAAAGAGGATGTGAAAAACGAATGGAAAAAAGTTGTAGAAGTTCCCGAAGGATATAGTCCAGATGAAATAATTGAAGAAACTTTTGAAGTAGATTCTGCTTTAATTGCTCAAAAAGGATTGGTTACTCAAAAATTAGCTTACACAACAAAAGCACCTCTTTATGGTGTTCAAATTGGGAGTAATTTGAATCCAAGCCCTACAAGTAACTTTAAAGATGTAAAAAATGTCGATGTATTTATAGACAATGATGGGATTATTCGCTATGTAGTAGGCCATTTTTCTTACAGAAAGCAAGCAGAAACTTTACTGAGTACCTTAATTGAAAAAGGATTTAAAGATGCTTTTGTAGTAAATGTCAATGATGAAAGAAAGTACTCTAATGAAGTAATTAGTTACAACAACATCAACTTGAGAGCAGGAATTACAGGAAAGATTGAATACTATGTTCAAGTTGGCGCTTTTAAGGATACTATCCCAAATCACTTAGCTAAGCTATATTTGGAAATTGATGATATCCAAGAAGTTAAGAATAAAGAAATGACTGTTTTAATGGTAGGCGAATTTCCAAATTACCAAGATGCAATTAACCGTCAGGAACAAATTCAACTTGAAGGTATAAAAGATGCTTTTATTGTAGCGTATCATAAAGGGAAAAAAATTCCATTGGAAGAAGCTATTCGTTACGACAAATAATACCGATTACGAATATTATACAGTCCAAAAGGAGGACTGTTTAAATTTTGTATCGGCATTTACCATTTCTTATATTATAAAACATTAGAACTGTTTTATAATAAGAACTGGTATAAAAAAAGGACTCAATTTTCATCAAGTCCTTTTTAATTGTAATTGTGGAGAATATCGGAGTCGAACCGATGACCTCTACGCTGCCAGCGTAGCGCTCTAGCCAGCTGAGCTAATCCCCCTTGCTAGACTGCAAAAATATACAATTTGATTTTATGTGTGTTATAAAACAAAAGATAGTTTTATAAATGATTTAAGCTGGAATTAATCCAACATTCATTGCGTAAACGGTTAATTCTGAAATAGATTTAACACCGAGTTTTTTGACAATATTTTTTCGGTGGGTGTGAATAGTATGGTGACTTAAATGAAGTTTTTCTCCAATCTCCTTATTGGTTAAACCACTAGCAATTAGTGCTGTAATCTCATTTTCTCGTTCAGTTAAAGCTGTTGGCTCACAATTCAGCTCACTTTCATCAACATAACTTTTATTCAAGATGATGTCTAATACTTTATTGCAATAAAAATTTTCTCCTTTAGCAATTGCAAAAATGGCATGAGTAATTTCTGCCTCGTCGCATTGACGGGTTAAATATCCCTGAACGCCTCTTTCTAAAATTCGCAGTACATCTACCGTACTTCTTATATCCGATATAATTAATACCTTCTGGTTTTTTAGTTTTTCTTTGAGCTTAAATGTGGTGTCAATGGTGAAATTTCCACTTGATAGTGGATCAATGATTATTAAATCAAAATTCATTTGATCTATATAATCAAATAATTCCGCCTCATTTTTTGCATGAATAATCCGATCAATTCCACCACCTTTTGAAAGCACTAGCTTTAATCCTTTCGCCATTAAGACATTGGCGTTTGCGTGAAGAATAGTTAAACCCATTTATTTAGAATCATTCTAAACTACAAATATTCGCTCAAAAAGTTTAAGAAACAATACCCTAAACAAGGTATATCAATATTAGTTTCAAAACTTTCATAAGTCTTCATTAGAATTGCTAACTTAGCCTTCAGTAATTAAAAACTTAAAAACAAATTACAATGAAAATTAATAAATTAGTCATCGCATTATTCGCGACAAGCATTACATTTTCTGCATGCGGAGAAAGTCCGAATAAATCTTCTGAGTCTGAATCAGAAGCTAAAGAAACAATGACTCATGCACATGAGAAAAGTCAAGATACTAAAGAATTAACTATACCTGAAGGAGCTAGAGTATTTTTTGCAAATATCCAAAGCGGAGATGTAGTAAATTCTCCAGTATCAATTCAATTTGGAATTGATGGAATGGAAGTTGAACCTGCGGGTGAATTAAACCAAGGGAAAGGTCACCATCATTTAATTATTAATGGAGGAGCAGTTCCTGCTGGTACTGTAGTTCCTGCTGACTCTGTCAATATTCACTACGGACAAGGACAAACAGAAACAGAAATTGAATTAGCTCCGGGACAATATCTATTAACCATGCAATTTGCAGATGGATATCACCAAAGTTATGGTGAGCAAATGAGTGAAACGATAGAAATTGTAGTAGAGTAGATAAATAGATAGCTATGAAATTTATACACCCTCTTTTAGTTGTATCGCTATTCTTTATTTATAGTTGTAGTCAACCAAGCGAAAAAGAATCAGAAAGTTCTGAAAATACTGAGGAATCAGAGATTAATTCTGATGTTGATTCTCAAACCGAGTCACAAGAAAAAGGCAAACTTAAACTTTATCCTGCCAACTTAGATCAAGAATTCCCTAATGCTCAATTAGCAATGAAGTCTCCAGCTTCTTCAAATTTAGAAGAAGGAGTGCAGCGTTTTGAATTTGAAGTTTCGAACTATGAGTTGGCTGTTCAAACAGCAATGAATTCTGAAAAACATTGTGCTAATTCGGAGAAAGGGCAACACATTCATTTTATTTTGAATAATGCTCCATACAGAGCTGAATATGAACCACAATTTGATGCTGAGTTGACTACTGGCAACAATGTAGTTCTAGCATTTTTATCTCGCTCCTACCATGCGAGTATCAAAAATGGGAAAGCGTTTGTTTTTAAGAACTTTTTCATTGGCGACAATCAATTTAAATTTGACGAGAAAGCGGCTCATCTCTTTTACAGTCGACCAAAAGGAACTTATGAAGGAAAAGATACCGAACGAATTTTAGTCGACTTCTTTTTAATAAATACTGCTCTTAGTGAAAATGGCAACAAGGTTAGGTTGACTATCAATGAGGAAGTTTTTTTAATTTCAAACTGGGAAGCCTATTTTGTTGAGGGTTTAGCTAAAGGAAAGCACACTTTCAGAATAGAACTTCTAAATTCTGAAGGTGAATTAATCGAAGGGCCATTTAATGATTCTGGCTTGCGAGAAATTGAATTGAAGTAATTTTCAATTCAGCAATTCAATTTGTTTGTAGAGCTTCCACTTCCGATCTTCAAACCTCAAAACAACTATTTCAGCCAAAAGAAATTTTCTTTGATAGTCCCTTTGTTTGAACTCTAATAATGCAAGTTTAAAGTCTTTCTTTTTTAAGTCTTTATTTGCAACCGTAATGTGTGGAACAAAAAAGTGCTTTTCTACCCGCTGTGGTATAATTTTCTGCTGATTAAAAAGCTGTTTAACTACTTTACTAAAGCGTTCTAAAGCTTCATTTTTAGAGATGTCTACAAAAAGTGTACGATGGTCAAAATTTTGGAAACCATCTAAATGAATTTCAATGGGATTATTGTCAAAATTAGACTTAGACAAGGTCTCAATTAAAATTTCAACTTCTTCAAGATTTGCTTCAAAAGGTGGAATTATCGTAATGTGAGGAGGTGCATTTTGCGCATGCTTTGAACCATAAGCCGTTTCAATTTCTTTTTGAAAAGCTACAATCTCATATAAAATAGCATCAGGAGGTAGAATAGCTATGAAAAATCTTGGCTTCGACATGCTTTAAAACGTCTATTTTTCTTCCGCCTTGGTTGCAGTAATAATATATTGCTCTTCCAAAGTAGTTGTTTCGATAATGGTTTTAGAAAAGCCAACTCGTTGCAGCTTTTTAATTACATCTAAACCCGAAATGCGCATTTCAATGGGCGGACCGTGAGGAGTTTCTTCTTTTTTGAAGTCGACAATTAACAAAGTCCCACCAGGCTTGAGACCTTTTAAAACTTTTCTGAAATATTCAAATTGATTATCAATATGGTGATAAGTATTGACAATAATTACCGCATCAACTTCGTCAGCTTCTAATAAAGGATCATCATGTTTTACTAGATGCGGTTCAACCAAACTGTCATTTAATTCGGCTTTCTTTTTTTTGATAAGCTCTATAAACTGCTCGTCAATATCTTTTGCAATAACCTTAACTCCTCTCTCAGCTAATCGAAAGCTAAAATAGCCGCTACCTGCTCCAATGTCGGCAATTGTTTTCCCAAAAAGTGGCTCCAACTTATCAATAACTTCATGTGGTTTTTGCCAAGCTTCTCGATCTGGTGACTCAAAACGTTCTACCAATTCAGTAAAGTCGCTTTGGTTCATGTATTGGTTGGCATCAGAATTGTGTTTTTTCTCTTTTGAAGAAGGTTGACAACTCAAAAATGTGGAAGTTAAGAGAAGTGAAAGAAAACTGTACTTGAATTTTTTGTGAGATCTCATTGTATTCGTTTGAAATTACTATTAGCCATTTTTTCTTAAAAACGCGGCTGCCATCAATGACATTAAAATCCCTATTGGCAGCACCTCAACATAGGTAAATAAGAATTTTAAAATTGGTTTTTTATACCACTCAGCCATTTTTTCATATTGATTGATTTGTTCCATTTTCTCAGTAACTGAAAGACTACTTTTATTTATTTTTGAGATAGCCGCTTCTAAATAATTATCCATAAAATCAGGCATGAATAATTCTGAAATAATCATCCAAGTTACAACATATAAAGTAGAAGCTATTAATGCAATGTAAAGCCCTAATAAAAACGCTCTCCCAAAAGAAATGACTCCATTTAAACACTGATCTCTGTATTTACTAATTGCCACAAAAATTGCGGTAAAAGCAACAATCATTCCCGCAAACCCAATGAATTGAGCCCAAGCTGAGTCGGTGGTTTTATCCATAAATGGAATGGTGATACTCATAAAAAGAGCAAGAAGAAGACCACTCAATAAGCCGTATTTAATAACTGTTTTTTTCATTTTTATAGATTTAAATTAAGCTGCAAATAAAGTGACTTTTCAAAAAAATATCCTCACCCGAAAGTACTAAAGTGCTGAAATAATAATCATTTATTAAATTAATGCCATTTCTCTTGCCCGCTGAATTGCCTGAGTCCGGCGTTTCACATCCAACTTAAAATAAAGGTTTGAAGCATGCGTTTTGATTGTATTTTCACTTAGAAAAAGGTGTTTTGCAATTTCTTTGTTGGACATTCCATTTGCCATTGCTTGTAAAACTTCTTGTTCACGACTTGATAGAATTGACTGCTCTTTTAAATTGGGGTGAATTGAATTTTTAGTTATTTCGAACTCCTTTGATTTCCAGTTTCTTGAAAGCCAAATACCCAATCCGAAAAACAAAAATGCTATCAGACTTACTATAAAATTAAAATTTAGAGAATTACTAAAAGCTAATCCTTCCAAAAGCTTAAGCAATAAAAAAGCAATTGAAAGAAGTCCTCCGTATGTTAATCCTTTCTTCAGCATGTTTAAGTTAATTAAATCAATTATTAAAATTACTCAAATGCCCCCTCAATGCTAAACCAAAAGCCATAGTGAGGTAAATTTGCCTCTTTAAACTGAATTTGAGCCTCAATTTGATTGGCTAATAATTCTATCAATGTAAATCCAATGGTATTATTAGTTATCGGAATCATTGTTGAGTCAACTCCTTTTCCATTATCGGTATAGGTAAACTTTTTCACTCCGTTTTGCGATGAGTAAACGATCGTTATTTCTAAGCCATTTTCAGCAACAGCATGCTTTATAGAATTGGTGAAAAGTTCATTAAATATCAATCCTAAAGGAAGTGCGCTGTCTATGGAGAGGTTCACATCTTCAACCTGAATGTCAATCAAAATATCCTTTTCAGTAGTTTCCAATAATTGAGTAGTAAAATCTCTTAAGTATTCCTTAAAGTTTAAACTTGAAATATTATCTGATTGATAAATTTTTTGATGCAGTAATGAAATTGAGTGAATTCTACCTTGTGCAATCTGAAAAATTTCTTGGGTTGATTGGTCCAAATCTTTAGCATTTAGCTGAAGATTAAATAGGCTGCTGATAATTTGTAAATTGTTTTTTACTCGGTGATGCAATTCTTTTAACAAAGTTTCATTTCGGTGGTTCGTTTCAGAAATTGTCTGATAGGAAGTTTTTAAATCTTTGTTCTTCACAATTAATTTATAATTTGCTTGGCGCAACTTAATGCGACTTTTTCTGAGCCCCCAACCCATGAATAGCAAAATCACCAAGATAACTGAGAGGCCGATTACCCAAAAGAAAAGCATTTTATTATCTGCTTCAAGTGCATTAAATGTTTGTTTGGAACTATGTGCTTCATTGACAATTTCTAAATAATCGGCTATATTTTCTTCATTTTGAGCAGCTTGATTTGAAATATTCCGATTTTGCTGCTCATTTAATTGAAAATAGCTGTTTAAATACTTTTTTGCTTGTTCATAATCTAAATTGATTAAACTTATACGAATCAACTCTTTAGCAGCATCAATTCCTTTTTTCAACTCATCTTTTGCTTCGCAAAAAAATAATGATTTTTGAAAATAAATTTTTGCAGAATCCAATTCATTGATTGCTTGAAAGCTCATCCCTAGCAAAAAGTAAGTTATGTGAAGTCCATCGTCTGACGGGATTTCGTTCAACAGCTTTATTTCATTTCTCAAATAAAAGATTGCAGAGTCTGCTTCTCCCTTTTCCAAAAGCATGTCCCCATAATTCCCATAAGAGAAAGCATGGACAACAGGATTGTAGCGCTTGTTTTCCTTTGCTTGAATCTTTCTAAAATAGTTAGTTGCCAGATCAAAATCTCCATTTAAAAAGGAGATAAAAGCAACATTATTTAAACTACTTAATATTTGACTAGTATCATTTTCCTCATAATCAATATTTAGAATTAATTTGAAAATTTCATCGGCTTTATCAAGCTCCTCTAATTTTAGAAGAAATCTTGCATAATTGTTAAGTAAAAGTCTTTTGTATTTATTTTCATTAATATGATCCAATAACTCAGGAAAAACAGCTTCAAATTTATTGATACTCATTCTTGTAGCACCAATGTAGTTAAGCGATTGAGCCAATAATAGCTTTACATATAGCTCTTCTCCTCTAGTTCGGTAGTAGTCAAATTCAAGAATATAATTAAATACTTTAATGGCAGTTAACTGACTGTCATTGTGCTGTATCCTTCTTGCTGTAAATAACAGTCGCTCGAATTCTGTAACGTTTTTGGGTAAAATCACCAGATTTTTTTCAAAAATTGAATCTTCTGTGATGCTGATTATTTGATTTAAATCGTGATTGACTATACCACTTTCTGATTTTAATTTATTGAAGTCAATTCTTATAAAATCAGAGTTTAGGCGATTGGATTCGCATAAAGCCGAGTGAGATAAAATAAATAAAGTGATTACAAAGAGTTTCTTCATCTAAAAGTAGAAAAAGTAAAACTACTGTTTTCAGCTTTTACTTTTATTCTTCTAATTTCTGATTTTTTAACTCATCTCTTTTTTGTTGGGCATGCTTTTTTCTAAAACTCTCGATTTCTTCATAATAAACTTTTAGTCGAGATTTTAGTTTTTGATAGCGATAAAGTCCAATCACAACAAAACAAACAGTTAAGATTAAAGAAAGATAACCCAAAAAATGGAGGTTTTCAAAGTTTTCTAACTTCAGCAAGGCGATTCCACCAACAAGTAAATAAAGTGATGAACGAATGTAAGAAAGAAGGGTGCGTTCATTAGCTAAAGTAGTACGCTCCATTGCTAAATAGTCACGCAAGATAATTTCATCTTTGTTATCAAAGCCCCTTGAAAAGCGGAATATTTTTTTAATATCCATCTACCAAAATTAATTAAAATGGGAAAAAATAGGGAATCACAATTGAGGCAGCGATCCAAATAATAATATTTAATGGTGTACCTACTTTCAAAAAGTCGTTGTATTTATAGTTACCAGGCGCATATACCATTGCATTTACAGGATAACTAACTGGTGTCATAAATGTCAATGAACAAGCAAACATCACTGCGATTAAAAAAGGCTTTTCGCTAACTTGCATTATACTTGATAGACTAATAACAATCGGAGCCATCAAAGCTGCTGAAGCCTTACTTGAAAGAACATTGGTTGACAAAAATGTTACTAAAAAAATTAGGCTTAATGTAATTCTTGGATCTACCCCCCCTACCGATTCAAAAACTAAAGTTGAAATGATCTCTGCCCCACCGGTTTTTTCAAGTGCTGTCCCCATTGAAAGTACACCCGCCATCATAAAAATAACTTTCCATTCAATGGACTCATAAGCTTGTTTTGGTGTAAGCGTTGAAGTAGTTACCAATAAAAGAGCGCCAACCATGCCACTTATTAAAATAGAAGTGATGTTTAAAGCAGCTACTGTAACAACACCGATTGCAATTGTTAGCGCAATAATGGCTTTTCGATAATTTATTTTATTTGGCGAATATTCTGATAAAAGTATGAGACTATTTTGAGAAATCAGCTCATTAATCTCTTCTCGACTCGCATATACTAAAAGCAAATCTCCTTCCTTAATTTTTACATTTGAAATATCTTCTTGAATTAATTCATTTCGTTTTCTAATGGCAATTACCGAAGCATTGAATTTATTTCTAAATTTCACTTCCTTCAATGAACTATTGGCAATTAAGCTATTGGCAGGAACCATTGTTTCAAAAATCAACTTACCATCTTCTTTAGATTCTATTAAATCTTCACTTCCTGTAATTCTATAAGAAGTTGACTGTTTAAGATCATTTAATTTTGAAGGACTAATGGCAATTTTTAAAATGTCATCTTCTTCAAGTTCTGTAGTTCGATCAAATTTAAAAAGGCTCTCTCCTTTTCTGTTGATTGCAATAATTTTTACTTCATAATCTTTTACAAGTCTGCTTTTACCAACTTGTCTGCCTATATCATTTGCTTTTTCCGAAATACTTATTTCAGTTATATAATTATTGGATTTTACAGCGCTTAATTCATCCTTTCCTTTTCTATTTGGCAATATTAATGGAGCAATTACAAATAAATACAGCAAGCCTATGGCTAATAATATTAATGCAGGCATTGAAAATTCGAACATCCCAAAAGGTTCGAAACCACTTTTCTTTGCGATACTGCTAACCAAAATATTGGTGGATGTTCCAATTAAAGTACAAGTGCCACCAAAAAGTGCGGCAAATGAAATTGGAATTAAAAGTTTTGAAGGGGCAATATCTGTTTCTCTACAAACTGAGAGTGCAATGGGAATTAATAAGGCAACTACCGCCGCATCATTTATAAATGCCGAAAATATAGCAGAAATCAAACAAAAAACGATTAAAGCTATAATGTAATGAATGCGTGCAATTTTAATGATTTGACCACTTAATCCGTCGATCAAACCAGATCTGAAAACTCCGGCACTGACTACAAACATGCAACCAAGGGTTAAAGTAGCTGGATGGTTAAAGCCCGAAAAGCCCTCCTCAGGGTTTAATACTCCTGAAACTATGAACAAAGCCATAATTATAATGGAAGTAGTATCTATGGAAAAGTAATCCTTTACAAAGAGAAAAATCCCAATCGCAATAATTCCGGCTGTGATGTATAATTCCATTTAAATCAAATTTATTAGCAATAAAATGGCAATTGTGGGATAATCTATTTCCAATCCAACAATTTGCAAAGCTTGACTAAAAAGTAGAAAAATACTATAAATTTTGATTCTGATAGTAAGTATCAGCGTTCAATAAAAAAAGGACCAGCTATTTTTCTAATTGCACTTTCATTCGTTTAATTCGATCTTCCAGTTTTTCATTTGAAAGCTTTTCTCTTAAACGGTCCACCATGATTGGAAAGGAAAAAGGACTTGGCTTGTCCAATACTTTTAATACTATCTTTTGATTTTCAATTCTTCGCATGGCTTTTCTCAAGCGCGTTTCTTCCAATTGAAACTCCAACACCTCTTCGAAAGCTTGCAAGTAGAGTAAATTATTGTTTTCTAACTCTTTAAATACTTCGAAAAATAATTGAGAGGAAGCTTGAATGTGCTTATCTGCTTTATTTTTCCCTGGAAATCCTTTAAAAACTAAACCCGAAATTGAAGCGATGTCACGAAATCGTCGACGAGCCATTTCGGTGAAATTAATGGCAGCTTGTATGTCTTCCATCAAATGATCTGAAGTAAAAATGGCATTATCAATCGCTAGCTCTAATGGAATTTTTTGGTCAGAAAGCAATTCAAATCCATAATCATTGAGTGCTATAGAAAAGGTAATGGGTTTTAAAAGAGCAATTCGATAAGCAATTATTGCCGCCATACCTTCATGAACAAATCTTCCCTCAAAAGGATAAAAGAATGCATGGTATCCTTCACGACTTTGGAAATACTCAATTAAAAATTCATTTTCATTCGGAACATGAGATCTTTCTGCCTGCTTTTCAATTAGTGGTGCAACACTCAAAAGCTCAACTTCACTCGAAGCACCATTTTGACTCTCCATTATTTTAGTTCGAAGCATGGCAGAAAGTTGTGAAGACAATGGCATTCTTCCACCTTGCCATGAAGGCACTTTGCCTACTTTATCCTTACTTAACTTCACAATCGCTTGAACTCCTTTCAGTTGTATAAATTCTAAATTTCTGCCTGAAAACCAAAAAACATCTCCAGTTTTTAATTTTGAAATAAACCATTCCTCAACAGTGCCAATAATTTTCCCTGACATAAATTTTATTTGAATGGCAGGTTCGCTAACTATTGTCCCGATTGACAAACGATGTCGCATTGCAATTTTCCGATCTAAAACACGGTATTTTCCAGTTTCATCAATCTCAACTTTTTTAAATTCATCATAAGTATCCAATGATTGTCCACCGTGAACAATAAAATTCATCACCCAAAGCCATTCTTCTTCTGTTATACTCTCAAAGCAAAAGGTAGATTTTACTTCTTTAAAAATTTCAGATGGATTAAAGCCATCAGAAACTGCCAAGCTAACTAAATACTGAATTAGCACATCAAATGAACGAAAATAGGGAGTGCGTCTTTCCAATGATTTTTCTTTCATTGCTTGCCGAATAGCGGCTGCCTCAATAATCTCTAGTGAATGGGTTGGCACAAAATAAATTGTTGAAATTGCTCCTGGCTGATGACCACTTCTTCCTGCTCGTTGCATAAAACGGGCAACTCCTTTTGGACTTCCAATTTGGATAATTGTTTCAACTGGACGAAAATCAACTCCTAAATCTAAACTTGAAGTACATACTACTGCTTTTAGTTTGCCCAAATGCAAAGCTTCTTCAACCCAATCTCTCAATTCGCGACTAATAGAACCGTGATGCATGGCAATTTGCCCTGCCAAATCTGGTGCAATTTCTAAAAGTTGCTGGTACCAAATCTCCGCTTGAGCTCGAGTGTTAGTGAAAATTAAAGTCGTTTTACTTTTCTGAATAACGGGAACCACTTTTTCAAGCATTTTAATTCCTAAATGTCCTGCCCATGGAAATTTTTCAACCTCATCAGGCAGCAAGGTTTTTAAAATGATTTGCTTTTCAATTTCCGCCTTAATTAAAACGTGTTGGTTATCATTGTAACTACTCCCCAATAATACCTGAATGGCTTCTTCCATATTGCCAATAGTGGCAGAAATTCCCCAAATTTTTAATTCAGAACAAACATTCTTTAATCTAGAATGAGCTAATTCCATTTGCACTGCACGCTTCGAGCCTAGCAATTCATGCCACTCATCGTTTACAATGCACTTTAAATTTTTAAAAACTTGATCGTAGCCCTTAGAAGCCAATAACAATTGCAGGCTTTCAGGAGTAGTTATTAGAATTTGGGGAATGTTTTTCTTTTGAGCTGCTCGTTCCTTGGTAGAAGTATCTCCTGTTCTTTTGCCAACTTTCCAAGGAATATCAAGCTCTCTACACGCAGTATCCAAAGCCATTTCAATTTCTTTTGCTAAGGCTCGGATTGGAGTAATCCATATTAACTGAACTCCGACTTGATAGTCGGGTTTATTGGCATTCGCTAAATAATCAGCGAGAACTGCTAATCCTAAGGCATAGGTTTTACCTGATCCTGTTGGTGCGTTTAACATGCCATTTTTTCCTTCAGCAAAAGCCTTCCAAGTAGCTCGCTGAAAATCAAACGGCTGCCAATTTTTAGCTGCAAACCAATTTTCTATTTGCGTAATTGCATCCAAGTTATTTTTAAATTATACCAAAGTAGTATTTAAATACCGTTAATAAAATTTCTATTGGTATAAAGTATTATAGAGGTAAAAAGTTCAAACAGACTGATGCATAAGAAAGATAAAAGCGCATAAGTCAGGATAAAAAAAAAGCGATTCGCCATAGACGAATCGCTTTAATTCAATTTAGTATTATTTTATACAATGCCTTGTGCAATCATAGCATCAGCTACTTTCACAAATCCAGCAATGTTAGCACCACGAACATAGTCTACAAAACCTTTGTCGTTGCATCCATAATGCACACAAGCTCTATGAATGTCAACCATAATTTCATGTAATTTCTTATCTACCTCTTCAGCTGTCCAATTATATCGCATTGAATTTTGAGACATTTCTAAACCAGAAGTTGCAACTCCACCTGCATTTGATGCTTTCCCTGGAGCAAAGAAAATTTTTGCTTTGTGAAATTCTTCAACTGCTTCTGGCGTACAAGGCATGTTAGCCCCTTCTGCAACCAAAGTAGTTCCGTTCTTAATCAATGTTTTCGCTTCTGTGTGATTTAGCTCATTTTGCGTAGCACATGGCATTGCAATGTCGCATTTCACACCCCAAGGACGATCATTTTTAACAAACTCAGCTCCGAATTTTTTAGCATATTCTTCGATTCTTCCACGCTTTACATTTTTCAATTCTTTAATGAAATCGAGTTTTTTGGTGTCAATTCCATTTTTATCGTAAATGTAACCACTTGAATCAGACATCGTCACTACTTTAGCACCAAGCTCAGTCGCCTTTTCACAAGCATACTGCGCCACATTCCCTGATCCTGAAATTGCAACAACTTTGTTCTTCAATTCATCACCACGAGAAGCCAACATTTCTTGAACAAAATAAACTGCTCCATATCCTGTAGCTTCTGGACGAATTAAAGAACCTCCAAAAGACAAACCTTTACCAGTTAAAACACCTGTAAACTCATTTCTCAAACGCTTGTATTGACCAAACATGTAGCCAATCTCTCTTCCACCAACTCCAATATCTCCAGCTGGAACATCTGTATCAGGTCCAATGTATTTTGACAATTCAGTCATAAAGCTCTGGCAAAAACGCATTACTTCATTGTCTGATTTTCCTTTTGGGTCAAAGTCAGCTCCACCTTTACCTCCACCCATTGGCAAAGTAGTTAAACTGTTTTTGAAAACTTGCTCGAAAGCTAAAAACTTCAATACACTTAGGTTTACTGTTGGGTGAAACCTCAAACCACCTTTGTATGGTCCGATTGCAGAGTTCATTTGAATTCTGAATCCTCTGTTTACTTGAGCATTTCCTTTATCATCCATCCATGGCACACGAAACATAATTACACGCTCTGGCTCTACCATTCTCTCCAATAAACTTGGAACTTGGTACTTTGGATTTTCTTCAATAAAAGGAATCACTGTTTCTGCAACTTCGTGAACCGCTTGTAAAAACTCAGGTTCATGCGAATTCTTTTCTTTTACTTTGGCAACAAAGTCGTTGATTTTCTTCTCGATGCCTGTCTTTTTTGTGCTGCTTTTTGCTGTCATTTATATAAGGTTAAAATTGACTTAATAAGGGTCCAAATGTAATTAATTTTAAGATTATCCACCTTTTTTAGAGACGATTATAAGTCAATCATCTTACTTAAAATAGGTTGTTTTTTAATTCTTTAGGACTTTAATCCTATTCCCAATTCGTTTAACTGAGCAGAATCAAGTTCTGCTGGAGCATCAATCATTACATCTCTGCCTGCATTATTTTTTGGAAATGCAATGTAATCACGAATAGAATCTGTTCCACCAAAAAGTGCACACATGCGGTCGAAGCCAAAAGCAATTCCCCCATGAGGTGGAGCTCCATATTCAAAGGCATCCATTAAGAAACCAAATTGAGCTTTCGCTGATTCATCACTAAATCCTAATAAGCTTAGCATTTTCTTTTGCATCACTCGATCTGAAATACGAATTGAACCTCCTCCCAACTCAACACCATTAACTACCATGTCATAAGCGTTGGCTCGAACAGCTTCAGGATTGGTTTCAATTTTGTCTAAGTCTTCCGTTTTGGGCGAAGTAAATGGATGGTGCATGGCATGAAAATGCCCAGTTTCTTCGTCTTTTTCCAATAAAGGAAAATCAATTACCCACAAAGGAGCAAAAACTTCTTTTTTTCTCAAACCCAATTCACTTCCTAAGTGCAAACGCAATGCACTCAATGCCGACCTGCTTTTTTCAGTATCTCCTGAAATTATCAAGAGTAAGTCTCCTTTAGTCGCTCCCATTTCATCTGCCCAAGTTTTAAGTTGTTCAGCAGTATAAAATTTATCGATAGATGATTTAATAGTGCCATCTTCATTCAATTTCACATACACCAATCCTTTTGCTCCAACTTGAGGTGTTTTTACAAAATCTGTCAATTGATCCAATTGTTTGCGCGTGTATTCTGCACAGTTTTTGGCGCAAATTCCCACGATTAATTCCGAATCATCAAAAACTTTAAATCCTTTGCCTTTTGCTAAGTGGTTTAATTCGTGAAATTCCATACCAAATCGAATATCTGGCTTATCAGAACCATAGTTCTTCATAGCAGTTTCATAAGTCATTCTTGGGAATTCATTGAGCTCAATTCCTTTTACAGTTTTGAAAAGATAGCGCACCATGTTTTCAAAAGTCAGTAAGATATCTTCCTGTTCTACAAATGCCATTTCACAATCGATTTGAGTGAACTCAGGTTGACGATCGGCACGTAAATCTTCGTCGCGGAAGCATTTTACTAATTGAAAATACTTGTCATATCCAGCTACCATTAACAATTGCTTAAAGGTTTGTGGCGATTGAGGCAAGGCGTAAAACTGCCCTTGATTCATTCTAGATGGAACCACAAAATCTCTTGCTCCTTCAGGAGTTGACTTTATTAAATATGGTGTTTCAACTTCTATAAAATCCTCTTGACTTAAATAATTTCTAACTGCTTGAGCCAACTTACTGCGCAATAAAATTTTCTCCTGAACAGGATTTCTTCTCAAATCCAAATAGCGGTATTTCATTCTCAGTTCTTCACCTCCGTCAGTTTCATTTTCTATTGTAAATGGAGGAGTTTTCGCCTTGTTCAAGACATTAATTGAACTCACCTCCAACTCAATCTCTCCTGTTGGAATACTTTTGTTTTTACTACTTCGCTCAATCACTTTGCCACTCACTTGAATCACATATTCTCTTCCCAAAGCTCTGGCTTCTTTGCAGAGATCAGCGTTTTCATCCATGTTAAAAGTCAATTGTGTGATTCCATAACGGTCGCGTAAATCAACAAAAGTAAGACCACCTAAATCTCGAGATTTTTGCACCCAACCTGCAAGTTTCACCTCCTGACCAAGGTTTGACATCCTTAATTCTCCACAGTTATGCGTTCTATACATGGCAAATTTTTTGTTGCGAAATTAGGAAAGGTAATTAAACCATCTTATTCCAACTCTAATTTGTTAAAACATATAATTGGTTTAACAATCCTCCTCAAAAAATAAAATGATGCTTTAACTTTACAAAAAACAAAATGGCAATTCAACCTTTCGACGACAAGTATTTTATGAAACAAGCCTTGAACGAAGCAAATGCTGCTTTTGACAAGGAAGAGATTCCGATTGGTGCTGTCATTGTTTTTGAAAATCAAATAATTTCTAGAGCCCACAACCTTACTGAAACACTTAACGATGTTACTGCTCATGCAGAAATGCAAGCTTTCACAGCCGCAGCAGACTTTTTAGGCGGAAAATACCTTAAAGAGTGTACGCTTTATGTAACAATTGAGCCTTGTGTGATGTGCTCAGGCGCAGCTTATTGGACACAATTGGGAAGAATTGTGTATGGCGCAAACGATGAACGCAGTCGGATTCGCTCCATCGATAAAAAAATCTTACTACATCCAAAAACAACAATTATTGGCGGTGTAATGGCAGACGACTGTAAAGACCTATTGCAGCTTTTTTTCGAAGAGAAAAGAAAATAAAGCTTCTCTCATTTTCTAAATTTTCTTTTAAAAAAGTTTCTCAAAGCAAATTCATAATTCTTCTTTTCAACCTTTCGCGATTTTTATTTTAGAAAAAAAATTCTAAAATGTCTATCAATTAAAATTTTTTAAGGTTTTTAATTTATTATTTATTAGCTAATTAACTATTTTGTTTATCTTTTTAAGAAAATAATTAAACATATTCGTTGAAAAGTAATATTTTTGTCTAAATTTACGACATATTAATTAAACAAAATAGATTATGACTGCCATCGAATTTAACCAACAGCTATTAAGTTTTCAGAACCCACTCAAGTTTTTTGCTCTTAAATTGACTGCAGATAATGAAGATGCAGAGGATCTATTACAAGAAACTTTTTTGAAAGCATTGAAATACAAAGACAAGTTTCAAGAACAAACCAATTTAAAAGCTTGGTTGTATACCATTATGAAGAATACCTTCATCAATAATTACAGAAGAAATGTCAGAAAGAGAACCATTATTGATACTACTGATGATGATTACTTTGTAAATTCAACAAAAAAAGTTTCTCCAATTTCTCCTGAATCAACCTACAACCACAAGGAGATTAGTAAAACAGTTGAAGAATTAAATGATGAATGTAGAATTCCTTTTCAAATGCATTTTGATGGTTACAAATACAAAGAAATCGCAGATGAGTTGGGAATGCCAATCGGAACAGTTAAAAGTCGTATTTTTCTGGCTAGAAAAAAGTTAACCGAAGTATTGAAAGACTACGAATAAACCAACTGTGACTCAAGAAATTATTGTAATTGGCTCAGGCTTTTCATCTTTAGCCGCAGCCACAACGCTTGCTGACAAAGGCCAAAAAGTAAAAATTATAGAAAAAAACTCCCAGTGCGGTGGAAGAGCAAGAAGCTTTTCCGCCGAGGGTTTTAATTTCGACATGGGCCCAAGTTGGTATTGGATGCCTGATGTTTTTGAAGCGTATTTTGAAAAATTTGGCAAAAAAGTTTCTGACTATTATCAACTCACTAGATTAGATCCATCTTACCAAGTTTTTTTCGGAAAAGATAACGCGATTAATATCCCAGCTGCCTACAATGAACTTCAAACACTTTTTGAAAGTCTAGAAAAAGGCAGTTCTAAAGCATTGGATAAATTCCTCAAAGAAGCAAAATATAAATATGAAGTTGGCATGAATGATTTGGTCCATAAACCGAGTCAATCAATCCTTGAATTTGCACAATGGAAAGTGATTAGTGGAGTTTTTCGCATGCAGTTGTTTAATTCGCTTAGCAGCCATGTCAGAAAGTATTTCAAAAATGATCAACTCATCCAATTATTAGAGTTTCCAGTCCTATTTCTTGGAGCAAAACCACAAGAAACACCTGCACTTTACAGCTTAATGAATTATGCCGATATTTCACTTGGAACATGGTACCCCATGGGAGGCATGCATAAAATTGTGGAAGCCATAGTTGATTTAGCAAAAGAAAAAGGAGTTGAATTTGAGCTCAATTGCGAAGTAAAAAAATTGATAAGTGAAAATGGTAAAATCACAAAAGCAATCACTACTAAAGGAGAATTTAAAGCTGATTATTTTGTCACCGGAGCTGATTATCACCACAGCGAACAAGATTTACTAGAAACCAAAGACAGACGTTACTCTGAAAAATATTGGGACAGTAGAAAAATGGCTCCCTCTTCCCTGCTCTTTTACTTGGGTATTAACAAGCGATTGAAAAATTTAGAGCATCACAATTTATTTTTTGACGAGTCATTTGACCAACATGCCATTGAAATTTATGATAAACCTCAATGGCCTTCAAAACCTTTATTTTATGTTTCTGCTCCTTCCAAAACTGATGCCTCTGTTGCACCTGCAGGTTGTGAAAACCTCTTTTTATTGATGCCAGTTGCACCCGATTTAAAAGATACTGAGGAGGATCGTGAACGCTATTACCATTTAATGATGGATCGATTAGAAGTTCTAACTGATCAAGAAATACGATCACATGTTAGCTACAAACGCTCTTATGCCCACAAAGATTTTATAAGTGATTACCACGCATACAAAGGAAATGCTTATGGATTAGCCAACACTTTGAGCCAAACTGCCATTCTAAAACCTTCAATTCGAAGCAAAAAACTTAAAAACTTGTATTACACTGGCCAATTAACAACTCCGGGCCCGGGTGTGCCTCCTTCATTAATTTCAGGTCAAGTTGTTGCTAAAGAATTGCTAAAATCAATACTTTAGCAGCCATGAAATCACTTTATCTAGAGGCTAGTATTGAAAGTAGCAAGGTGATTACCAACCACTACAGCACCTCCTTTTCGTTGGGAATCAAATCCTTGGCAAAAAGAATTCATGCTCCAATTTATGCCATCTACGGCTTTGTTAGATTGGCTGATGAAATTGTCGATACTTTTCACGAGCAAGACAAGGCTACTTTGCTTCAAGAATTCGTTAACTCAACCAATCAAGCAATTCAACGAAAAATAAGCCTAAATCCAGTTTTAGAAAGCTTTCAGTGGGTAGTCAACCATTATCACATTGAACAAGAATTAATTGATGCCTTTATCAAAAGCATGGAGTTTGATCTTTCTAAAAAAGAATACGATCAAGAAGGGTTTGAAACCTATGTTTACGGCTCTGCAGAGGTAGTTGGCTTAATGTGTTTACGTGTTTTTTGCGAGGGAAACGAAGAACAATATCAACAACTAAAGGCTCCTGCAAAACGCTTGGGTGCTGCATTTCAAAAAATCAATTTTCTGCGCGATTTAAAATCAGATGTAGAAGAACGAGGACGCTCTTATTTCCCTAATTTAGACCCTTCCAACTTTACCGATGAAAAGAAAAAAATCATAGAAGCAGCTATAGAAGCAGATTTTAAAGCAGGCTACCAAGGAATAAAAAATTTACCATCCTGTGCAAAATTTGGTGTTTACACCGCCTATGTTTACTATTATGCCTTGTTTAAAAAAGTTCAAAAAACAAGAGCAGAACGCATCATGCAGGAAAGAATTCGCGTTCCCGACTTTCAAAAATACCTTTTGCTAAGTCGGTCATTATTTTTGTATAATATTGGTATTGTGTAGTATTTAATAAACACCATTAAATAACTTCAATTCTAATTCATTCTAGAGAAGCATTAATAAAGGCTTCTATTATTCTACACAAGTGAATTACTAGTTACAAAATTTATTAACTTTGGGTAAAATGAGAACCTCATGAACATTGAAGCCTATAAAATAAGATTACTAAAAAAAGTTCTGGAGGAAAAAAATGAATCCACTTTAATAAAAATTAATCGAATCCTAAATAAAGAAGATGAGATAGTTGCTTATTCTACATCTGGTGAACCTCTTACAAAATTAGAATACCTAAGACAAATAGAAAAAGGTGCTAATGATATTGCAGAAGGAAAAATTCTATCTAGCGTTGAACTAAGAAACAGAGTTAACAGTTGGACAAAAAGCTAAATTTTTATTGGACAGAAGAGTCCACAAATGACTTAAAGAATATTTTTGATTTTTACATTACTAAATCAGCTACAGCTGCTAAAAAAATAATTTTTGCCATACAAGCTGAAACAGAATCTATCAAATTCCCCTTACAAAATCAGGCTGATGAATTTAATCCTACTTACAGAAGAAAAATTATAAAAAGGCATTTTAGAGTTATTTACTTAGCTGAGGAACATACAATCACAATAGTTAGAGTATTTGACAATAGGCAAAATCCATCTAAAATGAATAAATAATTTAATTATTTATTATTCTTGGGGATAAACATTCGTACTTCAGCCTTGTTAAGTTCACAAAAAGTACTATGTCTAAAAACTACTTAATAATCGGAGCGGGAAGTGGCATTGGAAAAGCAATTATGGAAGAATTAAATCATTCCAACAATCAGCTTTACGTAACTTCAAGAAGCAGAGATAAAATTGAAGCAAAAGAGAACATTCATTTTCAAGAACTTGATGTGACACAAGATTTTGAATTAGAAATCCCTGAACAATTGGATGGGTTGGTTTACTGTCCGGGAACCATCAACTTAAAACCTTTTCACCGCTTGAGCGAAGAAGATTTTATCAATGATTTTAAGATCAATCATCTGGGAGCCGTAAAAGTAATCCAACAAGCCTTGAAAGCACTCAAAAAATCTGAGCAGGCTTCCATCGTTTTATTTAGCACGGTGGCGGTTCAAACTGGCTTAAGCTTTCACGCTAGTGTAGCTTCAGCAAAAGGAGCCATTGAGGGGTTAAGCAAGTCACTTGCAGCTGAATTAGCACCTAAAATTCGCGTAAATGCCATCGCACCTTCCTTAACAGACACTCCGTTGGCTAGTAACTTACTTTCTACCGATCAAAAGAAAACAGCCAATGCTGAACGGCATCCATTAAAGAAAATTGGAACTCCAAAAGACATCGCCAAAGCTGCTGTGTATTTTCTGGGCGAGGACTCTGGTTGGGTGAGTGGACAAGTGCTCACCATTGATGGTGGAATCGGAAGCTTGCGCTAAATTTTCACCAATGAAAGACAAAGAGAAAGTCTCCATTTTTTGGTTTAGAAGAGATCTAAGGTTGGAAGATAACTGTGGGTTGTATCATGCACTTAAAAGTGATTATCCGGTAGTTCCCATTTTTATTTTTGACAAAAATATTCTCGATGAATTGAAAGATCCAAAAGATGCTCGAGTATCGTTTATTCATGAACAAATTTCTGAGATTAACCATCAACTCAAAGGGAAAAATAGTCGAATTATAACTTTCCACAATCAGCCTGAAAAGGCTTTTCAGCAACTGTTAGTGCATTTCGATATTCAAGCTGTTTACACCAATAGAGATTACGAACCTTACGCCAAGGAACGAGATGGATCAATTCAAAAATGCTTGCAAGAAAATAAAATTGAATTTTTAACTTTTAAAGACCAAGTAATTTTTGAATCTGAGGAAATTCTGAAAGCTGATGGAACTCCCTATTTGGTTTATACCCCTTTTAGTAAAAAATGGCTTGCTGAGCTCAAAAAAGAACATTTAGAAGCTTACACTTCAGGTTTGCTGTTTGAGAATTGGGCAACATTAAAATTCAAAGATATTATTTCATTGGAAGAAATGGGATTTCAACCCTCAAAAATCAGAATCCCTGCTAAACAACTATCTGATCACACTTTAAGAGTATACGAAGCTGAGCGAAATTTTCCGGACAAAGACAGCACTTCCAGACTAGGTGTTCACTTGCGTTTTGGAACAGTGAGTATTCGAAAAGTAGCCAAACAAGCCCAAGGAATCAGCTTAACCTATTTAAAAGAATTGATTTGGAGAGAGTTTTTCATGATGATTCTCTACCATTACCCCAAGGTGGTGGAAAACAACTTCAATTCTAAATACGACTGGATCAAATGGCGCAATGATGAAAAAGATTTTGAAAAGTGGTGTGCCGGGAAAACAGGTTTTCCTTTAGTAGATGCCGGTATGCGAGAACTCAATGAAACCGGATTCATGCACAATCGCGTGCGGATGTTGGTGGCGAGTTTTCTCACCAAACACTTGTTGATTAATTGGAAATGGGGCGAAGCCTATTTTGCAGAAAAGTTGTTGGACTATGAGTTGGCCTCCAATAATGGAAATTGGCAATGGGCTGCTGGCACCGGCGTTGATGCAGCTCCTTATTTTAGAATCTTTAATCCCGAATCCCAAATTGAAAAATTCGACCAACAACACATTTACATCAAGCGATGGGTGAAAGAGTATGGCAGTTCCTCCTATCCTAAACCAATGGTAGAACATAAAAAAGCGAGAGAAAGAGCACTGGAAACTTATAAGGCTGGAATAATTTAAAAAAATTAATTATCGAATATCATTAATTATTTAATGATAAGTATTAATTTTGACACTTTATTTACGCTATTGTTATGAAAGCTTTTAAGCACATCATCCTCCCAATTATTGTCATATTTATTCTACCTTTTTTAATTATTAAAACAGGCATGGCTAACTATGTATATACCTTTTTCATATTACTCCTTTTAATTTATTTCTTAAGCGGTTTACTAAGGTATAAGAAGTTATTATTGAGCTATTTTTTAAGTCCTTACAGCTTTCTTCATGCAAAAGAAAATCATACTTTATTTGTTGACTTGCCCTCAGATTTATTATTTGAAAAAATCTTGGCATATTACAAATCCCAAAAAGACTATAAGGTCGTCACATACGATGGAGATTATGTCATAAATACTGGCACTCCCTTTTCATTGATATCATGGACAGAAAACATTATCATTCGCATTGAATCTTTAGAAAACGAATCCTCTAAGATCCATTTTACCTCTATCGCTTTTTCATTTTTCACTTGGGGAAAGAATGAGCAAAATTTTAAAGAATTAAAAAACACCTTAGAAGAAGCATTAGTAGTATGAGTGAAGAAATTATTGTGAACTTAGATGTGATGCTTGCCAAAAGAAAAATGAAGCTAAATGAACTTTCTGAAAAAGTAGGCTTGTCTGTTGTAAACCTTTCTATTCTGAAACAAAACAAAGCCAAAGCGATTCGCTTTTCAACATTAGCTGCAATTTGCCAAGCACTGAATTGTCAACCTGGAGATCTTTTAGGATATCATTCAACCTAAATTTCTGCACTTGCGGTAAAAAAACCCCCTGGTTCACAGTTTAAACTATGAACCAAGGATTAATCAGCCCACCATTTTCAAGAAATCTTTTAAAGAAAGCGTTACTTGCATGAATACAAATTCAATAAATTTTGACTTATTATGCTCAACTTGAGCCAATTCCAACGTATCATAATAAGCTAGTCGATTCTCATTTTCACTACTGATATTAGTGATTGGAAAGCCGGCTTTTAATAAAACCAAATTCATAATCAGGCGAGCAGTTCTGCCATTACCATCAATAAAGGGATGGATTGTAACCAAGCGCTCATGCATTTCCGCAGCTAAAACGACAGGATGCATGCGTTCACAATTTTCTTGGTAAAACAAAAAATAATCTTCCATCAACTTATTCAGCAAATACGGCTCAGGAGGATTGTGCTTGCTACCAGAAATTCGAACGTTCACTCTTCGGTATTTACCTGCATTTATCGTATCAATTCCCCTTAAAATCAGCGCGTGAATTTGCTTTAGTAAATGCTCATTCAAAGTAGCTTTTTGCTCCACAAATTCCATTAATAAATCAATGGCTTCTGCATGGTTAACCGTTTCAAAATGCTCACGAACAGATTTTCCGCTAATCGTTAACCCTTTCTCAACTACCAATGCCGTTTCCTTTAAGGATAAAGTATTGCCTTCTATTCGGTTACTATCAAAAGTATATTCTACCTTGTAGTACTCCATCAATTTCTTAAAATGAACTCTGTCAATTGGCCTGCACGCATCCAATTGAAGTTTTAAATCATCAACTTCTCGAATTAAATCAGCATTACTGAAGGATTTTTTTTGATATGAAATTCTGGATTCTGCTAATTGAAGTGCTTCTAATCCAAACGCTTCATTTTTAACTTCAAGATAAAGCTTCTCACTCAACCATTGTAGCAATAATTCTTTAGGACTTACTTTATAGAGCTCAGCAAGTTGAATTAATTGCTCTTTACTAGGTCTTCTACTTCCACTTTCAAATCGACTCAATAAGCTATTGTCAATTTTTGAAATACGAGCTACTTCTTTGATTGTAAGCGCCGCACTTTGCCTAAGTTCTTTTAAAAGATGGTTTAAAGTTTTCATTTTCCAACATAAACCACAAAAATAGTCAATTATTTAATAAATTGACAAATATTGTCAATATTTAGAAAACACGATTAAGCTTGTCAAAAAGCTACTATTAATCTATAAGGGAAAACAATTCGCGCATCTTCTTTTCTCTAAAATTAAAGATTTCACGAAGTTTTGGACGAACTAAGAAAGGCTCAATGAATCTTCCGAGAAAACCCAAAGGAACAACATAGTTGACAATATCTGTCATTTCCACTCCACCATCAATAGCTTTGAAATGGTGTTGATGATGCCATATTTTGTAGGGGCCTACTCTCTGTTCATCAATAAAAAACTCATTTTCTTTCACTTGCGTTATTTCTGTCATCCATGACATTGGAATACCAAATAATGGAGTAACACGATAAGTAATGATCATTCCGGGATACATCTTATCTTTAAAAAACTCAGAGGTAATATCAAACCCCATATACTCGGGAGTTATTTCTTTTAAATTTCTAGGATTGGAGAAAAATGCCCATGCTTCATCAACCGAAATGGCTAGCTTTATGGTTTTCTTAAATTGATGCATTGTTTACGATTTGGAACAAGTATTAAATGATATTGTTGATGAAAGTATGAAAATATTACTCACAGGCGCCAACGGATATATTGGTAAACGTTTACTTTTTGTTTTGGTTGAAAAAGGACATTTTGTATATGCCTGTGTGCGAGAAAAAAACACCTTGCACCTAAGCACTGAACTAAAAGAACAAGTTGAACTTGTAGAAGTTGATTTTTTAGTTGTAGAAACACTCAACAATCTTCCCAAAGACATAGATGTAGCCTATTATTTAATGCATTCTTTAACAGCTGCTAAAGGTAGTTTTTCAGAAAAAGAAATTAAAATAGCCAACAACTTTAAAGGCTATATCGATCAAACTGAAGCCAAACAAATTATTTATTTAGGCGGTATTAGCAACGATGAAAATCTGTCGGAACACCTAAAGTCCAGACAACATACTGAGGAATTACTAGCCAATTCAAAAGTTTCACTAACGACTTTAAGAGCTGCAATAATAATTGGTTCCGGTGGTGCTTCTTTTGAAATTATCCGCGACCTCGTGGAGAAACTTCCTGTGATGATTGCTCCAAAATGGTTGGATACAAAATGCCAACCCATCGGAATTCGGAATGTAGTAGAATACCTCACAGGATGCTTGGGAAATGAAAAAACCTACAACAAAACTTTCGACATTGGAGGTCCTGAAGTTTTAACTTACAAAGAAATGCTCTTAAAATTTGCTGAAGTAAGAGAGATGAAGCGCTACATAGTGACTGTTCCAGTAATGACTCCAAAACTGTCCTCTTATTGGCTTTATTTCGTTACTTCCACTTCCTATCAAATTGCCTCTAATTTAGTTGAAAGCATGAAAAATGAGGTAGTTGTCAAGCTCAGTGGAATTGAAGAAATCATTCCAATTAACTTGATGTCTTACAAAGAAAATGTTGCTCTTGCATTTCAGCGAATAAAGCAAAACCATGTGCTTTCAAGCTGGGTAGATTCTGATTTTAAAGAAGCGCATCAACATTCGCTAAACAGCTACATTGAAGTTCCAGATCAAGGAGTATTTCAAGATGTACAGAAGGTTGACTTCGATTTGAATGAACAAACTAAGGTAGCAAATAACCTATGGGCAATCGGTGGACAAAGAGGCTGGTATTATGGTAACTGGCTCTGGAAAATAAGAGGATACATGGACAAATTCGTAGGTGGTGTTGGCCTTCGAAGAGGAAGAAGAAGTCCCACAGAACTATTTCCAGGCGATTCTCTCGATTTCTGGAGAGTACTTTTAGCAGATGATGAAAAAAAGCGATTGCTTTTGTTTGCCGAAATGAAACTACCAGGAGAGGCTTGGTTAGAGTTTAAAATTGAACATAATAACGAAAAAACTGCGAGTCTTGTTCAAACTGCTACCTTTCGACCAAAAGGACTTTACGGAAGACTGTATTGGTATAGCGTGTTGCCTTTTCATGGATTTATTTTCAAAAACATGGCAAAAAACATTGTTCACTACCGATAACTAATTTAATAGAGGTTCTTTTAGTAGTTCTTTTAATTCTCGAATTTAGTTTTATCCTTCTATTCCATTACTTTTGAATTTTAAATTAGAATCAAGTTTTGAATTTTTTAAACAGCCCAAAAATCGATCAAGTAGGATTAATTGAACGTGCAGCTCGTTTCAAAACACGCAGCATTAAAGCTGAATCCAAGATTAAGGCTTTGAAAATGGTTTTAAGCATGATTGATTTAACCACTTTGGAAGGAAAAGACACGGAAGGAAAAGTAAAACAGTTGTGCTATAAGGCGACACACCTTCACGAGAGTCTTGATGTTCCAAATGTTGCTGCTATTTGCGTATATCCAAACATGGTAGCAACAGCTAAAAAAGCATTGGGAAATTCTGGTGTAAAAGTAGCATCAGTAGCAACAGCTTTCCCAAGTGGCATGAGCAGTTTAGAAGTAAAACTCACCGACACAAAATTAGCAGTTGAAGCTGGAGCAGACGAAATTGACATGGTGATTTCTCGAGGAAAATTTTTTGAAGGAAACTACAATTATGTTTTTGACGAAATTGCAGCAGTGAAAGCTGCTTGCGGCAAAGCTCGTTTAAAAGTAATTTTAGAAACAGGTGAATTAGGTAGCCCAGACCAAGTTCGCAGAGCGAGTGATATCGCGATTCATGCAGGAGCAGATTTTATTAAAACCTCAACTGGAAAAATCAGTCCAGCTGCGACCATGCCTGTTACTTTATTAATGTTAGAAGCCATTAAAGATCATTATCTAAAAACCGGCAAAATGGTTGGAATGAAACCAGCAGGCGGAATTTCTGATGCTAAAACAGCCCTGCACTATTTAGTAATGCTCAATGAAACTTTAGGCCAAGCTTGGTTGACCAACGAATGGTTTCGATTTGGAGCAAGCAGTTTGGTAAACGATGTATTAATGCAATTGATGAAACAACAAACAGGAGCCTATCAATCAGGAGATTACTTTTCAAAGGATTAAATCATGAAACAAAAACAAAATTCATTTTCATTGAAATATGATACCGAGTGGGAATATGCTCCTGCACCTGAAAGTACGGCTCATATTGAACTAAAGCCAAAATATGACTTATTTATTGGCGGCAAATTCCTAGCTCCAAAATCAAAGAAATACTTCAAAACCATCAATCCTGCTAATGAAAAAGTACTTGCTGAAGTAGCTGAAGCGGGAACAGAAGATGTAAATGATGCCGTAAGTGCAGCGCGAAAAGCATTTCCAAAATGGTCATCAATGCCAGCGAAAGAAAGAGGAAAGTACCTCTTTCGAATTGCGCGATTGATACAAGAGCGAGCAAGAGAATTTTCAGTTATCGAATCAATGGATGGCGGTAAACCAATTCGAGAATCCAGAGACATTGATATTCCACTTGCAGCAGCTCATTTCTTTTATTATGCAGGTTGGGCTGACAAACTTGAATATGCCTTTCCGAATCGAAAAGTAGAACCATTGGGAGTGGCAGCACAAATTATTCCCTGGAACTTCCCGCTTTTGATGGCGGCTTGGAAAATTGCTCCTGCTTTAGCTTGCGGCAATTGTGTGGTACTAAAACCAGCAGAGACAACCCCATTAACTGCACTTAAATTAGCAGAATTAATACAGGAATCAGGTTTGCCGGTAGGTGTAGTAAACATTATAACAGGAGATGGAAAAACAGGAGCAGCTCTAGTAGAGCATCCTGACGTTGACAAAATTGCTTTCACAGGATCAACGGAAGTCGGTAAACTCATTCAGAAATCAATTGCTGGAACTAACAAAAAGGCAACACTTGAGTTAGGTGGAAAGGGAGCAAACATCATTTTTGAAGACGCTCCAATTGACCAAGCTGTGGAAGGAATTATTAATGGTATCTTCTTTAATCAAGGCCATGTTTGTTGTGCAGGTTCTAGACTTTTTGTTCAAGAATCCATAAAAACGGTGGTGGAGCAAAAACTAAAAGCTAGGTTGGAAACACTAATTGTAGGCGACCCTTTGGATAAAAACACCGACATTGGAGCCATTAATTCTAAGCAACAGCTTGAAACGATAAAAAATTACCTGAAAATAGGAAAAGAAGAAGGACTTGAAAGCTTTCAAGTAAAATCATCCATACCTAAAAAGGGCTTTTTCTGTCAACCAACACTATTTTTTGACGTTGCTCAATCTAGTCGTTTAGTACAAGAAGAAATTTTTGGCCCTGTACTTACCATACAGACTTTTAGAACGGTGGATGAAGTAATTGAAAAAGCAAACAATACTCCTTATGGTTTGTCTGCAGGAGTTTGGACAGACAAAGGTTCAAAAGCATTTAATTTGAGCAGCCGACTAAAAGCCGGAGTTGTTTGGGCCAACACCTTCAATAAATTCGATCCTACTTCTCCATTTGGTGGATACAAAGAAAGTGGTTTTGGAAGAGAAGGTGGTTTGCACGGATTGGAGGCTTATTTGAAATAAAGATAGTACTACATCAATTCCATAACCTTTTCAGGTGGTCGACCAACAATGGCTTTATTCCCTCGCACCACAATAGGCCGTTCAATCAATTTAGGATGTTCGAGCATAATTTGAAGCCACTCTTCTTCTTCAAAATTCTTCCCTTTAAATTTTTCTTTAAAAACTGCTTCTCCTTTTCTGAGCAAATCAGAAGGTTTTAAATTTAATTTCATCAGCAAGTCTTTCATTTCTTGCTTAGATGGAACTGCCTTTAAGTATTCTACAATTTCAGGCTCCACTCCTTGCTCTCTTATAATTGCTAAGGTTTCTCTGCTTTTTCCGCACCTTGGGTTGTGGTAAATTTTCATAATTTATTTTTTATACTTTCTTATCGTGATGCCGATGCAATAGACGTTTAGCCAATTTACTTATTAGGTATATGCTATCGGTATTATTTATACCAAGAGGAATAGTGTATGTAATTTGCTGCAATGCGTTCAATTTCCCCTTTGCTTAATTCTTCACTCAATGGTTTCACAGCTTTAGCAGGAACTCCAGCATAAATAAACCCAGACTTTAAATGTGAATTTTGAAGCACAACGGCTCCGGCTGCTATGATGCAATTACTTTCAACTACTGCATCATCCATTACAATGGCACCCATTCCAATCAAAACTTTATCGTGAATTGTGCAGCCGTGAACTAAGGCATTGTGTCCAATAGAAACATCGTTGCCAATTTGCGTTTTTGTCTTCTCAAAAGTGCAATGAATCACTGCCCCATCTTGAACATTTACTCGATCGCCCATTCGAATGCTGTTAACATCTCCTCTCAAAACAGCATTAAACCAAACACTGCATTGATCGCCCATTTCTACATCACCTATTATCGTTGAGTTTTCAGCGAGAAAGCAGTCTTCGCCAAATTTTGGTGTTATTCCTCTTAGTTCTTTAATTAAAGCCATAGTCTCAATAAAATACTTCCTATAATTGACAAAGCTAATAATCAAAATTGATGTAAATTTGTAAAAAATTGAGAAATGGAAAAAACGATTGCCCCACATGCTATTTACGCAGAAAGCACCCCAAATCCAATAACCATGAAATTTGTCTCCAATCGCTACTTGGTAGTTGATGGACAAGTTTACGAATACGGCTTAGAAGATGATTTAAGCAATTCTCCACTGGCTGAGCGCTTATTAAATTTTCCTTTTGTCTCTAAAGTTTTTATTGCGAGCAATTTTGTGTCAATTACAAAAACGGACATCATCGAATGGCAGGATGTAATTCATCAATTGAGAGATTTTATCGGAGAATTTCTCAACAACGATGGTGTAGTGGTTAAAGTTTCTGCAACTGAATTAAAAGATGAACCAAGTGAAAAATCGAGTATTTCAACTCCAAAAAGAACAGAATTAGAAGGAATTGATGCAAAAATTGCAGATATTTTAGATGAATACATCCGTCCGGCAGTAGAAAGTGACGGTGGAGCCATCCACTTTCATTCTTATGAAAATGGAAAGGTGAAAGTTGTATTAAAAGGAGCTTGCAGTGGATGCCCGTCTTCAACAATGACTTTAAAAGCCGGTATCGAAAACATGCTAAAAGAAATGCTACCAAATCAAATTAGTGAAGTTGAAGCTATTAATGGCTAACTTTATCTAAAATACAAACCATATGAAAAAAATTCTACTCTTTTTCTCCTGCATTGTTTTTAGTCAACTCCAAGCACAGATAACAATTAATAGTAATCACATGCCGGTTAACGGTGACACCTTAAGGTATACCATAGCATTATTAGACTCTGCAGTACTTTCAACCTATCAAACAAGTGGCGCGAATGTTAGTTGGAATTATAGCAACCTAATACCTCAGCGACAAGGAGTTCGATCGTTTAGAAATTCATCTCAAACACCATATAGCATCTCAATTCCCAACAGATTAGGAGAAAAATTAGCCGACACACTTGATATTGGTGGATTTAGTCTTTACAATGTCTATGATTTTTTCAATTCAACTACTTCAGATTTTTCACTTGACTACAGAGGGGCTTCTGTACCAACTGGACTTGGGTTTCCTTTTCCAGCTACTTTGAATTTAACTCCATCTTTTTCTGATAAAGATGAAATTTATCAATTCCCTTTAAATTATTTAGACCGTGATAGTTCAACATTTAATGTAGTTTTTAATAACGTTTTACCAGCATTATACTATGGGTCAAATGGCTACAGAATAAATAATGTTGATGCTTGGGGATCCTTAACTACTCCTTTTGGAACGTTCAATACAATTCGAGTAGTAACTGACGTAGTTGCTTATGACACAGTTAATTTTTCAACTAATGCGATAGGAATTAATTCTCACATAAGGGAATATAAATGGTTAACAACAAGTTTAAGAATCCCTGCTATGACTGTGTCAGGAAACGTTATAGCAGGAGTTTTCATTCCCACAACAGTTCAGTACCGTGACTCCATTCGAAATGTTCCTTCACTTTTTGCACCTGTTGCATTGTTTGATGCCGATGAAAGAAATCCGAGTTTAGGCGATACTGTCAATTTCAACAATCTAAGCATAAGCTTATTGTCTGCTAATTATCAATGGAACATTTCTCCAAGCACATTCTCTTATACAAATGGTACCTCAGCGGTAACAGAAGAAATAACTGTAGTTTTTAATGATACCGGTTTTTATGATGTAAGTTTAATCGCTGTTAATTCAAGTGGTAGAGATACTTTAACCTTGAATAATTATATCAGAGTGGATATTTTAAGCTCGGTTGAGAAGTTAGAAAAAGATGAAGCAAGTAAATTGAAAATTTTTCCAAACCCTGTTAATTCTAATCAAACGATTCAATTAACAGTTGAAAACAATCTAAAAGTTGAACGTGTTATTTTTTATGACATAAGTGGCAAGATTATTCACGACCACACTACCAGTCAAGGCTCTACATTTCTTGAATTGAAATCTCCAAAGACAAGAGGCATCTATTTTATAAGAATTGAAACCAATCGTGGTTTTACCATGAAAAAGCTTATTGTACAATAAGTATTAAACTCAAAAGTTAACTAACTTTTATTAGATTGTAGGCACTAAGCCTCTATCTAATTCATTTTTTTTTGCCTGAAAATAGTAGGAATATCTATGGAAAAACAAACAAAAAAAATAAAAGAACGGTATTACTTAATTGAACGAATTTTAGCTCCTGTCGATCATATTCTTAGAAACAAACCTGTTTCCGGGATTCTTCTTTTTGTGGCTGTTTTAATTTCAATGATTTGGATAAATTCTAGCTATGCAGAAAGTTATCATACCCTCTGGGCAACTCACTTTAAAGTTGGCTTTGGCGATTTTATGATCGATAAAGATCTTCATCATTGGATCAACGATGGCTTGATGGCCATTTTCTTTTTTGTAATTGGCTTGGAAATAAAACGTGAGATAATGGCAGGTGATTTATCTACCTGGAAACAAGCAAGCCTTCCCGCAGCAGCAGCTGTCGGAGGAATGGTTGTGCCTGCTATAATTTTTTATTTAATAAATAAAGGCACTCCTACAGTTACAGGCTGGGGAGTACCAATGGCTACAGATATTGCTTTTATATTGGGAATGTTATCTCTTCTAGGAAACATGGTTCCTGTGAGTTTAAAAATATTTTTAACTGCTTTAGCAATTGTAGATGACTTAGGTGCAGTATTAGTAATTGCTTTCTTCTATACAGAAGATATTTTTATCCTATCACTCGAATACGGTGCTGGCTTCTTAGTAATACTAGCCATCGCAAATATGATTGGTGTAAGAAAAACTGCTTTTTACGGAATTGTAGGCATATTAGGCGTTTGGGTAGCATTTTTATACTCCGGAATACACGCAACCATTGCAGGTGTTCTAATTGCTATGACCATCCCCTCAAAAACAAAATTAAATCGTTTCGGATTCATCACCAGAGTTAATATATTGATGACAAAACTCGGAGAAACCCAAGAAAAAAAGGGTGACTATTTAAGTGATGAACAACACCACATTGTAGAAAAACTTAAAAAAGAGCGCTCAAAAATTGAACCTCCTCTTCAAAAATTAGAGCATGCTTTAAGCCCATTTGTTTCATTCATTGTTTTACCCATTTTTGCTTTAGCAAATGCAGGAGTTGTCTTACATACTGAAATGTTTGCGGATTTAACCAATCAAGTTTCTTTAGGAATCATTTTAGGTCTTGTTCTTGGAAAGTTCTTAGGAATCATAAGTTTTTCAGCACTATTTGTTAAGTTTAAAATTTCTGAACTACCAAAAGGTGTTTCATGGGGTAGCTTAAGTGGAGCAGCAGTAATGGCAGGCATTGGTTTTACCATGTCGATTTTTATTTCAGAATTGGCATTTGATAGCGCCGAAGTAAGAGCTCAGGCTAAAATGGCGATTTTAATCGCCTCGATCATAGCAGGCTTAATTGGCATGCTTTTGATTCAATACTTTTCAAAAAGAACCTATCGGCAAGCTGCTACTATGGAAGAAGAAAAAGCCAAGAACTAATTTATTGTATATTTGTTTCACCTCAAGAATATTCGTTTAACCTATGGAATTTAAACCCGGACAGCTACTTTCTCAAATTGAATTTCCCAATGATTTAAGAGAAAAATTAAAAAACTCCGATTTACCACAACTTTCTAAAGAACTAAGAGATTTCATCATTGATGTTGTTTCTGTAAAAGGTGGGCACCTTGGAGCAAGTTTAGGTGTAGTTGAATTAACTGTTGCATTGCATTATGTTTTTAATACTCCATATGACCAATTAATTTGGGATGTAGGACATCAGGCTTATGGTCATAAAATTTTAACAGGAAGAAGAGAAAACTTTCATACAAATAGAAAATACAAGGGATTAAGTGGCTTCCCAAAAAGAAGCGAAAGTGAATACGATACCTTTGGAGTTGGACACAGTTCTACTTCAATTTCTGCAGCCTTAGGAATGTCAGTTGGTTCTCGTTTGCAAAAACAAGATAAACGACAGCACATTGCAGTAATTGGTGACGGTGCAATGACAGCAGGGTTGGCTTTTGAAGGCCTAAACCATGGTGGCGTTGAAGATTCAAATTTATTGGTTGTCCTCAATGATAATTGCATGTCTATTGACCCAAATGTAGGTGCTTTGAAAGAATACCTAACAGATATTACAACTTCTCCTACTTACAACAAAGTAAAAGATGAAATCTGGTCACTTTTAGGTAAAGTTTCAAAGTTTGGTCCTAATGCTCAAGCAATTGTTCAAAAAATTGAGAATGGAATAAAATCCACCATGCTGAAACAAAGTAATTTATTTGAATCACTCAACTTTCGGTATTTCGGACCAATAGACGGGCATGATGTCACCCATTTAGTTGAAGTGCTTAAAGATTTAAAAGAAATTCCTGGTCCAAAAATATTACACATCTTAACTACCAAAGGAAAAGGATATGAATTAGCAGAAAAAGATCAAACAAAATGGCATGCTCCGGGACTTTTCAATAAAGAAACTGGCGAAATAATAAAAATCACCCCAAAAAGTCCTCAGCCCCCAAAATACCAAGATGTATTTGGTCATACGATTGTAGAATTAGCAGAAAAGAATGAAAAAATTGTTGGAATTACGCCTGCTATGCCTTCCGGTAGTTCTTTAAATATTATGATGGCTGCCATGCCTGAAAGAGCTTTTGATGTTGGTATTGCTGAACAACACGCAGTTACATTTGCTGCCGGATTAGCAACTACTGGAATCATTCCGTTTTGCAATATCTATTCGAGTTTTATGCAAAGGGCATACGATCAAGTCATTCATGATGTGGCTTTGCAAAACTTACCAGTTATTTTTTGCCTTGATAGAGCTGGTATGGCTGGCGCTGACGGACCAACACATCACGGTGCTTTCGACATTGCATACATGCGCTGCATCCCAAATATGATTGTAGCAGCTCCAATGAACGAAGAAGAGCTTAGAAACCTTATGTTCACAGCTCAAGAAAATACAAAAGGTCCATTTACCATTAGATATCCAAGAGGAGAAGGAGTTATGCCAAATTGGAAAACTCCATTTAAGAAAATTAAGGTTGGTGAAGGACAACGCATTAAAAATGGATCTGACATTGCAATTCTAAGTATTGGTCACATTGGGAATTATGCCCTTAAAGCTGCTCAAGATCTTGAAGAAAGAGAAAATATTTCAGCTGCCATGTACGATTTAAGGTTTGCCAAACCATTAGATGAAGTGCTTTTGCATGAAGTCTTTAATAAATTCGACAAAGTAATAACTGTTGAAGATGGATGCATTCAAGGAGGTGTGGGTAGTGCAGTAATTGAATTTATGGCCGACCATGAATACAGTGCTAAAGTCACTCGTTTAGGAATACCTGACCAATTTATAGAACATGGTTCTCAAGATCAACTTTATCAAGAATGCAATTACGATGCTGAAAGTATCTATCATACAGCTTTAAAAATGTTGTCAAAAACGAAAAGTCAGACGCAACAACAAACTGCATAAGAATTTCTCGCTTAATCCCCCATCTTTAATTTAAAGAAGTTATTTGAACAAATCATTCAATTAATAATTACTTTAGTGCATTGTTATGGGAGCTTTACACGACACAGGTGAGTATTTCTTATTAATGGCTAGAGCCTTTAAAAGGCCTTCAAAACCATCCATATATCGAAGACAAATAATCAGAGAAATGGACTCTCTTGGATTAGGGTCGATTGGCATTGTAACCATTATCTCCATTTTTATGGGGGCGGTAATCACATTACAAACAACTTCTAACATCGACAGTGCATTCATTCCAGCTTATACAGTTGGTTTCACAGCAAGGCAATCCATGATTTTAGAATTCTCCCCTACAATTATTGCTTTAATCCTTGCTGGAATTGTTGGATCTAACATTACTTCAGAAATAGGCTCTATGAGAGTCTCTGAACAGATTGATGCTTTAGAAATTATGGGTATCAACTCAGCATCTTACTTAATAATTCCAAAAATCATTGCAGCAGTTGTAATCAATCCATTTTTAGTGGTATGGAGCATGTTTATTGGCATATTTGGTGGTTATCTAGTGGCCTTGCTTACAGGTATAATTTCAACTGAAGCTTATATTTACGGCATACAATACGACTTCAAACCATTCAGCATTTACTATGCTTTAATCAAAACAGTCTTTTTCGCATTCATCATAACTTCTATCCCATCTTATTTTGGCTATTACGTCAGAGGAGGATCATTAGAAGTAGGGGCTGCAAGTACTAAAGGTGTTGTTAGAAGTAGTGTGGCAATTTTAGTTATCAATTATATCCTCACCCAGCTTTTACTTATATGATTGAAATTAAAAATCTTTATAAATCATTTGGAGATGTTGACGTCTTGAAGGATATCAACATGACCTACCACAGAGGTAAAATCAACCTTATAATTGGTGCCAGTGGCTCAGGTAAATCAGTATTGACAAAATGCACAGTTGGTCTAATAGAACCCAATAGCGGTGATGTTTTATATGAAGGAGTCAATTTTACTGAAATGTCAACCGAAGAACGAAAAGAGGTCAGAAAAGAAATTGGCATGTTGTTTCAAGGAGGTGCATTATTTGATAGTTTAACAATAGAGGAAAACATTAAGTTCCCATTGAGAATGCACACCAAAATGAAAGAAGATGAAATGCGTGATCGAATCAACTTTTGCCTTAATCGAGTTAATTTAGAAAATGTCAATAAACGTTTTCCATCTGAAATTAGTGGAGGAATGCAGAAAAGAGTTGGAATAGCAAGAGCTATTGCCTTAAATCCAAAGTACTTATTTTGCGATGAGCCTAACTCAGGATTAGACCCAGGAACAGCTATATTAATTGACAACCTCATTAAAGAAATTACTGAAGAATACAACATTACAACTGTTGTAATTACTCATGATATGAACTCTGTACTTGAAATTGGAGAACATATTAGTTTTCTATATAAAGGGAAAGTACATTGGCAAGGAGATAATAAGAGCATTCTCTCTACAACAAACAAAGAGCTTTCAGAATTAGTATTTGCCTCTCACTTGATGAAAAAAATCAGGGGCAGTCAATTAGAAAGGTAAAGTTGGACTAGTCTTAATAAGCATAAAAAAAGCCCGAAGATGAAATCACCTTCGGGCTTTGAATTTTAAACTAATTTGATTATTTCAAAACAACTTTTTTAACTAATCTCTCAGTTTCATTTTCAAGGGATACAAAATAAACCCCTTTTTCATTTGATGATAAATCAATGTCTTTAATCATTGACCCATTCACACTAATTAACTCACTGTGTACCGTTTGACCAAGCATATTTCTAACAATCATTGTAAATCCAACTTCAGAGCTAGATTCTAAATCTAATTTAAACTGCCCTCCATTAGGATTAGGATAAATTTCAAACTTAAAGTTAGTTTGATTCATCACACGTTCTTCAATACCTACAGGTGTTGGTGCAATGTTTAAACGAATACCAGGATTATCACCTGTTGTACCCCAACCTGGATCATGACCTAACCATACAAAGTTAGATACTGCAGGTTGTAATAAAGAAGATGATCCATCATTCAAGACTTCAAAAGTAGTTCCTGTTGGCAAAGTTGTTACTTCCCATCCAACTACGTATTGACCAGAATCTAAGCCACTCGTTACAGCAGTTCCAGTGTTTAACGGAATAGTTAAAAAAGAACTAGTATCAGAAGCTGTTACAGTATAAGGAAAGAATGAAGATGCTACTTCTGCTCCAAACGCTTGTGCTATTGTAGCAGAATCTTCGTCGAATGCCCAAATCTTAGGTACAATTTCAACACCTATATTTCTAACATCTTCAGAAACTCTAAAAGTTACACTTTTGGGGATAATCGTAGTACTGTCATTTCTAGGCTCAATTACATACATCGTTCCAAAACGATCACCCACAGCTGTTCCACCAGGTGTTAAATTTGCACTTACATAGCTTGCTGGACCAACACCACCACCAAAACCATTGTCATCTCTTGCATAAACTGAATCTCCTACGGAAAATGTAAAACTTCCTGTTTCATTTCCTAAAATTTGATCAATGCTGTCACCGGCTGCAAGTAAACTCACTTGAAAATCTCCAAAGTTTTGAGGTACAAAACGCGGTGTAGGTGTCAATACGAGCGAATCTTGACCTTGAGTTAAAGTTCCTGCATTAATTGAAGTGGTGTATGCCAACCCAAAACCAGTTTGAGTAACGTCAGCATTTAAGGTAACATTCGTATTTGTTGACCATCCATTCTGAGTCATAACTCCTGAAAATGGAAGTGGAGGAAAAACGCCAAATGGAATTTGATTGTAAAATGGATTGATTGCAAAATTATCCACATTAAATTGCATTGCTTCTTCAGAAAGTTCTATATCCTGAGAAGGACCTTCAATAAAAGCAACATCATCTATCATCCAAAAATACAAATCATTTAATGAGCTTCTAAATCTGTACCAGAATTCAGTTTCATTGGCTAAAGAAGCACTCACATCAAATTGAACATTTTCTACGGCAGTTGCATTCGCAACATTCAAGCTATTTACAGGCAATCCTCTTGATGCATCATACTCATCCCAACTAATACTATCAGTACTAATTTCTAAAACAAGTTCGCTAAGAGAGGTACAACAATAAACCATAAATTGTTGATATCTAACAAATACTCCAGGTGTAGACGGAATAGTAATTTTTGGAGAAGTAAACCAGGTATCCATTGTTATTCTTGGAGAAGGCCTTGGAGAGTTATAAAAATCAGAAGGTAATAACATAAATCCGTTACTAGCCGTTGTGGAATTTATAGTATTGATTCCAACTGTTGACAATCCTTGATAAGAAGTAAAATCATCTTCCCAAATCCATACTGCATTGTTTTGATTCGCATTGGACACAACATATCCAGTTGGAATTCCATTATCAAAATCTTGAGAATAAAGTGTATCTCCAAAAGCTTTAGAGTTAAAACTTCTTGATTTCCCCGCTGACTCTATGTATGGGCCATCTTTCACTTGAATAATTCTGGGAATTGCTTCTTCTCCTGCAAATTTTTGCACATTCGATTTAGTAACATTATTTTGAGCAAAACTCAAAGTCGTCCCTAAAACCAATGCAGGTAATAATAAGTACATTTTCTTCATAACATATTGTTTTTATATTCAGTTCCAAAGGTAGCAATTATAAAAGGGGATAATAGGGCAAAAACGTTAAAAGATGTGATAATAGGATAAGGTTCATAGTTGACAAGAAAGGGAGATTCGATTAATATATCCAAGCAGAATTGCTTTTACTAATTGAATAGCATTATTTTATGATTACTTTTTTTACCACTGATTCGTTTTCGCTTTGCAAAGAAATAAAGTATACACCGCTTTCAATATTTCTCAAATCCATGCTTTTTACAAGTTCTCCATTTACGCTGATTAGTTCAGTATAAATGACCTGTCCCAACATGCTTATTATAGTTAAAGTATAAGATGTGGCTAAGTCTGATAATATGTTCAATTTAAATAATCCAGAATTTGGGTTTGGCAAAATATTAAAATCAAAATTATTCTCTTCTGTGTATTTTTCTAATCCAACAGTAAAAAATAAACTTCTAAAATTTAATCGAATACCTGGATTGTCACCTGTCCAGGCCCAACCAGGTGAATGACCCAACCAAACAAAATTTGATGCATTTGGTTGTTGAACTGCAGTTGAAAGATCATTCATTACTTCAAATGTAGTGCCTTGAGGTAAGTTTACTACCTCCCAGCCAACTACATAGATTCCGGAATCTAAGCCATTCAATACTGAATAACCTGTATCAAGAGGAATTGAAATCAAAGAACCTGTATCAGCAGCAGTAATAGTTCTCGTAAAAAAAGAACTAGCTACTGCATTTCCCATAGATAAAGCCGGATTAGGGTGATTGCTATTAAATGACCATATTTTAGAAACTATTTGAACTCCTATATTCTTAGCATTATTTGAAACCACAAAAGATACACTTTTGGGTATAGGGAGATAAAACTGACTATCTACTACATACAATGAGCCAAATCGATCACCTACAGATGTACCTCCAGGAGCTTGGGGAGATCCCCCAAAATAATTTGCAGGTCCGATTCCATTGTTAAATTCATTATCATCTCTAGCATAAATAGTGTCAGTAATAGAAAAGTTGAAAGTTGCTAACTCATTCCCTAGTTTTTCATCGATACTGTCTCCCGTTGCGGAAATAATCACTTGATGGTTACCAAAAACTTTGTTTGTATAACCAGGGTGAAATCGTGCACCACTAGTTTGAACTAAACTATCTTCATTTTGACTAAGTGTCCCAATATTTTCAATTGTTGAATACCTTAACCCGAATAGGCTATGATATACATTCACATCTAAACTTACATTTGTATTATCTTCCCATCCATTTTGTTTAATCCTTCCTCTGAATGGAACCTCTTGAAAAAGTCCATATGGAATCTGGTGGTATATTGGATTTACATTAAAATGATCTACATTAAACAACATTTTAGCTTCTATTAACTCCAAATCCTGCTTTGGGCCTTCTAGAAACAATACATCGTCTATCATCCAAAAATAGTGGGAATTCCAAGTACTTCTAAATCTGTACCAAAATTGAGTTTGATTTGCCAATACCGAACTTACATCAAATTCAACTACTTCTATAGCTACTAAAGTATCAATATTTGTAGCATTTATAGGTACACCACGCTTTACATCAAAACTTGTCCAATTAGTTTTATCAAGACTTATTTCCATAACCATTTGACTCATATTTGAGCAACAGAAACGGAAGAATTGTTCAAACCTAACATAGACGCTTGGCTTTGAAGGTATATTAATGGTATCAGAAGTAAACCAAGTATCCATTTGAATTGCTAAAGGAAGCGGTGTGTTGTAAAAATCTGATGGTAGCAACATAAACCCATCAGAAGCGGTAGTTGAATTTATATTTGGGGTATTTTGGGAATATTGCCCTCTCCATGGTGTAAAAGTTGTGTCCCATTTCCAAATAGCATTATTTTGATTAGCATTTACAATTGTATAACCCGAAGGTATTCCATTAGAAAATCCCTGATAATACAGTGTATCTCCATAAGCTTTAGGACGTTTACTCGACATTTTTGTTGAGTTGATTGTAAATGAACTTGAGTTTGGTAAAATAAGTCCTTCTTTGAAATCCTGTATTTTAGTAATTGTATTTTGCCCAAAAGCAGCTATTGACAGTGAGAATAAAGTGATAAAGAGGTAGTTTTTTTTCATGACATTTATCAGTTTGATTAACAGCAACTAATATACAAAAATTAACATAGTACCAAAATAGTAGCTAGATGTCTTTAATAAATTCATTTAGTTATAATAGCAAAAAAAAGCCCGAAAGTATTATTTATACTTTCGGGCTTTAAAAAACTAATTCTAAAAATTATTTAACAATAACTTTCTTAACCATTTTAGAATTTTCATTCTCTAGAGAAACAAAATATACTCCTTTTTTCAAAGATGATAAATCAATGTCCTTAGTTGTTGGGCTATTTACGCTGATAGTTTCATTGTAAACAGTTTGTCCAAGCATGTTTCTAACAAATAAGGTATAGTTTGTACTAACTTCTGAAGCCAAGTTAATTTTAAACAACCCGTTATTAGGATTAGGCATCACTTCAAAAATCGTTCCTCTTACTTTTTGATCAGCTATACCAGTAACAAGAGGTGCTGCAGGCAAATTAGCCATGTTCAATCGAATAACTGGCTCAGCTGCAACCCATCCCCATCCTGGAGAGTGACCCATCCACACAAAAGCAGAAACAGTTGCTTGAATTTGAGCTGTTGTTGCATCATTGTAAACGATAAAAGAAGTACCTGTTGGCAATGTAGTTACCTCCCATCCAACTACATACTGACCTGAGTCCAATCCATTTATTACCGCTGACCCTGTGTTTAATGGTATTGTTAAAAGTGTATTGGTGTCACTAGCTGTAACAGTATATGGAAAAAACGAAGAAGCTACCTCGGCACCAAAAGCACCTGCAAGTGTAGCAGAATCTTCATTAAAAGCCCATATTTTAGGAACAATCTCTACCCCAATATTTCTTACGTCGGTATTCACGAAAAAGCTTACACTTGTTGGAATTTTTGTAGTACCATTGCCGGTTCTTGACTCAACAATGTACATCACTCCAAAGCGATCACCTACAGATGTCCCACCAGGACTATTAGCTCTAACATAACTTGATGGACCTGTTCCGCCTCCAACAACGTCATCATCTCTTCTAAAAATAGTATCATATACTGAAAAGGATTGAATTGCAGTCTCATTTCCTAGAACTTGATCTGTAGAGTCTCCAGAAGCAAGGTAATTTACCTGAAAATCACCTGCAAACATGGGAACAAAACGAGGATTAGGAGTTAAGACAAAAGTTGAATCCTGTCCTTGTGCCAACGAACCAATATTATTGGCTGTTGAATATGCTAATCCAAAACCAGCTAAATTAACATCAACGTCAAAAGTTACATTGGTATTTGTTGTCCAACCATTATTTGCAATAGTACTTGTGAATGGAAGCGGTGTAAATAAATCGTAAGGAACTTCATGGTAAAGTGGAGCGATTCCATAATTATCCCAGTTGAATTCCATGAATGCATCTGATAATTCTATATCATGAGCCGGACCTTCAACAAATGCAATATCATCAATCATCCAATAATAGTGTGTATTAGCAGTACTTCTAACGCGGTACCAAAAACGTGTTTGATTAGCTATAGAAGCACTCACATCAAATTGCTCAACTGAAACTCCAACAGCGAAAGGAGCGTTCGCTGCGTTAACAGTTAGACCACGTGTTAAGTCATAAGCATCCCAACTAATACTGTCAGTACTAAGCTCAAGAACTAATTCATTAGCTGCACTACAACAATACCTTAAAAATTGTTGGTAACGAATAAAAACTCCAGGAGTTGAAGCTATTGTAATAGCGTTAGAAACAAACCATGTATCCATGGCAATTACAGGAGAAGGTAAAGGCGTATTGTAAAAATCAGCAGGCAACATCATGAATCCGTTTCCTGCAGTTGATGAGGTGATAGTAGGTGTAGTTGCTGAAAACCCTCCTCTGAAAGGAATGTAAGATGTATCCCATCTCCAAACAGCATTGTTTTGATTTGCATTAACTACTCGATAACCTGCAGGTAGTCCATTTGCAAAATCTTGATAATACAAAGTATCTCCAAAGGCTTTTGTATTAAACTTTGGGCCTTTCTTATAATTTTCTAAAAAAGTAGCTTCCTGATCAGAAAGTAATCTTGGAGCAACCTCCTCTCCAATGAATCTCTTCTGAACATCATTAGATATTATGTTTTGAGCAAAACCTGCACTCATCCCAATTGTTAAGAGTGAAAGTAATAAGTAATTTTTTTTCATGGTATAAATTTTAACGGTTAATTAACATCAAAAATAAGAAAATTTAATTTATACAACTAGTTTTAGAACTATTATTTTCTTAACCCAAAACCGCCTCTTCGTATTCTGAAATATCTGGGCAACTACAAACTAAATTTCTATCACCATAAGCGTCATCTACTCTTCTAACCGATGGCCAAAACTTATTACCAACAATGCTCGCAAGTGGGTATGCTGCTTTTTGACGACTGTATTCAAAATTCCAATCATCATTGATGCATAAATATTCAGGGTGAGGTGCGTGTTTTAAAACGTTTGCTTCTTTGTTAACGCTCCCATTTTCAATTTCTCTGATCTCATTTCGAATAGACTTCATAGAAGCTACAAAGCGGTCTAATTCTTCTAAACTTTCACTCTCTGTTGGCTCAACCATTAAAGTTCCACTAACCGGAAAAGAAACCGTAGGTGCATGAAAGCCATAATCAATTAAGCGTTTAGCAATGTCTACAACTTCAATGTTGGCAGAGGCTTTAAATCCCCTACAATCTAAAATCATTTCGTGTGCAACAGTTTTATTCTCTCCTTGGTATAGCACAGGAAAATCATCTTCCAAAGCCTTTTTCAAGTAGTTAGCACTCAAAATTGCTGCTTGAGTAGATTCAGTTAATCCTTTTTCTCCTAACATTTTGATGTATGCATAAGAGATAAGTAAAACCAAGGCGCTTCCATAAGGCGCTGCAGATATTGCAGGAATTGCTTTATCACCTCCTGTTGCAACTAATGGATTGGAAGGTAAAAATGGCGCTAAATGCTCCGCAACTCCAATTGGCCCCATACCTGGCCCACCACCTCCGTGAGGAATGGCAAAAGTTTTATGCAAATTCAAATGACAAACATCTGCTCCAATTCTAGCGGGGTTTGTTAATCCCACTTGTGCATTCATGTTTGCACCATCCATGTAAACTTGCCCACCATGTTGGTGAATCAAATCAGTGATTTCAATCACAGATGCTTCAAAAACCCCATGGGTAGATGGGTAAGTAATCATTAACGCAGCTAATTCATTGCTGTGTTTTTCTGCTTTTTCTTTTAAATCATTGAAATCAATGTTGCCATTTTCATCGCATTTTGTAACCACTACTCTCATTCCTGCCATTACTGCACTTGCAGGATTTGTTCCATGAGCAGAAGATGGAATTAAAGCAATGTTTCGATGATGGTCTCCTCTACTAATGTGATAAGCTCTAATTACCATTAAGCCAGCAAATTCTCCTTGTGCACCAGAGTTAGGTTGCAAAGAAGTTTTGTAAAAGCCTGTGATTTCAGATAAGTCACGCTCCAACTCATTTAGCATTTTCAAATAGCCATTTGTCTGAGCTTTTGGAGCAAAAGGATGAATGTTAGCAAATTCCGGCCAAGTTAGTGGCATCAACTCTGTTGCCGCATTCAGTTTCATGGTACAAGAACCCAAAGGAATCATGCCATGAACCAATGAAAAATCTTTATTTTCTAAACGCTTTATGTAGCGCATCATCTCTGTTTCTGAATGAAATTTATTGAAAACAGGATGCGTTAAAAAATTACTTTTTCTTGTAAGCGAAGCTGTTAAAGGAGATTTTTCAATAACAGAATTAATTGCCGAAAAAGGTTTTTTTGCAAAATCAGCGAAGAGTTTTATTAAATCATTTAACTCGTGCAATTCTACAGTTTCATTTAAACTAAGTGCAATGTGATGCTCATCTACTTGTCGAACATTAATTTCGTTTTCAAGTGCAAAATCAACGAATTCTTTGGCATTTCCCTCTCCAATTTTAACTTGAATGGTATCAAAATAATTTTGGGTCAGTACTTTATAACCCATTTCTTGAATGGATTCTGCCACCTGAACAGTGTATTGGTGAATTCCTGTAGCAATTCTTTTTATTCCGTTTTTACCATGATAGGCAGCATACATTCCCGCCATAACAGCCAATAAAACTTGAGCTGTACAAATATTTGAAGTTGCACGATCTCTTTTAATGTGTTGCTCTCTAGTTTGCAATGCCATTCTCAATGCCGCTTTCCCATCTGCATCAACAGACAAACCAATAATTCTTCCCGGAATATTTCTTTTAAAACGATCGCGAGTTGCGAAATAAGCAGCATGTGGTCCACCAAAACCAAGTGGAATTCCAAAACGTTGTGTACTTCCACAAACAATGTCAGCGCCCCATTCTCCTGGAGGTGTCAAAATTGCTAAACTCAATAAATCTGCTGAAAAAGTAACTAATGCTCCTCTTTCATGAAATTGGGTAACGAAATTGCCATAATCGAGTGCTTCTCCATTTTTGCCTGGGTACTGAAGCACCGCTCCAAAAACCTTTTGACTGAAATCAAATTTTTCAGGATTTCCTATCAATAATTCGATGCCCAAAGGTTGACTTCTCGTTAAAAGTAAGTCGATTGTCTGCGGAAAGCAGTTCTCATCGACAAACAAAGTAGAAACATTCTCGCTTTTTAAATCTTTTTCTCTGGAATTAAACATCAACGTCATCGCTTCGGCTACTGCTGTTGGCTCATCCAATAAAGAAGCATTTGCCAAATCCATTGCCGTTAAATCAGTAACCATGGTTTGAAAATTCAACAAAGCTTCTAATCTACCTTGCGCAATTTCAGCTTGATAAGGCGTATAAGCTGTATACCATCCCGGATTTTCTAAAATATTTCTTTGAATTACAGCAGGGACTTTTGTTGGGTAATAACCCATTCCCAAATAAGTTTTATAAACTTTGTTTTCAGAAGCTATTTTTTTCAAATGATGAATGTATTGATACTCACTCATCGGCTCTGAAAGCTTCAACTTTTCACTTAATCGAATAGAAGACGGAATCGTCTTTTCAATTAAACTGTTAATGCTTTTTTCACCAATGCTCTCTAGCATCTTTTGGATATCTTCCTGGCTTAAACCAATGTGTCTTTCACTGAAAGGAGATGAAGTCATATTTATGTTATTTTTGAGGTCTGCAAATATAATTGAAACGCTTATTTTAACGTGTTAAATTCTCTAGATGAACAAAGGAAGTTTCTGAAAGTTTAATTATGCGATAAACGGCTGTAAATAAATTAGAAAGAATGGATTTTAAATTGAGTTTAGATTACGCCAAAAGAGAAGACGAAAAGGATGTTTTAAAAAACTTTAGAACTAATTTTCTTTTTCCACAACACAATGGAAAAAATAAAATATATTTTACTGGAAATTCCTTAGGACTTCAACCTAAAGAATCACTAGCTGCTTTGAAACAAGAATTAGATGATTGGGCAAAGTTTGGTGTTGACGGTCATTTTGAAGCTAAAAATCCTTGGTATTCCTACCATGAGCTTTTTAGAGAAAACCTCGCTAAGATTGTGGGAGCAAAAGAAACGGAAGTAACCGCAATGGGAGGTTTGACAGGCAACCTTCATTTTTTAATGGTTTCTTTCTACAGGCCGACAGGAAAACGCACAAAAATACTCTGCGAAGGAAAAGCTTTTCCTTCCGATCAATATGCTTTGGAAAGTCAGGTGAAGTATCATGGGCTTTCAGCTGAAGAAAGCATTGTAGAATTGTTTCCAAGAGAAGGAGAATACCACCTTCGAGAAGAGGATATTTTGGCAAAAATAACAGAATTGAAAGACGAACTCGCCTTGGTAATGATTGGAGGTGTAAATTATTATACCGGACAATTGATGCCCATGGAAAGCATCACAAAAGCCGGGCATGAAGTAGGAGCTGTGGTTGGTTTTGATTTGGCGCATGCTGCTGGAAATGTTGAATTGCACTTGCATGATTGGGAGGTAGATTTTGCAGCTTGGTGTTCTTACAAATACCTCAACTCAGGACCTGGAAGTGTTGCAGGAATTTTTGTTCATGATAAACATGCAAACAATCCTGATTTACCACGCTTTGCAGGATGGTGGGGAACTCCTTCTGAAGGGCGATTTAAAATGACCAAAGGTTTTGTCCCTGCCTATGGCTCGGATGGTTGGCAATTGAGCAATGCACCTGTTTTGGCAATGGCTGTTCATAAATTAGCAATTGACTTGCACACAAAAGCAGGAATGAAACGTTTACTTGAGAAACAGCAAAAATTAACTGCTTATTTAGATTTTACACTAAGTGAGCTTTCAAAAGAATTGAATAGCATTAAATTTGAAATCATAACCCCTAAAAAAAGAGGAGCACAGCTTTCTATCTTAACACATGGAAATGGAAAAGCACTATTTGATTATATGAGTCAGAATGGGGTTGTTGCCGATTGGAGAGAGCCAAACGTGATTCGAGTAGCTCCTGCTCCTATTTACAATTCTTTCAGTGATGTTTATGAATTTGGACAAATTATAAAAGCATTTAATACAATTTAAAAATGGAGAAAATTGCAATTATTGGAGCAGGACTGGTAGGTTCTTTGCAAGCCATCTACATGGCAAAAAAAGGTTACCAAGTAGCAGTTTACGAAGGTAGAAGCGACATGCGGAAGCAGGAAATGTCAGCAGGAAGATCGATTAATTTGGCTCTTTCGAATAGGGGTTGGAAAGCGCTGAGAGGAGTTGGCATTGAAGATGAGATTAAAAAAATGGCCATTCCAATGTCGGGAAGAATGATTCATGACTTGGATGGAAATACAACTTATCAACCGTATGGTAAAGAAAATGAAGCCATTTATTCAGTAAGTAGAGGTGGCCTGAACCGTGTTCTAATGGAAATTGCTGATTCATTTCAAAACGTAAACTTTCATTTTGAGCATCGCTGCTCGGATGTGGATTTGAAAAACAATCAAATCAGTTTCAAACAAAAGAATAGTTCAAAAATTAGCATAGAGGCTGATCGAATTTTCGCTACTGATGGAGCATTTTCTGCAATAAGAAGCCGCCTTCAGCGCACCGATCGATTTAATTTTCAGCAATTCTACCTCGAGCATGGATACAAAGAATTAAGCATACCTCCAGCAGCCGATGGCAGTCATCAATTAGAAAAAAATGCTTTGCATATTTGGCCAAGAGGAAACTATATGTTAATTGCATTGGCTAATGAAGACGGGAGTTTTACCTGTACATTATTCTTCCCATTTGAGGGAAATCCATCTTTCGAAAGTTTAAAAACAGAGGAACAAGTTGTTCAGTTTTTTCAAGAGATTTTTCCAGATGTTTTGGCATTAATGCCCAATTTAAATAAAGAATATTTTGAAAATCCCACCGCTTCATTGGTGACAATTCGCTGTTCTCCATGGAACTATAAAGATAAAATTTTATTAATGGGAGATGCCTCTCATGCCATTGTTCCTTTTTATGGTCAAGGAATGAATTCCGGCTTTGAAGATTGCAGTGTTTTTGATGAAATTTTCGAAAAAGAACAGCATAATTTTAAAACTGCCTTTCAAACTTTCTCCGAGCAACGTAAAAAAGATGCAGATGCGATTTCAGATTTGGCATTGCAAAACTTTATTGAAATGCGCGATTTAGTTGGAGATCAAAACTTTCTTTTAAGAAAGAAAATTGAAAAGAAAATTCATGAGAAACATCCGAATAAATGGATTCCGCTTTATTCTCAGGTAACTTTTAGTCACATCCCCTACTCTGAAGCACTTGCAGCAGGAAAAAGACAAGAAAAGATAATGGATTGCATCATGGCTAAGGAGAACATTGAGCATATATGGGATTCTGAAGAAGTTGAAAAAGAAATATTAGAAATGGCTAAAAATGTATAAAACTCCACTCTTCTTTTTATTACTTATTTTTTCTAGCCTCACTTATGCTCAGCTAAATAAAGATGTTTTCCCTTTGAATAGGGGATTTAAAAGAGGAGGACTTTACATTTCACCTCAATTAACTACATCAATTGGCAGTAAGAGTGATGGCAACTATTCTGTGGTTGACACCAACTACGCTTATACCGTTGACGGTAAAGGAAAATTGGCTTATGGATTAGAAGTTGGTTGGTTTCATTCATTTAAAAACCCGCTATTAATTCATTATTTAGAAGCCGGACTTTCTTACCGACTTTTTAAAGGGGAAGCGACTCACGATGGAACGCTGAGCAATCCATTGGGTAGCAGGAATTTTTTATCTGATAATAATTTTAGCAATCAATACATTGTTGCTTCGTTGCGTGCTGTAAATGCTAAACAATTAGGAAAATGGACATTTCTAAGCACAGCTTTAGGAGTTAACTTTAATTATGAGTTGGGAAATAGTTATGAGCGCTCAGCTCCTTACCCATTGCCTGAGGAGGAATTTCTCGGTCAAAATAGTTTACAAGTTCATTTACAGTTAGGAATTGGGTTTAGAGTGAGTAGGCAATTAATTATAATGCCGACCATTGAAAGCCCGTTAATCACAGCATATCCAACTGATGATATCAATCCTGCTTTTCCATTTTTCAGCACGAATTATCAACCCATAATTATTGGACTTAAATTTTTCTTTTTAAGAGAAGATCCTGAAAATTGCAATGCTCCAACTTATAAAGGATTGCAGCATTGATAATTTATTAAACCAAAAAAGGATTGTGTTTCTTTTCTTCGCCAATTGTTGTTTCAGGACCGTGACCAGAATAAACAACCGTAGCTTCATCTAATACCAACAATTTCTCTTTTATATTCTTAATAAGGTCATCATGATTGCCTCCTGGCAAATCAGTTCTACCAATACTTCTTTTAAATAAGGTGTCACCACCAATCATCCACTGTTGTTTGCGATTCAAAAAAACTAGGTGGTCTGGAGCATGCCCTGGCACAAAAATTACTTCTAATTCACCTTCTCCAAGTTCAATTTTATCTCCTTCTTTTAAAAAGTGACTTGCTTCTGGAGACTCATCGTAAGGAATTCCATAAAGCTTGGCAGAGTCTTTCGCAAGTTGAAACATATCGTAAGATGATTGATACAAATACAAGTCAATTTTATAGTTGTCCATCACATAGTTGTTTCCCAAAATATGATCGATGTGGGCATGCGTGTTTAATAACTTTTTGGGTATTAACTTATTCTCTTCAATAAATTTTGACAATTCTTGTTGCTCGAAAACTTCCATGCAACCCGGGTCAATAATTAATGTATTTCCACGTTCATCAAACAATAAATAGGTGTTTTCTTGAAATGGATTGAAAGTGAACTTCTTTATTTGAATCATTGTTTGAACAGTTAGGTACAAAGTTAATCAAATCACATAATTTCTTACTTTTATACTCCCATTAAATAAGCCTTTGAAACTTCGACTTCAACACATTCTATTCTTTTCGATTGTTGCATTCAGTGCTTTGTTCAGTGAAAAAGCTTCTGCGCAATTTTACAATGGGACTCAAACTGAATTTGGGAAAAACAGAATACAATACGACGATTTTGAATGGCAATACTACCGCTTCAATAAATTTGAAACCTATTTCTACACCGGCGGAAAAGACCTAGCTGTTTACGCTGCCAATTATGCCAACGTCAGAATTAGAGAAATTGAAAAATTTTTAGACTTTTATTTAGATGATCGAATTCAGATCATCATTTACAATAAACAATCGCATTATAGACAAAGTAACATAGGGCTTTCTTCTGATGAAAATTTTAATATTGGTGGAGTTAGCAAAATAGTTGGAAACAAACTATTCGTTTATTTCGAAGGGGATTACGCTCAATTTGACAGGCAATTAGATGCTGGAATAATCAATGTGTTGATTTATCAATTTATTTATGGTGGGAATTGGCGTGACGTGCTTCGTAACTCCGCAATGCTTCATCTGCCTGAATGGTATATTAATGGTTTAGTTTCATATTTATCAGACCCTAATAACCCATTAATAAACACCAAAATTAAAGATGGAATAAACGAAAATCGCTATAAAAGATTTAATGGTTTAGAGAAAGAAGATGCAAAAATAGCAGGTCATGCAATGTGGCAATACATTGCTGAAACTTATGGGCCAAAAGTAGTAAGCGATATTTTGTACATGACTCGAGTTAGCAGAGAAATTGATGATGGATTTTTGTATGTTTTGGGTATTCCGTTTGAAGATTTATATGCCAATTGGATCACTTTTTTTCAAGGGAAATATGCCTCCAAAAAAACAATCAAACCTGCTGAAAAAGGAGAGCCAGTTGATTTTAAAATCAGAAAAAACAGGCGCTATGAAAATTTTCAAACGAACTCAACCAATAATTACAGCATTTACTCAACCAACAAGTTAGGGAAATATAAAATTTATCTCTACGATAAAACCACTAAAAAACGCAAGAAAATCTTTGTTAATGAACGTAAGCTTGATCGAATTCAAGACTATTCTTATCCTGTTATGGCTTGGCATCCTTCAGGTGAATTGTTTTCTTTTATCATTGAAGACAAGGGTGAAATATTGCTTTACTCCTACCTCATCGAAGAAGAGAACTTAGCAGTAAAGCCCATTTTTAAAATGGAAAAAGTATTGAGCTACAACTATTTAAAAAATGGACAGCAACTTGTTTTTTCGGGTTTTAATGAAGGTCAAACAGACCTTTACCTTTATAACATTGTTGGAAATAGCCAAAAAAAATTGACAGATGATTTTTACGATGATTTGTTGCCTCAAGTAAATGAGGCTGGAAACAAAATCTTCTTTGTTTCTAACCGTCCGAACGACAGTCTGAATCAGCCACATAAAATTAACCGAAACTTAAAAGAGACAGACATTTTTGTTTACGATTTAACTAATTCTGAGGCGCCAATTAGCAGTATCACCAACACAGATGATGATAATGAAACTGCTCCTTTAATGATTAATAACCAGTTGCATTATTTACTGCATGATGATTATACCACTAATCGATACGTAGCTAAATATGACAGTGCAATTAGTAGAATTGACACCGTTATCCATTACAATTATTTCTACACTTCAAGTCTTGAAGACTTTTACGATCGAAACATTCTTTCTCAATATTCAAATTCTCCCAATTTAATTGATCAAATCTTTTATGAAAAGGGAAAGTATTCTTTGTATTTTAAGAAAACCGATATAGGAAATGAAAGAAGTAAAATGGATTTATTTCGTTCAGATTCCAATCAAATAAGGCAATACCGTGAAACTCAGAAAGAGTCATTTTTAGTTTTTGATCAGCTAGAACCAAAAAGAGAAATTGACATCAATGATTATGAGTTTTCGGGTAGTAAAGGAAAGACTGATTCAGAACCTAAAAAACCAATAAGTCAACTTAGTAAAACTACAGAAACCGAAGAGCTTAAGTTTCCAACACAAAGGCTTTACCGTAAAAATTTCAAAATAGATGAGTCTGTTTTACAATTAAATAACACCTTTATCAATCAACAATATCAGTTGTTTAATGGAGGACCATTTGTTAATTCAGGATTAGGTGTTAATACTAAAATTGGAATTGTTGATTTAATGGAAGATCATCGAATTTATGGAGGATTTCGCTATGCTGGAGATTTAATTGAATACTCTTTGAGTTACCAAAACTTGAAAAAACGACTCGATAAAGAGTACATGATTACGCGGACAAGAACAAGAAATACCAGTACTGCATTTCCTTTTGACATCAAAACTTTGAGGGGACTTGTGAGTTTATCCTGGCCATTTAGTGAAGTAACAAGCTTAAGAGGAATTGTATCAGTTAGAAATGACAAAATAGTACCACTAGCAAGTGGAAGAGAAAACTTGGAGACACCCATTTTTAATGAATATTGGACTTCGGCTAAACTGGCGTATATTTTTGACAATACAAGAAATGTCGCTTTAAACATTCGATACGGAACTCGTTTCAAAATTTTTGCGGAGCATTATCAAATGGTTTTCAGTGAGCAAGAAGATTCAGAGTCTTCAGATTTAACAGTATTGGGATTTGACTTCAGGCATTACCAAAAATTGCATCGAGAAATTATATATGTTGCAAGAGCAGCTGGAAGTAGGTCTTTTGGAAGCAACCCACTAATTTACTACATGGGAGGAGTTGATGAGTGGTGGAAATCAGACATTTTTGACCGTTCCACACCCATCGATTTTACTAGAAATTATGGTTTTCAGGCCCTAGCTGCAAACATGCGCGGTTTCTTACAAAATATTCGAAATGGAAATAACTTTATGTTGATCAATCAAGAAATTCGAGTTCCAGTTTTTTCTTATTTCATCAACCGTCCAATCCAATCTGATTTTCTACGCGACTTTCAAATAGTCCCTTTTGGAGATATAGGTACAGCTTGGGCGGGACAATCTCCTTATGCTGAGGATAATCCATTAAACAATGAGACAAGAGTTAACGGACCAATTACCGTAACTTATGAGAACATCAACAATCCAGTAGTCGGTGGGTTTGGCTTCGGGCTACGTTCTACTTTGTTGGGATATTTTGTAAGAGCAGATTGGGCTTGGGGAGTTGAAAATGGTCAAGTAAGTGAAAAAGCCATGTTTATTTTCTCCTTAAGTTTGGATATTTAAATAACTAAATTAGATGCATGTGAATACAATAATTATTTTACTAGTAATAGGTGTACTTGCAGGAATTTTAAGCGGAATGATTGGTGTTGGCGGCGGAATAATTATTGTTCCTGCATTGGTCTATTTTATGGGAATGAGTCAGCATGGTGCTCAAGGAACAAGCTTGGCTTTAATGCTGCCCCCAATTGGAATTCTTGCTGCTATGAATTATTACAAAGCAGGAGCATTAAATATTAAATACGCCCTAATTATTTCCATTGCCTTTATTCTTGGTGGTTACATAGGTTCTAAAATTTCCATTTCATACATCAGTGAGGACAGCATGAAAAGAATTTTTGGAATAGTAATGCTAATCGCTTCCATTAAACTAGTATTTTTTCCTAAGTAAATGACAATGATTCAAGAGATTAAAGCATTAGCTAAAAAGAATTTTGAAGAGATAAAAGCAATTCGGGAGCACCTTCACGCCAATCCTGAGCTTTCTTTTCAGGAGTTTGAAACATCAGAATTTTTAATCAATCAACTTGAAGAATGGGGTATACCGATAGATCAAAAATGGGTAGAAACAGGCTTTTCAGTTATTATTGATTCAGGGAAAGATGGTCCTTGCATTGCTTTGAGAGCAGATTTAGATGCATTGCCAATACAAGAAAAAAATGAAGTCCCATATCGTTCTAAAAACAAAGGAGTGATGCATGCCTGCGGACATGATGTTCATTCAGCATGTTTAATGGGAGTTGCAAAAATACTGAGTGAATTAAAAGGCAAATGGAAAGGCAAAGTGATTCTATTTTTCCAAGCAGGGGAAGAAAAACTTCCAGGTGGTGCCTCGCTGATGATCAATGCTGGGATCATGGAAAAATATAAACCCCAGCGAATGATTGCTCAACATGTTTATCCAGAAATGGAAGTTGGGAATGTTGGTTTTCGCAGCGGAATGTATATGGCTTCTGCCGATGAAATCTACTTAACAATCAAAGGAAAAGGTGGACATGCAGCATTGCCCCACAGAAATATTGATCCAATTGTAATTGCTGCTCAAGTGATTACTAACCTTCAACAAATTTCGAGCAGAGTTGCTCCTCCAGCTGTGCCTACAGTTTTGTCCTTTGGCAAAATAACCGGAATGGGTGCAACCAATGTGATTCCCGATGAAGTGAATTTAGAAGGCACACTTCGCACTATGGACGAAGAATGGAGGGCTATTTACCATCAAAAAATTAAGTCGATCACCAAAAAAACCTGCAAAGCAAATGGAGCTGAAGCCATTGTTGACATTCATAAAGGGTATCCATTTTTGGTAAATGATCAGGAGACAACTGAAATTGCTGAACAAGCAGCTGTAAAATACCTAGGTGAAAGCAAAGTAGAAAAATTGGACTTAAGAATGACGGCTGAGGACTTTGCCTATTTTTCTCAGCACAGCCCTGTTTGTTTTTATCGATTAGGAGTTGGAAATGCTGCAAAAGGAATTAAGCAGAGTGTTCACCATCCTGAATTTGATATTGATGCAAAAGCTTTAGAAATTGGAATGGGGCTAATGAGTTTCATCGCCCTTAGTCAATTAGAAGACCTTAGTTAGTTAGTAACAATCACCATGTATCTTGAAGCTTTCCAGAACTCATCTGGCTTCGAAATCACTAAGCTATCTACTTGTCCATCTTTTCCTTTAAATTCATAAGAATTCTTTGGATGTGGAGTAACTAATTCAGCCTTTTTAGCATAAATCAAAAATGAAGTTTGCTTTCTAATATCTATTTTACTGAAATATTCATTGTTGAAGTCGTCTTTTAGTAATTCTTTACTTCCTATTCCTAACAAACCGCCTTCTTTCGATAAAACATTTTTTTCAATCAATTCTTTAGAAGTTCCGAAAGCATAGTATCCTTCATGCAATTGATCTGTTTTCTCTTCTAGTTCTTGGCCGCTAACTTTATTCGCGAAAGTCAATGAATCAACTGAATAATACAGCTGTCCAATTTTGATTTTTCGCTCTCTTAATTCATCATTTAATGTTGCAATTTCTTCGTTACGCTCTTTTAATTGATTCTGAAGATTTTTGACCAGCTTTAATAACTCAACATTTTTTGTGTTTGATTTATTCACTTGATTTTGAAGCTCATTCATTAAACCTTCATTTCTCTTCATCAAATCACTAATCATGTCAATGTCTTCATTGATTGAATTAATGTCATATTCTCCAGTGCTTTCTCCGGTTTCAATTTTAAGAATGCCTTCTCTCTTTTTAATTTCACTGATGTTATCTTGAATCTCATTAAAAGTAGAAAGCAAGTCATTAATGGTTTTGTTTTGCTGTTCTGCAGTTTGCTTCAAATCTTGATTTTCATTTGCTAACTCTTTTACCTCAGCATCATTACAAGCACTTAAAAATAGGGCTAGAATAAAGAAATGAACGAATTTTTTCATGTGTTTCTGTTTAATGTTTGGTTTGTTTTAATTCAATTTAAAAAAATCTTCAGCTGTTAGTGTATTAATTACAACTGTCCAAATGTTAAATTTAAAGGATGTTTTAATTTTCAATAAATGTAGGAAAAAAATGGCTTAGTGAACAGCTTCTACCCAATCGCCGTTTTCTTCAATCAATTGAATTAGGGCTTCCACTGCTTCGGCTTCTGGCACATTTTTTCTCACAACGGTTTTCTCTTTGTACAAGGTGATTTTTCCAGGACCAGTGCCTACGTAACCATAGTCAGCATCAGCCATTTCGCCTGGGCCATTTACAATGCAACCCATGATGCCGATTTTAATTCCTTTTAAGTGAGAAGTTACTGCTCTAATTTTCGCCGTGGTTTCTTGTAGATCGAAAAGTGTTCTACCACATGAAGGACAAGAGATGTATTCTGTTTTAGAAATTCTAGCTCTACAAGCTTGTAAAATTCCAAATGAAGTGGACGTCACTAATTTAGCTCCCCCACAGTTTTCGGCAGCAATCCATAAACCATCACCTAAGCCATCTATAAAAAGTGCTCCAAGATCAGAAGCTGCGTGAATTTGAAAACGCTCGGCATCTAGATTTGAATAGGTTCTTTTAAAAATTACAGGATGTGCTAAGTTTAGGTTTAAGAGTTCCATCATGGCTCTTCGCTGTTCTGCCATTCCATGACTATTAGTAGTTGAAAGCACAATTATTGCATTGGAATGTTTCGCCAATTGTTTTTTAACTTCCTCTTTCTCAATCAATGATTTTGCAGCTATTTCAACAAAGAAATTCGAAGTCAAAGCTTCCTTCTGATTTAAAAAATCTGCCTCACTTAACAAAGGAAAATGCCTTTCTTTGGTTGGATGCTTTTTCCATGCTTCAAAATCTTGGATAATGCTCAAAGTTCCGGGAATTTCAAAGTTCAACTGTTGACTTCCAATATAAACATAGTCAACTGCTTGATCAGCTAAATTCCATTTATCTAAGGGCACTGAATAAGTGTATCCATGTGGAAAAAACAAGCTAGGTTTTAGTTCAGAATGCATGGATAAATCACCAATAACAACAGGAACCTGATGATTTCCAACATTTCCCAATTGAATGCTGTCGCGCTTTTTAAATTCAAAGAAATTAATCGGATTTGTGGCTACTTCTTTAATGAAATCGTGATTTCCTCTTTCAAGATATTTCTCTGCTAATTTCTGAGCAACAGGAATTTCCAACTCAGGTTCTTCGGTTAAAGAAACACGAATGGTATCGCCCAACCCGTCTTCTAACAATGCGCCAATTCCCACAGCAGATTTAATTCTTCCATCTTCCCCATCTCCTGCTTCGGTTACTCCAAGGTGCAATGGATAATCCATGTTTTCTTCTCGCATTTTTGCCACCAACAAACGATAAGCCTGCACCATCACCAAGGTATTACTTGCCTTCATAGAAAGCACAATGTTGTGATAATTGTGTTTTCTACAAATTCTTAAAAACTCAAAGGCAGATTCAACCATGCCAAGAGGTGTATCGCCATAGCGACTTAAAATTCGATCAGAAAGGGAACCATGATTGGTTCCAATTCGTATAGCCACATCGTTTTGCTTACAAATCAAGACAAGTGGTGTGAAGCGCTCTTCAATTCGATTTAATTCTGCTTGATAAGTTTCATCGGTGTATTCAATGTTTTCGAATTTCTTTTTGTCCGCATAGTTTCCCGGATTCACTCGAACTTTCTCTACATATTGAGCTGCTAATTCTGCGGCATTTGGAGTGAAATGAATGTCTGCAACTAGTGGGGTATTAAAGCCTAAAGCATTTAATTTGGCTTTTATTTCCATTAAATTTTCAGCTTCTTTTTTACTTGGAGCCGTTATTCGAACCAACTCACAGCCTGCTTCAATCATTCTTATTGATTGAGCAACCGTTGCCTCCGTATTCATTGTGTCGGTGGTAGTCATTGACTGCAATAAAATTGGCTGATTTCCACCAATTTTCTTGTTCCCGACTTTCACTTCTCGTGTCTTGAAACGAAGGTATTTTGTTAAACTTAAACAATGCAACGACATTCGAATAATTTTTTGCAAAGGAAGTTAAAACTAAGGATATTGATAAGCATGCTGCAAGTATTTTTTAAGTCTTTACAGTGAATTAAAAAACACCTTGCCCTTAAATAAGTTTACACGAAAAAAAATGGAAATATGAAAATCAAACACTCCACCAATTTTTATTGATTGTATAACAACTACTTAATCTCAATGGTTTTTAATTGCTCTTTTTCTATACTTTTGTTTGGATAGCTTCGATAAAGCACACTAGTGTTGTTGTATTGATTAGTTAGGGCAAATTAAAAAATATTATGATAGGAGAATTTAATAAACTCAACCTTAGTTTAAAGTGGTTTTTATCAAGCATATTAGTTATTATGCCTTTTTGGTTCTTGACAATATATGCCTTAAAGCCATCAATGATTGTAACAGATTCTATATATATTCCCATCATAATTTCATTTTGTTTATCTACAGTAAATTTTTCTTTTGTGTTGTTCTCAATGTTAGTACTGACATCATATAGTTCTAATAAAGGTGATATTAATCTACAGTTCGGACTTGCGCTTGTTGTAACGTTCCTATTAGTCTGCCTTGTATCTTATATTAGTTACTATGCAAGCACTAGATTGATTTTTTGTATTAATATTACTAGTTGGATAACAGCAGCATTCGCTTTGATCTCTTTTATTAGAATACTTTTCAAAAAAGACGACAAGAAGTGATACGTTTAAGGCGACACTAAATCCAATCATAATTATTCCTACAACTTTTTTATCTAAAACCATTTATTAATAAAATTAACCGTCGGACTTTCGCTTATACAGGGCATCCAACTTTATCCCTTTTATCGGTTGATTAATTACGTGACTAAATAAAAACTTGCCCTAACAGCACCTAAGAGTACATGGGGCGTTTTTAGTAGATATGTAATTAATTTTTTCATAGTTATATTTGTTGACGCAGTGAAGATGGTAGCACTATTGCCCCACGTCTCTTAGCTGCGACACGATAACGGTTATATTATGACCAAAGAAGAAATAGAAGAGGAATTACTTCACAATTATCCATTATTCTGTATTTTGCTTTTTAACCTAGAGAAAGTCTTAAACGTTGGGTTGGAATGGTATAGAATAAACTTTCCTGAATTATATACAAGGAGAGACTTTAGACCTGGAACTCTTGGTAGATACCTAGCAGCATCTATTACTGTTAGATACCATATTGATAGAACTTTAGATTACCTGAAAAGTGATAATTGGGACAAAGATTTTGTTGAAAACTACTCCTTTGATATACATAAAAAGTCAAAATACCTAGGACTTACTAAAGATATTGATCAATCAATTCGCTTTTATCTATTTCACTCTTTTTATCATCAATTGGAAACTACAATTAGAATTCTTGTCGATAAATTAGAACTAAATAAAGAAAAAGGAAAGCCCCTAAATCTAGTAAATAAAATTGTGAATTGCTTTCCAGAAGATTATATTATTTGTCTTGACGCTTTGAGAAATACTATACATAATAATGGATACTACAGACCTCAATGGAAACAACCAAAGGAAGTTTCATATCAAAGTGAAGACTGCAACATTAGTTTCAAAGAAAATGAAAGATTGACTCTCGATACAAAACAAACAATCTCTTTAATTTATGAATTAGTTGAGTATACTGAACTAATGCTTAAAAATGAAAAAGTGGTATCACTGCCAATTACTAATGACAGAAATTAATGTTCCAAATTAGAAAAATAAGAAAAACTACCGCTAATATTGGTTATGGCTAATTCGGGCTGATTAATTAAAAATGAGTATATTGCAATAAATAATCTCAACAGCGGACACACAAAAACTGAGCTGTGAAAGCCCGCACTAGCCATAGCCCTGTACATCCCTCCTAATCACCTCAATTTTCTACCTGCATCCCCTATTAATTTGACAAAAAGAAAATAATTTACTAACTAAAAATTAATCTATAACCTCCTTTTCTCAATTCATGGTACAAAACATCGTGCTGGTCTATTTTTTTTTCATTGAATAATAATAGGGCTTACATTTATAGTCTATTAACCAAAACTTACCGCTATTTCTGATTTATTTCCATATCAAGTTGTATGTGATGACGAACACTTAGTCATTAAGCACAAACCTGCACCAACAGAGGCTATTTACGACCTTTGCAGTTTTGACGGCAAGATATTGTTGAGCGGAGAGTTAGACCCCATCAACGAGGAAACTTCCATTGATTTAAAAAATATTTCTAAAGGTAAATACCAACTTTTCCTTATTCAAGACGGCTCTGTATTTAAAAAGTGCATACAATCTTAATTCATTAGTTTTTTCACGAATTTCTTAATCATTCTAATGCTCTTGTCTGGTTCTTCCAGATAAATCATGTGACTGGAATTTTCGAACAGTACTCCGCTTCCACTTTCACTCATGTTCATTTCCTTTTCTTGTTGCTTGTTATCCAAAACTGCATCGTACAAACCAATCAAATACAGGTATGGAAAGGGTGAAAAATGTAGCACGATTTCCCGTTCCTTTCTCTTTTTCATTCCTTCAATGGTAGCGGCAATTCCTTTGGCAGAGCATTGAGTAGCTGCTTTTAAGTATTGTTTTATTTTCCAATGGGTCGTTCTAGTTTTGTAGGTAAAAAAATTCGGAACCAATAATTTCAAGGCTTTTTCGCGGTCTTGTTTTAGAAGTTCAAGCAATTGATTTCTCGACTTTTTTTTGGCATTGCTGTCCCCCTGAGCTGTGGAGTTAATCATTATTAAACCACTTACAGAATCGGGATATTTCTCAGCAAAAGCTAAAGCCACATAGCCTCCTAAGGAATGCCCAACTAAAACTACTTTGCGAATTTTTAAGTGATTTAAGACAGCTTTTACTGCATCACCCATCAATTCCATGGAATGGATGTAGCCAAACGTATCGGAAGCTCCATGCCCCGGCAAGTCAATGCAAATTACCCTAAAAGATTGCTTTAATGCAGCAACATGTGTTTTCCACAGCGATTTATTTCCCAAAAAACCGTGAATCAGAACAATTGCTCTCCCTTTTCCACGATCTGAATAGGAAATTTTTCCCTTTCTAAAATCTAATAGATGCATTTTTAAGCATTCATGGCTGCTTCAATTTCATCAATTTCGATTGGAATATGTCCCATCAAATCTTGATAACCATCGGCTGTAATCAGAATATCATTCTCCAATCGAATTCCCATGTTTTCTTCCCGAATGTAAATTCCAGGTTCAACAGTAAAAACCATTCCTTCTTTAATTTTGCCAGTCCATGAACCTACATCGTGAACATCTAAGCCAATGTAATGAGAAGTTCCGTGCATAAAATATTTTTTATATGCCGGCCAGTCAGGATTTTGATTTTTCACCTCTTCACTTGAAATCAAGCCGAGTTTTAACAACTCTTCTGTCATTCTTTCTCCCACTTTTTGATGGTATTCTGGTAATGTAATTCCAGGACGCAAAATGGTGTAGCAGTAGTTCATCACATTTAAAACCGCTTGATACACTTCTTTTTGACGAGGAGTAAATTTTCCATTCACTGGAATTGTTCTTGTCAAATCTGAAGCATAGTTGGCATATTCAGCCCCAAAATCCATTAAAATTAAATCTCCATCCTTGCATTCTTGGTTATTCTCAATGTAATGTAATACACACGCATTAAATCCTGATGCGATAATTGGAGTATAGGCAAAGCCTCTAGATCTATTTCTGAGAAATTCATGCATGATTTCAGCTTCAATTTCGTATTCCATCACTCCAGGTTGAATGAATTTTAAAATACGATCAACAGCTTTACCTGTGATGTTACAAGCTTTCTGCATCAATTCAATTTCTTCTGGCTCTTTCACAGCTCTTAAGTTGTGCATGATTGGTGCAGCCCTTTTGTATTCGTGAATCGGATATTTTTCTTTGCACCATTCGTTAAATCGATCTGTTCTTGTTTCAACAGTTGTATCCGCTCTCAAATGTTCATTGTCATTCAAATAAATGCTATCCGCCTCGTAAACAATGGCATTAAATACCTTTTCAAACTCTTTCAACCAATAAACGGTCTTTATTCCCGAAGCTTTTTCAGCAGCTTCTTTGGTCAATTTTTCCCCTTCCCAAATGGCAATTTCATCGTTGGTTTCTTTTAAAAATAAAACTTCTCTGTGCTTTGCTTGAGGAGAATCTGGGAATAATAATAAAATCGATTCTTCTTGATCAACACCACTAAGGTAAAGCAAATCATTGTTTTGTCTGAATTGCATTGTACCATCAGCATTGGTTGGCATAATATCGTTCGAACAAAAAACAGCCAAGGCTTTTGGCTTCATTTCGGCACTAAACTTTGCTCTGTTTTTGATAAATAAATTGTAATCAATGGGTAAATATTTCATAAAATCATAGGTTTGAAGCAAATGTACGAAGTAGAAACTTCTCTCTCAAAATCGCGTTAAATTCATTCATTAAAAAACTAAAATCAGTTTTATTGGTTTATGAAATAAAAGCATAACCACACTTATTAAGAATGCTTCTAAATAGTTTCTAGCCAATTGAGCTTGTTGTTTAAGAATATTTCTAGGACTAATTTTGAACTTCAAAAAACGCTAAAATTTTAACCCTATGAGCGAGTCAAAAGGATTATTAAAATCACATTTAGTAAAAAAATACTGGATGGCCTTTACAGGGCTTTTTCTTTGTCTTTTCTTGCTTGGACACTTAGCCGGCAACCTTCAACTTTTTTTAGGAGGCTATGAAGGACAGCTTCAATTTAACGAGTATGCTGTTTTTATGTCAACAAATCCTGCTGTAAAGATTTTATCGTATGTGACGTACATCAGCATTTTATTTCACGCAATTGACGGTATTATTATCTCTATTGCCAATAGAAAAGCAAGACCAAAAGGCTATGAATACAGCAAGCCTTCAGCAAATTCAATTTGGTCATCTCGCAACATGGGAATTTTAGGAACAGTTATTTTTGTTTACATCGTGGTTCACATGCAAAACTTTTGGTACGAATACAAATTTGGAGAAGTACCCTTCATGTCGAGTGAAACTGGAGAGCCACTTTTGCAAGACGGCACTATTGTGACAGGAGGAAATGTTGAAAATGGCAACGTTGTTTTCAATGGTGAAATTATGGGAGCTGCAATGGGCGATTTACACACTGTAGTCATTGATGGTTTCAAAAACCCACTTCTTGTTGCATTTTATGTATTGGGAATGATTGCAATTGCTTTCCACTTGTTTCACGGATTTCAAAGCAGTTTCCAATCTTTAGGCTTGAGAAACAAAAAATATTCACCATTAGTGGTAAAATCGGGATATGCCTTTGCCATTATTATTCCGGCATTATTTGCTGTTATCCCAGTTTATCTTTTTTTAATGGCACAATAATCTTCACAAATACTGAAGCGCATGAGTTTAGATTCTAGAATACCTGAAGGCCCACTTAAAGATAAGTGGTCGAATTATAAAAATAAAATCAACCTTGTTAACCCTGCTAACAAGCGAAACATTGATGTGATTGTTGTTGGCACTGGTTTGGCTGGTGGCTCTGCTGCTGCAACTTTAGCAGAATTAGGCTATAACGTAAAAGCATTTTGTTTTCAAGATTCTCCACGAAGAGCACACTCCATAGCTGCTCAAGGTGGAATCAATGCAGCAAAAAACTACCAAGGTGATGGAGATTCTACTTTCCGCTTATTTTATGATACTGTAAAAGGTGGTGACTACCGTTCAAGAGAAGCGAATGTTTATCGCTTAGCTGAAGTTTCGACCAACATTATTGACCAGTGTGTTGCTCAAGGCGTTCCATTTGCAAGAGATTATGGTGGTTTATTAGACAACCGTTCTTTTGGTGGAGTTTTAGTTTCAAGAACTTTTTACGCAAAAGGACAAACTGGTCAGCAATTGTTGTTGGGCGCATATTCTGCAATGAACCGACAAATTGCAAAAGGAAAAATTAAAATGTACAATCGTCACGAAATGCTCGATGTAGTAGTTGTTGACGGAAAAGCAAGAGGAATTATTGCTAGAGACTTAGTGAGTGGAGAAATCGAAAGACATTCTGCTCATGCTGTAGTTTTAGCAACTGGAGGATATGGAAATGTATTTTTCCTTTCAACCAATGCAATGGGATCGAATGTAACTGCTGCTTGGAAAGCCCATAAAAAAGGTGCTTATTTTGCCAATCCTTGTTACACGCAAATTCACCCAACCTGTATTCCAGTTCATGGAACACAGCAATCAAAATTGACTTTAATGTCAGAATCATTGAGAAATGATGGAAGAATTTGGGTTCCTGCAAAATTAGAAGATGCAAAAGCAATCCGAGAAGGAAAGTTAAAAGCAGTAAGTATTAAAGAAGAAGACAGAGATTATTATTTGGAAAGAAGGTATCCATCTTTTGGTAACTTGGTGCCTAGAGATGTTGCTTCAAGAGCGGCAAAAGAGCGTTGTGATGCAGGTTATGGCGTTGTTGCAAATGATACCAATGAAGGCGTATTTTTAGATTTTGCTTCTGCTATTTTGCGATATGGAAAAGAAGAAGCTCATGTTAAAGGTCTTACAAATCCTTCGATTGAGGAAATCAAAAATCTAGGAAAAAAGGTAATTGAATCAAAGTACGGTAATTTGTTTGAAATGTACCAACAAATTACTGCTGAGAATCCATACGAAACACCAATGAAAATATATCCAGCCGTGCATTATACCATGGGTGGAATTTGGGTTGATTACAACTTAATGACAACCATTCCTGGATTGTACGCTATTGGTGAAGCCAACTTCTCTGATCATGGAGCGAATAGATTAGGTGCTTCTGCATTGATGCAAGGTTTAGCCGATGGTTATTTTGTATTGCCTTATACAATTGGAGATTATTTAGCTGATGATATCCGAACAGGAAAAATACCAACAGATTCTCCTGAATTTGAAGCTGCTGAAAAGAAAGTTACCGATGAAATCAATCGTTTACTTCAAAATAAAGGAACAAAAACAGTAGATTATTTCCACAAAAAGTTAGGTTTAATTATGTGGAACAAAGTAGGGATGTCTAGAACTACAGAAGGTTTAAAAGCTGCTATCGAAGAAATTGCAGTTCTACGAGAAGAATTCTACAAAGAGGTTAAGGTAACTGGCGATGCCAATGAATTGAACAAGGAATTGGAAAAAGCTGGAAGAGTAGCCGATTTCTTAGAACTCGGAGAATTATTTGCCAGAGATGCACTTGAGAGAGAAGAGTCTTGTGGTGGTCATTTTAGAGAAGAATACAAAACCGAAGAAGGTGAGGCTTTGAGAAGAGATGCAGAATTTGCCTACGTTGCTGCATGGCAATACACTGGAAAACCTTCTGAAGCGATTTTACACAAAGAAACATTGAATTTTGAGAATGTTGAATTAAAAACACGTTCCTATAAATAAGAAACTATGTCAACAGGAAAAGGATTAGACTTAACATTAAAAGTTTGGCGTCAAAAAAACGCTCAAGCTAAAGGAAAACTAGAGACTTATCAATTAAAAGATATCTCTCCTGACAGCTCATTTTTGGAAATGTTGGACATTCTAAACGATGAATTAGTTCAAAAAGATGACTCTCCGGTAGAATTTGACCACGATTGTCGCGAAGGTATTTGTGGATCTTGTTCTTTATACATCAACGGTGAGCCTCACGGCCCAGGAAAAAGAATTACTACTTGCCAATTGCACATGCGTTCTTTTAAAGATGGAGAAACAATTTATGTAGAGCCTTGGAGAGCAGCAGCTTTTCCAATTATAAAAGATTTAGTTGTCGATCGCAGTGCTTTTGACAGAATTCAGCAAGCTGGTGGATATATTTCAGTAAATACTTCAGGAAATACACAAGATGCTAATGCTATTCCAATCGATAAACACAGTGCAGATGAAGCTTTTTATTCTGCAACTTGTATCGGTTGTGGAGCATGCGTAGCAGCTTGCAAAAATGCCTCAGCTTCTCTATTTGTTTCAGCTAAAATTTCTCAATATGCTTTATTACCTCAAGGTCAAGTTGAGGCAAAAGAACGTGTATTAAACATGGTGAAGCAAGCTGAAAAAGAAGGATTTGGCCCATGCTCCAATACAGGAGCTTGTGAAGTAGAATGCCCAAAAGGAATTTCCTTAGAAAATATTGCCAGAATGAATCGAGAGTTTCTTTCTGCAAGTCTAACTAAGTAGACTTTCATCAATTCAATTGATTTATGTCGCTTTCAACTAAAAGAAAGACAAGTATTTCTATCCATTCCAAATTACCAAAAGTAGGTGACACTATTTTTAGTAAAATGTCTGCATTGGCGAATGCTGAAAATGCAATTAATCTTTCTCAAGGTTTCCCTGATTTTGAGTGTTCTACAAAATTGATTGAATTGGTAAACCAAGCCATGAGAAATGGTCACAATCAATATGCTCCAATGGCTGGGTTAATGTCGTTGAGAGAAAAGATTGCAGAAAAAACGGAGGCTTTGTATACTGGAGTTTATCATCCAGAAACTGAAATCACCATTACAGCAGGAGCCACCCAAGCTATTTTTACTGCCATTGCAGCAACAGTTAACGAAGGAGATGAAGTGGTTGTTTTCACTCCTGCTTATGATTGTTACGAGCCAGCTATTGAATTAATTGGAGCCAAGCCTGTGTATGTTCAGTTAAAAGCACCTGATTATCGAATTAATTGGCAGGAAGTGAGGAAGGTAATCAATCAAAAGACGAAGATGATTATCATCAACAGTCCTCACAATCCAACAGGCAGCATTTTAAATGGTCAAGACCTACAGCAGTTGGAAAAGATGTTAGACAATTCTGATATTTTAGTTCTCAGCGATGAAGTTTATGAGCACATTATTTTTGATGGGTATGAGCACCAAAGTGTAGCTCGATTTCCAAACCTTGCTTCTAGAAGTTTCATCGTCTCCTCTTTTGGAAAAACTTATCATACCACAGGTTGGAAGGTCGGCTATTGCCTAGCGCCCGCTGCGTTAATGAAAGAGTTTAGAAAAACACATCAATACAACGTTTTTTCGGTTCATACACCAACTCAGCATGCTTATGCATCATTTCTAGATGAAGTGGATGAATACCTCCAACTCAAATCATTTTATCAAGAAAAAAGGGATTTCTTTACCAACTTATTAAAAAACAGCAGATTTAAACTCATGCATACAGCAGGAAGTTATTTTCAGTTGTTGGGATTTGAAAAAATTTCAAAGGAGAAGGATACAGATTTTGCAGTTCGATTAACAAAAGAACATAAAGTAGCTTCCATTCCTATTTCCGTTTTTTACAATCGCCCTGTCGACGATTCGGTACTTCGTTTTTGCTTTGCCAAAGAAAATGATACCTTAGAGCGAGCAGCAGAAATTCTCAACAAACTTTAAATAATAGCGTTTTTCACTTACATTTGAATGATGAGCCAATTAAAAATTAGCCTTATTCAAACCACTCTTTTTTGGGAAAATGCTTCAAAAAATAGAACACATTTTGAATCAAAAATCGCGAGTCTTCCTGAAACGGATTTGATTCTGCTCCCTGAAATGTTTAGCACTGGTTTCAGTATGAACATTACTGAAGTCAGTGAGTCAATGAATGGCGAAACCATTGAATGGATGCAAAAAATGGCAGAAAAAAAGCAAGCAGTTGTCTGTGGAAGTTTAATTATTAAAGAGGGAGATAACTATTTCAATCGCTTGATATGGATGCCTCCAAATGGAAATTTAGTGCATTACGATAAACGTCATTTATTCAGAATGGCTGGCGAAAATGATTATTTCTCAGGTGGGGAAAAAAGAACAATTATCGAACTCAAAGGATGGAAAATTTGCCCATTAATTTGTTATGATTTGCGTTTCCCTGTGTGGAGTCGCAATCGCAATCAAACAGATCGTAAAACATTTGTTGAACCGGAATACGATTTATTGATTTACATAGCCAATTGGCCACAGCCAAGAGTTGATGCCTGGAAGAAGTTACTCTACGCTCGAGCAATTGAAAATCAAGTTTTTGTAGCAGGACTCAATCGAATTGGCACTGATGGAAATGAGGTGCCTTATAGCGGAGGAAGCATGGTGTTAAACGCCAAGGGAGAAGAACTATGGACTGCAGCCGACCATCAGGAAGAAATTCAAACTATTCGTTTAGATTTAAAAACCTTAGAAGAATTTCGAAAAAAATTTCCAGTTGGAATGGACGGGGACAAGTTTGAATTAAGCTGATTTAGATTTTCCCAATTAAGGAAACATATAGACTTGTCAAGTCTTTTTCTGCCCTTCCTGCAATTTCCAAAATCTCTTCTAAGGAAACAGGCGCTAAATTATCTGGATCGCATTCATCTGTTAAAACTGAAATTGCAACACAAGGTAACCCAATGTGGTTCGCTACAATCACTTCAGGTGCAGTTGACATTCCAACAGCATCAGAACCAATTATTCGAAGATACCTGTATTCCGCACGAGTTTCTAAGTTAGGCCCAGCTACTGGTGTATAAACTCCCTCATGCAAAGTAATTTCCTGTTCCAGAGCAATTTCTCTTAGCAATTGATTCATTTCCTCATTGTAAGGCTTGCTCATATCGGGAAATCTTGGCCCTTGCTCATCCAAATTTTTACCTCTAAGCGGATTGTCAGGAATCATGTTAATATGATCATTTATTAGCATCAGTGTACCTTTCTTGAACTTAGGATTTAAGGCTCCTGCAGCATTTGAAATGAGTAGTTTTTGAATTCCCAATTGCTTCATCACCCTAATTGGGAAAGTGATTTCAGCACCTGAATACCCTTCATAATAATGGAACCTTCCTTGCATGGCGAGTACTTTTTTACCATTCAAATTTCCATAGATTAATTTCCCGCTGTGCGACTCTACAGTTGAAACTGGGAAATGTGGAATTTTAGAATATTCAATTTCTCGCTCAGATTCTATTTTAGTTGCCAAGTTTCCCAAACCTGTGCCTAAAACAATTCCAATAACAGGCTCAGTAACCCCTTGTGATTGAATGTATTCAGTAGCTTCCTTGATTTTTTGTATCATCACTTTTTTTTTTACAAGGATAAGAATAAGCTGACTTTTTAACATCATCTATGGTATCTAAATCAATCAATTCTTCCAACAATTTTATACTTAAATCATTTTTCTCAGCGACTGCAATGGTTCCAGCCAATACAGTGTGAGTACTCCAAGAAATTCCTTCAAAAAACTCGGGGTGAAAGTTGTTCATTCCCAAAAGATAGTAACCGCCATCATTTGCAGGGCCAATAACAATTTCATGATTTGTCAATGCATCAAAAGCACTTTCAATTATTTCAGCAGTTAAATCATAACAATCACTGCCGATGATGATGGTTTTAGAAGGCCTTTTAGAGCAGTGTTTTTGAAAGGCATCTTTCATTCTAATCCCTAAATCATTGCTTTGTTTTTGAAGGTGTTTTTCAAAGTGCTCTGCTGCCCATTCATCCATTAAATCGATATTATCTGAATAGTAAAGAAGGCGAACTGCATTGACTTTCAATGTCTCTAAGCGGCACTTTGCAAGTAAATCATCGTATATAGCCAAAGCATTTTCTGCTCCTTCGGTGATTGCTATTCGAGATTTTACTTTTCCTAAAATCGGATTTTTTATAAAAATAATGACTTGCTTCAATTCCAAGGAGTAATACCTTTATTTATTGTTTAACTCCCAATTATATTCCTTAAAAGTTATGGGAGTTGAAGGTTTAATTTTTAATGCGGAATACCTGTTCAAGAAATCGATTAAAGAACCATCATAATTAAAATCATCTTCATACCATTCGAATAGCTTTGAAATTTCAATCTTTTCATCTGAGATGGTATTCTTAGCCTCATTATTTATGAAATTCTTTGCTAAAACATCTAACAGTTCATCGACGTTTCCAGCGGTAAAAGCACGATTGTGCAATTTTGGACAAGAAATTGAAGCACAATTAACAGCAAAATGAATCCTTGCTTCTTTAAAAGTTGGTCTTAATATTTCATGTTCAATTTTATTTAAGGAATAAGGTTCACCTCTTAATTCAAAGAATTTCGAATCCCAAGGTTTGCCATCCTTAAGATCCATGATTGAGTTTACTGGGTAGTTATCAATAATTAATTTAACAGTAAAAGCATTGTAGGCGTTAATCCAGTAGGCCATGCTTTCATTTCGATTCCATTCTTCATTTGGAATTTCTTCAGCTAATTTCTCCAAGTATTTAGTTAATAAAGCAGCCTCTTTTTTAAAGCCTTCGTAATTAACAAGTCCATTTTCAGAAACGTATTTTTGAAGTAAGCCATCCCAAATTTGATGCTTGTTTTGTGAAAACAAAAAGGAAGAAGTGAGCAAAAGTAAAATAAATGAAGTAGCTAATTTTTTCATAATTAAAAATTTAAACCAATTATTAGAAACAAAAATAGGATATAATCTAGTTCAAAATGTCGTAAAATATAATACCTTTGAAAGCATGAATCGAATTGTATTCGCTTTTACATTTCTTCTATTAAATTCAGCTTTTATACCTGCATTCGGACATAATAACTTAGTCGATTCTTTAAAAAAAGAAATTGAACTAACAAAAGAAGACAGTTCGAAAGCTAAAATATACAATGATATTGCTTGGGAATATATTTTTAGAAATCCTGATACTTCTCTGATTATTTCAAGACAAGCATTATTTTTTTCTAAAAAAGCAAAATCTGAAAAGTTTATCATAACAAGTTTAAACAACATTGCTACCGCCTTTGCCATACAAGGAAATTACGACTCTTCGCTTTTCTATTTTCAAGAAGCTAAAACGATTGCATTAAAAAGAAATGAGCCAAAAGAACTTACAATGATTCACAATAATATTGGCTTGGTTTTTTGGAATCAAGGCAAGCTTGATTCAGCAATTGTAGAATACAATTTGGCCTTGGATGCTTTTAGAAGAAAAAAAGATACTTCAGGAGGAATGGCAAATACGTACAACAATCTCGGCTTGATTTATTCTGATAAAGGAATGTATCCAGAAGCTGTGGAGAGCTATCAGAACGCATTAGATATTTTCAATAAAAAAGAAATTAAAGACCGAGGAGTTGCAAATGTTTACAATAATTTGGGCAATATTTATAAAGCCAGAGGTGATTTTTCTAATGCTTTAGATAAATATTTAAATGCCATCAGATTGCTTGAAGAAATTAACGATCGGTCTGACGGCTATGCTAATACACTTTCTAATATTGGAATTATTTACGATAAACAAGGGGATTTTGAGAAAGCCTTGAATTATTTTAATAAGTCTATTGAAGCTCATAAATCAATCAGTAAAAAATCCAATGGTCTCTCAAATGTTTTAAATAATGTTGGCAATATCTATTCTAGTCGAAAAAAATACGATGAAGCACTTGCATATTTTGAAGAAGTTATTGAAATCCAACTAAGCATTGGAGGTCAGTCTACTATTCTTTCAGAAACCTATCAAAATATTGGCGGTTTGATGGAAGCAAAAAATGAACTTAAGCAAGCTGAGTATTATTATTCTAAAGCCAATGAAATTCAAGTTAACAATAGTGATCAGAGAGGAATAGCTAACTCGCTTATTGCCTGGGGGACACTGAAGTTATCGAATAATGATATTTCTTCAGGAATTGAAAAATGTGGTCAAGGTTTGGATATCGCAGATAAATTAGCCCTTCTTGAATTACAAATGAAAGCGTGCAATTGTCTTTACAGAGGATTTGAAAAAAAGAATGAAATTAAAAAGGCCTTAAACTATTTTAAACTATACGTCAATCATAAGGATAGCTTAAACAATCAAGAAAAGACGAAAGCAATCACACAAAAATCTATGCAGTATGAATTTGATAAAATTCAATACCAAGATAGCCTTCAAAGAGCTGCAGATCAAAGAAAAAAAGAATTAATTCAACAAGAAAAAGACCTTAAAAAGGAGGCAGAAATCCAACAACAAAAAATTTACACAATTGCAGGTGGAATTGGTTTTATCTTAATGCTAGGATTGGCTTTTGTATTATACAGAGGCTACAAATCCAAACAAAAAGCGAACGAAGTAATTACAGCTAAAAAAGAAGAAGTAGAGCAGCAAAAAGAAATCATTGAAGAAAAAAACAAGGAGATTCTTGACAGTATCAATTATGCAAAACGCATACAAACGAGCATTTTACCTTCAAGAGAGTATGTTGCTAAAATTTTACCAGAGTCATTTGTTTTGTTTCAACCAAAAGACATTGTAAGTGGTGATTTTTACTGGATTGAAAAAAAAGGGGAATATATATACTTCGCAGCAGTAGATTGTACAGGGCATGGCGTGCCAGGCGCTTTAGTTAGTGTAGTCGGACATAATTGCTTGAATAGAGTCCTAAATGAGGAAAAAATTATTGAACCATCAAAAATGCTTGATAAGTTAAATGAATTAGTTGAGCAAACATTTTCAAAGAAAACTGATTCTGTTAAAGACGGAATGGACATGGCACTTTGTAGGTTTCATCCCAAAACAAAAGAATTGGTATATGCAGGTGCAAATAATTCATTGTATTTAGTAAGAAATGAAAGTCAAGCTAATCTTCCAATATCCGAATTTGCAGAGATTTCTCACACCAATAAAAAAGGACAAAATTTATATGAAATAAAGCCCGATAAACAACCTATCGGGAAGTTTGAATACCGCAAAGAATTTACCGAACATACAATTCAGCTAGTAGAAAACGACATGATTTATATTTTTTCTGATGGATATGCCGATCAATTTGGTGGAGAAAAAGGGAAGAAATTTATGTACAAACCATTCAAACGCCTATTAACAGATTTATCAACTTTGAAGGTGAAAACTCAAGAGAAGAAGTTGTTTTACCACTTTGATGAATGGAAAGGCGAATTAGAACAAATTGATGACGTTTGTATCATCGGTGTTCGAATTTAAATTAAATGCGTTTCGAATAATGGTTTCAAACTTTCGTAGGTATTTGCTAAAATTTTAGCTCTTTCCTCTGCTCTTACCCATAAAACCTGTTCAATTGCCTCTTCTGTTTGAGGTATAAGTTTTTCATTTCCTTCGTATTTCATTTTAAACCAATGTATTTGTTTCAAAATCAATTTTAATTTGTGAGAATATATATGATAAGTAGGGGGCAGTTTTGAACTTATATTTAATCCTGAAATACCGCATTCTTCTTCCACTTCTCTAATTGCAGCTTCTTCAATCGACTCATTTTTTTCTAATTTCCCTTTAGGCAAATCCCAATAACCCAGCCGGTGAATAACAAGTAAATTCCCCTCAGAATTTAAGACAATTCCTCCTGCTGCTTCAATTTCTTGAAAGCAATTTCTAAAAATATTCCATCCATCTTCAATTGAAGAATAGTTAAACAAATACTTAAACACTTGTTGTTTCTCAATTAACAACTTTTCTACAATTGCAATAATTTCATCTTGTGTAGGTTCTAGAACAAGTTTGAAATTATCAGAATTTACAAGCAAATTTTGATTTTCACTTAAATAAATTAGGTGTCTATTAATAAAAACTCTATACTTTTGCATGATGCAAATTAACAAAGAAACTGCACATCAAGTTGCAGAATTTTTACTTCAAATTAAAGCAATCCAACTAAACAAGCACCAGCCTTTCAAATGGGCTTCAGGGTGGGATTCTCCAATTTATTGCGACAATCGCAAAACCCTTTCCTACCCAAAGGTTAGAACCTATATTCGTCAAAAATTTACAGAAACCATTCAAGAGCAGTTTGGATTAGTTGATGTAGTTGCAGGTGTAGCTACAGGAGGTATTGCCCAAGCTGCGTTAATTGCTCAAGAACTAGAATTACCTTTAATTTATGTTCGCTCTTCTGCTAAAGGGCATGGTATGCAAAATTTAATTGAAGGAGAAGTCGAATCAGGAAAAAGAGTTGTGGTTATTGAAGACTTAATTTCAACTGGAATGAGCAGTTTGAATGCAGTTGAAGCACTTAGAAATGCGGGATATAATGTAGTTGGAATGGCAGCTATCTTTACTTATGGTTTTGAGATTTCAAAGCAAAACTTCCAAGCATACAAGTGTCCACTGGTTACATTAAGTGACTATCCCTCTTTAATTGAAATAGCACTAGAAAAAGGATACATTTCTGAAAATGACTTAAAATCATTGAATAGCTGGAGAAAAGATCCTGCTAATTGGAACGTTTACGTATGACAACAATAGAAACATCAATAGCTGTTAGCCCCAACAATATCTCAAAACTTTTTGGGTTTTTGTGCGACATGCGTCATTTTGAGCAAATATTGCCACAAGATAAAGTAGAAAAATGGGAAGCAGAAGAAGATCAGTGTTCTTTTACAATTAAAGGAATGAGTCGTATTGGCCTAAAGAGAAAATCTGTAGAAGCTCCAAGCACAATTTTCATTGAATCTCATGGAAAAGTTCCTTTTGACTTTGAGTTAGAAATTCAGCTGAAAGAACAAGCTGAAGACCAAACAAGCGTTCAAATTATTTTTCAAGGAGAAATCAATGCCTTTCTAAAAATGATGGTTGAGAAACCACTTAAAAATTTCTTTGAGTCTTTGGTAAACAAAGCTTCAGGCCTTAAGTTATAAATTTTATCTCCTTCAAATCATAGGTTTTCAATTTCGCCATTTTATTGATTTGTAATTTTCCATTTGGCAACACAGATAAGATTACTCCCTCAAAATTTCCACCCTCATCTTCAAACTCCATTGTTTTTCCCAAGCCATAAAGTGAGGCAATGTATTCTTTTGAAACATTCGCTGCATCATCCTCAAGCCTATCTAATTGAAGATTAATTTCTTGAAATAAATCTTCTAAAATTCTTTCTCGATTCATTGGACGTCCTCGAAGTATTGCAAGTGAAATAGCTTCACGGTCGTATTTTGGAAACTTTGTTTGATTTACATTGAATCCAATTCCAATTATCGAGAAATTAATTTTCTGTCCAATGATGCTATTTTCAATTAAAATTCCTGCGATTTTTCTCCCATTAACAAGAATGTCATTTGGCCACTTAATTTTAACCATACCAACTGACAAATTGTCTATGTATTTTTTAAGCCCTAAAGCAACTGCTTTTATCAAAAAAAATTGATTTTCAATGCTTACCGAATGTCTTTTTAAAAAACTAAATGTTAGGTTTTTAGAAGTCTCAGATTGCCAAGAATTACCATTCTGCCCTTTGCCATTTGTTTGAAAATCTGTGAAGACAATTTGTCTTTCCTGCAGGTCACCCAACTGTGCAAGTTGTAAGGCACGGATATTGGTTGAATTAAGCGAATCAAATTTGAGAATCTGGCTAATTTTATTTTCCATTTTCTTAAGGATTAAGACTCTAAAAATAACAATTTTAAGCATTCTAAAATACTTACTTTTGCATTTACAATTGGGATACAAGTAATCTATGGTCAAAAAAAATTCTAACTCCTCTTCTGAAAAGCTAATAGAAATAATCACTAAAGGTATTCAAGAAAAAAAAGGAAGTAACATCGTACAAATGAACCTTCAAGGAATAGATGGAGCCGTAACAGACTACTTCATTATTTGTGAGGCAAATTCAAGTACCCAAATTGGAGCAATAAAAGATTCTATCGAAAAAGAAGTCCGCACAGCATTAAATGAAAAACCATGGCATGTTGAAGGAACTTCTAACCTTGAATGGGTGTTGTTAGATTATGTAAATGTTGTAGCACACATTTTTCAACCTGAAATCAGATCTTTTTATGATGTGGAAGGGATGTGGGGTGATGCAATTATAAAAAAAATAGAAGAAGAAAATTAAGCGATGGCAACCACGACGAATAAAAACAATCAAACAAATAAGGGAAATCGGCCTAATACGCAAAGAAAGCCCAATCCGAATGCTCCTAAAGGAAATAATCCAAAGAAACCTTTTAATTTCTATTGGATCTATGCCATTATAGGGGTTGTAATTATTGGCTTAAATCTTTTCAGCCTTGGAAGTGGTGCCGAAAAAATCAGTTGGGAAAAGTTTTCGAATGAAATGCTAAAAACAGGTGATGTTCAAAAAATCATAGTTGTTAGCGAAGGAACTGACAAAAGAGCTGAAATTTTTATCAAACCTTCTGCTCTTTCACAAGAAAAGTATAAAAGCGTAGCTGAACAAAGCAAAAAAAACTTTGGTGCGGGTAGTCCACATTATTATATTAAGGTGGGTACAATTGAACAATTTAATACCGATTTAAATCGCATTCAAGAAGATATGCCTCAAGAAAAAAAGATTTATCCTGAATATGAAACACGAAATAATTACATAGGTGATTTGATTGGTTGGTTATTACCAATAGCTATCTTAATCGGTTTTTGGATATTCATTATGCGCAGAATGTCGGGTGGTGCAGGTGGTCCTGGAGCTCAAATTTTCAATATTGGAAAATCTAAAGCCACACTGTTTGACAAAACTAAAGATGTACAAGTCTCATTTAAAGATGTAGCTGGATTAGAAGAAGCAAAAATTGAAATTGAAGAAATTGTTGAGTTTTTAAAAAATCCAAAACGATATACTGAACTGGGAGCAAAAATTCCAAAAGGAGCATTACTAGTTGGCCCTCCAGGAACAGGAAAAACGCTTCTTGCTAAAGCCGTTGCAGGTGAAGCTCAAGTTCCATTTTTTAGTTTATCAGGCTCTGACTTCGTTGAAATGTTTGTTGGTGTTGGTGCTTCCAGAGTAAGAGACCTTTTTAAACAAGCCAAGGAAAAATCTCCAGCCATCGTTTTTATTGATGAGATTGATGCTATCGGAAGAGCGCGTGGAAAAGGGATGTCGCAAGGAGGAAATGATGAAAGAGAGAATACTTTGAATCAATTGCTTTCTGAAATGGATGGTTTTGGAACTAATAGCGGAGTTATTTTATTGGCAGCTACCAACCGAGCAGAAATTCTCGATCGTGCCTTGCTTCGACCAGGGAGATTTGACCGTCAAATTCATGTTGATTTACCAGATTTAAATGAGCGTATTGAAATATTTAAAGTTCATGTTAAGCCTTTAAAGATTGATGAATCGGTAGACATTAACTTTTTGGGAAAACAAACACCTGGATTTTCAGGAGCAGACATTGCCAACATTTGTAATGAAGCAGCCTTGATTGCTGCAAGAAAGAAAAAGAAAAAAATTAATCAACAAGATTTTCTCGATGCAGTTGATCGTGTAATTGGTGGATTAGAGAAAAAGAATAAAATTATCACTAGCGAAGAGAAAAAAGTTATCGCTTATCATGAGGCAGGACATGCTGCTGTTAGTTGGTTGGTGCGTTATGCTTCCCCCTTGGTAAAAGTTACCATTGTGCCTCGCGGAAGATCATTAGGAGCAGCTTGGTATTTGCCTGAAGAACGACAAATTACTACCAAAGAACAATTACTAGACGAAATGTGTGCTGCATTAGGTGGAAGAGCCGCTGAAGACATTACCTTCAATAAAATTTCAACAGGCGCTTTGAGTGATCTAGAAAAAATTACGAAACAAGCCTATTCCATGGTTTCTATCTATGGTTTGAATGATAAAATTGGACACATTAGTTTTTACGATTCAAGCGGACAGAGCGAATACAGCTTCAACAAACCATACAGTGAAAAGACTGCACAGGTAATTGACGAAGAAGTAAGTAAAATGGTTAGTGAAGCCTATGAAAGAACCAAAAAAATCTTGATTGAAAATCAAGACAAACTCGTAAAACTTGCTGAATTATTATTGGTGCGTGAAGTTATTTTTAAAGAAGATCTAGAAAAGATATTTGGAGAAAGAGCTTTTGGTGAGAAGAGTCGGACAGATCAGTTGTTAGATGAAAATGCTGAAGCTGATAAAAAATCAAAATCGACTAAATCTGAAAGTAAAATTAAAGACTGGACGCCAGAAGAACCAAAAACGAATGGCAAGCACGTTGAAAATGATAAAAAATCAGAAGAAGACGTTACAGAAAATAAAGACACTCCTAGTTGATTAATGAATAGTTTGATACTTTTACTGAGTGGCAAAAGACTGGGTAAAAATATATAGTACTGAACTAGTTCATAAATCTGAAATTGTGAAAGGTGTGCTTGAGGAAACCAGTATCAAAACTTTCTTGATTAATAAAAAAGACTCTATGCACACGCATTTGCTTAGTGGATTAATTGAGCTATACGTAAAACAAGAGAATGTTGTAAAAGCTATTCACCTCATTTCAAAACATAAGCTGTGAGCAATTTAAAGGAACGTGTGCTTACTGCAATTGTGTTTGTAATTGTTCTAATTGGTTCAATTATTTTTAATGAGTACTCTGTTTCTTTCCTCTTTTTTATCATCATCTTGCTAGGTCAAATTGAATTTTATAACTTCTTTAAGCCTACCAACATCAAACCCCAAAAAGTAGTTGGTGTAATTGGAGGACTAGTTTTTTTCAGTATTTCTGCTTTCAGTATTTTCACTCCGATCAACATCAACAGCATTTTTCTTATTATTCCGATAGTGTTCTTAATTTTTGTGGTTGAATTGTACCGTAAAAAACCTCAGCCTATTTCCAATATCAGCTTCACAATTTTGGGAATTATTTACATTTCTGTGCCATTTACACTGCTACACCATTTGGCTTACTATAGTGATAGTGGCTTCGGAGATAGATATCAATACCAAATACTATTGGGCTACTTTTTTATTTTGTGGGCAAATGATACAGGAGCATATTTTGTTGGACGAAGCATTGGAAAAAGACCATTATTCCCGAGTATTTCACCAAAGAAAACATGGGAAGGATTTTTTGGAGGAGCAATAACTGCAATAGCTATTGGCTTTCTTAATGCAGCAATTTTTCCCCAATTAAGTCAAATTAATTGGCTAATAATTAGCAGCATAATTGTTGTTTTTGGCTCATTAGGCGATTTAGTAGAATCCATGTTTAAAAGAAGCTTAGAAATGAAAGACTCTGGAAAAATACTTCCTGGACACGGAGGAATTTTAGATCGATTTGATGGAATTTTTATCTCTGCTCCCATGGTCTATATCTTTTTAAAATTTTTGTCCTTCATTTAATTATGCCTAAAACTTTCAAAATTAGTTTCACTATTTTTGAACGACCTTAAATTACACTATGAAATTTCACAAAGAAGGATATCCCACATTAGCATTTATCATCGCAGTTGATGCTGCATTATTGGGAATCACACATTATTTTTTCGCTGATTACTCGCTGATTTTAACCCTAAGTTATATCATAGCAGCATTTTTATTCATTGTAGTCTTACAGTTTTTTAGAGACCCTATTAAAAATATTGTAATCAATGAAAATCAACTATTATCCCCCTGTGACGGCAAAGTGGTGGTGATTGAAGAAGCTTATGAGGATGAATTTTTGAATGAAAAAAGAAGGCAAATTTCTATTTTCATGTCGCCAATAAATGTGCACAATAACCGCTACCCAATTGGTGGAAAAATCACCTATTATAAATACCATCCTGGAAAGTATTTAGTGGCTTGGCATCCTAAATCTTCTACAGAAAATGAGCGAACAACAGTGGTTGTTAAAGATGAAAAAAATAGAAGTATTTTATTTCGTCAAATTGCGGGTGCTTTGGCTCGCAGGATTGTGTTTTATGGCAAAGAAAATGAGGTTGTTGAACAAGGAAGTGAATGCGGCTTTATTAAATTCGGCTCTCGAGTTGATTTATTCTTACCGCTTGATGCAAAAATAAATGTAAACCTCAACGAAACAGTGGTTGGTGGTATGAGTGTGATTGCTGAGTTTTAGTTGTTCAAAAATTTAAATCCTCAAAATCCCACGAAATCCTCTTGCGCCGTAGTATGACTCTGCGCCATTGTGATAAATAAAAACTCGACCAAAGCGCCAATCTCCAAAAATAGCTCCACCAAGTTTTCTAATTTCAGGAGAAGTCAATAGCCAACTAGAGGTTTTAGCGTCGAACTTTCCCAATTTTTGCAACTCATGGTATTGTTCTTCTGACAAGATTTCAACTCCCATTTCCCTTGCCATTTCAATTGCACTATTGTCAGGCTTAAATTTTTTTCGCGAATCTAGTGCAGCTTGATCATAACAAACACTTCTTCTTCCTTTCGGACTTTCTGATGAGCAATCACAAAAAATAAACTCCTTAGTCTTCAAATCATATCCAATAACATCCGGTTCCCCACCAGTTTTTTCCATTTCATTCAGCGACCAAAGTTTGGCCGGCATACTTTCAAGCTTATCTTGAATTTTCTGCCATTCAATCCTTTTATGGCGATTGCTGTTTTTCTCAAAGCGCTCTTTTAATACGCTAAGAAGTTTTATGCTTTCTTCTGCTGACAATTCCTTTTTTGTTGGCATTGGTTTTTGGTTTTAGATAATTGGTTGAAATTTTAAGAGGTATTGAATAACTGGTATAGTAAAGCTTAGTAGTATTGATTAGTCTTTCATTATCTTACTAAAAGAGTCAAACCAAATTTTGTTCATTGTTTTTTTCCAATCGCTGATTGAAGATTTAGCAATTACAACAGAGTCACTATAAAAAATACATTGCTTGCTTTCATCGCACAAAAAATCTACTTTAAACTCTTTACTATATTCATAAAATCCTTTAAATGAAGAGCTATCATGATTGTAATTAAATTCTTTATACCCAAAATAATCATACTCTGAAACAAAAACACTATCATTATAATATTTAACAAGCTTATTACTGTATTTGGAATAACAGTCAGTATTTGGATCAACATCGCCTGCAAAGTAAATCCAATCACCAGACCTTTTTCCGTTAATAAATGCACCTGAAAATTTTAAATCAAAAATAATTTCTTGATTAATCTCTGACTCGGTTTTACCAATTCTCTTTGCGCCTATTGTCTTTGAAAGTTTTGAATACTCATTGCAATAAATTATCTTTTCGAATTGCTTAAATTCAAATGTTTTAAAATCATAATCATTATAACTACCTGATAAGGTATCTTCACCTATCACGACAACTTGATAGGCTGTATCAAGTTCAAAATACCTGTTTTGGCCATATGAGCTTGTAATGTAGAAGAAAAACGAAAAAATGTATAAAGTAATTTTCAATCTTGAGTTAATAAAATGATTATCAATAAAAATATAAAAAATCCCTCTAAAATGGAATTGGCTCAATCACTTTTTGTTGGATATATATTAATCATCCTTGACAGCAAACTGTTAAAATGCTGCTCGAATGTTTGGCTTTTTATCTGAAGAATATCGTTTTCGGTGCTAAAATCAACAATGATGTTATTGTGGTCAGCGAAATGCTCCAATTTATACTCAACCATTTTTTCAATCACATCAATATAATTATGTGCTTTTAATTCTTTCTTGTACAAATCAGTCCCAAGGCTTTCTTTATTGTTTGCCAAATTCCAAGCTTCAATACCAATTTCTAAAGTTTCTTCAAAAGTTAATTTTTGGGGTAATAATTCATCAAATTGCTGTACAAGTTGCATCAGCATTTCTGAATATTTTGCTCCTGTATTTTCTATATTTATCTCTTTCACTTCCTGAGATTAAATTAACAAGCATTTAACTTAGTTCACTAAAAACTATCCTACCTCTCAAACCCGTAAGCACGCTCCACTTTTGCAATACGCACTTTAAAAGACTCATACCATTCTGCTCTGCCTCTTGTTTGGGCAATTCGATGGGCGCTTACTTCTTTCCATTGCTTAATTGATTCAAGGTCTTTCCAATAAGAGATAAAAATACCCAATTCATTTCTTGCCGCTTCAAAACCCAAAAATCCGCTGTTTTCTTTAGCTAATTCTTCCAATTCAACAGAAACAGCTTGATATTCTGCTGTATTTTCAACCAAAGTTGAAGTAAAGATTACTGCATAATAGGGTGGTTCAGGGGTGTTGGCAAGCATGGTAATTACACTTTACTATCAGTTTGTTTTCGTATCGACTCATCGTGAATGGCATTGTACATGGCTTTAATAAAAGTTTCACTCAAACCCATTGAATTTCCACTTAAAAGCACTCGGTTCAGAATTTCCTGCCAACGCTCAATTTGCAAAATGGTGACATTATTTTGTTTTTTATAAACTCCAATTTGAGAAGCTAAATTCATGCGCTCAGCAATTCGATCCATCAAATCATTATCAACCTTGTCGATCTCTTCTCTCAATAATTCCAAGCGATTCTTAAACTCTTTATTCTCTGAGGATTTATTCTTTGGAACCAACTGTTTCACAAGGGCTCCCAATGCTTCAGGAGTAAGTTGTTGGTCTTTATCGCTCAACGCTTGATCAGGAAGGTAATGCGTTTCAATCATCAAACCATCCATGTCTAAATCGATGGCTCGTTGTGCCACCTGAGGAATCAAATCTGGCTTTCCGCTAATGTGACTCGCATCGCAAATAATGGGCAATTCTGGATAAGTTGCTTTTAATTGTACAGCCAAATTCCAATTGGGATAATTTCGGTAAGGGGCATTATCACTCAAATGAAATCCTCTATGAATTGCGCCGAGTTTTGTTATTCCAGCTAAATTAATTCGCTCCAATGCTCCAATCCAAAGTGAAAGATCTGGATGAATTGGGTTTTTTACAAAAACAGGAATATCAGTCCCTTTCAATGCATCTGCAATGGCTTGAACAGAAAATGGGTTAACAGTTGTTCTTGCTCCAATCCACAGGAAATCAACTCCTGCTGCCAAGCTCTTTTCAACATGTTCGGCATTGGCTACTTCAGTCGCAATTCTAAAATGATACGTTTGTTTAATTTCTTTCAACCAATCTAAAGCAATGTCGCCAGCTCCTTCAAAAGAATTGGGTCGTGTGCGAGGTTTCCAAACACCCGCTCTAAAAATTACTTCATCAAATTGCTCTGCTAAACCTTGAGCCGTAAAATGCATTTGAGGAAGACTTTCTGCGCTACAAGGCCCAAAAAATTGAAAAGGCAATTGACCTTCTCTCCATGTTAAATCAATATCTAAGCCCCTTGTTTCAGTCATTGTTTTTGTATCTTTCATACTAAATTGCTCGCTTCAACTGTTTTTCTCCTGCAAAGGAAATCATTTTAAAGAATTTCTTTCAATTCCAATAAACTGTTGATGGTAAAATTTGCTTGGTTATCCTCAACTTTAATCCATTCAAAATAAACTTGATCCATGCCAACAGATTTTGCTCCAAGCACATCTGGCTCATAATCATCTCCAATCATTAGGCTATTGCTCGCTGAAGCATTCGCTAATTTCATGGCATGATTAAAAATTCGCTGATCGGGTTTTTTAAAGCCCAATCCATCGGAAATTATAATTTGTTTGAAATACTTTCTCAAACCACAAGCATCTAATTTGGTTTCTTGTGCTTCTACAAATCCATTGGTAATAATGTGTAATTGATATTTTGGGAATAAATAATCCAAGATTTCTCTTGCACCTGGAATTAAGTGTGTTTGAGAAGATGCATGAATTACATAATCATCATTAAATTCCAATGCTAAGGTTTTATCTTCAAACCCAAATTTCTTAAAGGTATTGTTAAAACGCGCTTGTCTCAATTCATCTTTTTCTACCAAACCCAATCGGTAATCTTTCCAGAGAAAATCATTTTGTATTTTATAACTCAATAGAAATGAATGAAAATCAACCTTTAACTTATTTTCTAAGTCATAAATTTCATACAGTTTCGACAATGCAGTTTCAGAATTTTTTTCAAAATCCCATAATGTGCGGTCAAAATCGAAAAATATATGTTGGTAATTATTTTTGGGCATAGCAACTATTGATTTTTAATATAGATTGTGATGGTAGTGAGGATAAATGACCAAATAACAATAAACAATCCAAAAATCAATAAAGTTTGTCGTTGTTTCTTGTAATAAATAGATGCTATAAGTGCTCCAATTGGAATTCCTAAAAGACAGGGAGTTAACACAGCTAAACCAATTAAACCATGTTTGCTTTTAATTTTCACTAGCAGTCTGTTGCGCTTGCTGAATTTATTTTTAGGCTTTATGTTAAAGATGTATCGAATAAATTTTTGAAGCATTAAGCCAAATCGAAAAAAGACTATCAAGCCAATGAACCCGCCAATTATAGTGATGGCAATTGTTTGCCAAAAATTAAAACCAGCTAGTACTGTCGAAGTAGGTGCAAGAAAAAATTTCGTTGCACTCAACAGCAATAATCCAATGATTTTTAAAATTTCCAAATTCTACTCTTTTGTTCCAAAGGACAAATCTCCTGCATCTCCTAGTCCAGGGACTATGTAAGATTGAGCTGTCATTTCTTGGTCGAGTGCCCCCAACCAAATAGAAGTGTTGTGCGGCAAATTTCTTTTAGTGTATTCCAAGCCTTCTGAACTTCCTATTAAGGATACAATGTGGCAGTGTTTCGGTTTGCCTTTGTCCAACAAAGCTTTGTATGCTAAAACCATGGAAGATCCTGTTGCTAACATTGGATCCGTTAAAATAACTGTTCTTCCTTCTAAACTCGGGCAGGCTAAATATTGTAGCTCAATGTCAAAACTTCCATCTTTATGGTGTTTTCTAAATGCAGAAATGTAACCATTATCTGCTTTGTCGAAATAGTTTAAAAGCCCTTGATGCAAGGGTAAACCGGCTCTTAAAATTGTAATTAAAATTGGCTGTTGATCAAGTAAAAAATCATTTGATAAACCCAATGGAGTTGTAATTTCTTGTTCAGAATACTTTAACTCTTTAGAAATTTCATAGGCGAAAATTTCTCCGCATCGTTCCATATTTTTTCGGAAGCGCATGCGATTTTTTTGAATTTTAATGTCTCTGATTTCAGCGATAAATTCACTTAAAACAGAGTGGGTTTCTTCTGAAAGTATTCTGACTTTGGCCATTGATGTTTGATTTTTATAAATTCAAATTTAAAGGATTCTCAGAGATTAATTAGAAGTATTTGTACTGGCTTCAATTACTGCTTCATAAACCTTTCTCCAACCCTTCCACTCAAGTTCATCGCTCAAACTTTCATTGTGCCATAAACTTATAAAAGTTCCGTTCACTGCTCGCACCTCTTCAATAATAGTTTTTGTTAAAGTGATTGATTCCTCGATGGAAGTATTCAAATAATATTTAAAAGTAGATTCCATGACTTGAAAAGGAAATACTTTTAAATTCACTTCCATTTCTTCGTCCAAATCATAGAAATAATAAGGGGTGCATGTTCCAGACCTAAAACCTAATGCATCTGCGTAACCCATGGTGTAGTCTTCTAAAATGTCTTCCTTTACAAGATTTCTATAAGTTTCGGGAAGACTTAATTTTAAGTAATGCTGTCGGCTACAGAAAATTTCTCGTTTAACTATTTTAGCTAACCTTCTGATTTCTTTTTGTAGTTGATCAGGCTTTTGATTTGATCCAAAAGAGGGATGAATACCCACTTTCGCATAATCTGCAATGCTTTTTATCAGCGATTGAAAATGCTTGTTTTCATGAGAAATATTTTTATCATTCAATCCATAATCTCCTAAAAGAAAAAAATAAATGGGTTTTAAATGGTATTTCTTTTGTAAATTAAGTTGATAGTTGTAGGTATCAAATGGATCTTGTTTATTCCCAAACACTACCTTTAATTGAATTAGAAGTCTCTCAAAATTTAAAGTGAGCAAGGAACGAAATAGACTTCCCACAATTCTAGAAAAGCCTTTGTGCTTGAAGGCAAAAGCATTGTCAATATCAATGGTTGGAATAAAATTAAATTTTTTGTTACCAAATTTCAACTCGGGATAAGCAGCTTTCAGTACTTCTTTCACTTGCAATGCCCAACGATCTACAACTGCAGTTTGTAGAAATGAATGCTTTTTTGCAACACTGTCTTTTGCTGAAAATCGATCGTATTTGTCTTTTAAATGTGGCAGATACTCTTCATAGCGACTAAGCATGTAAAAGCAGGCTGCAAAAGGATCATAGGGTAAAATTGCATCGAGTTTTTGATGGTGAAAAAGCGTAACTAAGCCATTGTGATTACCCAATTTTAAATTCGGTTCATTAATGCCTTTTTCAGTAAGAAGTTCTGATGCATGAAAATGCAATCCACTTTCGTTTGGTTGTGAAGAATATGAAAATTTTGGGCCCTGATGTTGTATGTATTTTTCAAGTGAAGTGATTAGTTCATAATCAGAATAAAGCAAGTAGGTTTTCAGCATGGTTTTGATGCTGTACTTAATTCTAGGAGTAATTTTTGGGGTATAAACTAATAGCATCTTACATCAATCCTTCATCGGCTAAACTTAAATAGCCTTGGTTTCCAACAATAATATGATCTATAACTGCAATGTCGAGTGTTTTACCTGCTTGCACTAACTTTTCTGTTAATTTAATATCCGCTTGACTTGCCTTTAAATTTCCTGAAGGATGATTGTGGCACAAAATAATGGCAGAAGCCAATTTCTCAATGGCACCTCTGAAAATCAACTTTGCATCGGCAACCGTTCCACTCACTCCACCTTTGCTAATATTTTGTTTGGTAATTAATTGATTTGCTCGATTGAGCAATAACACCCAAAACTCTTCATGTGGCAAATCAGCTAAAACACCTTCCACTAATTGAAATGCATCTTTACTACTGCTAATTTTTGGCTTTTTCTCTTCTTCTTCTAGCTTTCTTCTTCTGCCTAATTCCAATGCTGCTCCAATTGAAATGGCTTTTGCTTCTCCAACACCTTTGAATTTTTTAAGTGAATGTAAATCCAATTTGCCCAAGGCATTTAAATTATTATTCACCGAACTCAAAATGCGTTTTGCAAGTTCTACTGCCGTTTCATCTCGATTTCCTGAACCCAACAAAATGGCAATTAACTCAGCATCTGAAAGGCTGTTTTTTCCTTTTCCTGCAAATTTTTCTCGCGGACGATCTTCTTCAGCCCAAGATTTGATATTCAGGCGTTTTTCATAATTCATGCCGATAAAGGTAGAAAAGAAAATTTGAAGTAAAAGCGATTGTGTCGCTTCAACTGATTATTACTTTGTCAAGTAATTTTCTAAAGCACTATCAAATTCAGCTTTCGCATTTTCAACTTTACCAAAGTCGTCCCCATCAATCAACATATTTTTACCTTTTACTTCTCCAAGTAAATTAAAAGGAACGTTTGATGCAGTCATCACTTCAATAAATTGCTCTTCCTGAGCTTCATTAACACTCACCACCACTCTACTTTGTGCTTCACCAAATAAGTAGGCATCTTTTCTGAAATCGCTGTCTGTATCAATTTCAAATCCTAAATTGTTCGGCATGGCTGCTTCTAACAAAGTGATGAATAAACCTCCATCAGCGCAATCGTGAGCAGAAACAACTAAATCTTCGATGATCAAGTTCTTTAAAGTGGCTTGCAAAGCAAATTCCTCTTCTAAATCAAAGTAAGGAGCAGGAGATTGTTTTACTTTATGAAAGGCGTATAAATATTCAGAAGAATTAATGTCGTTTTTCGAGTCTCCTAAAAGGTAAATTCGATCTCCTTCTTCTTGAAATGCAAGTGTCGTTATTCTTGATTTGTCTTGAACAATTCCCATCATTCCAATAGTTGGTGTTGGGAAAACAGGCACATCTTTATCATTTTGCATGCTCTGGTTGTAGAAACTCACATTTCCTCCTGTAACCGGTGTTTGAAATTTCAAACAAGCTGCTTTCATTCCTTTAATTGCTCCTACAAATTGCCAATAAACTTCAGGATTATAAGGATTTCCAAAATTCAAGCAATTGGTAATTGCTGATGGCTCTCCACCTGAACAAACAATGTTTCTTGCAGCTTCAGCAACAGCAATTGCGCAACCTTTTTCAGGGTCTGCATGAACATAACGCGCATTGCAATCAACTGTGAAAGCCAAAGCTTTATTCAAGCCTTTTAAATTTACAATACCAGCGTCGGTTGGGTTATTGGTACTCATGTTTATAGTTCCCACCATGCTATCGTATTGCTCCATCACCCATTTTTTGGAAGCAATGTTTGGATGAGTCCATAAAAATTTAGCAACAGCTTTTAAATCTTTTGGTTCTTCAATTGAACTGATGTCAAATTTTTGGTTTTCTTGGAAGTAAGCAGGCTCTTTATATTCTCTATCGTAAACTGGTGCACCTCCACCTAAAATCAAAGATTCAGCTGGTACATCGGCTACTTTCTCACCACCCATAAAATATTCTAATCTACCACCTTCAGTCACTTCGCCAATTTGCTCACAGTTTAAATCCCATTTATCAAAAATAGCTTTCACTTCAGCTTCTCTGCCTTTTTTTACTACCACCAACATTCTTTCTTGTGATTCAGAAAGCAATATCTCAAATGGCAACATACCAGCTTGTCGCGTTGGAACTTTATCTAAATCGATGATCATTCCAAAACCTTCTTTTCCAGACATTTCAGAAGTAGAACAGGTAATTCCTGCAGCTCCCATGTCTTGCATTCCAATAATGGCATCCGTTTCTGCTAATTCTAAAGAAGCTTCCAATAATAATTTTTCTTGAAAAGGATCACCAACTTGAACCGCCGGTAAATCTTCCATAGAATCTTCGGTAATGTCTTTAGAAGCAAATGCTGCTCCGTGAATTCCATCTTTCCCGGTTGCAGAACCTACTATAAAAACAGGATTCCCTAATCCATAAGAAGTCGCTGAAATCATTTTTCCAGTTTTCATAATCCCCGCCGACATTGCATTCACCAAAGGGTTGGTATTATAACATTCGTCGAAAAATAATTCTCCTCCAACAACTGGTACTCCGAAAGAATTCCCGTAATTCCCAATTCCCTTCACAACGCCTTTCACCAACCACTTTGTTCGATCTAAACTAATGTCGCCAAAACGCAAAGAATTCAATTGAGCTACTGGTCTAGCACCCATTGTGAAAATATCGCGATTGATTCCACCAACACCTGTAGCTGCTCCTTGATAAGGTTCCAAAGCGGAAGGATGGTTATGAGATTCAATTTTAAATGCGCAAGCTAATCCATCCCCAATATCTACCAATCCAGCATTTTCTTCACCAGCTTCAGCCAACATGTGCGGCCCCTCTTTTGGTAACTTTTTCAACCAATTGATTGAGTTTTTATAAGAACAGTGCTCCGACCACATCACTGAATAGATACTCAATTCTGTGAAATTTGGAGTGCGTCCCAAAATTCCTTTTATCATTTCAAACTCTTCTGGCAATAAGCCAAGATCTTTTGCTGTTTCTAAAGTTACTTCTGTTTGATTTGTGGCGGTTTCCATGTAGTTGAGGTGGAATTTAATTAAGTTGCAAAAGTAAAGTTTTTCCCTTGCTTTACCTTTGTAAATCGCCAATAATTAATCTACTATTCATCGGAATAAATTACATTTGAGGCCATATGTTATTCGGCATCCTCATTAGCTTTTTCATACTCACTGTATTTGTTGTAGGCATTTGGAAATTTGCTTTCTTTAAAATAAATGGAATCCCGAAATATGTTATTCATACAACCTTAATCGCAAAAGTGCTTGCAGGATTATTTTTTTGGTGGATTTATACCCATTATTATACCGATCGGAGCAGTGCTGATCTTTACAAATATTTTGATGATGCCCAAGCCTTAATGGTTCATTCAGAAGGAAATAACGAATTAAGGCTGCAATTATTTCTTCCAGAAAATGAAAGAAGTGCTGACTATCAAAATCTTATTGAAAAAAGTTTGCATTGGGATCGTGGAAATGAAACTTACCTGAATGATAATCGAACAATTATTCGAATTCATTTTTTGATTTTATACCTTTCAAATGGGTTTTTCCTGCTTCATAATCTCATTTTTTGCCTTTTCGCTTTTTTAGGAGGTATAGCTCTCTTGCATTTTTTTATGCGTTTTACAACACTTCCAAAACTGCTCCTTTTTGGATTTGTCTTTTTTTTACCGAGCATGCTTTTGTTTAGTTCAGCTGCATTAAAAGAAAGTTGGCTGTTGTTTTGTTTGGGTTTTTTCCTCTTCTTTTTAGGAAAGGCGATGCAAGAAAAAAAATTGAGCCATTGGAGCCTTAGCATCCTATTTGCTTTGCTTATGATTGGAGTGAAACCCTATATCTTAATCGCATTAATCCCCGGAATTCTACTTTTTATTTTAAACTATAACTATCCTAAAAAAATAGCCTCAACTTTTCTTGGAATACACGCAATCATTTTGGTAGCAACACTACTTGCATTTCCTGATTTCATAACAATTCTTTCTGAAAAGCAGGCTGAGTTTATTCAATTAGCAGTCGAAAACAACGCAAATTCTTACTTTCCTATTCAAGAATTTGAAACGACTAAAGAAGCCTTTTTTGCACTTCCAGAAGCGATGTACAATGTTTGGATTCGACCAATTTTTTCTTTTTTTGAAAATCCTTTCGCCATGTTGGCAGCAATAGAAAATCTTGTATTACTTTTAATGCTACCTCTGAGTATTATCTATTTTAGGAAACCAACAAAACAAGCATTGCCTCTTGTTTTATCAGCTCTTTCCTTTGTAATTATTTTAAGTTGCTTAATTGGTTTGTGTGTTCCAGTAATTGGCGCAATAGTTCGATATAAAATGCCTATTTATCCATTTTTTATAGTGGTATTGTTTAGCTTTATCGACTTTAATCGCCTTCCATTAATTAGGCAAATTAATCAAAAAAAATTATGAGAATTTTCTTTCTTTTATTAATCTCCAGTTTTATGAGTGCATGTTTTTATACTGAAAAAGCAGATTTATTAATTCACAACGCTAAAATCTATAGCGTAGATAACCAATTCACTATCTATGAGGCGATGGCTGTGAAAGATGGCAAAATCATTGAATTGGGCCCCAACAATCAATTGAAAAATCGCTACGATGCTACAATTGAAATAGATGCCAAACTCGGAGCAATTTACCCTGGTTTTATCGATGCGCATTGTCATTTTTTGTGGTATGGAAATACTTTTTTTGAAGTCAACCTCGTTGGCACAAGAAGTTGGGAAGAAGTTGTTGAGCGAACAAAAGAATTTGCTGATGAAAACAATGATTTATGGATTACAGGAAGAGGTTGGGATCAAAACGATTGGACAGAAAAAACATTTCCAACCAAAGCTGAGTTAGACAGTCTCTTCCCCAATCGAGCTGTATTGCTAAAGCGAATTGACGGCCATGCGGCAGTTGCCAATCAAAAAGCACTAGAGCTTGCAAATATCGACAGCGATTCAAAGGTCAATGGAGGTGTATTTGAGTTGAAAAACGGAAAATTGACTGGTTTACTCATTGATAATGCTGTTGACAGCGTTAGCAAAGCAATCCCAAAATTGAGCGATGAACAAATGGAAAGAGCCTTGCTAAAAGCACAAGAAATGTGTTTCGAAAAGGGTTTAACCACTGTAGATGATGCCATGTTGGAAAATGAAATGGTAAATATCATTGATCGCTTACAACAAAATGGAAAACTAAAAATGAAGGTATATGGCATGCTCATGCCTACCGACGCGAACAAAAAGGAATTCTTAGAAAACGGCCCTTACATCACTAAAAATTTAAGTATTCGTTCGTTCAAATACTTTGCTGATGGCGCTTTGGGTTCAAGAGGAGCAAGATTAATTGAGCCATATCAAGATGATCCTCACAACAAAGGACTTTTCTTGAACGATAGTGCTTACTTTCTTGAAGAAGCAAAATTGCTAGAAAAACATGGCTTTCAAATGAATACCCATTGCATTGGTGATGCGGCCAATGAATTGATGCTCACTATTTATGGTGAAGTTTTAAAAACAACTAACGACAAGCGCTGGAGAATAGAGCATGCTCAAATTGTAAATCCTATTCATTTAGCGCTATTTAAAAAATACACCATTATTCCATCTGTACAACCAACTCATGCCACATCTGATATGTATTGGTTAGAAGAACGACTTGGAGAGGAGCGCATGAAAACTGCCTACTCCTACAAAGATTTACTCCAACAAAATGGAATCATTGCTTTGGGAACTGATTTCCCTATTGAGGATATTGATCCTTTAAAAACATTTTTTGCTGCAACGATTCGAAAAGATGAAAAAGACTTTCCTAAAGATGGTTTTCAAACAGAAAATGCGCTTACAAGAATTGAAGCATTAAAAGGAATGACTATTTGGGCCGCACTTTCAAATTTTGAAGAAGAAGTAAAGGGAAGTTTAGAAGTTGGCAAAAGTGCCGACTTTGTAATTCTAAGTCAAGATATTATGGAAGTTGATGAGGCAGATATCCTTAAAACTAAAGTTCTGAATACCTACATAAACGGAGAAATAGTTTACTCAGCAACAAAAAAATGAAACTAAATTTCTTCGTATTTGAATGGGAGTTTTAGCTCGTGTTCTATTAGTTCTCCAACGGTTAAGATATCATCATCTCCTTCTTCGTATTTCCAAATAACCAATAAACTATTTTTTTCTGTTAAGGGTTTAAACGCTACAAAGAGTTCAACTAATTGCTTTTGAGAAGCTGAATTGAGGTATTCAATCTCACAAATCAGTTCTGTTTTAGGTGGCTTGGTTTTAACGTATTCTTTCACCCAATTAATCAATGGCAGGTAGAAATCAATGGCATCGCCAGGATATGATTTCCCTCTAATGATCATTTTACCTGATTCTGGATTAAAATCTATCTCAGGTGTTTGAAGATATGGTTCAAATTTGAGCGCTTCCATAATTAATCGTTGTTTCAATACTTAACCAGTTCGCATTCTGCTCATCTGTAATGATTTCGTAATTGAAATCAGCATTATTCATTTTTACTATGATAATCAATCCTAAACTCTTTCCTTCTATAAGGGCATCTCTGTGTTTTTCTTTTAATTCTTCTTTGGTAGAATTAGTTAGTGATTCTATGTAGTTTTTTATTGAGGCCACATCTTTTTCTTTGATTTCATTTTTTGTTGTAATGAAAACACTGGTATCGTTGATTACCAAATTTACATAAGACTGCGGTGTTGCATCAGCAAATTTTATCTGATTGTATTCTGCAATGTTTTGAACTAATTCTACAAAGACAGAAAAAATTTCTTTTAAGTGACGAACATGAACTCCAAAGAGAAATTTCTTCAAAAAATCATGACTCATACTGAGTAAGGAATCACAAAAATTTGAATTCACCGGACCCCAATACTCAATCTGATTCTTGTGGTAAGGTAGCTTAAAAAGTGCTTTTTTTTCTGCGATGGTTTGCAATCTAAAAGTATTATTAAAGCATAAAAATACTCATTTCAATAAAATAGATGCAATCCAATCCATTTTTATCATAAAAAAATGAAAAGAAAAATTATAAATCTTACTTCAAAAGCGCTCGAGCTTGTTGCACATGCCTTTCGTTGTGGTAAATTACAAATGCCAAAGTGCTTCCAAAATTCATTTTTAAAATTGGCAGTGTTGTTTTACAGTTATTCTTATTCAAATTTATCTGTTGAGCTTGAGAAAGTATGCCTTTAAATTGATTCAATTGTTCGATAAATGAATCAATTACCTGAACTGTTAATCCTTGAACTGATGGGTTTTTACTGGCAAAAGTTTTCATTTTCATCATGCCTTGCTTTGGCAACATAGGTTTTACCAAAAATTGATGAAAAATACTCGGTTTAAAATCTAAGTCTTTGGAAATTTTTGGTGCTTTTTTAAGTTGATTTGAAAATTCCTTTAGATAAATTTCTCCATATAAATTGAGGTGCTGAATACATTGCAACACATTCCAACCTCCGTTTTCGGGAATTGCCGTTAAATCTGTCTCTTTATTTTTTTTCAATTTTGATGCAAATTCTAAATGTAGATTCACATAGTTTTCCAGCTCATTTAATAGGGCTTTTTGTTTCATTATTTTTTTTTCAAAATTGCTCATGCAATTTGCAATAAATCTTGATTGAAATCAAGATTTTAGAATTCTGGAAAGTGTTTCGGGTGACATTCTCAGGTAAGAAGCAATGTATTTGTGCGGCACCTCTTGAAACAACTGAGGACTACGAGAATGCACTCTGTTAAATCGCTCTTGTGGTGATTGATACATTAAATCAATTTCTCTTTCCAACAAATCACTGATTAAATCTTGAATTACCTTTTGGTATGCCAGCAAACGTTTTTCAGAAGATTGAATAAATCTTTCAAAATCACTTTTCTTGGCTTGAAGTAAATTGCATTTTCGAATGGCTTCAATGCTCAATTCACTTGGCTTTCCATTAAAAAAAGAAGGCAGCGAAGTTATGATAGAACCACTGTAGCCAAATCGAAGTGTAAAATCTCCTGAATCGGTAATAATGTAAGCTCTCAATGCACCTGATTTTACAAAATAAACGTACTTCTCAACTTGTCCTTCCCGAATTAATAAGTCGCCTCTTTGAAGCTCAATTTGCTTCCACTCTATGTCTTCTGAATTTAGTGCTTCTTCAATCATACTGCAATTTCAGACTTTAAAAATAGGTAAAATTGACTCATTAACTTATCAAAGCCAAATGCTGCTATTACTGCTTACGGACATTTAAAATTTTTCACTACTTTTCCGTTATCTTTACGATAAAACCAACAGATATGATAAAGCGAATCTTTGATCTTCATTTTCATCAGTTAGCAAACTACCCAAAAACTGATGCCATTACATCGAAAATAAATGGTACTTGGACGCCAACAAGTACACAAGAAGTTATTGAACAAGCTGAAGCTTTTGCTTCCGGATTATTAGAGTTGGGGCTTCAACCCAAAGACAAAGTCGCATTAATTTCAAATAACCGAACAGAGTGGCTTATTGCCGATTTAGGTATTCTAATGGCAGGAATGATTAGCGTTCCAATTTATCCAACAATTACTGAGGCTGACTACGAATTTATAATGAATGATGCTGAAGTAAAACTTTGTTTGGTTGCAGATGAAGAACTGGCACTAAAAATAAAAGCTGTAATGGAAAAAGTTCCTAGTTTAAACTCTTTTTACAGTTTTGATGCTCTTTCGATTTGTGAAAGTTGGGAAAAAATTACAAGCCTTGGAAAAGGAAAAAATAAAGAGCGGATTCAACAAATCATGGATACGATTAAAGAGGATGATTTAGCAACTTTAATCTATACTTCTGGAACTACTGGCAGACCAAAAGGAGTGATGCTTTCACATAAAAACCTAGTGAGTAATTCTATGGCTTCTCGAGAGCGTTTACCTGTTGATAGTGATTCAAAATCCTTGAGTTTTTTACCACTTTGCCATGTTTATGAGCGCATGGTTTGTTACATGTACCTTTACACAGGTACTTCAATTTATTTTGCAGAATCATTAGAAACAATTGGCGATAATTTACGCGAAGTGCAGCCACAAGTTTTCACAGCAGTACCCCGATTATTAGAGAAAGTGTATGATAAAATTGTTGCAAAAGGAACAGCGCTTACAGGTATAAAAAAGGGATTATTCTTTTGGGCTTTAGGTTTAGGACAGCGCTATGAGTTGAATGGTAAAAATGGAGCTTGGTATGAATTTCAATTGAAATTGGCCAACAAAATAATTTTTAGCAAATGGCGAGAAGCACTTGGAGGAAATGCTAAGGCTGTGGCATCAGGTGCTGCGGCTTTGCAACCGAGATTAGCTCGTGTATTTTTAGCTGCCCAAATTCCTGTAATGGAAGGTTACGGACTTACAGAGACTTCTCCTGTAATTGCAGTAAATGAACAAGCCAATGATGGTACAAGAATAGGAACTGTTGGAAGACCAATCAGAGACGTTGAAGTAAAGATAGCAGAAGATGGAGAAATATTAGTTAAAGGGCCGAATGTGATGATGGGCTATTACAACAATGAAGCTGCCACCAAAGAAGTTTTTACTGTCGATGGCTGGTTTAAAACCGGCGATTTGGGTGAAATGGTTGAAGGACAATACTTGAAAATAACAGGAAGAAAAAAAGAGACCTTCAAAACTTCGGGTGGAAAATACATTGCTCCCCAATTATTGGAAAACAAAATGAAGGAGTCTTCCTTTATTGAACAAATTATGGTGATTGGCGAAGGAGAAAAACATCCTGCAGCAATTATACAGCCTGCTTTCGAATATATAGAAGAATGGTGCAAGCGAAAAGAAATTCCCTACACCTCAGCAAATGAAATTGTTAAAAATGAACGTGTACATGAAAGAATAATGAAAGAAGTAAATTTTTACAATGAAGGGTTTGCTCAATATGAGCGTATTAAGAAAATCATCTTAGCTCCAACTGTTTGGGGAATTGATAGTGGAGAACTAACACCCACCATGAAAATTAAGCGCCGAGTGGTGATGGAAAATTTTAAAGATCAAATTGAGGATTGCTATCGGGGAGAATAATAAAATCATAAAAAAAATTAACCCCCGAATAAAACTCAATAAAGAACATAATTTTGAGTTGTGATAAGTCAATTAAGAAACAATCTATTTATCAATCTACTTTGGGGTGTTATGGGTCTTTACCTACTCAACATCAGTGTAGATACTCCAGATCAAGAGCCAGAGCATATACCTGAAGATTTGACAATAAACGACCAAGAAAGTATTGTTGAAATTATTATTGAACAAGTTTTAGGTTATGAAGATGCCATCAAAGAATATGATGATGACGAACCTGAAGATTGTAATACAAAAACGAATATCAAAATAGACTTAATTAACCGATATTCAATTGACAACACTATAAAACAACTATTTGTATTCACATCAAAACAGCATTTTCCTAACTCTAACTGTTATTTAGCAAAGGGGTTTCAAAAACTCGACATACCTCCACCCAAAACTTGATTTGTTTTACGACTTGACTAATTTCTATTACTAAAAATTGTAATAGAAAAAATTCATACTATTTCAACAAAAACAAATCAAAAATGAAACTAAAAAAAACATTGATGACAATCCTTGTGATCACATCATCAACATTTTCCTTCGCTCAAATTACAAAAACTGAAAAGGATAGCATTTATATCAAACAAGTAGAAGACCATAAAGAACCTAATAAGGTTTTACACGCAGAACCACTCTACATTGATTTAATTCGTGATTTGGGAGCAAGGCGTGGAGAAAAGGAGTGGAACTTGGGCTTAGGACTAACAGATAACTTAAAATTTGATTCTTATGAAGCCTTAATAGAATACGAATGGGCTCCAGTTGATCGATTAGGATTAGAAGTTGAATTACCCTTTACCTTTTATTCTCCTGTAAATGGCACAGAGAAAAATACACTACCGTCCAATCAATTGAACAGCATAAAAGTTGCAGCACAATGGTCATTCTTTGTTAATGAGCCAATGGCAACTTCAATGGCTATCGGATACATTAATGAGTTTGAACTATCCGACTTCAGAAACTTTGGAAAGCCTTTTATTAAAGGAAATATATATAATCCATTTTTGGTAGTAGCTAAACGTTGGGGTACTAATTTTCACTCATTAATTTATACTGGACCAAAAATTGAACAAAATTTTAGCAGCAAGAAATTCCATTCAACTTATGACGTCAATACTAGTTTTCACTACATGATTTCAGGAACTAGAAACTTTATTGGAGTAGAATTTAATAAGACAATTGCCAATGAGGACTTTGATATGACCATAAGACCACAAATGCGGTTGGGAATAGCTGATAATCTTCTAATTGGTATAGTAGCTGGAATTCCAGTGAGTAGAGAAAATGAGCGATTAAGCTCATTTGTAAGACTAATATGGGAACCGAAACATCTTCATTAAACAAAACACCCTGCATCGATTATACAACCTGATTTTAAGTTTACAGAAGAATGGTGCAAACGAAAAGGAATTCACTATGCCTCAGCAAATGAAATTGTTAATAATGGAGAACTAACACCCACCATGAAAATTATGCGCCGATTAGTAATGGGAAACTTTAAAGATCAAATAGAGGATTGCTATCGGAGAAAATAGTAAAGAAGAGGCAACTGCCTCTTCTTTATATTTCTATTAATTAAAACTTGTAATTGATTCCTAAGCTAACGGATGTGCCAGGAAAAAATTGACTATAAATCTGATCTGCTGCACCAAACGATTCAAAAAATTCTTCTCTAGCATCGTCTAAAATATTTGAGACTTTCAGGTCAACTTCCGTTCTTTGATTTTCTCCTAACTTCTTAGAAATACCCAAATTTAAACTGTGAAATGGTTGCTGGTAGATATCAGGAACAAAACCTGTTCCAACAATTAATAAAGTTTTACCCTTTACATTATAGAATATTCCAGCATTTATTCCCTTATCTAAATTGCTGTAGGTTACTCCAAAGTTTACAACATATGGAGCCTGACCTGCCATTTCTCTTTCATTTTCAATAGATTCACCTTCTCTTTTATTGTCTTCTCTTCCGCCAAACTCGCCTTCTGTCATCTCAATAACTGATTCGACAATGGTGATATTTCCACTCAAACTTAATTTTTCAAATTTCTCTCCAAGAAAATCCAAGCTTTTAGTTGCCTCTAACTCAAATCCATACAACCTTCCTTGTCCAACATTTCTAGCTTGGTATTCAAATCCTGTGTTAACCAAAGGTATTCTAACTAATTCAATAGGGTTTTCAAATTGCTTATAAAAGAAACTAGCTGAAAAAATCTGCCCGTTACTCATAAACTTTTCCCAACGAATGTCAATGTTGTCGATATCTGTTTGTTTTAAATCACCAAACCAATTTGACCCAGGATATTCAAACAAAGAGCCGTTAAATGTTCTTGAAGTAATAGGATCTAGGATTTGAGCAAAAGAAAGTTCCTTAAAAGAAGGTCTAGCAATAGTTCTAGCATAACCAAATCTTAAATTTTGCTCTTCAGCTACTGTATAAATAAAGTTAGCAGTTGGAAAAAGGTCTGTTGATTCTAATACTATTTCATTATCTAAGTTATTACCTCCATTTCCAGATGCAAATGCTTGATCTCTCCCTGTATGTCTTTGAACAAAGTTTTCAACTCTTAAACCTATAATACTCTTAAAGTTTGGACTTAAAGCAAATTCATTAGAAACATAAACAGCTGATGTTAAAGAATTAGCTAAATATGCATTAGGATTAGGATTGTTGTTTTTATCAACTAAGTACGACCCATTCGGAGTATTTGGAAAAATATTTTCAGGTTTCAAAACCTCATTTGGATCGTTGTTAATCCAATTCTGTCCAGAGGTAAATTGAATAGAGTATTCTAAAATTGAATAATCTCTTTCTTTATAGTTACTGCTTAAACCAAATTTTAATTTTGCATCTTCATCAAAAAGTTTATATGACTTAGTAATATCAATTTTGGATGAAAGACTAATTTCACTTAATTCCCTCCAAATTCTTTGTGGCAATCCAGCATTTCCTGCTTGAAATGAAGTATCAACTGCAAAAGTAAATGGAGTCTTTCTAACATCAGGATCATCTGCTGAAGAAATTGTTGGAGATATCCCCCATTCAACTTCCCAACTTTTATCATTTTCAAATACATGGTTTCCGTCCAACAAAAAATTGATTAACCTTCTTTCACTATATTCAAGGTTGTCAGATTTTCCAACATAGCCAGAACGGCCAACTGCACTTGTATTTTCATTCAATAATAATTTTGCAGCTCTACTTTCACCATTTTGTAAGAGTAAAGTAGTTAATCTAATTTTTGAATATTTGGTTTTGTAAGCTAATCCTCCAAGTATACCAATTAAGTTATTTTGTGATGATAAAGTCCCCTCCTGTAAATCTGAATAAAGTAATTCATTATTAGTTACATCTATTGCTCTTTGGTACTCAGAGTAGGTTACATTATCGTAGTGTCTTTGCTCACTTTTATAAGTAAGAGAAAATATGTAACCTAACTTATTAGAGTTATTTTCTTTTGACTTATTGATGTTAATTTGATCCCCAATAGTGAACCCAGCACTATAATCTAAAAAGCTTGTTTGGTTTGTAGCAGCTAACTCAGGATTAAAACTTTGAGTTAAGTCTCTTAACTCTTGATTTTCTTCAGGGCTTTGAAATAAACTTGGAAAATCCCCTTGTCTAGCTCTATTTGGTAATTCTCTGGAACCATCATCAAAGCCCAAGAAATCTGTTTTACCACCTTCATAAGTTAAATAATCTTCATTGAAGTGCATATCAGGGTTAAATGAAACACCAACAGATGCACTCATGATTTTTTCATCGGGAAATGACTTTGTTTCAATGTTTATTAAACCACCTGTAAAATCTGCTGGTAAATCTGCAGTAAAGTTTTTCGATACAACTATATTATCAATAAGGTTGGTAGGAAAAATATCCATTTGCAAGCTATTCTTATCAGGGTCTAGTCCTGGAATATCCATTTTGTTGAGTGTTACTTTAGAATAACGATCTCCCAATCCTCTAACATAAATGTATTTTCCACCTTCGATGGAAACACCGGTAACTCTCTGCGCAGCTTCAATTGCGCTTCCATCACCAATCAGCGCCATTTTTTGAGCTGAAATTCCATCTAGCATTGTTGCAGACTTCTTTTTCATCGTATTCAAGGCTGCTTCAGACTTTCTTGTTGCAGTGGCTGTTACAACTACTTCACTCAATTCAAGTGCACTTGATTTTAATCGAATATTGCCCAACAAGGTAACCTCACCTTCTTTGACAACAACATCTTTAATAATTACTTTTTGAAATGAGATAAAAGATACTTGAACCTCATAAGTGCCTGCCACTATGTCAATAGAAAATTCTCCATCAAGGTCAGTAGAAACTCCTGTCAGTGGATCAGTAATAACAACGTTAGCTCCAATTACGGAAAGTCCATTATCATCTTCAATTACTTTTCCTCTAATTGTTCCTTTTTGAGCAATTGTATAGAATGAAAAAAACAAGGCTGTAAAAAACAAAAGATGTTTCATTTTTTTATTTGGTTTGTTATTAAACAAAAGCAGATTCATAAGTTGAACCTATGAATCTGCCTTAATTGAGTGCAATATTAGCTAATAAATTTTAATGATTTCACGGATCATAATCCACTTAAACCACCTGCTTCAGAAGCCCAAGACCATCCACTAAATTCAGCTGTATTAGCAAAACCTGTAGTACCCGCTGAAACAGAAGTCAATATAGCTGGCTCTGCAGTACTTACATAATTAGGAATTTCAGAAGCAGCAACATTAATTGTAATGTTAGAAAGAGTTAAGTAAGTTCTTGATACTCTATCTTCAGAATTTACCAATTGTCCTGCAGATACATTCGTGAAGTGAATGTTGCTTAAATCAACATTAGTATTTACATCATAGTTAATTAAATCACCTGCAGCAGTATTGTCAGGACGAGTAGTTACAACAGTTCCATTAGTGATAGTGTGGTTTCCATTGATATAAGTTCCTTCAGGGCCATCTAATTCAAACGCTGAACCTTCCATTCCAATCAAAACAAAGTTATCAATTGTTCCATTGTATGCCATGTCAGTATCAAGAGCATCGTCACCATTGTTCCAAACAACTACATTTGTTGCATTTACAGTACCACCGTAAAACTCTAATCCATCATCTTGATTAGCTACAACCTCAACGTGATCTACCACAGTACCTGAACCAACACCACCAAAAGAAATACCGTTAAGTTCGTTTCCTGCACCAATTGAAGTACCACCATGACGAACAGAAACATATCTTAATACTCCTGAATTATCAGCATCATTAGTACCTCCGTACAGTCCATCAGGATCAGTTGAAGGAACACCTTCTATTTGCTGAACATCAAAACCACCACCGTTTGGATCGGTAACACCTGTAGATACTCTAGCATTTCCTAAGATAGCTAAACCACCCCATTGTCCTTGCAAAGTAGCAGGTAAGTTTGGTGAAGCAATTTGTCCTGGTTGAATGTTATCTAGAACTGAAGTAAAAATGATAGGCTCTGAAGCTGTCCCTTCAGCCATAATTTTAGCACCTCTCATTACCATTAATACTTTTGCATTTGATTGCTGACCTTCTGCACCTTTAATAATTGTACCTGCATTAATAGTTAAAGTTGCTCCTGGTTTAACTTTAATTCTACTTGTTAATACGTAAATAGTATCTTTTGACCATGTTGTATTAGACTCAATATCCAATCCAATAAATTTTTGTGGGGCGCCTGATCCACCACCATTCCCACCTGTTACAGGAGGAGTGCCATCGTCATCGTCACCGCATGAACTTAAAGAAACAGTTGTTGCTAAGGCAATTGCTGCTCCCATTAATAATTTTGTTGATAATCTAAAATTTTTCATTTTTTTAAGTTTTTCTGTTAGTTTTAAATTCGAGGCAAAAGAACAACCTCTTTTTGAGGAGAACGTATTCTAAAAGTTATTAAAAACCTAACCTTAGATTAACAAAATGTTAAGTAGCTTTATGCTGTTTTAAGCCATTATAATTAGAGCTTAGTAAAATCAATTGAAATCAGATGAAAAATGATAATTAATTTAGACTTAACATCAGTACATTTAGATTGGCATAACTTAGCGCAATAATTTTCTTACTAGAATCTATGAAAAAAGATAAAATTTTATTGGTTGATGATGAAGCTGACATCCTTGAAATCATTGGCTACAACCTAAGAAAAGAAGGCTATAAAGTTTTTACAGCCAACAATGGTAAAGATGCAATTTCTATCGCAACTAAAGAAAAACCTGACCTAATTATATTAGATGTAATGATGCCAGAAATGGATGGAATGGAAACTTGCCATCAAATTCGAAACATTCCAAACCTAAAGGATACCTTAATTACTTTCTTAAGTGCAAGAGGAGAAGATTATTCTCAAATTGCAGGATTTGATGCTGGTGCAGATGATTACATAACAAAACCTGTGAAACCAAGAGTCTTAATTAGTAAGGTAAAAGCTATTTTGAGAAGAAAAGGAAATACAGATAATTTAACCGAAGACATTGAGGTTGGTGGTATTTCAATCGATCGCGAGCGCTATGTAATCAAAACAGAAGGAAAAGAATTAAGTCTTCCTAAAAAAGAGTTTGAATTGCTCTCCTTATTAATGGGAAAACCAGGCAGAGTTTTTACAAGAGACGTAATTATGAATTCCATTTGGGGGGGAGAAGTAGTTGTTGGAGATCGAACAATTGATGTGCACATCAGAAAATTAAGAGAAAAACTCGGAGAAGAGTTAATAAAGACGGTAAAAGGGGTTGGATATAAGTTTGAAGCATAAATTAGCTGTTTCTTCCAAAAAACCCTTATTTTTAAGGATGCGAAATCTCAGTCCTCGTGAACTTTCCATTCGTTTGGCGCTTTTGGTTGCATTGATTGTAACTGTAGTAGACATTATTTTCAGCTTAATTATTGGCAGTCAAAATTTTATTTTATCAGGACTGATTTTTATTTCAGTCTATCTTTCTTGTTACTTTATTTTTATTTGGGGAATCACACAGTTTATCGATAAGAAATTCCGCCTGATTTATAAGACCATTCACAACCTTAAAGTAGGTTTGAAAAGAGAGCCAATGCAATTGGACTTGAAAGAAGATATTTTTGGAAAGATTCGAGAAGAAGTAATTGAATGGGATAAAAACAACCGACAAGAAATCGCCAGACTTACCGATCAAGAACGCTTTAGAAGAGACTTTTTAGGAAACGTTTCGCACGAGCTTAAAACACCCATATTTAGTATTCAAGGATACATTCTCACGCTTTTAGAAGGAGGCATTGATGATAAAAAAATCAACCGGTCTTTTTTGCTAAAAGCCGAAAAAGGCATCAACCGCATGATTGAAATGGTAGATGACTTAGATGAAATTGCAAAATTAGAATCCAATAGAATCGCGTTGAACAAGCAGCGATTCAACCTCTATGATTTAACTAAAGAAGTAATTGACTCCCTAGAATACAAAGCTAAAAAGAAGGAAATTACACTAAGAATTGCCACAGTAGATCAGCCTTACTTTGTGATTGCTGATGCAGGTAAAATCTCGCAAGTACTTACCAATTTGATTGTAAACTCAATCAATTATGGCAAAGAAGGAGGGAAAACAACCATTAAGTTTTTTGATCTAGATGAAAATGTTTTAATAGAAGTGACAGACAACGGAAGAGGCATTGCTCAAGAACACCTCCCAAGGCTGTTTGAGAGATTTTACCGAGTAGATAAAGGCAGGTCCCGTTCTGAGGGTGGTTCAGGTTTGGGTTTAGCAATAGTAAAACACATTATTGAAGCCCATCAACAAACCATTAATGTCAGAAGTGTTCTAAATGAGGGTTCTGTTTTCTCCTTTACGCTTAAAAAAGCTTAACTTCACTTATTTCTCCTTTCCCTGCATTATTTTTGAGTTTTTAACCATCTTGATGCAACTATTTTAATAGAAAGTGCATCTGTTAAACAATTAAATCTCTTGACAAATCCGAATGGCAAATCAATGAACGATGAAGAGATGTTGGCAGGTTGTCAGGCAAATAAAGAGTATGCCCAAAAGCAATTGTTTGAACGATATTCTAGAATTATGACCGGAGTATGTATGCGTTATGTTGATTCTTATGAGGAAGCTCAAGATGTTGTTCAAATTGGCTTTATAAAAGTGTTTAAAAAAATAAACTCTTTTTCGGGTGTTGGATCTTTAGAAGGTTGGATTCGTAGAATTATGGTGAATTCCTCTCTAGATTATTTGAGGAAAATAAAGCACCAGCGGTTCAATCTTTCGATAGATGATGTTGATTTTAAATTAAAGAGTGAAGAGGAAGTAATTGGAAACTTACAAGCAGAAGATTTATTGACAATAATAAGAGCTTTGCCTGCGGGTTATAGAACGGTATTTAATATGTATGCAATAGAAGGCTACACTCATAAGGAAATTGGTGAAATACTGAATGTAAGTGAAAATACTTCAAAATCACAGTATTCAAGAGCAAGAACTTTGATTCAAAAAAAATTAGAAGAACAAAATTTTAAATGGTAAATCCCTTTGAAAAACGAAAATAACATAGAAGACCTTTTTAAAGATGCATTTGATGCTTATGAAGTTGACCCTGGTGCTTCAGCATGGAGTGGCATAGAGTCTGGCATTCAAGCTGGTGCTTCGAGTGCTACTTCTGCTGGTTTTGCAGCAAGTTCTGGAGGTGCTTCTTCTGCTTTAGTTACAACAATCGTGGCTTTGAGTATTGGAGCCGTTGCAATTGGAGGATATTTCTATTTCGATAATCAAGGGAAATCAAAAGTCGCTCCTAAAGAAGAGCAAACAATCAATGCTCCTGAAAAAGAAATTCAAACAGAAGCACAAATTCAATCAAATCAAGAAAAAGAGCAAACTGAAATTCAGCCTCTAACAAAAGAGACTAACAAAAATCTAGATTCAGAAACAGCAACAAATACTAGTTCTGAAAAGGCTTCGGATGTTAATAATGAAAAGTATGTTGCGACAAAAGCTGCTAAGTCTGGTAAGAAAGTAAGCTCAACTTCTTTAGAAAGAAATGAAATATCTGAAGAAGGAAAAGATGCATCATCTTCTAACAATGATTTAAAAACTATTTCTGAGAATTCAACTACAGAAGATTCAAACAACCCTTCAAGTGTTACTGAAGAAATCTCAGAAAGTGTATCTACAAATCCTACTCCTGTCGTTGATGATAATCAATCAACAAATGATGAAGTTCAAACTACCACTCAGCCGGTAATAGTTGATGAAGCTGAGAAAAAAGAAGTAAATCCTTTAGTTACTGAGATTTTTGACAACGTAACAAATGTGATTACTCCTAATCAGGATGGCACAAATGACATTTTCATGATTCAAGCTGAAGGTGTTGACAGAATTGAGGTTCAAGTATACAATAGAACTCAAAAACTCATACACGAATGGAAGAGCATTTACGGCTATTGGGACGGAAGATTAAATGACCAAACTTTTGCTCCAGAAGGAATCTATTTCTACACTTTATTGCTAGAGATAGATGGTGAGATTTATACCAAAAAAGGCACCTTAACTTTATTAAAATAGTCCGCTAGTTCTAGTAACTCAAATTCGGACTCAACCATCTTTCAATTTCTTCTATAGATTTTTCCTTTCTAAGCGCATAATCCTCAATTTGATCTTTGTCGATTTTACCAACTCCAAAATATTTGGCATGTTGGTTTCCAAAATATAATCCACAAACAGCAGCTGTTGGCAACATTGCAAAGCTTTCAGTTAAGCTCATTCCAATTTCTTCAGCATTGAGTAGTTGATGAAAAATCGTATCCTTTTCAGTGTGATCCGGACAAGCAGGATAGCCAGCTGCAGGTCTTATTCCACGATATTTTTCTTTGATTAATGCTTCATTATCTAAATGTTCATCTTTGCTATAACCCCAATATTCTTTCCTGACTTTCTGGTGCAAGCATTCCGCAAAGGCTTCTGCCAATCTATCGGCTAAGGATTTAATCATAATTGAATTGTAATCGTCATGATCTTTTTCAAATTCTTCTACAATTTTATCAATTCCTATTCCTGCAGTTACTGCAAAAGCACCAATGTAATCGGTTTTACCTGAATCTTTTGGTGCAATAAAATCAGCCAAAGCAATATTTGGAACATTTTTGGCTTTTTTCCCTTGTTGCCTTAGTGAATGAAGCACTTTAAAAGGTTCATTCTTTGTTTTTTCTTCAAAAAGCAAAATATCATCTCCTTGACTATTTGCCGGCCAAAAACCAAAAACTGCTCGAGCTTCCAACCATTTTTCATCAACAATCTGCTGTAACATTTTTTGAGCATCGTCAAAAATCTTGCTTGCTTCATGTCCTACAACTTCGTCGCTTAAGATTGCAGGATATTTTCCTGCCATTTCCCAAGTGCTAAAAAATGGTGTCCAATCTATAAAAGGAATCAATTCTGCGATTGGAAAATCAGTCAAAATTTTAGTTCCTGTAAAAGTTGGCTCAACAATCTCTTCGTTCTTCCAATCAATTTCATAGCGATTAGCTCTTGCTTCTTCAATTGAAATTAGTTTCTTAAAGCCTTTCTTTTTTTCATGTTGCTCACGAATGGTCGCATATTCTTCTTGTAATTGATTGAAGAATTTTTCTTTGGTCTCAATTTCTTTGGTCAATAAGTTTCCTGCAACAGGCACAGAACGAGAAGCATCTAAAACATGTACTACTGGAAAATCATATTTTGGAGCAATCTTAACAGCAGTATGCGCCTTAGAAGTAGTTGCTCCTCCAATAAGAAGTGGTAATTTGAAGTTTTGTCGCTGCATTTCACTAGCCACATGTGCCATTTCATCGAGTGAAGGGGTAATTAGTCCACTTAGACCAATCATATCTACATCTCTTTCTATGGCTTCTTTCAAAATTTTGTCAGCAGGCACCATCACTCCCATGTCAATCACTTCATAATTGTTGCAGGCCAAAACTACTGCTACGATGTTTTTTCCAATATCGTGAACATCTCCCTTTACAGTTGCCAATAAAATTTTACCTGCATTTTTAGCGACATCCCCACTTAACTTTTTTTCTTCTTCAATGTATGGTAAAAGGTGTGCAACAGCCTTTTTCATTACTCGCGCACTTTTCACTACTTGGGGTAAAAACATTTTTCCAGCTCCAAATAAATCCCCAACTATGTTCATTCCATCCATTAAAGGTCCTTCAATTACTTGCAAAGGTTTTGGATATTGAAGTCGTGCTTCTTCGGTATCTTCAACAATATATTCGACAATTCCCTTAACCAAGGAATGGCTCAGTCGTTCTTGAACGGATAGTTTTCTCCAAGAATCATCTCTTACAATTACTTTCCCACCAGACTGAATGGTATCAGCAAAATTGCTTAATCGCTCAGTTGCGTCTTCTCTTCTGTTTAATAAAACATCTTCTACATGTTCCAATAAGTCTTTTGGAATATCGTCGTACACTTCAATCATACCAGCATTCACAATGCCCATGTCCAAACCATTTTTGATGGCATGAAAAAGAAATGCTGAATTCATTGCTTCTCTAACAACATTGTTTCCTCTGAATGAAAATGAAACATTACTCACTCCACCACTAACTAAAGCTCCAGGTAAATTTTCTTTAATCCATTTGGTTGCTTTTATAAAATCAACTGCATAATTGTTGTGCTCTTCTATTCCAGTTCCAACTGTTAAAATATTCGGATCAAAAATGATGTCCTCAGGAGGGAATTTTACTTTTTCGGTAAGCAAGTGATATGCTCGTTTACATATTGCAATTCTTTTCTCATAATTATCTGCTTGACCGTTTTCGTCAAATGCCATTACAATCAGAGCAGCTCCGTATTTTCGAACCAATTTTGCTTGCTCAATAAACTTTTCTTCTCCTTCTTTTAAGCTGATAGAATTTACAATGGACTTTCCCTGGACACATTTTAATCCAGCTTCAATCACCGACCATTTTGATGAATCAATCATCACAGGAACTTTTGAAATATCTGGTTCAGATGCAATCATGTTGAGGAAAGTCGTCATGGCTGCTTCGGATTCAAGCATGCCTTCATCCATGTTAACATCAATAATTTGGGCACCTCCTTCAACTTGCTGAAGTGCCACTGATAAGGCTTCTTCAAACTCTCCTTCAATGATGAGTTTTTTAAACTTAATAGAACCAGTAACATTTGTCCGCTCACCAACATTTACAAAATTGCTTTCTTCAAAAATTACTAGAGGTTCCAGACCACTAAATCGAGGCAATCTTTTGATTTTCTTAGGCTTTCGTGGAGGGTATTTTTGAGCTATTTCTGCTATTTGAGCAATGTGATCTGGCGTGGTGCCGCAACAACCCCCAATGATATTGACAAAACCGCTAGAAATAAACTCTTCGATAAATCCACCCATTTGTTGAGCAGTTTGATCGTATTCTCCGAAAGCATTTGGTAAGCCTGCATTTGGATGAGCGCTGACAAAAAATTCGGTATTATTAGAAATAACTTCTAAATATGGACGCAATTCTTTAGCTCCCAAAGCACAGTTAAAACCAACACTCAAAAGTGGTAAATGGCTTATTGAAATTAAAAAAGCTTCGGCGGTTTGTCCTGACAAAGTTCTTCCACTAGCATCTGTAATGGTACCTGAAACCATGATTGGCAAATCGTTTCCACTTTCTTCAAAGTAGTCAGATATTGCGAAAAGAGCCGCTTTGCAGTTTAAGGTATCAAAGACTGTTTCAACTAATAATAGATCAACCCCACCTTCAACAAGAGCCTTTACTTGCTCGAAGTAAGCTTGCTTTAATTCATCGAACGTAATGTTTCGAAAATCTGGTTTGTTGACATCTGGAGAAAGTGATAAGGTCCTGTTAGTAGGGCCAATTGAACCAGCTACAAATCTTGGTTTGTCGGGATTCTTTGTAGTAAATTCTTCTGCAACTTCTCTAGCAATCTTTGCGGATTCAAAGTTTAAATCATAGACTGCATTTTCTAAGCCATAATCTGCTTGTGCAATGGTAGTTGAGGAAAATGTGTTGGTTTCAACTATATCTGCTCCAGCTTCAAAATATGCTGCGTGAATCTCTTTGATGATTTGAGGTTGCGTAATCGACAATAAGTCGTTGTTTCCCTTCAAAGTCATTGAATGATTTTTAAATCGCTCACCTCTAAAATCGGATTCATCCAAAATATGGCGTTGAATCATGGTTCCCATGGCGCCATCTAATACTAATATCTTCTCTTTTAAAATTGCTCGTATATCTCTCATTATTGCATAAAAAAAGCCCTCAGACTAGGTCAAAAGGGCTTGTTAAACTTTTGCTTTATCTTCATCCCGAATAAATCGGAAACAGGAATTGGCACCGCTTTCATTTCTGAAAAGGTTGCCAAGGTTTCACAGGGCCTGTCCCTCCACCTTTCTTGATAAAATTATATAAAGAACGTTTAGTTAATCTTTAAATTTCTTGTCTTCTTATGATGTCTAAAAATCAAATATATACCAATTCCAACGAGTATATATGGGACAAACATAATGTAAACAATTCCTTCGTTTATTCCTGTACCAACAGCATCTTCTCCACTTTGCATGTTCGACTCTAAAACTGCTTTACACATGGCACATTGCGCCGATAGTTTACTAACAGTAGCAAGTAAGAACAACAAAAAAATACCGATGTATCGCTTCATATTTCAAAGGCCAAAATTAAGCACAGAATCCTTTACAATAAATAAGAATGTTTGAATAATTAATATATCGTATTCTATTATTAAACAGTCGGATTTGAATTCTGTTTTTGATTCATGAATTCAATTGGTATATAATCTTGTTTAAAAGGTAAAACTATTAAGAAATTAAGGGACAGTAAGGAGGGTGTTGAAATAGAAAGCTAGATTACATTCCTACAATTTCACACCTAATAGTATGGTGAAATCATTAGATAGACAATGACTCCTGTGATTGTGACGTACAACCAAATTGGCAAAGTTATACGAGCAATTTTTTTGTGTTTATCAAACCTTTCAGATAAAGCGCGACTAAAGGTGATTAGCACCAAAGGAACAATGGCAATTGCCAATAAAATATGCGATAGCAGAATGAAAAGATAAATGGATTTAATCGCCCCTTCACCACCAAAACTGGTTGACTCTGTCAAACTGTGATAGGTGACATAAGAAAGCAAAAAAACCACCGACAAGACCAATGCACTAGTCATCAGCTTCTTGTGTAGTTCAATATTTCTATTTCGAATGGCTATAAATCCAAAGATTAAAACTAATGAAGTTAAGCCATTGATGATGGCATTTAGTTTTGGAAGAAAATAGACCTCTTCTCCTACTTCAAAGTTTTTGGGAAGTAAATACAAAACTGCAACTACAATCGGAATCGCAATTGAAACGATGATAATTAAATTTTTAAGCTTTGCAGATGAATTTAAAGACATGTTATTTTTTTGATTTTAAAGGGGCAAATTGTTCTCTGTAAAGAATTTCTATAGCATCCATCAAGGTGTTTGTTTCTGAAGTACTTGTACCATCAAAAATTCCTCTAATATGTCCTTTTTTGTCAATCAAAAATAGGTTAGAAGAGTGTAAGAAACCACCGGGAGCTAGCTCGTCTTCCATGGCATTGGCAAAGTATCCCTTAAATGCTACTTCATAAATTATCTCTTTTGGGCCTGTTACAAAATTCCAAATAGAATCAATTGCTTTTACTTCTCGAGAATAGTTGTAAAGCACTTTCACAGAATCATGTTCAGGATTTACAGTATGCGAAAGTAATTTAAAGTCTTTTCTGTCTTTAAAATGCTCTTGCAATTGCAACATGTGCGTTGTCATTTTAGGACAAATTGTAGGACAGGTTACAAAGAAAAAGTCCGCAACATAGAAATATCCGTTATAGTCATCTTGAGTAACTGTCTCGCCTAAATGATTCGTAAACTCAAAATTGGGAATCTTGTGGTAAATGGTATCACCAGATTGGCTTAGACTTTTAGGACCGTAAAAAGGAAGTCGTTTGAAGTTATTTTCTCCAGTATGAAGAAGGAGGTATAATAAAGAAGGTAGCAATAGTATTGAAACTAAAATTGCTACCTTCTTAAATTTTTGTTTATTCATTTAGTTACATAATTCCGTGAGTGTCGTGGACAAAAACTGCTTCATTCAACATTAGAATAATTAAGTAAACCACTAAAACTATATATGGTAACGAAACAACATAAATAAAGTTCTTGAATTCATGTTTTAAATGCATGTAGTAAGCTACAATGTAATAAGCTTTTACTAAAGTAAGAATTATAAAAGTCCACTTGACAAATTGCCAAGCCAAGCCTAAGTCTTTCCAAGCCAATCCTAAACTTACTTCCACAGCTGTTACTGCTAACAACACCCAAAAGATTACCCAAATTGTTTTGCGCATTTTTTTACCATCTTCCTCTGAGTGGTGCGCTGCATATTCTGCTGTTCTATCAAAATCCATTGTTCTATATTTTGTATAATTAAACTTAAACTAAATAGAAGAAGGTAAATACAAATACCCAAACTAAATCTACAAAGTGCCAATATAATCCCACTTTTTCAACCATTTCATAATGTCCTCTTTTTTCATAAGTCCCTTTCAAGACATTTACAAAAATGATGAAATTGATAACGACCCCACTAAATACGTGAGTTCCGTGAAATCCAGTAATAAAAAAGAAGAAATCCGCGAAAAGTGGTAATCCATACTCGTTAACAGTAAGGTTTGCTCCATAAACTTCTGTTCCTTGGGCAATTAATGCAGCAGCTTCTGCTCCTGTAACTTCTATCCCTGTGGGCAATAAAAGACTATTCTTTGCATCGCTTAACCACTGAGCAATTGTTCCATCTGCTAATTGCAAAGCGCCCAACTCTGTTCCATGAATGAAGTGATACCATTCCCAAGCTTGAGAGCCAACGAATATTAGACCTCCAACAATTGTCCAAGCCATCCATTTAATTACACCTTTTCTATTCATTCTCTGTCCAGATTCCACAGCTAAAACCATGGTTACCGAACTCATAATTAAAATAAAGGTCATCAATGCAACATAAAGCAAAGGATGATCTCCATGAAGAAAAGGAAAATGGGTAAATACATCTTCAGCAACTGGCCACGTTTCTTCAAATCTGTGACGCATAAATCCATAAGAAATCAATAATGCTGAAAAGGAAAATGCATCAGAGACAAGGAAAAACCACATCATCATTTTTCCATAACTCACATTAAATGGGGAGAAACCTCCGCCCCATAACTTTTTGGTATCAACCATAGGAGAGTGACCTGCCATAACTTATGTTTAAATAATTAATCTAAAAAATAGGTACAAATAAATCCACAAACCGCCTAAAAAATGCCAGTAGGTAGAAAACACTTGCAAACCTAATAAATTTTTTGAGTTGTACCGTTCTTTGAAAGCATTAAAAAGTACCACAATTAATGCAATGATTCCTCCGACTAAATGCAGTAAATGCAAAAATGAAATTACATACAAAAAAGAACCCGATGCATTGTGGTTTTTGCCGGTAAAAAACACCTCTTGAACCATTAATTGATTGTATCCTTCAAGTTGCATGAATATGAATGCAATACTCAAAAGCATAGTAAGAATCAAGCCCAGTTTTATCCCCTTAGAGTTGTTCTTTTTTGCACTTAAATAGGCATAATACAAAGCCAAACTGCTGAGAACAATTGTGAGGGTACTCCATAAAAACATGGAAGGCATTTCGTATTGCAGCCAGTTTCCATCCCCTTTTCGTACAATTACAGCACTTGTTAATCCTGCAAAAAGCATAATGATGCTGATAATTCCAACCCAGATAAGTGGTTTAGCAACTTTTTGCCATTTATTTTTTCTAAAATCTTCCTCGCTGAGCTGATGTTGGTTTTCCATTTCTATAGTTTATCGATGTACCAGGCCAATAAAAAGATTGGCACATATATAAAGGAAGCAAACATCACTTTTGTTGCCGCTTTGTCTGTTTTTTTATTAAAAAGTTGAATGGATGGATAGATCATAATCACCCCTGCTAAAATAAAAAAGAGAAGTGCTCCTCTTCCTGCAAATCCAAAGAAAACCGGTAGAAGACTTACTAATAATAAAAAGAAGGAATAAAGTAAAATTAAAAATGCAGAAGTAATGTCTTTCCCACCTTTTGATGGAAGTAAACGAAAACCTGCCTTTGCATAATCGGCGTCCACTTTCCAAGCGATTGCCCAAAAGTGAGGAAACTGCCAAATAAATTGAACGGCAAATAATAAACCTGGTACTAGTCCAAAATGACCTTCGCTAGCTACCCAGCCCAACATTGGAGGAATGGCTCCTGGGAAAGCACCTACAAATACCGCCCATGGAGTGATTTGCTTTAAGGGTGTGTAAACAGCAACATATAAAAACAAAGCTAAAACACCGAGCAACCCTGCCAATGGATTCAGGAAATTCCATAAAATTAGTATACCTAAAAACCCTGAGATTGAAGCAATGAAAACCGCTTCAAATTTGTTCATCTTTCCTGTTACCAATGGTCGATTTTTCGTTCGATCCATTAAGCGATCCAATTCTACTTCAATGATTTGATTGAAGCCATTTGATGCTCCGGTAACTAAAAAACCTCCGAAAGTTAAATAAACTAATGAAGTCCAGTTGATAGTATCAGCTGCAATTAAATACCCTAAACTAGCTGAAAAAACAACGAGAGAAGCCAATCGCAACTTAAAAAAAGCAGCATAAGCAGCTAATTTTTCAGAGAAAGAAATAGAAAGGGGTAATTCTTCGGTACTAACTTGCATGAAGCACTATAAATTGAAAAGGCAAAATTAAGCAAACATGTTTTTAATTATGCCAAGATTTTGAGATTTAACTTTGGCTAGTTTCCATCGCTTTCTCCTTTGTATTTTTTAGTGAATTTTTGATACAGTTCAATCTGAGGATTAGTTAAATCCAACCTATTCCCATTAATAAATGCCAAAATAACTTGATTTGTTCGCATGTCTAAGGCGTCGCCATCTGAAATAAATAATGTAGCGTCTTTTCCTAATTCAATGCTTCCCAACCTATGATCGACTCCCAAAATAATGGCTGTGTTTAACGTAATCATCGACAAAGCGGCTTCTTTAGAAACCCCGTAAGCTGCCGCAGTTCCTGCATAAAAAGGCAAGTTTCTAGTCCCCATGGCTTCCATTCTACCAGAATTTTCAAGTGCAACTAACAATCCCTTGTCGAGTAAAATTTTTGGCAATTTATAAGGTAAATCTATTGGGTCATCTTCCCGCATTGGCAAAGAATGTACTCTTCTCAAAATAATTGGAATGTTTCTATCTTTTAATAAATCTGCAACTAACCATGAATCATAAGCTCCAACCAAAACAATTTCTACATCAAAACCATCAAAAAAATAAATAGCATCAGTTATTTCTTGCACTAGATTGGCGTGAACAAACACTTTTGATTTTTTCTCAAAAATAGTTTTCATGGCCTCAAAGCGCAGATTTTTCTCCAAATGGAAATTTACTTTTTGATAGGCATGTGCTTGTTTAAAAAAATCATTTAGCTCTTTTAAGTGATTTTCATATTTCTCAATAGCTTTCTTGAATTCACTTTCTTTTTCTAATCCCCGAGTAGGAATGTTTGGCCAATTCAAATGAATTCCGACATCTGATTGAACTAAAGCATCTTCCCAATTCCAACCATCCAATGCAAAGATTGAAGAACTCCCAGAAATAATGCCCCCTTTTGGTGCAACTTCAGCAATCAAGATTCCATTTGTGCGAACAGTAGGAGTGATTCTAGAATCAGTATTATAAGCTGTTAAAGTTCGAACGTGTGGATTATAATCGCCCACATCATCAAAATCTCTTGTTGATCGAACTGCTTCAATTTCAACTAATCCTAAACGGGTATTGGGCGCTATAAGTCCCGGATAAAGATGTTTTCCAGGCAAATGAATCACTGTGTCGTATTTAGAAGAATCCATTCGAACATCAATTGCCGATAAAACCATGTCAATTTTACCCTCTCTAAACCCAACTGCTGCTCTTGGAATAATTTCACCATTTCCAATATGTGCTGTTGCATCTAAAATCAGAATGGCTTTTTGCTGAGAAGCAGCAACTTTTTGCGCTTCACCCTTAAATGTAACAAAGAAGCACAAAGAAAATAAGCACAGAAATTTAAGGCTCAATTGTTTCACATTCATATAGTTTATTTTCTTCATTTTTAACTTCTTGAGTCGCTTCTCCTTTTTGCTTTTTAACCAACATCAGCGCAATGATTTTTTCTCTTTCTTTTAAATCCCTTTTATGAAAAGCAGCACTTTTTTGAAAATCGTAATAGAGAATACCATCAATGTAGGTTTGCTCAGCAACTGAATAAATGGACAAAGGATTATTCGACCAAACAACGATGTCTGCATCTTTTCCAGCTTTTATACTTCCTATTCGATGATCTAAATGCATCATCTTAGCTGGATTTAAAGTCACAAATTTCCATGCTTCAACCTCAGAAACTCCACCATATTTCACCGCTTTAGCAGCTTCTTGATTTAAGCGCCTTCCCATTTCAGCATCATCAGAATTAAACCCTGTTAGCACACCTTGTTGGTGCATAATGGCTCCATTATATGGAATCGCATCATTTACTTCAAATTTGTAAGCCCACCAATCAGAAAAAGTAGATCCTGCCGCTCCATGCGCTTGTAATTTATCTGCTACTTTATAACCTTCTAAAATATGTGTAAACGTATTAATTCTGAAATTGAGTGAATCCGCTACATGCATCAACATGTTTATTTCTGATTGAATGTAGGAGTGGCAGGTTATGAATCGTTCGTCTTTTAAGATTTCTGCCAAAGCATCTAATTCTAAATCTCTTCTCGGAGCAGCATCTTTTTGTTTCTCTCTTGAACTTTTAGCTCTATATAGTTGCCATTCCTGGTCGTACTCAGCTGCCCGAATAAATCCATCGTAAAAAACTTGTTCAACTCCCATTCTCGTTTGAGGAAAGCGAACCGTATTTAGATCGCCCCAATTGGATTGCTTTACATTTTCGCCAAGAGCAAACTTGATGAACCCAGGAGCATCTGCAATTTTCATTTTTTCAGCAGTTTGTCCCCAACGTAATTTTATGATTGCCGACTGACCTCCAATAGCATTTGCAGAACCATGAAGCAATTGAGAAGTAGTTACACCTCCAGCCAACTGTCTGTAAATATTGATATCTGAAGCATCAACAACATCGCCTATTCTAACCTCAGCTGTGATAGATTGACCCGCTTCATTCACTCCTTTTTCAATGGCAATGTGGGAATGCTCATCAATAATTCCACAAGTGATGTGTTTTCCGCTTGCATCAACTTCTTTCACGTTGGCATATTTTGGAAACATTACTTCCATATTAATTTTATAGCCAAGCATTTTAATCTCTCCATCTGCAATAAAAACATCGTGGTTTTTTAAAACCCCTTCACTTTCATTAGTCCAAACGGTTGCATTTCTAAAAATTACAGGATTTGCTTTTGATGGCAAACTGTCCCAACCATACGCCATGTTTGGAGCGTAAATTTTCGGAATTATTGGTTTAGTTGGTGACTTTGAAGTGGGCGTTGGTAGTGCCCCCATTTTTGAAATACTGGTTTTAATTGCAGCCCAGTCAACCCACTCACCATCAATTAATGTTTTCCCAGTCCAAATTCTACTTAATGAGTCACTGACACTTCCGCTTAATTGATAGGAATTATCTTCGTACGTAAAAGTCAAGAAAACGCGTTGATTAGAAATTGAAAAACTTACAGGTATAAACTTGTCGTTTCCTTTTAGTTTTACCTGAGCTTTCCACTGTTTTTTATCTTTCTCAACTTTTAAATCAAACTGTTTGTTTTTATTTATATTTAAGCTGTAATTTCCTGTTAAACTGACATTAGAAATAGGATCTACCAAAAATTCTTTTCCTTGAATCCAATTGGAATGAATTTGAAAATCAGCGGTAAATAAGCTATCTGTTGCGATAAAGAAATTTGCTAGCTTATTCATTTCTAATGACCCCAACCGACTATCTGCTCCTATTAATTTGGCTGGAACTGTGGTTAAGCTTGCCAACAATTGCTTGCGACTTAGTCCATTTTCTAAGGATTTTTCCAAATTTTTATAAAAGTCTTTATGTGCCTCAATTCCTTCAGAAGTGATGGCAAATGACAATCCCGCTTTTTCCAACACAGCAGGATTAAAAGGAGCCAATTCCCAAGCTTTCATTTTTGATAAGCTCAATTTTTGTGCATTGTAAGGATCACTTACATCATAGGCCTTTGGATAATTAACAGGAATAATAATTGGGCTAGCAATTTCTTGTAAATCAGGAATTCGCTCATACTCTTGCCCGCTCCCTTTTACAATGAATTTGAAATCAAACTCTTTAGAAATTTCTGCAGCCCTAAAGATTGAAGCAGTATTTGCAACTTCAATTATTTTTGGTAAGTCTTGGAGCTCTATCAAAGTTTGAATGCTTCTATTGAAATCTACTGCTTTAGGATTGCTTTGATAATATATTAAATCATAGTGAATTTGCCGAATTAAGGAAATTACACCCATTAAAGAAGTGGGGTAACTTTGCTTAGACAATCCTTTACTCAACGAATAATGCAATGCTGCTTCAGCTGAGAGAATTTGCTGGTCATCCTCCATTTCTCCTAGCGTTGCGAATGTAGATGAACCACGAATTATTCCATCTTGTTGATGTGTTAAAACAGCTCCAAAACCCATTTTTCGCAACTTTTCTGCTGCTTTTTCATCTGGTTTAAATAAATCGATGGCTTTAACTTCAGGCTTTACTGCTTCATTCCAATAATACTGTCCGGGTTTATTGCTTTCTAGTTGCGGTTGATCGCCCTTACTTTCATTTTGATATTTTTCAATCCCATATTGCGAGTATAAATCAATAAATGATGGATAGATAAATTTATCTGTTGCATCAATGATGACCGTGTTTGCGGGAATTGAAACATCGTTGCCAACCGCTTCAATTCGATTGTTTCTGATTAATAAAGTTGCGTTTTTTTTAATTTCCCCTGGCTTTACAACAATGGTTGCATTGGTAAAAGCAGTATAATGGTCTCGAATATCTTTGCTGCCATTTTGGGGTTTCCAGCTTTGAGCAATTAGGCTAAATGGAAGTAATAGGAAAAAGAAAATACGGTAGTTGAGCATCTAAAAAAGAAAATTTAAAATTAAGAAATCCAGCTTGAATGACTTAAGCTGCGGATTAATTAACTTTACAAAAAATAGAAAAAATGTATACTGGACTTTTACACCTTCATAACCTTTTGCGATACGTAGTGGTTATTTTACTTATTATCAATGTGGTAAAATCATTCATAGGATGGTTAGGAAAAAAAGACTACACCGCAGGCGATAATAAACTTTCATTATTTCTTTTAATATCCGTTCACCTACAATTAGTAATTGGCTTGGTCTTATATTTCATAAGCCCTGTGGTAGAGGTTGCTCTGACCGATATGTCAGCTAGCATGAAAAATCCTGTTCTTCGCTTTTGGGCAGTAGAGCATATTTTAGCCATGGTTTTAGGGATTTTCATCATCACTTTGGGTAGAATTATGGCCAAAAAATCAAATGATGGTGTAATTAAATTTAGACGTCAAGCTATCTTTTTTGTGTTGGGAATGATTTTAATATTTTCATCCATCCCGTGGCCTTGGTCAGCGGTAGCTAGACCTTGGTTTTAATATGACAGAAGTCCTAAACAACATACCAGAAAAAGCAGTGTTGGTGGGTGTAATTACTCAAAGCCAATCTGAAACACAAGTCAAAGAATACCTTGACGAACTTGCGTTTTTAGCAGAAACTGCCGGGGCTGAAACGGTTAAAATTTTCACTCAAAAATTAGCTACCAGTCATCCAAAAACATTTGTTGGACCTGGCAAATTGGAAGAAATCAGTCAATATGTTATTAAAAATGAAATTGGGCTGATCATTTTCGATGACGAATTAAGTCCTTCTCAAACTAGAAACATTGAGAATGCTTTCAAAGAAATAAAAATACTGGATCGCAGTAAACTAATCTTAGACATTTTCGCAAAACGCGCAAGAACAGCAGCTGCAAAAACACAAGTTGAATTGGCGCAATATGAGTATTTGTTGCCAAGATTAACCAGAATGTGGACGCACCTTTCTCGTCAAAAAGGGGGAATTGGAATGCGGGGTCCTGGAGAAACTGAAATTGAAACCGACCGTAGAATTATTCGCGATAAGATTTCACTGCTAAAAAGCAAGTTGGAAAAAATCGATAAACAAAAAGCCACTCAACGCAAGGGGCGCCAACAAATGATTCGAGCGGCTTTGGTCGGTTACACCAATGTTGGAAAATCTACTTTGATGAATTTGCTTTCAAAGTCTGATGTTTTTGCTGAAAATAAGTTGTTTGCCACCTTAGATACCACCGTTAGAAAAATTGTAGTGGGCAACCTTCCTTTTCTTTTGTCTGACACGGTTGGATTTATTCGAAAGCTACCCCATCACCTAGTTGATTCATTTAAATCAACATTGGACGAAGTTCGAGAAGCGGATATTTTGTTGCATGTAGTTGATATTTCTCATCCCAATTTTGAAGAACAAATTCAAACGGTGAACGAAACCCTTCAAGAACTGAAAGCGGGAGACAAGCCTACAATCATGATTTTCAACAAAATTGACGCTTACACGCACATTGAAAAAGAGGAAGATGATTTGAGTCCTGAAACAAGGGAAAACCTTAGCTTGGAAGATTTAAAGGAAAGCTACATGGCTAGAGAAAACTACCCAAGTATTTTTATTTCAGCTGAAAAGCGAATCAACTATGAGGAACTAAGGGATTTACTCTATGAGCACATTAAAAATTTGCATTTAGAAATTTACCCTCATCGATTGCTGTATTGATTTCTTAAGTCTAAATCTTCCTAGAAATTATATTGCAGATTCTTTTCTAAGTCAAGAAAAAGGGCTACATTTGCGTTCTCAAAAAAAGCAATAGATTCCTATACGATATATTGCGGGGTGGAGCAGTTGGTAGCTCGTCGGGCTCATAACCCGAAGGTCGCACGTTCGAGTCGTGTCCCCGCTACTTTAAAGCCGCAAATTGCGGCTTTTTTTATGGAACACGTTACCTACATACTTTATTCTGACAAGCACCAAAAAATCATACTTAAGGCACTTTAGTAATCTTATTTAATGATTCAAATCACCCAACAATTGCTCAGTCAACAAGCTCATCCCTCCCACCGCAGAAGCATTAATCAAGGTCCATTTTTTATTCATTTCAAATTCTTGTGCTTTTGGGTCAATTAAGTAGCAAGATGTATGATCTGGCAAAAAGTGAAGCAAACTTGCTGCGGGATACACATTTAAAGAAGTTCCAATTACAATAAAGCAATCAGCAGCTTGAACCAGATTCATGGCTTCTACCATTTTAGGCACTTCTTCTCCAAACCAAACAACGTGAGGCCTTAATTGATGCCCCTTTTCAGATAAATCCCCTAAATTCAACTCTGGTTTAGTCCATTCATAAATCAACATAGGATTTTTTTCACATTGCACTTTCATAAGCTCACCATGAAGATGAACCACATTTGTAGAGCCTGCTTTTTCGTGTAAATCGTCAATGTTTTGAGTAATCACAGTTACTTCGTATTTGCTTTCCAATTCAGCAATTAATTGATGTGCTTTGTTGGGTTGTGCAGTAATTAGCTGCTTGCGTCGTTCATTATAGAATCGAAGAACTAACTCTGGGTCTGATAGCCAAGCCTGTGGTGTGGCTACTTTCGAAACATCGTGGTTTTCCCAAAGACCTCCATTGTCGCGAAAAGTTTTTAAGCCACTTTCAGCACTCATTCCCGCTCCACTAAAAATAATTAGCTGTGATTTTTTTGAAATCATTTTCGATTAAAACTTTAACTATTCCGTTTTCAGATTGCTTACTTTTATCGGCCTATAAAAATAAGTATTATGGCTGACTCAAGAAGACAATTAGAGGCGTTAGATTACCATTCTGAAGGAAAACCGGGTAAAATTGAGATTCGTCCGACCAAACCACACAGCACCCAAAGAGACTTGGCATTGGCTTATTCTCCAGGTGTTGCCGAGCCTTGTATCAAAATCTCTGAAGACAAAGATTTGGCTTATAAATACACTGCCAAAGGAAATTTAGTCGCCGTTATTTCTAACGGAACTGCTGTGCTCGGCTTAGGAGACATTGGACCGGATGCTTCCAAACCTGTAATGGAAGGAAAAGCGTTGTTGTTTAAAATTTTTGCAGACATCGATGTATTTGATATTGAAGTTGATTGCAGTGATGTAGATAGTTTTGTGAATACTGTGAAAGCAATTGCTCCAACTTTTGGAGGAATTAATTTAGAAGATATAAAAGCGCCTGAGTGTTTTGAAATTGAAGAACGATTGAGAAATGAGTTGAACATTCCTGTGATGCACGATGATCAACATGGAACGGCCATTATTTCTTCAGCTGCCTTACTAAATGCATTAGAATTAGCACAAAAGAAGATAGGAAAGGTAAAAATCCTCATCAACGGAGCTGGTGCCGCAGCCATGGCTTGTGCTAAACTTTATGTCTCACTTGGTGCAAAAAAAGAAAACATCATCATGTGTGATAGTCGTGGAGTAATCCGAAAAGACCGAAATGATTTATCGCAGTCAAAAGCAGAGTTTGCAACTTCAAAAGATTTTCATGGTTTAGAAGATTCCATCAAAGATGCAGATGTTTTTCTTGGGCTTTCAAAAGGGAATATTTTGAGTAATAAAATGGTGTTGAGCATGGCTGATAATCCAATTGTTTTTGCACTAGCCAATCCTGATCCTGAAATACCGTACCATGAAGCCATGAGTGTGAGAGACGACATTATTATGGCAACCGGTCGTTCTGATCATCCTAATCAGGTCAACAATGTTTTGGGGTTTCCTTATATTTTTCGAGGTGCCTTAGATGTTAGAGCAACTTCAATCAACGAAGCGATGAAGTTGGCTGCCGTTAAAGCAATTGCTAAAATCGCCAAAGAACCTGTTCCCGAAGAAGTAAACGAAGCATACGGTTCAAGAAATTTATCATTTGGAAGGGATTTTATCATTCCAAAACCAATGGATCCACGTTTGTTAATGGCAATCGCTCCTGCAGTTGCCAAAGCAGCAATTCAGTCAGGCGTGGCACAAGTTATTATTGAAGATTGGGGACAATACAAATTAGAGTTAAGCAACCGACTCGGACTTGACAATAAATTGGTTCGAAACATTACTGAACGCGCAAAAAGACGCTTGCAAAAAGTGGTTTTCAGTGAAGCGGATAACTACAAGGTTTTAAAAGCAGCGCAAATAGTTAAAGATGAAAGTATTGCGATACCAATTTTACTAGGAAATAAGGCAAAAATTAATGCTTTGATCCAAGAGAATAAATTGGAATTAGAAGGAGTTGAAATTATTGATCCAAAAGATGCAGCACTAAGAGAAAAGCGCTATGAATATGGAGATGTATTCTTTAAGAAAAGACAACGCAGAGGATTAACGGCTTTTGAGGCAAGGCAAAAAATGAGGGAAAGAAATCATTTTGGTGCTATGATGCTCGAACAAGGAGAAGCCGATGCATTTATCAGTGGAATTACAAGAAACTATCCAGAAACCATTCGTCCCGCGCTTCAGATTATTGGAACTCAGAAAGGAGTCAACCGAATAGTTGGGATGTATATTTTAATCACCAAAACAGGTCCAATATTCTTTGCTGATACCACCATAAATGTGAATCCAAGCGCACAAGATTTGGCAGATATAGCGATTTTAACGGCTAAATCCGTTGAGCGATTGAAAGTGAAACCCAGAATAGCCATGCTCTCTTTTGCCAATTTTGGTTCAACCGAATTTGATGAATCGAAAAAAGTGGCTGATGCAGTTAAAATTCTTCATCAGACTCACCCTGAACTTATTGTTGATGGTGAATTACAAGCAAATTTTGCATTAAACAAAGAAGCGATGAGAGAGAATTTTCCTTTCTCTAAGCTCGTTAACAAAAAAGTGAATGTTCTAATTTTCCCAAACCTTTCGGCGGGGAACATCGCTTATAAATTAGTTCAAGAAATTGGAGAGATTGAAGCAATTGGCCCAATCTTGCTTGGCTTGAAAAAGCCGGTTCACATTCTTCAGTTGGGCAGTAGTGTCCGAGAAATTGTAAACATGGTAACCATTGCGGCAGCTGATGCCCAAACTAGAAAACGCGTATAATGATAGCACATCTAAATGGAAAATTAGTTGAGAAATCTCCCACTCATGTTGTGCTTGAGTGCAACGGAGTTGGATATTTAGTGCATATTTCTTTAAATACCTATTCTCAAATAGGTTCAAATGAAAATTGCAAACTACTCACTGAGATGATTGTGAGAGAAGATGCCCAGCTTCTGTATGGTTTTATCAACTCTGTAGAAAAGCGCTTGTTCCAACTTTTAGTGAGTGTTTCAGGCATTGGTCCAGCTACAGCTATTTTGGTTTTATCTTCAGCAGAAGCCAATGAAATCCACGATGCTATATTAAGTGGAGATGCAGCCTGGTTTAAAAATGTAAAAGGTATTGGTCCAAAATCGGCTCAGCGAATTATTCTAGAATTAAAAGATAAAGTAAGCAAAGAAAATATTCATTCAGATTTTTCTTCAACAATAGACAATACTATAAGAAATGAAGCGTTATCGGCACTGGTAAATTTAGGTTTTGTTAAGAATCAAGCAGAAAAGTTAGTTCAAAAAGTCCTAAAAGAAAATAGCGATTACCAAGTGGAAGACGTAATTAAATATGCCTTAAAGAACTTATAGAAATCAAAAGACAGGTTGAAGTTAAAATTAAACAACTTAGGCAAACTTGGCTTTTCAGTGGGTTTGACGACGATTTTTGTCAGTTCTCTCTCCGGATTTAGCCCTATCGAGCTACCTGAAAAAGGTAGCTTCGGTCTTTTATATGCCATACCCGATTCAACCGAAAAAGATTCTAACGACATTGAGTTGATTTATCCCTTTCAAGATAAAAGCAATGAAGGTTTGAACGAAAAAGAAAGTCCGCTTTTTTTATCTGATCCTTCCAATGTGAAAAAAGAATTTGAGTACGATCCCGAAACCGGACAGTATAACTACCGTCAAAAAATGGGTGAACGAGATTTTCGAAACCCGACTTATATGACTCTGGATGAATACTTGGAGTATGACATGGAAAAAAGTCAAAAAGACTTTTGGAATCAAAAAGGAAATGCTCAAACACTAAATGAAACAGAAGGATTTCGACCTCAAATTAATGTAAAAGGAGAATTATTCGACCGAATTTTTGGGGGAAATGTCATCGATATCCGACCTCAAGGATCTGCAGAATTATCCTTTGGAATAAATACTTCTAAAAGAGAGAACCCTATTCTTCCTGAAAGACAAAGAAAAACGACTGTTTTTGACTTTAATCAAAAAATTCAGTTGAACGTGATTGGAAATATTGGAGAGAAAATGAGAATTCAAACCAACTACAACACTGAAGCTACTTTTGATTTTGAAAATCAGACCAAGTTGGAATATACCGGTTATGAAGATGAAATTATTCAAAAAATTGAAGCTGGAAACGTTGCACTTCCACTGCAAAGTAGTTTAATAACGGGTAGTCAAACACTTTTTGGAGTGAAGACAGAACTTCAGTTTGGCCGATTAAGGGTTACTACTGTTTTTTCTCAAGAAAAAGGAGAGAAAAAGGAAATCAATGTAAGTGGAGGAGCTCAGGTTCAAGAATTTGAGAAATCAGCAGCCCAATATGAAGAAAACCGTCACTTTTTCTTATCTCACTTATTTAGAGAAGAGTATGAGAAAAACTTATCTAGTCCTCCACGAATTACATCTAGAATAAACATTACAGCAGTTGAAGTATACATTACCAATACTCAGGCTGCTTTCAATAATACAAGAAATGTTTTAGGGTTTATTGACTTAGGAAATGATCGTCGGGTTTACAATACAAATGCAGTTCAAGTAAATGCAGGTGCAAGAGTTGCAGACAATGGTTCCAACAACCTTTATGCAAACCTAACAGGAGGATTTCCAAATGCGCAGCAAATTAGAAATTTTAATAATTCTGACCAAGTATTGCAGAGCCAAGGTTTAGAAAGTGGCAGCGATTATGAAAGACTTGAAAATGCCATTTTACTTTCTCCAAACGAGTATACGCTTAATCCACAACTAGGATATATTTCGCTAAATAGAACGCTAAATCCTCAAGATGTTTTGGCAGTTGCTTATCGGTATACATACAATGGTCAAGTTTATCAGGTTGGTGATTTATCCGTTGATGGAGTTGATGGTCAGCAAGCATTGTACCTCAAATTACTTAAGGGAACAATTATCAACCCAAGTCTTCCTAGCTGGGATTTGATGATGAAAAATGTTTATTCTCTAGATGCATTTAACATTGGTCCAAATAATTTTGAATTTCAAATTTGGTATTTAAATGGTGAAACAGGCGTAGAAATTCCCTATTTTCCTGAAGGAAACAAAGCCAACACTCCCTTAATTAGCGTTTTAGGTCTTGATAGAATTAGTGTAGTAAACGATCCTCAACCAGATGGAGTTTTTGATTTTATTCCAAACTTGACCATCAACCCTCAAAATGGTAAAATTTATTTTCCTGTGCTTGAACCATTTGGAAGCTATCTTAGAAGTCAGTTTGCCGATCAAAGCATAGCCAATAAATACGCGTTTGATTCCTTATACACCACTACTCAAGCGCTTGCTGTTCAGGATGTTGATCGAAATCGGTTTTCATTTAAGGGCCGTTATGAATCAACTTCAAGTTCGGAAATATCGCTCAACTCTTTTAATATTCCAGAAGGTTCAGTTAACGTGACAGCAGGTGGTGCACAACTTGTCGAAAACACTGATTATACTGTTGATTATAATCTAGGGCGTGTTAAGATTCTCAACGAAGGTGTACTGGCATCTGGCCAACCAATAAAAGTTACTTTAGGTAGTAACTCACTATTCAACATTCAGACTAAAACGCTCATGGGCTCACGTTTTGATTACAGAGTCTCTGAAGATATAAATGTTGGTGGAACGATATTAAATTTAACAGAGCGCCCACTTACTCGGAAAATTAATATTGGTGATGAGCCTATTTCTAATACCATTGCTGGAATAGATGGCTCCTTAAGAAAAGAAGCTCCTATCATTACTCAACTTGCCAATTTTTTGCCCTTTTACAGCTCCAATGCAAAGTCAACAGTAACTGTAACTGCTGAAGCAGCAAAACTTTTCCCTGGAAACTCAAGAGCAATTACTAAGGAAGGAATTGCTTACATTGATGATTTTGAGGGTAGTCAAACCATATTTGATGTTCGGTCTGCATTCGCATGGAAGTTAGCAAGTACTCCACAAGGGCAAGAAGATTTATTTCCAGAGGGAAACCTCAACAATAATTTAGCCTATGGTTTCAATAGAGCAAATTTAGCTTGGTATACCATTGATCCGTTATTTTTTAGAAATGATGCGCGAACCCCTAATCACATTCGAAATTCTCCTAGTCAGTCAAACAACTTCTCTAGAGAAATAATTGAAACAGAAGTTTTCCCAAATAAAGATCCTGAGCCTGGCTTAATTAATAACTTACCTACATTAGATTTAGCATTTTATCCAAATGAAAGAGGACCCTATAACTACGAAACTGTAGGCAGTGGATTTTCTTCGGGATTAAATAGAGATGGGTCCTTAAGCAATCCTCAATCAAGATGGGGTGGGATTATGCGTGAGATACTTTCTAGTGACTTTGAAGCATCCAATGTTGAATTTATTCAATTTTGGATCATGGATCCCTTTAACGAACAAGATGGGAATCCTAATCATGATGGAGGAAATCTCTATTTTAATATTGGATCAATTTCTGAAGACATTCTAAAAGATTCAAGAAAAAGTTTTGAAAATGGCTTACCTATTGACGATTCAGATTTAAATACTGAAACTACTGCTTGGGGTAGAGTATCAACTACTCAATCTGTTGTAAATGCTTTCAATAATGATCCCGCAGTAAGAGCCTTTCAAGATGTTGGACTAGACGGAATAGACTCAGATAGAGAGGAAGAATTTTTTTCAAATTATTTAGATACTCTAAGTGCTATATTAGACCCATCTGTATTACCTAATTTTATTGACGATCCATCCAATGACGATTACCACTATTACAGAGGAAGTGATTACGATCAACAAGAACTTTCAATTTTAGAACGCTACAAAAGATTTAATGGTCATGAAGGAAATTCTCCAACAGGGGAACAATCTCCTGAACCCTACCCAACAGCTGCTACTACAATCCCTGATGTTGAAGATATCAACCAAAACTTCAACCTAGACCGAACTGAAAGTTATTACCAATATCGCGTTGAACTTAGCCCTGAAATGCTCCAACCTGAAAATGTCGGAAATAATTTTATTACAGACGTAATCAGAACTTCTCAGAGAGTCAATGGAGAGCTTAAGGAAGTTAATTGGTATCAATTTAAAATTCCAATCAGACAACCTGAAAAAAGAGTAGGAGAAATTCGAGATTTTAAATCTATTCGATTTATGCGAATGTTTTTGAAAGGCTTCAACGAACAAGTAATTGTTCGATTTGCTCGATTAGGATTCGTTAGAGGTGAGTGGAGGAACTTTTTAGGAGAAGAGGGTTCTACGGGAGATACTCACGGATTTGAACCAGGATCAACAGTTTTTAATATTGGTGCCGTTAACCTTGAAGAAAATGCAAACAGGGTTCCAATTAACTATACAATTCCTCCTGATATTGACAGGGAAATTGATTTTGGAACAACCAATTTGAGACAATTAAATGAGCAGTCACTTTCTCTTGAGGTATGCGATTTACAAGACGGGTTTAGTAAGTTTGCATTCCGCTCAATGAATCTTGATGTTCGCCAATATGGCAAATTAAAAATGTTTGCACATGCTGAAGCAGGTGATGATGGTAGTGTTTTGAATGACAATGATGTTTCAGTAGTAATTCGACTGGGAACAGATTTTCAAAATAACTATTATGAATATGAAGTCCCTTTGGCAGTTACTTTTCCAGGGCAAAATTTGCCAGATCAAGTTTGGCCTGAATCAAATGAAATTGACCTGCCTTTTGACAGATTAGTTAATGTAAAGCAAAATAGAAACCGACTGAGCATAACACCTGGAAACGGTGTTTCTATTACCAGAACATTTGAAGCGCAAGATGGAAAAAACATTATTCGGGTAAAAGGAAACCCGAATTTAGGAGAAATTCGTGTCATTATGATTGGTGTAAAAAACCCAAAAGCCGGACCGGGAAATCTCAATGATGACGGTCAACCTAAATGCGCGGAAGTGTGGGTCAATGAATTGCGACTTTCTGACTTTAACAACAAAGGAGGATGGGCCGCTACAGCTCGAATGACGGCTCAAATAGCAGATTTAGGGAGTGTTAATTTATCGGGTACGTATAGTACGCCTGGATGGGGAAGTCTAGAACAAAAATTAAATGAAAGGCAAAGAGAAACCAGACAACAATATGATTTAGCAGCAAGTTTAGATCTTGCAAAACTTCTACCTGAAGGAGCTAACGTCAGTATACCGATGTATTATTCCGTTTCTGAAAGTGTTATTCGCCCTCAATTTAACCCCCTAGACCCAGATATTGAACTTCAAGAACTTCTGAGTTCTAATGAACTCACAACTGAATATAAAGACAGTATCAGAAAAATTACAGATGACTATACACTAAGAAGAAGTATTAACTTTACTAACGTAAGAAAGCTGCCTGGACCTAATAAAACCAAACAAAACTTTTATGATGTTGAAAATTTTTCATTTACGTATGCCTATTCAGAAATATTTAATAGAAGTATTAATATAAAAACAGATCGTTTAAAAACTTATAGAGGTGCAATCAATTACAACTTTACTGGGAAAGAAAAGAGCGTAGAACCATTCAAAAAAGTTCAGTTTTTTCAAGCCAACAAAGCATTTCAGTTAATCCAAGACATCAACTTCAACTTTGTCCCATCGCAAGTTAGTATTCAAAATTCATTTGATAGAACGTATCATGAAAGGCAAGCAAGAAATATTACTTCTGGAATAGGTGGTGGATTTGTATTTGAGTCACCACCGTTCCACCAAAAATCATTTAACTGGTCAAGGATGTATTCATTGCGTCATCGTTTTACAAAATCCTTAACTTTTAACTTTAGTGCCAATAATCGCTCTTTAATTAATGAACCACAAGGACAAATCAATCCCGATGACGATACTTTTTTTGGAGAATTCAACAATGAAATTTGGAACAACATTAGTCGCTTTGGTGATAACACCAATTATAACCACAATTTTGATTTTAGTTATAATTTACCCTTAAATAAAATTCCTGTTTTGGACTTTATTAATGCAAGTTCACGCTACTCTGCAACCTATTCATGGGATGTTATAGGAAATCCAAGAGACAGTGTTTCTTTAGGAAGTAGGATTCAAAATTCAGCAACACTTAGTCTACAAGGAACTGTTAATATGGATATGCTTTACAATAAGTTTCAATATGTCCAAGACCTAAAAAACCCAAACATTGATAACCGCTATACCTATAAGGAGGATATTGATAAAAAGAAGAAAAAAGAGAGAAAAGAAAAGAAAAAAGAAGAGAAAAGAAAAAAGAAAGAGGAGAAAAAGAAAACTGGTGAAGCTTCTGAAAACGAAGTAGAAGAAACTAACCGTGATCCTAAAAAAGAATCTACTAAAAATACAGCGCAAGCTAAAAAGGTTGATGAAAAACTAACAAATAAGAGGGAAGAAGAAAAGGAGCCAGATACTACAAAACAGAAAAAATTCTTTGTGAAGCGTTACTTAATGGACAATGTAATCTGGTCGATTATGAGTGTTAAAACTATTTCTGCAAATTACTCAGAAACACAAGGCACCATTTTACCAAACTATAATCAAAACTCTGAATTGTTGGGAATGTCAAATAACTTCAATGCTCCAGGTATTGACTTTGTTTCAGGAATTCAAGAAGAAGGAGAAACTTTTTTAAATAGGGCAAGAGATAATGAATGGCTGGTTGACGGAATATTTGTTAGTGGGGATTTTCAAAAAACCTATAGTAAGAACTATAGCATAAGAGCAACCATTCGCCCAATAGACGGACTTCGGATTCAATTAACAGCAAATAAATCAGTAAGTGAAAATGTTAGTCGTTTTTTCTTTTTTGATGACGACATTGATTCCTTAACGGGAGAATTTATTGGGTATAATTTTGATGCTCCTCCTATTGTTAGTGGAAATTTTAGCATGTCATTCTTAAGCTTTAATACTACCTTTAAAGACATCGATGAGAAAAATTTTGAAAATGAAACCTTTACTACGTTTAGAGAAAATAGAGCAATCATTTCAAGAAGGTTACAAGAAACAAATGTCAACTCAAGAGGATTTGCTCAAGATTCACTTGGTGGCGAATATGCCGATGGATTTGGAAGTACTTCACAACAAGTTTTGCTTTATTCCTTTCTTTCTGCCTATTCAGGTGAAGAGGCAAGCCGCTTTTCTATTGCGAATTTCACAAAGTTAATTCCTAAACCCAACTGGAACATTACGTATGATGGACTTTCAAAATTACCCTTCTTTAAAAAATACTTCAAAAGCATTACGTTGGGACACGCCTATCGTTCAACTTTTAGTGTAGGTTCATATACAAGAAATCAAGTTTTTGGAGTAGATGAAAATAATGGTGATCCGAATGTTCGTGACAACAACAATAACTTTATAACTGAACGACAACTTTCTAATGTAAGTATTTCAGAAAGTTTTAGTCCGCTTCTAAACATTGACATGACTTGGAATAATAGCTTAATCACTCGGGTTGAATTTAGAAGAGATCGAAACATTTCACTTGCTTTTGCCAATAATCAGATTACAGAAATACTAGGCCTAGAATACATAATTGGACTTGGTTATCGAATTGCAGATTTCGTTTTGCCTTTTAGAATTAACAATGTTCAAAAATCCAGTGATTTAGATTTGCGTGCAGATATTTCGCTCCGAGATAACCAAACAATTATTAGACGTATAGTTGAAAATAGAAATGAATTAACTGCAGGACAGCGAATTTTCTCTATCAAATTCACTGCTGATTATCGCTTTAGTAGAAAATTGAATTTTAGTTTTTACTATGACAGAGTTGCAAACACACCTAGAATATCCTCTTCCTTTCCAACTGCAAATACAACAACAGGATTTAGAATAAGATTTTCGCTCGCACAGTAGTTTTGTCCATTCAGATTGAATAATTTTATCGCATTAAAAAACTATAATGATATGAACGTTCCAGCGAATTTAAAATACACCTCTGATCACGAATGGATTAAATTAGATGGCGATATTGCCACTATAGGAATAACTGATTTTGCCCAAGGAGAACTAGGCGATGTTGTTTATGTAGAGATTGAAACCGAAGGAGATACACTTGAGAAAGGAGCTGTCTTTGGCACTGTTGAAGCTGTTAAAACTGTTTCAGATTTGTTTATGCCAGTGAATGGTGAAGTGGTTGAAGTAAATGCTAAAATTGAATCTACTCCAGAATCTGTAAATGATGACCCTTATGGCGAAGGTTGGTTGATTAAGATAAAAGTTGCTGACGTAACAGAAGTAGATGCTTTACTTTCTGCTGAAGCATATCAATCCGAAATCGCTTAGATTGAAGTATCTTGGGTGGTTACCTTTGATCATTTGGGTGTGTATTATATTGGGCTTGAGTTTTAGTTCATTCGATCAAGCTGCAAAGTATGATATCCCCGGAATTGATAAAGTAGCTCACTTTGGGATGTTTTTTGTTTTGGCTCTTCTCGCGATTATCCAAGTTAAACGTAAACGACTCACAATTTTAAATGTAGTGGTGTTTTCAATTTTCTTGGCAGCTATAACAGAATTAGTTCAACACTTCTTTATTGACAACAGACATGGCAATTGGTTAGATTTTCTTTCCAATTTAGCAGGTCTAGGAAGTGGAATTTTTTTAATGCAACACAAAATAAAAACTTAACTATTCGGTTAAATTAGGAACTGGAAAAAGTATATAAATATTATTACCTTAGCTTTCTATAAATACACTAATTATGGAACCAAAAAAGAATCCAAAAGCAGAACTCGAAAATAAGCGCGGTTTATACTTTTTAATAGGATTGACAGTAGTTTTAGCTGTTGTACTTGCTGCATTTGAGTGGAAAACTTATGAAAAAACAGCTAGCTCTTTAGGTGTGTTGACTATTGATAATATGGAAGATGAAATGATTCCTATTACCGAACAGAATCAACCGCCTCCTCCACCACCTCCTCCACCACCACAAGAAATTATTGAGATTGTGGAAGATGATACGGAGATTGAAGAAGAAATCGAGATAGCAGATTCTGAAGCCGATATGAATACAGAAATTTTTGAGCAACCCGCTGAAGTATTTGACGAGCCTGAAATCTTTACTATTGTTGAGGACATGCCTATTTTTCCTGGTTGTGAAAATAAAGGTTCTAAAGAAGAAATTAAGCAGTGTACTGATAATGAAATCTACCGTTTCATAGCAGAAAACACCAAATATCCTGCAATGGCTAGAGATGCAGGAATAAGTGGAACTGTTTACATGCGTTACTTAATTGACGAAAAAGGTGAGGTTAAAAACGTTGAAGTTCTTAGAGGTGTTTCAGGTGGAAAAGCATTAGATAACGAAGCAGAACGAGTTATTAAAATGATTCCTAAAATGAAACCTGGAAAACAAAGAGGAAAGCCGGTTCGTGTTCAATACACCGTTCCTGTTAAGTTCAATCTTAAATAAAAAGAAAAGGTATTACAAAAAAAGCCTGCTTGAAATTTCAAGCAGGCTTTTTTTATGCTGTTAAGCTCTATTATTTTACTAATCTCTAATCTTCTTCTGGAGCTGAAAATTTAAAAGTGTCCATGAATTTAGTCGTGCAATTTCCTTCCTTAAAAGTTTCATCTTGCATTAGCTGCTGGTGAAAAGGAATAGTTGTTTTAATTCCTTCGATCACGTACTCACTTAATGCCCGATCCATCTTTTTAATGGCTTCTTCACGTGTTTGAGCAACCGTAATCAATTTTGCAATCATCGAATCATAATAAGGAGGAATTACGTAGCCTGCATAAGCATGGGTATCAACTCGAACTCCGTGTCCTCCGGGAGAATGATACGTAGTGATTGCTCCTGGACTCGGTCTAAAATCATTAAATGGATCTTCTGCATTTATCCTACATTGAATGGCGTGCATTTGTGGATAATAATTCTTTCCTGAAATTTTATAGCCCGCTGCAATTTTAATTTGCTCTTTAATCAAGTCAAAGTTTATTACTTCTTCTGTAATGGTATGCTCAACTTGTATTCGGGTATTCATTTCCATGAAATAAAAATTTCGGTTTTTATCTACTAAAAACTCTACCGTTCCAACTCCTTCATACTTTACAGCTTCTGCAGCTTTAATAGCGGCTTTTCCCATGGCATCTCTCAATTCATCAGTCATGAAAGGAGAAGGTGTTTCTTCAACCAACTTTTGGTGCCTTCTCTGAATAGAACAATCACGTTCTGAAAGGTGACAGTAATTTCCAAACTGATCTCCTGCAATCTGAATCTCAATGTGACGAGGCTCTTCAATGAATTTTTCCATGTACATGCCATCATTTCCGAAGGCAGCAGCTGCTTCCTTTCTTGCACTTTCCCATGCAGCTTCTAATTGGTCTTCAGATTTTATAATCCGCATTCCTTTCCCACCACCTCCAGCAGTAGCTTTCATCATTACAGGATAACCAACTTCTTTAGCTGATTTTTTAGCGTGAGTAAGATCTTTTAAAAGTCCTTCTGAACCGGGAACTGTTGGAACTCCTGCTTTAATCATTGTTGATTTAGCAGAGGACTTATCTCCCATTCCATCAATCATATCAGGTGATGCACCAATAAATTTGATGCCATGCTCATCACAAATTTTTGAAAATTTTGCGTTTTCAGACAAAAACCCATAGCCAGGGTGAATTGCATCAGCATTGGTAATCTCAGCAGCTGACATGATGCTGGAAATTTTTAAATATGATTCACTACTCGCCGGAGGTCCAATACAAACAGCTTCATCTGCAAAACGAACATGAAGGCTATCTGCATCTGCCGTAGAATAAACAGCAACTGTTTTTATTCCCATTTCTTTACAAGTGCGTATCACCCGCAAAGCTATCTCACCTCTATTGGCAATTAATACTTTTTTAAACATAATATTTTTTTTGAGTGAAAAAGAAATAGAAAATTATGCAGTTGGCTCTACCAAAAATAAAACTTGATCGTATTCAACAGGGCATGAATCTTCTGCCAACACTTTTACAATTTTCCCACTCACTTCGCTCTCTATTTCATTGAATAACTTCATGGCTTCTATTACACAAACAACATCGCCTTTTTTAATTATGTCTCCAACTTTTACAAATTCAGGTTTGTCAGGTGTTGGTTTTCTGTAAAAAGTTCCAATCATAGGAGATTTTACCTCGATGTAATTTGCTTGAGCCTCTTCTTCAACTTTTTTAGCTGCTTCAGCCGCTTGATTTGCTGTTGGTGCAGGTGCAGAAAAAGGCATCGCTTGCTGAACAGGCATTTGAGCCGGCATCATTTGAGTTACAACTTGTGTTGGTTCTTGACCTGAATAGCCTTCTGCTTTCCCTCTTTTGTATGGAGGTGTTTTGATATTAATTTTAAAATCCTTGTCTTCGATTTCAACTTCACTGACTCCAGATTTAGAAACGAATTTTATCAGTTCCTGAATATCACTTATTTTCATATTATATGCTGCTTTAGGTTTAAAGTATAAAGATAAAAATTAAATAGTAGATTTCAATAATTAGTTATCGTAAGCCCACTTCAAATATATAGACCCCCAAGTAAATCCTCCACCAAAAGCGGAAAGAATGAGGTTATCTCCTTTTTTTAGTTTTTTTTCCCACTCCCAAAGACACAAAGGAATTGTGCCATTAGTCGTATTTCCATAACGCTCAATATTCAACATAACTTTATCCTCACCAACACCCATTCTTTTAGCTGTAGCATCAATAATTCGTTTATTTGCTTGGTGTGGAACTAAATAATTTATGTCATCACTCACTAAATTATTTCGTTCCATTATTTCTGCTGACACTTCTGCCATATTGGTCACAGCAAATTTAAATACTGCCTGACCCTCTTGATAAACGTAATGTTCTTTTGCATCAACCGTTGCATGTGTTGGTGGCTTTACTGAACCGCCAGCTTTTTGGTGAAGGTGAACTCTTCCAGATCCATCGCTTTTCATAATGGTGTCAATAATTCCATTTCCTTCTTCACTTGGCTCCAACAATACTGCTCCACATCCATCTCCAAAAATAATGCATGTTGTTCGATCTTCGTAATCTATAATTGAAGACATTTTATCAGCACCAACAACAACAATTTTTTTATGCGCTCCAGATTCTATGAATTTTGATGCAGTTGTTAAAGCATATAAAAATCCTGAGCAAGCAGCCATCAAATCAAAGCCATAAGCATTTTTTGCTCCGATTTTATCCGTGATAATGTTAGCAGTCGCTGGAAAAGTCATATCAGGAGTGACTGTCGCACAGATTAATAAATCAATCTCCTCTGCCTTAATTCCTCTTTTTTCTAATAATTGATTTACGGCTTCAACGGCCATGTCTGAAGTTCCAAGTCCCTCACCTTTTAGAATTCTGCGTTCTTTAATTCCTGTTCGCGACATGATCCACTCGTCATTTGTATCAACTAAGGTTTCTAAAACCTTATTTGTTAATCGATATTCTGGTACATATCCCCCAACTGCGGTAATTGCTGCTCTAATTTTTGTCATTTTTTAGGTATTACTCTAATCAAAATTTATTTGAAAAAGCGAATATAGCCCTAATTCTTAAGACATCTCAAATTTTGTGATAAGGCTTTGAACTAGTTTATTAAATGCACAAAGAGGTGGCATATTTAATATACCACCTCTAAAAAGAATTTAATTTTTTAGGCTTGTTCTTTTTCCATTACTACTTTTCCTTTGTAGTAAAGTTTACCTTCGTACCAATGCGCTCTGTGAAAAAGGTGAGGCATACCGGTTGTAGAACAAGTAGCAATTGTTGGAACAGTTGCTTTGTAATGTGTTCTTCTTTTATCTCTTCTGGTTTTGGATATTTTCCTTTTAGGATGTGCCATGATGTATTATATTTAACCTTATTTATCTTTAAATTTAGAAAGTACTGCCCAACGGGGATCAACTTCTTGATTTTCGTCTTTTTTAGACAATTTCTTTAGCTTTTTTATTACTTCTTGATCGCAATCTTCTATTTTACTGTGCTTTACTTTAATTGGCATTAGCAAATTGATAAACTCATAAAGAATTTCATTCAAGTCTAATTCATACTCTCCGTGAGGTATAACCAATATTTCATCCGTTTCTTGAAACTGTGTTTCTCCAAACTTAACAATCAACTCCTCTTCTGAACTAGCAGGCAACACTATAGAAAGTAAACATCGATCACACGATGTATAAATCTCTCCATTTATATCAAACTTCAATTCAAAAAGATTGCTTTTTTTTAAAAAGTCAAGTTTCACTTGAAATAATCCATCTTTAATGATAGAAAATTCAAATTGACTGAAGAACGACGCATCTAGTTCAAAACTATACTGATGCAAACCCTCTTTTAATCCAACAAACGGTATTATCAAAGATTGATTATTTCCCATAGCTAAGGTAAAAAGAGGGGTGCAAATTTAAAAAAATAATCGAATCAAAACGACTTAACTTCTGCTTTTATTTATTTGCAAAACATCTTCATGCAATTCTTTCCATTCGCTTCGAGTCTTCACAATTTCAATTGCCTGATATAGAGCTGATCGAAGAGAAGATTCATCAGCAATTCCCTTTCCAGCAATATCAAAAGCAGTCCCATGATCGGGTGAAGTTCTTACAAATGATAAACCAGCTGTAAAGTTCACTCCACTTCTAAATGAAAGCATTTTTGCAGGAATCAAGCCTTGATCGTGATACATTGCTAAAATACCATCAAAGTTTTTGTAAGCAGCTGATGCAAAAAATCCATCAGCTGGATATGGCCCGAAAGCTAAAATATCTATTGTTTTTGCTTGCTGTATGGCAGGTAGAATAATGTCCTGCTCTTCTTTTCCCAATAAGCCTTGATCGCCTGCATGTGGATTTAAACCCAACAAAGCAATTTTTGGTTTTCGAATACCAAAATCTTCTTTCAAACTTCTGTTAAACAAACTTAACTTGCTGAGAATAGATTCTGTAGTAAGCTTTGCTTTTACATCTGAAAGTGGAATATGACCTGTAACTACACCAATTTTGGCATACTCGCTGATCATTAACATCAATGATTGATCAACTTTGTCTATTGATTGTAGGTATTCGGTATGTCCAGGAAAAGTAAAATTATCTGACTGAATGGTCTTTTTATTAATTGGAGCAGTAACAATGGCATCAATGCTTTCAGATTTCAATAATTCTATCGCTGCTTCTAAAGATTTCAAAGCATATGATCCAGCTTCATAGCTTTCTTTGCCAAATTCTACCTCAACTGCTTCATCCCAAACTTGTAAAACACTTGGAGATTTACCTTTCACATCTTCAATAGAATTTACATAACTTATATTCAAATCGTTGAAATGAAATGTTTTAGCAAGTGATTGAAACAATTGCTTAGAACCAAGAGCAACAGGCTGGCAAAGCTCACAAATTCGATTGTCAGAAAACAATTTTAAGACTAACTCTGGACCAATTCCGTTAAGATCTCCTACGGTGATTCCAATTCTAATTTTTGAAGAACTTCTCTTTGTCATAATCTCAAAATTCATTGTTTGAACAAGTAATGAATAAGTCTGTTTTCACTAGCACTTACACACAAATATCCGTAATTTTAATGCCACAAAACTAACACAATTTTAAGGGTTTTGCGCAGTTAACAGAATAGTATGAATAATACACAACTTTTAAAGAGGGCTTTGAACGGAGAGTTTCTTTCCGCAGAAGAAGGTCAGTACTTATTTGAAAATGCAGCTACAGCAGATTTGGCTCATATTGCCAACCAGCTTAAAATAGCCAAAAAAGGCAAGGAAGTAGTTACTTGGATCATTGACAGAAACGCAAATACTACAAATGTTTGTATTGCAAATTGCAAGTTTTGCAATTTCTTTAGAGTTCCTGGCCATAAAGAAGCATACATTACAACAATTGAACAGTATAAAGAAAAAATTGATGAGTTGATGCGCTACGGCGGTGAGCAATTACTCTTACAAGGTGGTCATCACCCTGATTTAGGCTTAAATTATTACTGCGATTTATTTAGTGAATTAAAATCTCTTTATCCAAATTTAAAACTCCACGCTTTAGGCCCACCAGAAATTGCACACATATGCAAAATTGAAGGACTGAGCCATACAGAAGTTTTACAAAAATTAAAAAAATCAGGCATGGACTCTTTGCCAGGAGCAGGTGCAGAAATTCTAAACGATCGAGTTAGACGTTTAATTTCTAAGGGAAAATGCACAGGGCAAGAATGGCTAGATGTGATGAGGGCAGCACATAAATTGAATATAACCACTTCTGCCACAATGATGTTTGGCCACATTGAAACCTTAGAAGAGCGTTTTGAGCATTTAGTTTGGCTGAGAGAAGTTCAAAGTGAAAAGCCTAAAGAATCTAAAGGATTTCTAGCTTTTATTCCTTGGCCATTTCAAGATGATGGCACGTTGTTAAACCGAGTAAAAGGAATTACTAATCAGGTTTCAGCCGATGAATACATCAGAATGATTGCAATTTCTAGAATAATGTTGCCAAATATTGAGAATATTCAAGCAAGTTGGTTAACAGTTGGAAAAGAAGTAGGTCAAATTTGCCTTCACTCTGGAGCAAATGATATGGGATCTATTATGATAGAAGAAAATGTGGTTTCTGTTGCAGGTGCGCCTCATAGATTCACTGCCGACGGGATACAAGATGCGATTAGAGAAGCCGGTTTTAAACCACAACTTAGAACTCAAGAATATGAGTACAGAGAATTACCCGAAAAGATTGAGCAACAAGTTATCACTTATTAGCGTCTAAAGTGTATGAAGATGAAATTTAGTCTTACTTTCATTCTCTCATTCTTGCTCCAGCAATTCTTATTTGCAACACATAATAAGGCTGGCGACATTACTTTTCGACATATTGTAGGCTTAACTTATGAAATCACGATTACTATTTTTGCAGATGCAGAAAGCCCTGCAATAAGTAGAAAAGAAATTTGGTTAAGTAGAGGCGACAATACGCCATTAGATACCATCCAAGTTTTAAGTGAAACCAGGTCCTCTAATAATTTAAAACGTATATGGAAAACTACACATACCTACCCGGGACCGGGTTCTTATCGTTTAAGAATAGAAGATCCAAATAGAAATGGAGGTGTAGATAATATTGTCAATTCTGTTAATGTTCCTTTTGTTCTTGAAACGGTTCTAAGAATTAGTCCATTTTTAAATCAATCAAATAATAGTCCTCTTCTTCGAAATGACCCTATAGACAATGCCTGTGCTGGTGTTACTTTCGTATACAATCCTGGAGCTTTTGATTTAGATGGTGATTCACTTGCTTACGAACTTGCTCCAAGTTTAGGAGTTGATGGCCAATTAGCTCCTGGCTACACTTTCCCCCCTGCATCAAATAGCTTAACCGTTAATCCTTTAAACGGAGATTTAATTTGGGATGTTCCAAATCAACTTGGTTTATACAATGTTGCTATTTTAATAAAAGAATATCGAAACAATGTTTTAATAAGCTCTGTATTAAGGGATTTACAAATAGGAGTTACTCCTGGTTGCGATAATCAACCTCCAATTATTTCTTCGCAAAACCTAGCTTGTGTGATTGCTGGCAAAACATTGAGTATTCCGATAATAGGATCAGATCAAAATGTAACAGACAGGGTAACAATAACTGCCACAGGAGAAGTTTTAGAACCCCCTATTAACAATAGAACAAATTTTAATACAGGACCAGTTGGTAATCCTACAAATGCATCGTTTTTATGGAATACAAACTGTACCGATGTTCGTAAAGACTTGTATAATCTTAGTCTTCGAGCGGAAGATAATGGGATTATTAGAGGCTCTATCAACCTAGTTAACTTTAAAACCATTGGAATTCGAGTTATTGCCCCTTCACCTGAAAATTTCACACTTAGTCCTATTGGTAATTCCATTGAGCTGTCATGGACAAATGGTAATTGTCAAAATGCTATTGGATATTACCTTTACAGGCGATTAGACTCCTCTGGATATATTTCAGATAGTTGTGATTCGGGTGTCCCTCAAGGAATTGGCTATGAAAAAATAACTACTATCATCAACACTAATACTACAAACTTTCTAGATGATAATAATGGACTTGGGCTCATCCCTGGTCAAACATATTGCTACCTCATTACTTCTTTCTTTGAAGACGGTGATGAAAGTATAGCATCAGTTGAAATTTGTGGTAAAGTACCAAAAATTGTTCCGGTTATTACAAATATCAGTGTAAATAAAACAGATGAAAACACAGGTGAAATTAATTTAAGTTGGTCTCCTCCTGACTCGTTTGATAGTATCAACTTACCTCCTCCATATCGCTATTTAATCTCTTCTTTCCCTGCTCAAAACGGTAATAAGAATTTAACATTCCCAACTGTCAATCAAGAATTTTTTGTTGATTCTACTTCATCTTTGAATGATACTATTTTCTTAGTAACAAATTTAAACACATTAAGAGAAAGACACTTTTATAGAATTAAATTAATCAGTTTAGGAAATGGTAGACAATTTGTCGGACAATCAGCTATTGCATCTTCAATTTTCCTTAATATAAACCAAACTGATGAATTACTTCAGCTTAAATGGCAAGCAAGTACTCCTTGGAAAAATACAATTTATACTATATACCGAAAGAACCCTACTTCTTTGACTTTTGACTTAATTACTACTACAAGTAATTTAAATTATGACGATACTACAGTAGTTAATGGCTTAGAATATTGTTATTTCATTGAATCGGAGGGCGAGTATCAGCTCAATTCTGTAGCAAATCCAATTATTAACCTTTCTCAAATCAATTGTGCTATTCCAATAGATAACATCCCACCTTGTCCACCAATACTTGAAGCTGAGTCAAATTGTGAACTTGAAAAATTAATACTTAAATGGGTGAATCAACTTAATGAATGTTCTGAAGACGTAGCATCATATTCAATTTATCGCTCCAAAAAGAGAAACAGTGAAATGGAGTTGATTGGAATAACTAATTCTCCGACTGAAACAATATATAATGATTTTACTAAAGGAGAAACCGCTGGATGTTATGTTGTTACAGCAACCGATTCTGCGGGGAATGAAAGTATTTTTAGCAATAAAATCTGTATTGACTTTTGTCCCATTTATGAATTACCGAACGTATTCACTCCAAACGGTGATGGTTTTAACGACTTATTTATCCCAATTCAACCTTACAGAGATATAGATTCTATCGATTTAGTTATTTTCAATCGTTGGGGGGAAGAAGTTTTTAAAACTAAGAATCCTGCAATAGAGTGGAATGGTGTCAATAAAAATAGCGACGAACCTGTTAATGATGGAGTTTATTTTTATGTTTGCTTTGTGTATGAAAAAAATCTAGACTTAACACCTGAGCCACGAATCATAAAAAGCACACTGACTATCATCGATTCAAAACAACATATTAAAAATTAACCATTAATGTTTACAGGTATTATTGAAAAGCTTGGAGAAGTAAAAAAAATTACTCCAGAAGGTACTAATCTTCGATTTGAAATTGCGTCATCTTTATATACTGAATTAAAAGTTGATCAAAGCCTATCCCATAATGGTGTATGTTTGACAGTTGAAAAAATAAATAGCAATACTTATGAAGTTGTTGCAGTTAAAGAAACTTTGAATAAAAGCAACTTAGCTACTTTGCAAAATGGCAGCCTTGTAAATCTAGAGCGATGTATGCAAATGAACGGCCGACTAGACGGACACATAGTTCAAGGACATGTTGACGAAACAGCTATTTTAGATTCTTTAAAAGAGGAAAAAGGTAGCTGGTTATTTACTTTTCAACTTAAAAATCCAAGCCCATTAACTGTTGAAAAAGGATCGATTTGTATCAATGGGATTAGTCTAACCTTATTTGATATCAAGGATGATAAATTTAGTGTGACTATAATCCCATATACTTACGAGCATACCAACTTAAAAGAATTAAAAATTGGAAATCAGGTAAATATTGAATTTGATATTATTGGAAAATACATTCAAAGAATGCAAACATTAAAAAACTAGCTAAAAAACAGCTTTCGCGATTTTGCTAACGGTTTTAGATTTTCCCATGGTATAATAGTGTAAGCAAGGAACACCACTCTCAATTAATTCTTTAGACTGCTGAATAGCCCACTCAGTTCCAACTTCTTTTATCTGATCATCCGTTTTACATTTTTCTAATTCGTCAGTTAAATCAGAAGGCAAATCAATGTTAAAGAATTTTGGTAGAAAGGTAGTGTGTCTCATTGATTCAATTGGCTTAATTCCCGGTATGATAGGAACTTTAATCCCTTCAGCTCTACAAGCATCAACAAATTGAAAAAATTTTGCATTGTCAAAGAATAATTGTGTCACAACATAATGCGCTCCAGCATCAATTTTTTCTTTAAGCCTTCGAATATCTGCTTTCATGTTTGGTGACTCGAAATGTTTTTCTGGATAGCCTGCAACTCCAATTGAGAAATTGGTAGGAGTGGCATTCTCAATATTCTCGTCGATGTAATTTCCTTTATTTAAATCCACAATTTGTCGAACTAAATCTACTGCATATTCGTTACCCCCAATTTCAGGAATAAAATGCGACTCCGTTTTAATTGGATCACCTCGTAAAGCTAGTACATTATCGATTCCAAGAAAATGTAAATCAATTAGAGCATTTTCAGTTTCTTCTTTTGTAAAACCCCCACAAATAAGGTGAGGAATTGCTTCAATATCATATTTATTCATAATAGCTGCACAAATCCCAACAGTACCAGGTCGCTTTTTTATTGCTATTTTCTCTAAAAACCCTTTTTCTCTTTTCTTGTAAATAAACTCTTCTCGATGATAAGTTACATTTACAAATGCGGGTTTTACCTCCAATAACGGATCTATCCCATCATAAATAGATTGAATACTTCTGCCCTTTAAAGGAGGAAGAATTTCAAAAGAAAATAAAGTTTGTTTGGTATTGATTAAACGTTCTATAACTCTCAATGCAATAATTTTAGCTAATTATTAAAAAAACCAGAGGCCTTTCATAGATGAAAGACCTCCGACAAAATTAAAGAATTTGTACTTTATTTTATCTAATTATGGTCACTGTTCCTTTAAGAATTCCTTGAGACTCATCATTAACATCTAAGACATAAAAATAAGTACCATCAGGATAATCTTCTCCATCCCAATCATTCCTATAGTTCTCATTTTCATAGATTAACTTACCCCAGCGATTATAAATTTGGAGTAAACTTCCCGGATACACTTCTAATAAATCAAATCTTAATAGATCATTAATTCCATCATTATTAGGTGTAAAAATATTGACAGGCTTAACTATAACATTACATGCATCAGCTAAAGCTATAGGTCCATAACGACAATCAGACTCTTCATCAACTTCTGTGTTAACTCCTCTAATTTCAATTCGAATTTGAGCTCCAACAGTAGTGTGCTCTAATGCATTAGTAGTTTTCTTCCAAGGACCAACATTGTCTAAAGAATCAATTTCTCTAACCTGAAAATCTTCTGCCCCAAACAATGGAGGTGTATAAAATATTTGTTCTACATTGTTATTCTTCCAAGTTACTTGAGAGCAAACTGGCTCTGGTATTCCAAGTGAATCAGCAACATTTACAAAAATTGAGTCTTCTCCGAAACAAGTAGTAGTTTCTGTGTTCTTAGTTACTTTCAATTTATACATTCCTCTTCTAGTAATCATCATCGAGAAAGAATCTGCTTCAGGAATTAATTGATCATCTATAAACCACTCATAATCCATACTATCTGGAAGTAAATATTCAAAGCTATTGCTAAGTAAATATTGGTCTCCCGGACAAATAATCGTGTCTTTTCTTCCAGGACCAATATCAACTTTAACTTCTGTTTTTCTAACTGTAAAAATTGTTTCATCAATGCAGCCGTTAGGAAATTCTACTTGTGAACGTATGTAAAATGTATTACCAACACCAAAACCTACAGAAGCAACATCTAATTTATCATTTTTAACGTTTGTATTTGACTCCCCCCCTGTTCTTATCCAATCCGGAGAATCACTTGTTCCATCGTTATTATCGGGAACAGGAGCACCAGGACGAAGATAGTCCCAAAGAAATCTAACTGCATTGTGTTTATTAGTCATCGAATCTAGATTGATAATTGGCCAAGGTTCTCTAGCACATAAATCATAAGATCTTGGTTCTATAGGAGGAGCAACTTTAAAATCTACTACGATTTCATCATCATCATAACAAAAGGCATCATACCTAACACCGTTAAAAGTATAACCATAATCTAAACCTATCCCTACTTTCCAAAAACCAATTGGATAATCTTTTAGTCCCGTTGGATCAACAGGAATTGGAATATCAAACATCCCATCTCTCGGAAAAGAATCTATTGGGGCATTGGGATCTCGTTGAATAAATTGGTAAGTAAATAATTTTGCATTAGCAAAACTTTTCCCTTGTCCTTGGAGCGTGTATAAGGTAAAAGGAGAATCTGCAGGGTCGCAAAATAAAACAGGTGCATCACCATCTTGAAATACAAACTCAAAATCATCCTCATTAATAAATACAGGTATTGCTACTGACCCCTCCTCCAGTTCAAATCCACATCGATTAAATAGTCCATCTGGTTTTCTATTTGGTTTTGGGAATAAGGTATAATTCCCTGGACCTATTCCATCTCTTGTAGAAGAAGTAAATAAGTAAACCCTGAACTTAGTAAATTGTCCTGTAGCATCACAATTTAGAGGAATGATTGAGTCTATCCCTATTCCATTATCATCAATTGGCATATTAGGAGTACCTCTAAATAAACTCAACCATTTAGGATCTTCTAAGGCATCACTGCAAAGCATTGGTTCTGTCATAGTAAAATCAAGCGTTGTTGACGCACAGCCAAACTCCCATGCATTTTCAGTTAAGTTAAAAGTCTCCGATTCAAATTCCGGCAATCGATTATCACACTGTCGATCAATAATAAATCGCATTTGACGATAAGTTTCATTTATTACATACTCTTCTTCTCTAAGAATATCAGTAGAATCTGCAGAAGTTGGACAATTTCCTGATAAACATCTAGTTTCTACATAATACCTTTTCCTAATTTCTCTAACAATAAATGTAACTGCAGCTGTGAAATTATTTATACCGAATGGCAATTGAGGTGTAAATGAAAATACTCCTGTTTGACCATTAAAAGAAGTAATGTTTACACTAGGAAAAGAGGGCACAGGAAAAGGTGCTTGTGAGCTATATCCAGGTTCATAATTGACTGCTGCTTCATTAGCGCTACGAGTGCTTGTTAGAACAAAAGATAGCCTATCTCTTATAATTTCTTTTGGTCCTGAAGGGTTATTAAAATTAACAGGCACTTCAAATACATCAGGATCTCTCACCAATAAACGATACTCGTAAGATTTATTGTTACAAAAAGTTTCAAGTACATCAGGAAAATCCCATTTAGCAGCATAATTAATATCTGAATTTATTTTTTTAAAGTTGGGCTCGGGATCACCCAATACATTTGCTCTAGTTTGAACTGTATCACAAAACCTATTATTGATGACAGTTTTCATAAAAAACTTCTGCTCTCTAGCTATATTTTCAGTGAGAGGTGAATGAAAATTTAGACCTCCTAATCTCCCTGTATTTAAAAGCACTCCATTATAAACAATCCATCTTCCAGGTTCTGGAACTGTAATTTTTCCTTTATACCATCTCCCTTCGGTACAAGCCGGATTTGATCGAATACAAATATTTTCCTGAATTCCTCTGTCCTCAAATTCGGATAATATAAAATTATAATTTTCTGTAACTACATTAATTCCAGAACCTGTCTGCCTATACACACCAATTGTTCTGGTATCTGAAAAAGGAAAAGGTAGGCAATCTCTGTATACTTTGTAAACAACATTATACACAATTGGATCTCCACATTCTCTCCCAATATTTGACTCAGGATCATAATCAACTACTATTTCACCTCCTGCAAACGATTCTCCCTGAGCCATTGTGTGAGAAGTAAAGACTGATATAACAATGGATAAAACTAGAAAAGAAATAATTTTTTTCATAAATTCAAATTTATAGTGCTTTAAAAAAAGCCGAAGCGTAAAGTAACATAAAAAAACTCTTTTCAACAAAAGAATTTTACGCTCTATTGACGCTAAACTTATTTATAAGGTTGCATCATTTAGTTTCAAAATGTAGCACTTGAAAAGATTAATTTTACACTTTAGAAAATTAAGAATGGAGCAGATTAGAAATTTTTGCATTATTGCACACATTGATCACGGGAAAAGTACGTTGGCAGACCGTTTGTTGGAAAAAACCCATACTATCACCATGCGAGAGCTTCAAGAGCAAACTCTTGATGACATGGATTTAGAAAGAGAAAGAGGAATTACCATTAAAAGCCATGCTATTCAGATGAATTACATTAGAGATGGGAAGGCTTATATCCTAAACCTAATTGATACTCCGGGGCATGTTGACTTTTCTTATGAAGTATCTAGATCTATAGCTGCTTGTGAGGGAGCTTTGTTAATTGTAGATGCCGCTCAAGGGATTCAAGCGCAAACAATTTCCAATTTATATCTAGCACTAGAACACGATTTAGAGATAATTCCAATTTTAAATAAAATTGACCTTCCGAGCGCTATGCCAGAAGAAGTGAAAGATCAAATTGTTGATTTGATTGGTTGTAAAAGAGAAGATATTTTATCAGCAAGTGGGAAAACAGGAGAGGGTGTAGATGAAATACTTTCAGCAATAGTAGACAGAATTCCAGCTCCTATAGGAAATCCAGATGACGCCTTACAAGCACTAATATTTGATTCAGTATATGATTCATACAGAGGAATTCACGCTTATTTTAAAGTAATAAACGGTTCTATAAGCAAAGGAGATAAAGTAAAGTTTGTCAACACAGGTAAAGAATACCTCGCGGATGAAGTAGGTGTTTTAAAATTAAAAAAAGAGCCAAGAAAAACTATTTTTACAGGAGATGTGGGCTACATTGTTTCAGGAATTAAAGCTGCTAAAGAAGTAAAAGTTGGAGATACCTTAACCAAAGTGAGTAACCCATGTAAAGCTGCAATTCAAGGATTTGAAAACGTAAAACCAATGGTTTTTGCCGGCATTTATCCTGTAGATACAGACGAATACGAAGAGTTGAGAGATGCAATGGAAAAACTGCAACTCAATGATGCTTCCCTCACCTTTGAACCAGAGTCTTCAGCTGCCTTAGGATTTGGTTTTCGTTGTGGATTTTTGGGAATGCTTCACATGGAAATTGTTCAAGAACGCTTGGAAAGAGAGTTTGATATGACCGTTATTACTACCGTTCCAAACGTTTCTTATCATGCTTTTTTAGTTAAAAATCCAGAAGATAGAATTTTAATTAATAACCCTTCAGATTTACCTGAAAGTACGCTTTTAGACCGAGTTGAAGAACCATTTATAAAAGCTCAAATCATTACAAAATCAGACTTTGTAGGCGCTGTAATGAATCTCTGTATTGAGAAAAGAGGAGAATTACAAAACCAAGTTTACCTAACTACTGATCGAGTGGAATTAACCTTTCATATTCCTTTAGCAGAAATAGTTTTTGACTTTTACGATCGATTGAAAACCATTTCAAAAGGCTATGCTTCTTTTGATTATCATCCGCTAGGCTACAAGGTTTCTTCATTAGTAAAAATGGACTTGATGCTAAATGGAGATCAGGTTGATGCACTTTCTGCCTTAATTCATAAAGACAAAGCCTTTGACTTAGGAAAACGAATTTGCGTAAAACTGAGAGAATTGTTGCCAAGGCAACAGTTTGACATAGCAATTCAAGCTGCTATTGGAGCGAAAATAATTGCTCGTGAAACGGTAAAGGCACTTAGGAAAGATGTAACGGCTAAATGTTATGGAGGTGATATTAGTAGAAAAAGAAAATTGCTTGAAAAACAGAAAAAAGGGAAAAAAAGAATGCGACAAATTGGTAATGTAGAGGTACCCCAAAATGCCTTTTTAGCTGTATTAAAACTAAACGATTAGGAATTCTAAGCTTCCCATTTTAAAAGTTTTAAATCATTCCCATCAAAAACTGCATAGGTGTTGTGATTCATCCATTCTCCAAGGTTTAAGTACCTGCTTCTTTTATTTAGCTGAATGTCTAAGGGTAAGTGACGGTGACCGAAAATAAAAAAATCAATTGACTCTTTTTTTAGATACTCCCTACAATAAACTGCCAACCATTCATTTTCTTCACCCAAAAACTTTTCATCTTCAGCTCTATTTGTTTTTCGGCTTTTAGTCGACCAAAAATTAGCTAGTTTCATTCCAAAATTTGGATGAAGGCGTGCAAACAGCCATTGAGAAACTTTATTAGCAAATACTTTCTTTATGAATTTATACGATTGATCACCAGGTCCCAAGCCATCTCCATGACCAATTAAAAACTCTTTACCATTGAAATTTCTTCTTATGGGTTCTCGGTACAATTCTACACCAAGTTCTTGAGGCAAATAATCAAACATCCACATATCGTGATTACCTGTAAAAACAGAAACTTTTATTCCACAATCAGTTAGTTGTGCAATTTTTCCTTGAAGCCTTACGAAGCCTTTGGGTATTACTTTATCGTATTCAAACCAGAAGTCGAATAAATCACCGACTAAAAAAATTTCTTGTGCTGAAGCTTCAATGTGATTTAACCAACGGACAATTTTATCTTCACGTTCTCTGCTTGTTTTATAATCAGGAACCCCAAGATGGAAGTCAGATGCGAAATAAATGGACTTTTGCAATATAGGTTTTAACTAATTTAGTACTTCTTCAAGTTTCTGGTGAAGTGCAGCTCCTCTTAGGTTTTTACCGATTACTTTACCTTCTTCATCAATTAATAAAGCAAAAGGAATTCCAGTAACTCCATAAGCTCTTGCCGCTTCAGATTGCCAAAATTTTAAATCACTGACATGTGTCCAGGTCAATTGGTCTTGAGCAATCGCTTTTACCCATGCCTCTTTTGTTCGATCGAGTGAAACTCCGTAAACAGTGAACCCCTTATCTTTGTATTTTTGATAGGCAGCAACAACATTTGGATTTTCAATTCTACAAGGCTTACACCAAGAAGCCCAAAAATCTATCAAAACTATTTTTCCTCTTAATGAAGAAAGTGCAATTACTTCACCATTTGGATTGGGTAATTTTATTTCTGGAACACTTGAACCAACTGCAAACTTATTCATTTCCTCAACTTGAGCATGAAAATTTTGGTAAAAAACTGAACTACTGTATTTATCTTTTAGAGATTGATCTACTTTAGTAAAGTAGCTTATATTCTTAGCATTATCCCTTGAAAGTTGCTCAATAACAGCTAGATTTGAAAATAATGAAGGATTTTCGTCAATTAATTTTCTAATGAATTCATCTTTTGTTTCATCAATCATAGAATAACGCTCTCTAAAAACAGCTAGAATCGAATCCCGTTTTGGCGAATTTGAATACTGACCAAAATCTTGTTCAAGTTTTTGAATTGAAAAGTTGTATTCTCTCAGATATTTATTGAGTTCAATCATTCTTTCAGCATCTTTAGTCCCTGAAATATTCACATTCGCAATATCATCTACGTTCCCATTTACTTTAACAGACTCTCCACTAGCTAAAGGTAAAATAATTGCAAATTGCTCATTGACAGTAACTCTATAAAACCCTTTTTCTTTAGGCTGATAATCAAAAGCAAAATTTCCTTTTTCATCAACTTGAGCAGTATCAACTGGTCCTGCTTTAGACTGCGCTAAATCCAATAAATAAAGTTGTTGCACAGGCAAGCCTTCAATTTGTCCGCTCAAAATTGAATTTTCAGCTGAATTATTTTGATTTTCTGTTCCGTTTCCACATGCAAACAGCAATATGCTCATGCATGCTGCAATTAAAACTGACTTTTTTTGAAATAGCATCATTCTTCTAGTTTTTGTTTTAATAAATTACTTGTTCTTTTAGGATCTGCTTTGCCTTGACTGGCTTTCATAACTTCTCCCATAAACAACCCTAATAAGTTTTTATTGCCTGACTTATAAGCTTCTACTTTATCGGGGAATTTTTCTAAGGCACTTAAAATATAAGCCTCTAGGGCATCTTCATCTCTCTCTTGCACCCAATTATTTTGTTTGGCAATAGCTCTTGGAGATAATTGGGGTTGCTCAATCATAACAGGAAATATCTTTTGATTTGCAATAGAATTGCTAATTTCTTGCTTTTGAATCATCTCAATTAACTCAGCTAAATGAACTGGTAAAACAGTAAAATCTCGAATATCTACAACGTTTTCATTTAGATAAGACTTTACTGCTCCCATCATCCAATTTGCAGCTAATTTGTATTCTTCAGTATATTGAATCAATTGTTCAAAATAGAGCGCAAAGTGTTTATCTTCAGTAATTACTTCTGCATCATAGTCAGACAAGTTCAACTCATTGACATATTTTTCTTTTAATTCTTTGGGCAAAGGTGGGAGTTGCGAGGAAACTTTTTGGATATACTTTTCATCCACAAAAATTGGCTGTAAATCGGGTTCTGGAAAATAGCGATAATCATGAGCCATTTCCTTGCTCCTTTGTGAATGTGTAGTTCCATTTACAGCATCAAATCCCATGGTTTCCATTTTTATAGAACCCCCATTCTCTAAGATTTCAATTTGGCGCTTAGCCTCATATTCAATTGCCCTGAAGACATTCCTTATCGAATTTAAATTTTTGGTTTCTGTTCGCTCTCCAAAAGTAGCACTCCCTTTCAAACGAACTGAAACATTTGCATCACAGCGCATGCTTCCTTCTTCCATGTTACCATCACAAATTTCGAGGTAACGGACTAGCCTTCTTATTTCAATTAAGTAATCGTATGCCTCTTGAGCACTTCGAATATCTGGTTCAGAAACAATTTCTAACAAAGGGACTCCGGCGCGATTCAAATCTATTAAAGAGTGGTAAGGATCCAAATCATGAATACTTTTACCAGAATCTTCCTCCATGTGGATTCTTGTGATTCCAATAAACTTTACATCATTTATTCCTGACTTTATTTCAACGGTGCCACCAACACATAAAGGAGTTTTGTCTTGAGTTATTTGATAGCCTTTTGGTAAATCGGCATAAAAATAATTTTTCCTAGCAAATTGATTTTCATAAGTAATTTCTGAGCCAATTGCCAACCCTAATCGTATTCCATAATTTAATGTTTCCTCGTTAAATCGAGGAAGGGTTCCAGGATGTCCTAAACTAACGGGACTAATATTACTATTTGGTAGTGCACCAAAAGAGGCAGAATCTGCTGAATAAGCCTTGCTTTGAGTTTGTAATTGCGCATGAACCTCTAAGCCCACCACAACTTCGTATTTATTATAAATTTCTTTATCTAACATTTGGTAACAAAAGTAATAATATTCAACTGCCTAAACAGAAACGGAATTTGACAGACTGATTTTTTTAAGCATTTCTTTGAAAAGTTTACTTAACTTAGGCTCTGCTATTGCTGCTACCGCTTGCACTTCATCGTGAGTTATTTCTACCACTTGACCCTCAACTCCAAGATCTGAAATAACAGAAGCCGCAAAAACTTTCATCCCAGAATGAACTGCAACAATCGTTTCAGCTGTAGTAGACATTCCAACAGCATCTGCTCCAATGGTTCTAAAAAATTTATATTCTGCTTTAGTTTCATAAGTAGGCCCTGAAGTTCCTAAATAGACTCCTTCGTGAAAATCTATGCCAGTTTCTATGCCAATTTCTTTTGCCATTCTTATCAGTTCAAAGTTATAAGGCTGACTCATATCAGGAAAACGAGGACCAAGCAAATCAACATTCTTTCCTCGAAGTGGATTATCAGGAAAAAAATGAATGTGATCATTTATAAGCATTATATCTCCAATTTTATGCTCAGGATTGAGTCCACCACTTGCATTTGAGAGCAACAGTGTATTAACTCCCAAGGATTTTAAAACTCTGATAGGAAAGGTTGTTTTTTTTAAAGAATACCCTTCATAATAATGATGCCTCCCTTGCATTGCAATGATTGGAATTTCTTCAATTTTTCCAATTATTAAGTTACCTGAATGTCCCTCTACAGTAGACAGCGGGAAATTAGGTATAGAGCTATAATCCAAAGATTTAATAATTTCAATTTCTTTTGTTAAGCCCCCAAGCCCAGAACCTAATACAATTCCAACTTCAAAATTTTTAATGTTGGTTTGCTTTTTTAGAAAATCAGCTGTTTCATTAATAAGATCTAACATATTCATTTATTGTTTTTTCAAAACTATCGTTTACTAAAGGGTGAAAACCAATAGTAATTGGAAGACTAAATAATGGTAAGTCAGAAAACTTTGATGTATCGAATTTGACTGCATCTTTCTCAGTCATTACAATAATTCTTTTCAGACTTAAAAAGTCATCTAATCTTTTATTAATTTTTTTATAATCTTTTTCCGTAAAGAAATGATGATCTGGGAATTGAATCATCTCTAACTCTTTTGCATAGCGAGTAAGGTAAAGTTTTATGGCTTGAGGATTTGCTATTGCACTAATTAATAATACTCCATTATTCCCAAGCAACTCCTTACTTTCCTCAACATTGTATGCAGCTTGATTAAGAGGTTTAAGTGACTCATATTTAATATAAGAAAAGAAGACCTTTTGGTATTGTTTTGGCTTCAAAGTCTCAGTTATTCTTCGAAGCTCTATGGGAGAAAGTACAACAGGACTTTTCGTAATTACAATTATATCAGCTCGCTTAGCAGCTAACTTATTTTCTCTTAATCTTCCTGAAGGTAACGGTAAGTCATTAATGTATAAGTTACTATATTCTGTCAACAAAATATTTAATCCTGGTTTAACAGATCGATGCTGGTATGCATCATCTAATATAATAAGCTTTGGAGGTGATGGTAAACTTAAAAGATGCTGTATTCCTCTTGTTCTTTTTTCGTCAACTGCAATTAAAACTTCGGGGAACTTTTCAAACATTTGAAATGGCTCATCACCAATACTTTGAGCATCATCACCTGGGTCTGCTAATTTGTATTCTTTCGTTTTTCTCCCATATCCTCTACTTAAAACAGCAATTGGATTATGGCTTTTCATTAAAAAATTAATAAGAAATTCAGTGTGTGGAGTTTTTCCTGTACCTCCTACTCTTAGGTTACCTATAGAAATTATAGGCAATGGAAAACTTTTAGATTTAAAAACACCAATATCATAGCAAAAGTTTCTCAGCCTCATTACTAAGCTATAGATTAATGAAAACGGGAACAATACTATTTTAAGAAAAACAACCACATTAATAATAAATTATAGAACGATACAAAAATCTATAATAATACTCAATTGTTAAAATTAAATCAATCGAAGTACTAACAATAGTATTTCTTCTAAATTTTATAGACTAAGTACTTCAAAGCTCTCTTCAAATTGTTATTATATATTTCTACTTTTACCATAAGAACTTAATTTTAACTGATTCTTTCAGTAAATAAAAACGAATTATGTAAAAATGAAAATTAAAGAAATAATCAGCCATTTAGAATTACTTGCTCCTCCTTCTTTACAAGAGAGTTATGATAACTCTGGACTAATCGTAGGAAATCAGGAACAAGAACTATCAAAAGCGTTAATTTGCTTAGATAGCACTGAGGCTATTATTGATGACGCTATTAAAAATAGGTGTAATCTAGTGATTGCTCACCATCCAATTTTATTTTCGGGAATTAAAAGCTTAACAGGTAAAAATTACATCGAACGTACAATTTTAAAAGCGATTAAAAACGATGTCGCAATCTATGCCATTCATACAAATCTTGACAATGTAATGAATGGTGTAAACCATAAACTAGCTGAAAAATTAAATTTAGAAAATTGTAAAATATTAAATCCTAGGTCTGATTTACTAAAAAAACTTGTTTTTTTCTGTCCTTTAAATGCTGCTGAAAAAGTGAAAAACACCATTTTTGAAGCTGGAGCTGGAAAAATTGGCGCTTATGATTGTTGTAGTTTTCAAGTTGAGGGTAATGGAAACTTTAGAGCTGGAAATAACAGCAATCCTCATGTTGGTAAAAAAGGAGAAATCCATGTAGAACCTGAATTGAGAATTGAAACAGTTTTCGAGTCATACTTAGAAAATAGGGTAATTAACTCTCTACTTGATTCACACCCATATGAAGAGGTTGCCTATGATTTATATTCTGTCAGTCAAAAGTGGCATGAAGTAGGAAGTGGTATGATTGGAGAACTAAGCGAAGGTTTAGATACTGAAGAATTCTTAGATTTTCTTAAATTAAAACTCAATATCCCTTTTATTCGACATACCCAAATCATTAAAACTAAAGTTAAGAAAATAGCAATTTGTGGAGGCTCGGGTAGCTTCTTACTTTCAAAAGCTATCGATCAAAAAGCTGATCTTTTTATCAGTGCTGATTTTAAGTATCATCAGTTCTTTGACGCAAATAAGCAAATCACAATAGTAGACATTGGTCATTATGAAAGTGAACAATATACTGCTGAACATATTGCTGAGTATCTTCAAGAAAAAATACCTAATTTTGCCCCCTATTTGTCAACCATAAATACAAACCCAATTAATTATAGATAGCATGGCGAAAAATGCAAAAGCGACTGAGTCAACTGTTGAAGAAAGATTGCAAGCACTCTATGACTTGCAAGAAATTGACTCTAAAATCGACCGCATAAGAATTATAAGAGGTGAATTGCCTTTAGAAGTTCAAGATCTTGAAGACGATGTTGCAGGACTTGAAACAAGGATAGATAAAGCTGAAGAAGTTATAAAAACACTTGAAGCTGATGTTTCCGCTAAGAAAAATCAGATTAAAGAATCAGAGGCTGCAATTAAAAAATACAGCGAACAACAAAAAAATGTTCGAAACAATAGAGAGTACGATTCTTTAACTAAGGAAATTGAATACCAAGTTTTAGAAATTGAATTAGCTGAAAAAAGAATTAAAGAATACCAAGCTAAAATCGAACAAAAAAAGGAATTGAATGATGTTTCAGTTAAAAAATTAGAAGAAACTAAAAGTGAATTTGAACATAAAAAAAGTGAACTAGCTGAAATTACTAAAGAAACTGAAAAAGAAGAAATTGAATTAAAGAAAAAATCTGAAAAAGCAGAAGAAGTAATAGAAGCAAGACTATTAGCTGCCTATAAAAGAATTCGAGATAATGCCTTAAACGGACTAGCTGTTGTTCCAGTATTGAGAAATGCTTGTGGCGGTTGTTTCAATAAAATTCCACCACAGCGTCAACTAGATATCAATTCTCACAAAAAAATTATTGTTTGTGAGCATTGTGGAAGAATACTTATTGATCCTAAAATGGCCGGAATTGAAGATGAAGTTCAAGAAAAGCCAAAAAGAAGAACTACTAGGGCTAAAGCTTAATTGTTAAAACACTTTTTATAAAAAAGGCGGTTGATTAAATCAACCGCCTTTTTTTATTATACAAATGTTTATAGATAGGTTATACCGATTCTAATTTAAATCGTCTTATATGTTATGTTATCAGTATTATACATTATAAGAATGCAGTTAAAAATTTGATGTTTTTTTTCTTACAAAATGCTCCTTAAAATCTCCGTCTGTCTATCAGTCTAGCATATCGGCTATAATTAAATAAATTTAAATAACGGCATTTAATTCCTTCCTTTAATTGGAGTCTTTAAACGACTTAATAGTTTTATTTTGATCATTTAGAAATTAAAAGAGATTAGGAACTGTATCACATCTCTCTTCTCTAATTCAATTTTCATAAATACACAACAACTATGGCGAATTATTCGTGAGTTTGAAGCAAAAAAAGCCCCATTCGATTAGTCGAATGGGGCTTCTAATTTAATATTTAGTGATACTTACTGAATAATCAACTTCTCTACTTTAGTAGCAGTTTCTGTTTGAATTTG
>CAXBCF010000002.1:0-197401 GCA_963973975.1 uncultured Flavobacteriales bacterium
CTTCAATGAGTTTGGCTGTTCCGATACTTCCTCATCTGAAATTTATATTTTTGAGGAGTTTGAATTTATCATTCCAAACATATTTACACCCAACGGCGACGGTATCAATGATGATTTTAGGGTGCGTGCTTGTGGAGTGTATGAATATGAAATCGCAATTTATAACCGATTTGGAAGTCAGCTTTTTGAAAGTAAATCCATGAATATCAATTGGGATGGAAGAGTTGATGGGTATAAAGCAAGTTCAGGAGTTTATTTCTATGTGATTAGAGTTATGGACTTTAGAAGTGAATATCACGAGTTCACAGGAACCGTTACTTTGTTAGCTGATTAAATTTCGATAAACAAAAATTGACAAGGACTTTTGTAGATTTGTATTATGAATCAAATCGCACCAAGAGTAATACGACAGCTTTTTATCTTATTGCTCATATTACTTCTGGGTGTTTTAATTTTTCTCAAGTTAGTTCCATATTTATCAGGAGTTTTAGGGGCGGTTACTTTGTACGTTCTACTAAAAAAGTTAATGACCAAAATGACTCAAAGGAACTGGAATGAAACACTTTCTGTTACGCTTTTGCTCGTTGGTTCCTTTATTTTGATTCTCTTGCCTTTATTTGGAACAGTTTATATGCTCTCTTCCAAGATTAGTAAAGTAATTAAAAATTCTGAACGTTTTCTCGAAGCAATTAAAAATCAAGTTCAATTTTTTGAATCGAAATTTAACTATGATTTTTCTACAAAAATTGATACAGATGCAATTACTAGTTGGCTTTCTAGTAATTTACAAAATCTAGCATCCAGCACATTCGATGTATTTATTGCAATTAGTATCATGTATTTTTTGCTTTATTTTATGCTTACAAACCAGAACAAGCTAAAACTGTCTATGGAAAGTTATTTGCCTATTAGCAGAGCTAATTTGGGAGTAATTATCAAAGAAGCAAAACAAAAAGTAAAAGCCAATGCAATTGGAATTCCATTAGTAGCATTGGTTCAAGGAATTATTGCTTTTATTGGTTATTTGATATTCGGTGTTTCCGATCCATTGTTTTGGTTTGTGGTCACTGCGGTTGGTTCTGTTATTCCCTTTATTGGTACTGCAATAGGAATTATTCCCGTCACAGTTATTTTGCTTTCCCAAGGGTTGGAGTTACAGGCGCTTGGTATGTTAATCTACGGAGTTGTTGTTGTTGGTGCAAGCGATAATATTATTCGTCTTTTGATCTTAAAAAGAATGGCTGATGAACACCCTTTAATTACTTTGTTTGGTGTTATCATTGGTATTCCGTTATTTGGCTTTATTGGTTTAATCTTCGGGCCTTTAATGATTTCTCTCTTTTTATTATTGGTCAAACTTTACAAAAAAGAGTATGTTGACAATGCCAAATTAGATGAAGAACCTTCACGAGTAGTTGTCATTAATCAAAATGCGCTAAGTCAAGAACAATCATCAGAAGACGTTGATTCTGCAGAGAAGAAAAGTTCTGAAGATTCCGAAATGGAAGAGAAGAATTAATAAAACTTCAAAGGCACTAATCCTTGATGACTTACATGAATTTTTTTCTTGAATAAAAATGCTTTTCCAACTATAAAGCCATCCACTTTAAATTGAATCCGCTCAGGAGAATTCATTGTTAATGCTAATAATTTTGGAATAGAAGCAAGTCCTTCCTTAGTGTGATCACTTTTTAAAACAAGTGCATGAACCATTCTTGAGTTCTTCTTAATTTTTAGTTTATTGTCTATATATGCTTTCCCAATTCTGTCGCCTTTCATAAAAACATCAAATTCAGACTTTACAACTTTAATATCGAAATCATTCGGATTGAAAATCTCAACTTCCGTATTGACGATTATTTCTTTGTCTGAAAAATCAACTAGTTTAATGCTTTTTATGTCCAAAATTTCTACTTCTTCGTAAGAAAAGCAAGCGCTTAAAAAAATACTGAGCAGAAATGTTGTGAAGTAGAAGCGAATATTTTTTACAATCATTAGAATATTATTGGATAAATACAGCTTCTGTTACGAGTGCTTTTAATTTCAGTTGAGGTAATAATTGTTAATTTGAACCAAGTTTTGAATAAGCCTCATAAAAATAGACAATGCTGGTAATTCCCTTTAAGAAATTCTCAATTCCATAATGTTCATTTGGGGAGTGAATTGCATCCGTATCTAAGCCAAATCCTAACAACATAGATTTCAATCCCAAAACCTCTTCAAACAAGGCTACAATCGGAATACTTCCTCCAGCTCTTACAGGAATTGGCATTTTACCAAAAGCCTTTTCGATTGCTTCTTCAGCAGCCGCATATTCAGGAGTGTCAATTGAAACAACATAGGGTTTGCCTCCGTGATGGGGAGTAACTTTTACTTTTACACTATCTGGTGCAATGGATTCAAAATGTTTTTGAAACATTTGAGAAATCTCTTTATCATTCTGATTTGGAACAAGTCGCATAGATATTTTTGCATTGGCTTTTGAAGGCAATACTGTTTTGGCTCCTTCTCCGATATAGCCGCCCCAAATTCCATTTACATCCAAGGTTGGGCGAATTCCTGTGCGCTCTATGGTACTGTAGCCTTTCTCTCCGGAAACGTCCTTAATTCCCAATTTGTTTTTATATACCTCGATGTCAAAAGGGGTTTTTGCCATTAATTTGCGTTCCTCTTCACTCGCCTCAGTCACTTTGTCGTAAAATCCGGGAATTGTAATTCGATTATTTTCATCTTTTAGAGAAGCAATCATTTCGCACAATACATTTATTGGATTGCCAACTGCACCGCCATAAACCCCTGAATGCAAATCTCTGTTTGGTCCCGTTACCTCAACTTCTAAATAAGCTAAGCCTTTCAATCCGGTTGTGATGGATGGATTTTCTAAAGAAAGCATCGAAGTATCTGAAATTAAGATGGTATCAGCTTTTAGCTTCTCTTTATTTGCTTCAATAAATGCTTCTAAATTTACCGATCCTACTTCTTCTTCGCCTTCAATAATGAACTTAACATTACAAGGTAATTGATCGGTTTTCATCATAAACTCAAAGGCTTTCACATGCATGTACATTTGGCCTTTGTCGTCTGCTGCACCTCTCGCATAGATTTTTCCATCTTTAATTACAGGCTCAAAAGGTGGGCTGTCCCATAACTCAATTGGGTCTGCAGGCTGAACATCATAATGTCCATAAACTAAAATGGTGGGTTTGCTTGCATCGATGATTTTTTCTCCATAAACTACAGGAAATCCAATTGTTTCACAAAGTTCAGTCTTGTCTGCACCTGCAGCTTCTAAACTTTTTCTCACCGCTTCAGCAGCAGCTAACACATCCTTTTTATAGGCTGAATCTGCACTAACAGAAGGAATTTTAAGCAGTGTTATTAATTCATCAATAAATCTCGATTTATTTTTTTCTATGTAGTTGTTGAGGTCTTTCATGCTTTATTTTAATTTACGAGTACGTTTCCAGTCATTTCTTTGGGGATTTTCAAGTGCATCAAAGTTAAGATGCTAGGAGCAATGTCTGCTAGTTTTCCCGAATGAATTGACTTAAATTCTTCATCAATTAGTATTACGGGTACTGGATTAGTTGTGTGTGCAGTGTTTGGACTGCCATCTTCGTTTACAATGAATTCTGCATTTCCATGATCGGCTATGATTACAAATGAATAGCCTTTTTCTTTACCCAACTCTAGAATTTCTCCTAGGCTTTGATCCACTTTTTCTACAGCTTTGATAATCGCTTCTTTAACTCCGGTATGCCCAACCATATCGGGGTTTGCAAAATTCAAACAAATAAAGTCAGCACTGACGTTTTCAATTTCCTGAAGAATTTTTCTTGTTACTTCTTCGGCACTCATTTCAGGTTGCAAATCATAAGTCGCTACTTTTGGTGATGGTACCATGATTCGTTTTTCTCCATTAAAAACAGTTTCTCTACCACCGGAAAAGAAAAAAGTAACATGAGGATATTTTTCTGTTTCCGCAATTCGAATCTGCTTGAGATTGTTGTCGCTGATTACTTCACCAAGTGTGTTTTTTAAATTGTCTTTTTCAAAAATCACGTTGACGTTTTTATAAGTTTCATCGTAATTCGTCATGGTTAACAAGTGGAGTGGGAGCCTTTTCATTCCAAAATCGTCAAAATTTTCTTGGCTTAAAGCGCGAACTAACTGTCGACATCGATCTGTTCTAAAATTGAAAAAGATAACAACATCGTCTGCTTCAATATTTGCAAGTGGCTTGTTATTTTCATCAATGGCAACGATTGGCTCAATAAATTCATCGGTGATGTTGTTTTGATAAGATGCTTCAATCGCTTCAATCAAATCGCTTGATTCTTTACCTTCTCCTTTCAGAAGTAGATTGTAAGCTTTCTGTATTCGCTCCCATCTTAAATCACGGTCCATCGCATAATATCGACCAATTAAAGAAGCTATTTTAGTTGGAGTGGAAGCAATTTGTTTTTGAAGCCGTTCGATGTGTGCTTTGCCTGTCTTTGGATTGGAGTCCCTGCCATCAGTAAATGCATGAATAAAACTTTCTTTCACGCCATGCTTTGCGGCAATTTTGCAAAGTGCTACTAAATGATCTGTGTGTGAATGGATTCCACCATTGGAAACCAATCCTAAAAAGTGGATTTTTTTATTTTCTTTTTTTGCATAATTGAAAGCCTTAATAAGATTGGGGTTCTCATCAATGCTTTTCTCTTCAATCGCTTTATTTATTTTCACTAATTCTTGATAAATCACTCTGCCAGCTCCAATGTTTAAATGCCCCACTTCAGAGTTGCCCATTTGCCCATCTGGTAGTCCGACAAGCTCTCCATCTGTTCTTAAGGTAGCGTTGGGATACTGTTTTATTAAATTGTCAAAAACAGGAGTGTTGGCTTGGTTGATTGCATCGCTTGCATCTTTTTTTCCATATCCCCAGCCATCAAGAATGAGTAGAATGACTTTTTTAGTTTTCATAATTTTCGTTCTCCTAAATTTATAAGGTTTTGAGCATCCAAATTCCACAATTATGGTGACCTGAATCGCCTAATGGATGATCAATGTATTCAAAATTAAAATTCTCATAGAGGCTAAGTGCATCTTTGAAACTCTCTTGACTTTCAATGTAAAGATGAGTGTATTTTAGATCTTTCGCAGCATCTATGGCTGTTTGAAAAAGTTGTTTTCCAATTCCTTTGCCTCTTGCTTCTGGTTTGAGGTAAAACTTGACAAGTTCTGCATAGTTTTCAGGTAAACCTGGAGTTGGAAATATACCACAAGATCCCAAAACTTTATTATTTTCTTCGGCAACAAAGCAGACAGACTTCATAGTTTGAAAAAGCTCAAATAGCGAATCGGTAGTTGAATCTGAAAATACCGTTCCTTCTCTTGGCGCATCGAATTCCACAAAAACTGATTTGATGATTTTCGATAAAGCTTGATTGTCTTCTTTTCTGATTTTTCGAATGATAGCCAAATCTAATTTACAGTAAATCGTTTGGTGCTAACGATATCATTTACAAATAGAATTTTTGCAAAATAAGAGCCTTTGCTAAAATTACTTAGGGCAATATTTAATTCATTGCTATTGATTTCAGCAGCGTAATGTATCTTTCCATTACTATCGGAAACCATGATTCTTTTAATTGGAACTTTAGAGGTAAGCTTTAAAAAATCACTTGGAGAAGTGCCTTTTTTGCTGGCATTAGCTTCTTTGCTTTTGCATTTTAAATATTTAATTTTTTCCCAAACTTCATCGTTGTAGTCCAAGTCTATTTGATTTTTTTTAGCTTTTGATGCTTCACCTAGACGAATCCAAACCATTTTTTGAGAAGGAACAACATTTATAAGCTGATCATCTACTCCAATTGAGGTAAATAAATCTTTAGGTGCGACTTTACTAATTGAACTTTTTTCAATTGTCGAATTCTTGGGATTTACAAAACTGTTTTGTCCATTGATCCAAGTCAGGTAGCCATATGATGGATTAAGTGATTGTGACGGGGAAGTCATTTGTTTAAAAAAGTCTGAATTCCCAAGAATTGCAAGACTATCCCAAACTCCTTCATTCAGTAATAATAAGCCAAAACGCGCCATTGATCTGGCATTGCTAACAAAATAGCCATTGTTATTTTTTTTGTCAAAGGAGCCAGAAATCCCAACAGTAGCTCTAAGTTTTTCGAATAAATATTTGTTCACCGTTTGATTGCTAGCTTTTTCAATTACTTTCAGAATAATCGGAAAATTCGCTTCGTTATATTCCCATACGGTTCCAGGTTGTTTGGTTAATTTTAAACATTCTGGGGTGATGCAACTTAAGAAAGGAGAGTTTCTTTGCAAGCCACTAGTCATTGAAATATGGTGCTTTAATTTCACTTCCTTTTCAAATTCGGCTAATCCTGATGACCAATTATTACCTAAATATTTTATGCTAAGGTCTTCAGTCGAAAGTAAATTTTCAGATGCTGCAATCCCGACTAGAAATGCTGCTAAAGTTTCAGAAGAAGTTCCCCAAGAAGTACTGCTCTCTTTGGTAAATGTATTAAAGTATTTTTCAATTACAATCTTTCCATCAATCAGTAAAATGAAAGCTTTTGTATTCGTTTGATCTAAGTAATCAAAGAGCTCATGAATTCTATCTTGGCAAAAATTATGTGATGATGGAGGAGATTTTGCCCAAGAACTGCCATCTTGTGGGGGAAAATATGAGATTTGTGAGGTAGCGCTTAAGGCGCTTAAGATAAAAATTAGTAGAAAATGTAATTTTATAAATTTGAATTTCAAGGCCTTATTTTTAAAGATTGGCTTTAATATAATTGCCATAAAGTTAGTTAATTATCTATTGTTTTAATTTTTTAAGTAGAAAAAAGCAATAGTTTATTTGCTTTTTATTCAAAACTTGCTCGATCATTAGTCTGAGCTTCTTCCCAAAGTTTTAGGTAGGCTTTTTTCATTTTTTTGGTGTACTTTATATCTCGCTCAAATTCTTTTTTCTTGGGGTCATAAGTAACGATTCCAACTGGAAAATCAAGGAAGGAAGTATTCACACCTTCCAATTCTTTTTCACTAAAAATATCGATATCAAAGTCGTAGTTAGGGACTGATTTTAAGTCATTAGGGACAGAAGTATCAAAAATAAAACGTTTTGGATAAAATTTCTCTGCGGTTATCTCTATAGTCATTGTCTCGTTTAATGGCAAATTTGTCTTAAATCGGTTGGATGATTTTACATAAACTGTTTTCCACAATTTGTTTTTATTGTAGATATTAATCACTACATTTTTAACACGGTCTTTGTTGTTAAAAACCAAACCTGTTAACACAATGCTGTCTTTTTCAGAAGCACCAGATTTATTCGTAAATAGTAAGTTAAAGAAAAGAAATACAGAAAAAAAGAGGGTGTAGTATTTCATTTTTTGGTTTATTTAATTTACAGCATAAAGCTAACGATTTTGTTGGTTACTAGCTCCAAAATATGGACTTAAACGATCACTCATTTCTTTACCAAAATCTTTTTGTGGATATAACTGAGTTGACATTACTACCAAACGGTTCAAAATTGCAATTGCTTGTTGTCGATCATTTCTAACAGAAGCTGCATATTTTGGTTCCAAACTGTTGTAATAAAGTAAATCTCCTTCGTAAAGATCTGCTAATTTTCTAACAACTTCGTTGCCTTTTTCCATTTCACCAATGGCATAATAGTTTTCTGCCAAATACATTACAAATAAATCATAAGGTACATTCATTTCAGGCATTACTTCAAAAGCTTTATCAATAACTTTTTTTGCTTTTTCGGTTTCATTTTCTTCGATTAGTTTTTCTGCCAATCTTGAGAATGTTAAACGGAAAGACATGGTCATTCTTCTATTGGTTTCATCCATGTAAATATTACTCGTGTCCATTCCTCCCCATTGGAATTTATTCATCATGTTATCATACAAAATATCTGTATCGACAAATCCGGGGTTTTGATCGTTTTTGTTTTCTCTCTTAATTGGCACCAAACGATAAGCCATTCCTTCTGCTCTGAAATAATCTTCTAAGCCAATGTAGCTATCTAAGCCAGTTGTACTGGCGAAATAAATTGGTCGTTCCCAATTATTTGTAGCTAAAATATCTAGAATGGTTAAATCATTTTTAAGTACATAGCCTTTGTTGATTTCCCAAATAATTTCATCCACAATTTTATTGGCCATGTCCTGAGGAACCGTTCCATTTTTAAGCACTTTTTCTTTGTCGACTGAAATTTTTAGCTTTTTTGTTGGAATATAATCGATTTTTGAACCATCGTTCATCGATACTTTGGTTTGAGGATTATCACTGTTGATGAAGTCAATTAAATCTTTCACATCAATGTGACCTTTGATTTGTTTTCTCTCATAAACTGGTAAGTAATCATTGCTGCCTTGTCTGATTTTTTTCTCAGGAAGGGTTAGCGGAATTGGGTCGGAATCATAGGCTTTTAAACGCATTTGATTGATGTACCAATCAGTATTTAAAAGACTTAAGTTAATTACTCTCACGTCTGTTCTGTATTCTTCCACTTCTTGAACATTCCACAAGGGGAACGTATCGTTGTCGCCATTGGTAAAAAGAATGGCATTAGGCTCGCATGAATCCAAGTAGTTTTTAGCAAAATCTCTTGCTGTGTAACGTTTTGCTCTGCTGTGGTCATCCCAGTTTTCAGTAGCCATTAAAACAGGAACAGCTAAGGTCATTGCAGCTGTCAATCCAACTGCTAAGGCGGGTTTACCCTTGCTTTTGCCAATCAAATCATAGAGGCCGTAAACTCCTAAGCCTATCCAAATTGCAAAAGCATAGAAGGAAGCAGCGTAGGCATAATCTCGCTCTCTTGGCTGTAGGGGATATTGATTCAGGTAAAGTACAATTGCCAAACCTGTAAAGAAAAAGAGCAACAGTACAATTACACCATCTTTTTTATCTTTCATGAATTGATAAAACAATCCAAAAAGACCGAGCAAAAATGGCAGCATGTAGTATTTATTATTTGCCGGATTTTTTGTAACCATGTCAGGAAGCCTGTCTTGATTGCCCAAACGCATTTCGTCAATGAATTTAATACCGGAAATCCAGTTGCCGTGCACCACATTTCCATGCCCTTGTATGTCGTTTTGACGACCAGAGAAATTCCACATAAAATAGCGCCAATACATCCAACCAACTTGATAATTGAAAAGATAGGCCATGTTTTCACCAAAAGTTGGGGTATTGATAACTTTCGTTTGACCGCTAGCATCTTGGTAGCGAATTGGTTTTCCTTTAAAATTCGACCATTTAATGTAATGCGAACGGTGTCTGCTTTCAGCACTCCACATTCTAGGCAATATGCTCAAAAAGCGTGGATCGTAATTTGGACTTGAATTTTTACCATCGTTGGTGATGATATATTTTCCACTTTCTTTGTCTTGAAAATAGGTTGGAGAACCATCATTGTAGGGATTAGAAATATCTTGAGGAGAGTTAAAAGACTGTCCATTAAATAATGGTCTGCTTCCGTATTGCTCTCGATTTAAGTAGGATAAAAATGTGAAAACATTTTCAGGATTGTTCTCATCCATTGGAGGATTGGCATTTGATCGAATTACAATTACCGCAAAAGAAGAGTAACCCAAAAGAATAGCGCCTAAACAAAGTATGGCAGTATTGAGAATGATTTTGCCTTGTTTGTGTGTTTTGTACAATCCAAAAGCGAGTAATCCAACTAAAAGAATTAAGTAAGTAATGAATCCAAAATTAAATGGAGCACCAAAAGTATTGGTGAATAAAAGTTCGAATTTAGAAGCTAAAACAATGGTGCCCGGAATAATGCCGTATTGGATAAAAGCGAGCACTACAATAGACAATACGGAAGCGAAGATGATTCCTTTCCGAGTTGGATTGAATTTCTTAAAGTAATAAACAAAAACAATTGCAGGTATTGCCAAGAGGTTCAAAAGGTGAACACCGATTGATAAACCCATTAAGTAAGCGATTAAAACAAGCCATTTTAAGTTGTGAGCTTCATCGGCTTCGCCTTCCCATTTAAGAATAGCCCAAAATACCACTGCGGTGAATAAAGAAGAAAGCGCATAAACCTCACCTTCAACGGCTGAGAACCAAAATGAATCAGAAAAAGTATAGGCCAACGCACCAACTAAGCCGCTTCCCATGATTGCAAAAAGCTTTGATTGGTTGAGTTCTCCTGTTTTAAGGGCTAATTTTTTTCCAAAAGCAGTAATGGTCCAAAAAAGGAACAAAATGGTGAATGAACTAGAAAAAACGGAAACTAAATTTACCATGTAAGATGCGTTTTCAGGGCCTGCAAAGAGGCTAAAGAAACGACCAAAAATCATGAAAAGGGGTGCTCCAGGAGGGTGTCCTACTTGTAATTTGACAGCTGTGGCAATGAACTCACCGCAATCCCAAAAGCTTGTAGTTGGTTCAACAGTCAGAAGATATACAATAGATGCAATGATCCAAGTAAACCAACCTATGGATAAATTTAGTTTTCTAAAATTGTTCATTTTATTCAAAAATAAGGAATAGACTAAAGTGCGAATATATTAATATATCTGAAATATGAAACTTGTCTTTTGTTAAGTTAACAAATGTTTTTTTGAAAATTTTATTTACTTTTGCCAACCCAAAATGAAACTGTCCGATGGTGTAACTGGCAACACGTCTGGTTTTGGTCCAGAAGAGTCTAGGTTCGAGCCCTAGTCGGACAACTGAAATTTCAAATTAAATCCTCATCTTAAAAAGATGGGGATTTTTTTTTGGATAAATGTGCTAGGGCGAGAAGTTTATGCCGAGCGAAGTCGAGGTAAGCCCTAGTCGGACAACTGAAGTTAATTTTACTCCTCATCTGATTCAGGTGAGGAGTTTTTTTTTGTAAGAATTGAGCGTGAGAAGTACATATCGAAGTAAGCCCGAATACAGTTTTGAGTGTGAGAGTAGAGTCTTGAGTGATTACTTAGTTCTTTTGGATTTTATTTTTTTAGTACACCAGTGGCTTTAGAGTCAGTGATTTGTTTTTTGTATGTTTGTTTGATAAAGTTTTGATAGAGTACATTACTGTGCTTTATTAATTTGTTGTGGTTAATTAAAACTTGCTCCGAAGGGTTTGCAACCCTTCGGCATGGTTTAGATTTATTTCTCACTACTTTAACCGAAGGGTTACACTTGCTGCCTTTGAAGTTAGTGTCACACTACTTATTTGATTTATTTTAGGCTTGCTGTTTTTTTTCAAAAATCACAAACCAGATGGTACCTAAAGCCATGGCTACAACATCCCAAAAGTCGGAGACAAATTGCTTGAAGTAAAAGGGGAGTATGCCTTCAAATACAATCACCAGAACCATGAAAATTAATAGTAGTTCTAGGAGATTTAGTTTGTCTTGACCAAATAGAATTTTTCTTTCCAACTTTAGTAAAGGAAAGAAGAGGGCGGTGAGGCAAAAGGGATCTAAATAGAAATCAAAAAATAAAAATTCAAGGCCTAGAATTTTTTGACTTACTTGATGAACTATGAATAGAAATAAAGGAAATATATAACTGAACTTTAATAAAGTCTTCATTAAAGTGAAACAGCTACGACAAAAACAAATATGATAAACAGTATAGGGCTGAAGAGAATAAACAACAGTATACCGCCAATTCTAATTCCTACTTTCTTTAAAACAACGGGAAATTGATCTCCTTCTTGAATACTAGCTTTCTCATTCCAACGATCAAAAAGGTCTTTTCCTTTTTTGTTAAGCTGCTTTTTGGATATCTTCTTCTCAGTCATGAGGCAATATGAAAATTTTTAGTGTAAAAATAAAAAGTAATCTTTCACAATGTAAGCTTTCCCTAATTAGATCTATATTATACTAAATTAGTATTTATATGCCGTTAATAAAGTTGCTTTAGATGTAGTAGTGCAATACTAAACTGCTCTGTCACTACTTTTAATATCAATCATTTATTTTTATATTTTTGTTTGAAATTGAACGCTAATGGTTTTTGGATTTAATAGGAATTTATAGATGGAATCTATAGTTGAAACCTTTCTAATCATACTGCTTGAATTCATACTGATTATACCAGGTGCATGCATCAGATGGCTTTATTTAAAATTTATAGGTAAGCCAAAGCCACTAAAAGAAATCATAAGTGATAACCCAATCATAAATGGGGTGGTAGGTGCATTGTTTATTGTAGGGCTGTCTCTTATTTTAATAGAACTGTTTAGTAGTTAGAGATATCTGCTCTGAAGGGTTTCCTCCAAAGGCGGAAAAGTACCCCCTTCCGGCATTTAAACCCAAAACAACATCTCCCAATTCACAAAATCTCTCCTTTCATTCATTTTTTAATAAGACATCAGTAATATTGAAGCTTTATTTTTAGAAAGCCATGATCAAGCAACTTTATCAATTCTTAAGTCCGAAATTTCAAAACCTTTTTTTAGAGTACAAAGTAGTTTTAAAACCCCGCTACGGTCATGGTCAGCCTGCACATCCTGAGTTATTGAAAATAATTGACGCCAATCGAGCTACTTATAATAGCTTGCTAAACAAAGCACTTTCTTTGAAAGAAGCCATTTGGAGTATCCAAACTGCTGATAAGGAAAAAGTTGCAAGCAATCCGGCTTGGAACAATGGTTTTTTGCCCGGCTTAGACATTATCGGAATTTATACCCTAATGGCTGCTTATCAACCCAAAAAATACATTGAAATTGGTTCAGGAAACTCAACCAAAGTAGCTTTTAAAGCCAAAAAAGAACAAAATTTAAGCACTGAAATCACTTCGATTGATCCGATGCCTCGAGCTGAAATTGATGAGTTGGCCGATAAGGTAATTCGTCAACCTTTTGAAAATATCAACTTGGATTTATTGAATGACTTAAATGAAAACGACATTTTATTTGTAGATAATTCTCACCGAATTCTTCCCAATTCCGATTCCATGGTTTTCTACATGGAAATTTTACCTCGACTGAAAAAAGGGGTAATCGTTCACATTCACGATATTTATTTGCCTTATGACTATCCACAATTTATGTGCGATCGTTTTTATTCAGAGCAGTACGGTCTTGCCATGTATATATTGGCCAATCCTAAAAAATATGAAACCATTTTGCCCAATTATTTTATCTCTGAGGATAAAGAATTAGCTAACTTGATTGCACCAATTTGGGAACATGAAAATCTCAAGAATGTAGAAAGGCATGGAGGTTCTTTTTGGCTAAGAATTAACGAATAAAATTGTAGTAACTACATAATATGTTATAAGCTATGTCCCTATGTGGTTAAATAAATACAGCTTTTACTAAACGGTCACGGCCGTAGTTGTCTTGCCTCAATTCAATTTCACTGAATTTATTTTCTTGGAGTAATTCAACAATTTCTTTGCCAAAATCTTCGTGAATTTCCCAAAATAATCTACCTCCGGGTTTTAAGATTTGGGGAGCAATAGCCAACATTCTTTTGTAAAAAAGCAGGGGCTCGCCTTCTGGCGCTAAAGCAACGAGGGGTTCATATTCTACCACATTTTTATTTAAAATGCGCAATTCCTCTTGCTTCACATAAGGTGGATTGCTGACAACTACATCGTATTGCCTTTTTGGAATCTGCTTTAAAATATCCAATGCTTCAAATTCCATGCTTAAACCAAATTTTTTGGCGTTAATTCGCGCAACTTGGTTGGCTTCTTCTGAAACATCGCAAGCGTCAATTAATTTATAATTTCCTTCCAATGCCAAGCTTATTGGAATGCATCCACTGCCAGAGCCAATGTCAATCAATTCCAAATTTGGATTGCTTTCAGCTTCTAAAATCCATTGTACAAGCTCTTCGGTTTCAGGACGGGGAATTAACACACGCTCGTCTACAAAGAAATCTCTGCCAAAAAAAACAGTTTCATTAAACAGATAATCAATTGGTTTGTGTTTTTTTAGTTCTGCAACCAACTGATTCAATCCATTGACTTTTGCTTCTTCAATGATTTTATCTTTTTCTAAAACTACTTGCGCCCGATTCATTTTCAATACCTTTTCCAAAAGAATAGCTAAATGATTTTTGGCTTCTCGTTCCTCGAGAACGCTTTTCAATTCAGTTAGTAATTTCTCCTTTAAATCAGCTAAACGCATATTTCTGTTTCCTTTAAATCAATGTCCGAAGTTAGTATTTTATCTAATTTTGGAAACATGCAAAACTCCCATGAAAAGTACATGAGCAGAGCCATTGAATTGGCTAATTTGGGAAAATATTACACTGCTCCAAATCCAAGTGTTGGAGCAGTAATCGTTCATGAGGAGGAAATAATCGGCGAAGGTTACCATGCTCAATTTGGAGAAGCGCATGCTGAGGTGAATGCAATCAATGCTGTTCAGAATAGAGAATTGCTGAAAAATTCAACGCTTTATGTCACTTTAGAGCCTTGTGCTCATTTTGGAAAAACTCCTCCTTGCAGTAATTTAATTGTTGAAAATAAAATTCCCAAAGTAGTGATAGCAACCACCGATCCTTTCGCCAAAGTGAATGGAAAAGGAATTGCTTTTATGAAAGAAAACGGAGTTGAAGTAATTACTCAAGTATTAGAAGCAGAAGGCAAGGAACTGAATAGACGATTTTTTACATTCCACCAAAAAAAACGTCCATATGTTATCTTGAAGTTTGCAAAATCCAAGGATGGATTTTTGGCTAGAAAAGCAGGTGAAGCTCATCTGGGAAATTGGATTACTGGTGCTTTAAGCAAACAATTGGTGCATTTATGGAGAGCCGAAGAACAAGCAATTTTAGTTGGAAAGAACACAGCCTTAATTGATAATCCAGTCTTGACTTGCAGGGAAGTGGACGGTAAAAATCCAATCAGAATGGTGATTGACCTGAACTTGGAATTACCAAAAGAGTTGAAACTCTTTGATCAAAGTACAAAAACAGTAATTTTTAATGAAAAACGATCTGAAACAGCTGAGCAATTGCATTGGGTGAAAAAATCTTTGGGAAAAGCGATGGTTCAATCTGTGGTGGATTATTGTGTTCAAGAAAACATTCTTTCCTTGATTATCGAGGGTGGAGCAGGGGTTTTAAATCAATTTATTGCAGCAAATGTTTGGGATGAAGCAAGAATCTTTGTCGGAAATCAGGAATTTGAGGAGGGTATTGAAGCACCAATTTTAACAGGTGACTTGCAGTATCATGGAAATCTGGAGCAAGATCAATTATTCATTTATAGAAATCTCGGCACATGATTTACCTTTTACTCAGCATTTTTTGTTCTGCTTCCATTTTCTTGATATTTAAAGGTTTTCAGAAGTTTAAAGTAGCCACTTTTGGAGCCATAGTCGTCAATTATTTTATTGCAGCCTTAACAGGGTTTTTGGCTATTGATGACTTTCCATCTATCTCTGAACTATTGAAATTAAATTGGATACTAAATAGTGTGATTCTAGGTTTTTTCTTCATTAGTTTGTTTTATGTGATGGCAATAACTTCTCAGAAATTAGGCGCTTCAGTTGCTTCTATTGCCAATAAAATGGCATTGGTTATTCCGGTAATTTTTGCGGTTGTTTATTACAACGATAGCATGTCTGCCTTAAAATTTTCAGGAATTTTACTCGCTTTGATAGGCGTCTATTTATCGATTGTGAAACCGAAAGTCGGGAAAGCAAAAACGGATTACAAGATTTTAATCATGCCTGTAATTTTATTTCTAGGCTCTGGCTTTATCGATACTTTTTTAAAATACAATCAAGAAGTTCATTTAGCGAAAGACGAAACGAATGCGAAAATATTTACTCTTTTCATTTTTGCAACAGCGCTTATCTTGGGACTTTTAGTTATGCTTGTTGATCGAAGCAAACGTAAATTAAACCTTCGAACGGTGATTGGTGGGATTGTTTTAGGAGTAATTAACTTTGGATCAATTTATTTTTTAATTCAAACTTTCAATCAATCTTCACTTCAAAGTTCGGTGGTTTTTCCAATCAATAACATGGGAGTAGTTTTAAGTGCAAGCATTGGCTCTGCTATACTTTTTAAAGAACGCTTCTCAAAATTAAATCGAATTGGAATAGTACTTTCTTTAATTGCCATTCTTTTAATTAGTGTTTATGTGTAATGTCCGATATCTTCGTTATTGCAAAAATTTTAAATCTTTGAATATGCTAATATACTGCGGTTTAAAATTTTGTACACCTCAATCTCTAATATTATAGTTCAAACACTTGATTTTATGAACATGCAATAATTAGTTGGTTTTTATGAGCTCTTTTAAAACATTAAAGTCACCTGCAACAGCTTTTTTTGTTGAGAAAGCGAGCAAGTTTCATGCTTTTGCTTATCCAATTTCAGCAAAAGAGGAAGTCAAGGAACTTATTGATAAATTAAAATTGAAACACCCAAAAGCCAATCATTTTTGCACTGCTTTTAGTTTAGGTCAAGGCGATGAAGAGTATCATTTAGTGAATGATGATGGAGAACCTTCTAATTCTGCGGGTGCACCAATTTTAGGACAGATTAAATCCTTTAGCTTGACAAATGTTTTAATTGTTGTAGTCCGCTATTTTGGAGGTACTAAGTTGGGTGTTGGCGGTTTGATTAGTGCCTACAAAAATGCCGCAAAAGCCGTTTTGGAGGAAGCCACCTTTCAAGAAAAAGAAGTATTGAAAAGCTTTTCATTTGAAGTGGCTTATCAAAATCTGGGTGCTGTTCTTTCCATTATAGATAAAAACCGATTAGAGGCTCAATCAGAACATGGAACGACAGCAGTTAAATTTACTGTTGCTGTCAGCGAGCAAAATTTAGCAGCAGTTATAGAACTTTTTCAAGCCCTTGAATTGGAAATAGAAATGAACTAGTTTCATTAGAAAATCAAGAATTTAATAACTACTAATTCCGATTAACAAATATATTCTGATGAGGATCTATTACAGTTAATCATTCACTTGCTCAAGCTTGATAATTTGAAAGTTAACCTAATTTTTTTTGAGGAGATTAATTAACCTAAATACTATTCAGCATTATTATTAACCACATAGTAACATAGTTTTTTGTACCATCTAATTTTTTAATGGTTTAATTTGAGTAGCTAAGATTATCCTTTAATATCAAAGTAATATACAAATGCTATTAATAAAATTTCCTTAGGGATAAGACTAAAAAACATAGAAGCTTTGCTTTACATAGCTATCACTATGTTTAAATTTTTATTTCTATGTAATACTCTTTTCAGTTAAAAAGTGAGCTGTAAATCTATTTTTCTATGTGGTTTTGCCATTTTAATTTCGCACTATAATTCCTAAAGATTAATGCCGATGTAATAAATGTTTAGTAAAAAAAAATGACAATTACGAATATGCTTTCGTTATTATGCGACAATCTGAAATCACAAATGGTATTATTAGTTATTTCTTAGCAAAGACATCAACTCTTCTTTTCGAACCAATCCTAAAATCAAGGAAAAAATCCCAAAAATCCCACCAATAAAAATGGAGTGAAGAAAGAAGTTGTTAAACCAATCAACACTTGTATAAGCCAAAGAAGCTCCAATAACTAAAAGCAGTCCGTGTTTCATGATAAATGCAAAAGAATAGCTCAATTTAAATAACTTTTTAGTCATGATGATTTGAGCCAATACTACAAAAAACTGAGTTACTAAGGTCGCAATTGCTGCACCATAAGCTCCTTGTTTTGGAATGAGCCAAAAATTGAGAGCTAAGTTGACAACTAATCCTAATAAAGAGATAAAATTAAGTTGTTTTAAACTGCCATTTGCTGTGAGAAGTGTTCCGTAAATATAAGTAAGCGCAATGGCCATGAAAGATAGCATCAGAATTTTAAATACTTCGGCTGAAGCGTTCACATGTTCTAAATACAGAAAATCCATTATTTTCTGTGGATACAATACAGCAATTGTCACAACTGCTATGGCGGGAATAAAAATCAGGTTAAAAGCTGTGTTTACTAGTTTTGAAACCGATTCTTTGTTTTGAATCATTCTAGAAAATATTGGCAATAGCAGTCCTGCAAAGAGAAATCCAAACATGTTAAACCCTTCTAAAATTCTGTAAGCTTGGGCATAAATACCAACTTCTAACTTCCCATTGGGATGCAATAAATCAATCATCACAGAATCTAATCGATAATAGAATGCCATCAACAAAACCAATAAGGCAAAAGGCATGCTTTGTTTTAAAATAATTAGAAAGAGTGGAAGGTCTATTTTAAATTTAAAGTGCTTTGCTTCTTTAAAAACCATTAGAAAAGCGAACAAAGCTGTGATGAAATAAGCCCAAAACTGAGCATACACAAACCATTCAATTTCAAAATGACCATCGAATAAATTACCCCAAAGTAAAATGCTGCAAATAATAATCATGAGCAAACGATCCATTACTGAAAGAAGTCCATCTAATTTAAAATAATGCAACCCACTGATGTTTGACCGCAGATATAAAATCATGGAAGCTAGAAATTGATTGATTCCCAAGATAAAAAGGAAGTAAATCGCTTTTCCGCTGTAGCCAAAAATTAAGCTTAGCAGCAGTGTGGCAGTCATGTAAATGAAGCCTAAAATGAACTTTACATTAAAAATTCCTGAAAAGTAGCGTTGAAGCATTTGCTCGTGTTGAGCGATGTTTCGATTGTTATAATTGGTAATTCCGAAATCTAAAACAATGTTTAGCAACACTGAAAAGCCAAAAAGAGCGTAGTAAAAACCGTATTCTTCAGCACCCACACGATTTTGAACTCCTACATCTATTCCTAGAATCCAAAAGGGTTTTACCAATAAATTGATCAGGATAATAAAGAAGAGATTGTTAACGAACTTTCGTCGCATGTAGGTTCTAGAAAATTTTGAATCAAAGTAAAGCAATTCTTAGCTATGGTTTTAAAGGAGGAACTTATATTTGCACCCTTATTGAAAATTATGAGCATGACAGTTGAGGAATTCTTCGGGCATTTTGTTGAAGAATTAAAAGAAAATGAGGCTTTAAGGTATTATTATAAGTACTTAGAAAATCCTGCAAAATTTGAATTCCGAAAAGCCTATTTCTGTCAAAGACTGCAATACATTGCCGACCACATCACTGATCCGTATTTAAAAATTTGGGATTGCGGCTGTGGTTTTGGAACTACTGCACTTTTTTTATCAATTAATGGCTATGCTTCTCACGGAACAACACTTGAGCATTACATTAAGGAAATCCCCATAAGGTTGGAATACTGGAGTCAGTTTGGCGATGTGAGTAAATTCACCTACTCTTATGAAAATATTTTTGATCATCAGTTTGAAGCTGAAATTTATGATTTGATCATTATTCAAGACACCATGCATCACCTCGAACCACTAGATGATGCAATTAAAATTTTAAAAGATGTGCTCAAAAAAGGAGGGAAACTATTAATTGTTGAAGAGAATGGAAACAATGTCATTCAAAATACTAAGTTGTTTTTACAAAGAGGAAATAAGCGTATTATTGAGATATACGATGAGCATTTGAAGAAAAACATTCTGTTGGGAAATGAAAATATTAAAAGTTTGAAACAATGGGATTGTTCTTTTAAAAAGCATGGGCTTGAGATAGATCAAGCTTCAGTTCAGTATATTCGTTATTATTTACCTTTTGCGTTTCCCAATGAAAAAGCTGAAGCAAGAGTGAAAAAGGAGCAAGCACTTTGGAAAAAGAACAATTTTCTAAAAGAGTATTTTTTCTTTGGAATTAATTTTTTGGTGAACAAACCCTAAATCTTATTAAATGCATTTTGCCGTCAATACAAGGTTGCTTATTCCTGATAAAATGGACGGTATCGGGCGCTTCACTTATGAAACGCTTTTAAGGATTTCTAGAACTAATCCCAATAGTCAATTTACCTTTCTTTTTGATCGAAAAATTGATTTTTCACGATTTGATTTTCCAGAAAATGTATCTATTAAAGTGCTTTCTCCACCTGCAAGACATCCAATTTTATGGGTCATTTGGTTTGAGTTTGTTTTAAAAAATTGGATCAATCGCAATTCAGTGGATTTATTTATCTCTCCAGAAGGGTGGATTCCACCTAATTTAAAATGTAAAAGCTTAGGCGTAATTCACGATTTAAATTTTGAGCATCATCCTGAAAATATCATTTACAGTCACCGAACTTTTTTAAAGCATTTTTTTCCACGATTTGCTCGAAGAGCAAATCGCATCGCTACGGTTTCAGAATTTTCTAAGGCTGATATTATTCAGAATTATCAAATTTCTGCAGATAAAATTGATGTGGTTTACAATGGGGCAAATGCTATTTTTAAACCATTGCCGGAGACAGAAAAGCAAGCTATAAGAAATGCTTACGCCCAAGGCAGCGAATACTTTATTTTTATTGGAACCCTTCATCCTCGAAAAAATTTAGAGCATCTTTTTAAAGCGTTTGGTCTTTTTAAAAAATCTAGAAATAGTGCTGTGAAGCTTTTAATTGCTGGAAACAGGAAGTGGTGGCCAGATTCTTTGGAAAAGATTTATCAAGAAACGCCATCAAAAGAAGACATCTTGTTTTTGGGAAGGTTAGAAGATGAAGCACTTTCAAAAGTTTTGGGTGCTGCGCTATGTTTGACTTACTTACCTTATTTTGAAGGATTCGGAATTCCAATCTTAGAAGCCTTTCAGGCAAAAGTGCCGGTTATTACTTCGGATGTTTCTTCCATGCCTGAAGTTGCAAATAGAGCTGCGTTGCTATGTTCACCTTCCGATGTTGAACAGATTGCTGATACAATGAAATTAGTTGTTGAAGATGAAGCTAAACGAAATCAATTGATTCAACTTGGGTTGGAAAGAGCTAAGTACTTTTCTTGGGATCAAACAGCCAATTTATTGTGGCAAAGTGTGCAAAAAGCCATTGAATAAATGGAGCTAAAAGATTTTTATAAAAAAGGAGCTATCGAAGTTGGCTGTGATGAAGCAGGAAGAGGCTGTCTTGCAGGACCTGTTTTTGCAGCTGCTGTAATTTTAAATCCCAGAAAAAGGATCAAGGAATTAGATGATTCCAAGCAACTTAGCAAAAGTAAACGAAATGAATTGCGTAGCTTAATTGAAGATAAAGCATTAGCTTGGGCTGTAGCTTCAGTTTCACCTCAAGAAATTGATGAAATAAATATCTTAAATGCTTCTTTCTTAGCTATGCATCGAGCGGTTGAACAACTAACTGTCGATTTTGATCATTTGTTGATAGATGGTAACCGTTTCAATCCCTTTAAAGCTGTTCCACATTTTTGCATTGTTAAAGGAGATGCTAAATTTAAGTCTATTGCAGCAGCTTCAATTTTAGCAAAAACACATCGAGATGAATGCATGCAGCAACTAGGAGTTGAGTACCCTAATTACGATTGGCAAAATAATCAAGGTTATCCTACTGCTAAGCATCGAATGGCTATTCAGGAGTTTGGAGCTTGTGTTCATCACCGACTAAGTTTTAACCTCTTAACTCGACAATTAAAATTATTTTGAAATTCAATGTTAAAAAATTTAAATATTTGTACCTTGGTCGCTCAATAACAACACTTAACTGATGAAAATTAAATTCAGCCATTTTCTTTTATTAGCTTTTTTGTCTACTTCTTGGTTTAGTTGTACAGATGACTATTTAGAGTTTGACAAAATTAGGACTGATGATTGGAAGCCTGAATTGGCGATACCACTTATTAATTCAACTTTAACACTCAAAGAAATTATCGTAAAAAATGATACCGATGGAATTGTTCAACCCAATCCATCTACAAGTGTATTAGAAGTTATATACGACGGTAGAGTGTTTTCTGCCATAGGTGCTTTAGCTGTTGATCTACCAAATCAGAATTTTCAAGAAGGCTTTCAATTACCAACTCCTATTCCTTCAAGTCCTTCAGGTGGATCTTTGAACAGAAATTTTACAACTGATATTGATTTTGATAATAATGCAACGGACTTAGAAGTTGATTCTGTTTTTCTTAAAAATGGTGTTTTACAATTAACAGTTCAAAATGATTTTCAACACAATATTGTTATTGAAGTAGTTTTTCCAAGCATTAAAAATAGAATGGGTACAAACCTAACTTTGAGTTTTAGTTTGCCTCCAGCTCCAAATTCATCCAGTTTTTCTTCAGCTTCAAGCACTGTTAATTTGAATGGATACATGGCAGATATGACAAAAAATAGAAATGGTGCGCCTGCCTTAAATAAAATTCCAATTGAGGTTAATACTACCTTTAATTTAACACCTAATACTGGTTCAAATGCAGGTGATGAAATCCGAATAGATGGAAGTATGAGTAGTTTGAATTTTCAAGAGTTTTATGGATACATTGGAAAAACAACTTTAGACTTGAGAGAGGATAGCATTCGAATAGATTTGTTTAGAAATTTTGTAAATGGCACTTTTTTTATCTCAAATCCTACACTGGACATAAATGTCACCAATAGTTTTGGAGCCCCCATTAATTTCAATTTTCAACGACTAATCGCTCAAAACAGCGATAAATCTCCAAATACCTTAAATGTACAGTTGCCTCAGAATCCCATAGAATTAGATTTTCCAACAAGTTTTGGAGTTGAAGTGACTCAAATTAAACTCGATAACATGAATAGCAACATTGATTTTGTTGTTTCATTTTTAACTAAACAAATTCTTTATAAGTCTGAAGGTTTTTTAAATCCTAACGGAAAAACATCACAAAGAAATTTCTTAACAGATACAAGCCAAATAAAGCTAGACGTTTTATTGGTGATTCCATTTGAGGGTTCAGCTACTAGCTTTTCGTTGTTAGACACCATCGATTTTGATTTCCAGAATTCTGATCAAATTGAAGACGGCACTATTCGAGTTAGAACAGAGAATGCTTTTCCGATTGATGCTGACTTGCAAATTTATTTTTTAGACGAAAACTTTGTAATAATAGATTCTTTGTACGAAATGGGTGCAAAACCCGTAATTAGATCATCTATAGTAAATGGCAGCGGAAGAACCATTCAAAATGCTGTTGAAATTACTGATACAGATATTAATAGTGAACGAATAGAGCCTCTTACTAAAGGGCGCTACGCAATTATAAGTGCTGTTTTAAACACTTTGGATGCTCCGGGAAGAAATGTGAAATTTTATGAAGAATACAGACTTTCGATTGATGTAGGAATTAAAGCAAAAATAAAATTATAGCTAATTGAAAATGAAAAGAATTAGTATTTTATTTCTTTTATTTATTTCGGTAACTTCTGTAAATGCACAGCAAGATTTCACCATGTACAACATCCAAGAAATCCCACAATCTTCATACAGCAACCCATCCAATCAATTTAATGGCAAATTTTACATTGGCTTGCCCGCCATTTCATCAATATATGCCAGTTTTACTAATAGTAGATTTTCTTATTCTGATATTATTCAAAAAAGAGGTGATTCTTTGAATTTAAACATGGATAAGGTGATTCGCAAAGCAGGAGATATTAATTATTTGTCATTCAATACCAAAGTAGATCTTTTGTCGTTTGGTTTTAATGTCTCTCCAAAAACTCAAGTAATGGTTAATATCACTGAAAACGCAAGTTTTCGATTGAATTACACCAATGACTTTATCAAATTTATTTATGAAGGAAATGGGGCTTTTGACGATGATGTTGCAAATCTTGAAGGTTTAGGAATTAATTTAATGCATTATCGAGAATATGCTGTTGGTCTTTCTCATCAATTAAATGAAAAGTTGAGGTTGGGTGTTAAGGCAAAATACCTCTATGGCATGGAAAATATCTATAGTGAAAAAACTGATATTACTATAAGAACCGATCCTGAAACATTTGCTATTACAGCAAATGCAGATATTATTGTTAGAACTGCAGGGCTGAATGATATAGCTGAGAATGAAACAGAAACTGATTATCTGTTAAGAAGAAAAAACAGGGGTTTGGGAATTGATTTGGGGGCTAATTATGAGGTAAATGAGAAACTTAGTCTTAATGCAAGCATTCTAGATTTAGGCTTTATAAATTGGAATGATTATACAAGAAACTATTCAAATGGTGGAAGTTCATTTACTTATAATGGAATTAGTATCAATGCATTTTCTGAAGAGGACGATACAATTAGAGATGGAAACACTTCTTTCGATCGTGTAGTTGATTCTTTGGAGAATGAATTTAACATTGATACGACTAGAAATGACTATCGTTCTTCACTTACTACACGTTTTTTTATTGGAGGCAATTATCAATTGAATAAACAGACCATGCTTAGTGGGTTATTTATGGGAGAAATTTTCCAAGGACAGTTAATTCCAGCATTTTCTGCTAGCATTCACCGAAAGATGAATAAGTGGATTGGATTATCTGCCAGTTATACTATTTTTAATAATGCCTACAATAATATTGGTTTTGGGTTTAACTTAAATCCTGGACCAGTGCAAATATATTTTGTAAGTGATAACATATTGGGTGCCTTTCAGCCACAGCATGCTAGATATTTCCAAGCTCGAGTTGGGATTAATTTAATATTTGGAGGACAAAAAAGCAATGAGATTAATCCTGTTTATCAAAAGAAAGTTAAAAAGAATAAGTCCAAAAAATCAAAATCTTCAGAAGGATAATCTGTAAATAAAAGTGTCAAAAGAAAAAATTTATTGTCTACCAGGGCTTGGCTTAGATCATCGCTTGTTTAATCGGTTGAAGTTAGCTCACGCAGATTTGCATTTTATAGATTGGTTAGAACCTAAAGAATCGGAAAATTTAAAAGCCTACTCTAAAAGAATTGCAGAGCTTCTTCCTCCCGAACCATTGAGTCTTCTAGGAGTTTCACTTGGTGGCATTGTTTCCATTGAAATTTCTAAAATCAAAAAGATAAAGCACCTCTTTCTTATTTCTACCATAAAGAATACGGATGAAATGCCTGCTTTTTTAAAATGGATGAATCGTTTCCCTGTTAATAGTAATCAGTTAGCAAAGTTTGCAATTGACTCTTCTGTAGCATTGAAACCTTTTTATGATAAAGCAGATGTAGAAGGAAATGAAATTTTTAAAGAGATGGTAAAGAAGGCTAAACCAAATTTTATTAATTGGGGAGTAAATCAAATTTCACAATGGAAACAAACTGAAGCATTAACAACTCCTTTTACACACCTACATGGAACAGATGATTTGATTTTCCCAATTAAAAACATTGATCTGGCACTAACAATAAAAGGTGGCACACATTTTACAATTTTCAATGAAGGAGCAAAAATTTCAGTAATTATTGATGAGAAATTGAAGTTGCTGAGCTGATTCTCAATATGTGTCAATAAAAAAAGAGGCTACCTTACTAAAGACAACCCCTTTCTAATTATTGAATATTATATCAATTCTTGTAACTAATTATCGTTTTATTGCATTGAAAACCAAGATTATAAATAAAAAACTACTATCTTTTAACTTAAAGTATTTATAACTTGAAGTACTTAAAACTTCTACACCGCCGAAAAATTATTATTAAATCAGTTCTTTTACAGCATCGATAGCTTGGTTGTAATTTGGTTCATGAGTGATGTCGTCAACAAGTTCGATGTATGTGATGTTGTTTTCTGCATCTAGCACCCAAACTACTCTTGCCATCAGGCCTTTCAATGGCCCTTCGGTCATGTCTACATTGTACTGACTTGAAAAATCATTGTACCTAAAATCAGAAGCAGTAACTACATTGGTAATCCCTTCTGCTGCACAAAAACGTTTCATGGCCATTGGCAAGTCTTTAGAAACAATTATTCCCACAACTCCATCCATTCCAGATAGTTTTTCATTAAATGCACGTGCTTCCTTCTGGCAAATACCAGTATCTAAACTTGGTAAAGCCATAATTACTTTAACTTTTCCTTTGTAATCCGCTAAAGTTGCGTCACTTAAATCTTCTTTTACAAAAGAAAAATCTTCTGCTCTATCGCCTTTAGTAGGTATATTGCCACTTAACTGAACTGGATTGCCATTAAAATTTACTTTTGTCATGAGCGTTCTATTTAATTATTGAATAATATAATTTATTTTACGTTTCGAAATTACTAATTAAAGCCACACTTTATAAACCTATAATACATCAATTTGTTTGCTCATGAAATCAAAGAAAATAACCTTCAAAAACAACAAAGGTCATTTGCTAAGTGCCAAACTCGACTTGCCAGATCAAAAACCCCTTGCATTTGCCTTATTTGCTCATTGTTTTACATGTAGTAAAGATTTATCTGCAATAAGAAGTATCAGTAAATCACTTATTAATAATGACATTGCAGTACTTTCATTCGATTTTACAGGTTTGGGAAGTAGTGAAGGCTCTTTTGAAGAAAGCAATTTTGGAAGCAACATAACAGATTTAGAAGATGCTTCTAATTATTTAAGAGAAAATTACGAGGCTCCCAAAATCATTATAGGGCATTCTTTAGGAGGTGCTGCTGCTTTATTTGCAGGAGCTAAGCTTAAAAATATTGAAGCCGTGGTTTCAATCGCCGCTCCTTTCGATCCCAATCATGTAACAAAGTTGATGAATGATGACATTGATAAAATTAAAAAAGAAGGAAAAGCTGAGGTAAGCATTGGAGGTAGACCTTTTGTTATAAGTGAAGAGTTTATTGATGATTTAAAGAATCACCATCCTGAAGAAGTTGCTAAATCACTCAGGAAGCCATTGTTAATTATGCATTCTCCTCAAGATAAAATTGTTGGAATTGAAAATGCAGCTAAAATATACAGTGCAGCACATCATCCTAAAAGCTATATTTCGTTAGATGGAGCTGATCATTTATTATCTAAACGCAAAGATTCTTTGTATGTTGGTAGACTAATTGCAACATGGGTTCAGAAATACATTAATTTTCAAACAAATGGAGACAATTTAAGAAGCCTAGAAAGTGATTTTCGTGTTGCAGTTGAAACCACTCAAGAAACTTTTACAAGTCAAGTAAAAGCAGGCGATCACTATTTGATTGCAGATGAGCCAATAGATGTAGGTGGTGAAAATAAGGGGCCTAGTCCCTACGAACTACTTTCTGCCGCTCTTGGGGCATGCACATCCATGACTTTGAAAATGTATGCAGCTCGAAGAAAATGGGATTTAAAATCTGCCATCGTCCATGTTGAACACCACAAAACTCATGCAGATGACTGTGAAAGTTGTGAAGATCCAAAAGCAAAAATCGACCATTTTGATAGAGAAATTCAATTGATTGGGGACTTGGATGAGGCTCAAAAACAGCGTTTATTGGAGATAGCTGATAAGTGTCCAGTTCATAAAACCCTTCATTCACAAGTAAAAATTAAAACTCAGTTGATCAAAATATAATTTCCAATAAAGTTATTTTTTTGCTAATTTAAAATTAACTTTCTCCTAACTTTTGCTTTATAGTATTGTAAGTTCATGGAAGAACTAATTAGTCCACAAGCTTTCGCTAAGGCAACACATCTCGAAAAGTTTGATTTTGCTGTAAAAGCCTTAATGAATTTCAGTAAAATCAACGCCTTGAATCGACTTTATTCAAGTGCATCCCATTGTGAAGGAATTGCCTTTATTGAAGAAATTTTCAAACAATTGGATTTAAATTATGAGTTCAATTTGTTGGAATTGCCTAGAATTCCGAAAAAAGGCCCATTTATTTGTGTTGCAAATCATCCTTTTGGTGCAATTGATGGTTTGTTGATGTTGTACATCATTCGAAAAGTTCGCCCTGATTTTAAAGTAATGGCAAATTTCTTATTGAAAGAAGTGAAGCCCTTGGCTAATGAATTCATTCCAGTCAATCCTTTTGGAGAAAGATTAAGTTCTAACTCAAGTCATACAGGAATGAAAGGCGCTGTTAATTTGTTGAAAGAAGGCTATGGCTTGGGGATTTTCCCTGCAGGAGAAGTTTCTTCATTTCAATTTAATCAGAGAAGAATCACCGATAAAAAATGGAGTACTACGATTTTAAAACTCATTCAAAAATCTGAAGTACCAATTATTCCAATGCACTTTAGTGGTAAAAATAGTTTGATTTTCCACCTACTCGGTTTAATTCATCCGAATTTGAGAACGGTGGCTTTGCCTTCTGAAATGTTGAAAAAGAAAAAAGCAACTGTTAAAGTTCGAATCGGTAGACCCATTAATCCAAAAGTTCAGAAAGAATGGGAAAATCCTGAATATTTTGGAAAATTTCTTCGTGCGAAGGTGTATGCGATGGATAGTGAGTTGGATGTGAAGAAATTTTTAAGCGAAAAGAAAGAAAGTAAAACTCAAAAAGAAGTAGAAATTGCTGCTGCTCAAGATAAAGTATTATTGCTTGAAGAATTGGAAACCATTTCAGATTTAAAAATTTTAAGTCAAAATGATTATTCGCTTTATTTAGTTACTCCAGAGCGAATTCCATTAATTCTTACTGAAATTGGTCGCTTACGAGAAGTAACTTTTCGAGAAGTGGGAGAGGGAAGTAATAAATCGCTTGATTTAGATGAATACGATTTACATTATGAGCATCTTTTTCTTTGGGATCATGAAGCCAATTGTATAATTGGTGCCTATCGTTTGGGAGAAGGGAAATTAATTGTAAAGCTTTTTGGGAAAAAAGGATTTTACATCAACAGCCTTTTTAAAATTAAAAATAAATTTATTCCTTATTTGGAAAAATCAATTGAGTTGGGAAGGTCATTTGTTGTGAAAGAATACCAACAAAAACGATTACCATTATTTATGCTTTGGAGGGGAATCGTTCATAAGTTGAAGTCCAATACAGATTTCCAGTACTTAATTGGACCTGTAAGTATTAGTAATCGCTACAGCAATTTATCACAACTTTTAATTGTAGAGTTTGTAAAGAAATACCATTTTGATGAGAAATTGGCAAAATTTATTAGACCCAGAAATATATTCAAAGTCAAATTTAAACGAGTCGAGAACCAGTCTTTATTAGAAATGGCAAGCAATGATTTAAAGAAAGTAGATGACTTATTACTTGATATTGAACCGACACATATTCCTGTTCCTATTTTAATTAAAAAGTACATCAAGCAGAATGCGAAAATTATTGGTTTCAATGTTGACCCTCAATTCAATAATAGTTTGGATGGTTTGATCATTTTAGACATCAATGATTTACCCGAAGAATCTTTTGAAACTTATAGTTAGTTTGCATCAGCAGTATAATTTTAGTTTGTTTGCACTGCCTTATATAGTTTGCAGAAAGTAACTGACAGTTTGTAGACTAAGAGTTTAGACTTAATACCACCTCTACGAGGTTTTTCTTTAATCTGAGACTTTTCTATTACCAAAATATCACTCCTACGGAATTAGCCCTTTTTGTCTAACTCTTTTCAATTTTATTATTATATCTCTTACTGATTTTGCTTCTTTTATTTGGCATTTTTATTAGACAAATATCACTTCTACAGTTTAGCTTTATATTTTTCTTGCCTGATAAAATTATGATAGTCAATTATTTAAATTTATATTAGGCATTTAACTAGGAGGTATTTGTAAAAAAAAGTACTTGAATAAATCCTGTAGGGATGATAAGATTCTATTAATGGCAAACCTTATTTGGAGTCAACCCCATCGGGGTGGCAGCTCTTTTAAAACCTATTGTTAGTCTGTTTCAGTATTTGGGAAAAAATAAGTTGCAAAATTTACCAAATACAAGCGCTCACTTGCTCGAGTAATTGCTGTGTAAAGCCACCTCACAAACTCTTGATCGAGTTGTTCTTCAGTTAAATAACCTTGGTCAACAAACACCGCTTTCCATTGTCCACCTTGAGATTTGTGGCAGGTTACCGCATAGGCAAACTTAATTTGCAATGCATTGAAATAAGGATTTTTACGAAGTAATTCAATGCGTTTTTGCTTGTTGTTAACTTCTTGATAGTCTGCCGTTACCGCTTCAAAAAGTTGCTTGTTTTCTTCTGTGCTCAAAGCTGGTGATTCTGCTGCAATGCTATCTAAAATCACCTTTACTTCTATTGCTTGGAGCGCAGGATAATCAACAAAGCGAAGCGTGACATCTAAAAATCGAAAACCATAAATTTCTTCAATATTGCCTCTGCGCATAACTTCTGCAATGTCTCCATTGGCAATAAAACTAATCGGTGATTTTTCGTCTAACCAGAAATAATTGTTTTTAACTATCATGACGTAATCGCCTGTAGCAATCTCCTCATCTAAAAATTTTATTCTGCTTCGAATTTGTTGGTTGAATAAGTTTGCTCTTTTGTTTGAACGACAAATTACAATGGTTTCTGATTCTCCGTATTTCGAAAAACACTGTTCCAATTCTTCTTCTAGTTCCAAGCCGTCAATTCTTCGAATATCTTCAAAACCCTCTAGGTTAAATTGAATTATAGGCTGCTTTTCAGCTATTTGTTGACGCAAATTAGTTGCATTGTATAGTATGCCTGAATTCGCTTCTTGTCTCATTACCTGAGTTAATTCCACACCCTTAAGTTGTAGGTTATAGTTTGCCATTAATGGTTTTGGATCCAGAGCTGGGCTGATGGAAGTTCCAATTGGAGGAAGTTGGGCAACATCTCCAATAAAAACGATGCGGCAGTTTTTTCCACTGAAAACATATTCAATTAAGTCCTCCAACAAGCTTCGATTACCAAATCCATGTATGTTTAAACCACCTGCATCTCCAATCATAGAAGCTTCATCAATAATAAAAACAGTGTTATTATGCAAATTTTTTGAAAGTTGAAAGCGCATTTGGCCACTTTGATGACGTTCACTAAAATATATTTTTTTGTGAATGGTCATGGCAGGTTTTTTTGAAAAATTTGCCAAGACTTTTGCCGCTCTACCTGTAGGCGCTAATAAAACTGACTTTAGCTGAAAGGAAGGAAACGTTTTGACCATTGCTGCAACAGCCGTTGTTTTTCCTGTCCCGGCATATCCTCTAATAACAAAACCAGCTCGTTCATAAGGACGAAAAAGAAAGCGTTCCATGCGCTCAACCAAGTCAACTTGATCTTTTGTTGGGTGATTGGGAAAATGACTAAAGAATTCTAGTTGAAAGGATGATTGCATCAATTTGAAAAAATCAAAATTAACTTTATGATAACAGCAAACAATTCATTTACACAATTAAAAAAATGTTAGATTTGTGGGTTATAAGCTAAAATTAAAAATCAGACGCATGAAAGTTGCTATTCAAGTAGGTTTAATCATTATTGCAGGGGTTCTTACTTATTTTATTGTTGTAGGTATTCAATCAAAAATCGAGTTTAGAAATAAAGCAGAACAAAGAAGAGAAGTTGTTCAAGAACGATTACAGAATATTGTAACCGCTCAGAAAGAGTTTAAAAATGAGAAAGGGCGATATGCAGCAAATTTTGATGAATTGCTTTATTTTTTAAGCAGTGATTCATTGACAATTATTAAAGCCATAGGTAATGTGCCGGATTCTTTAACAGAAGCTCAGGCGGTTGAACAAGGTGTTGTAATTAGAGATACAGCTTTAGTTGCAGCAAGAACAATTTTTCCTGAAGAATTCAATATTGAAGATTTGCGAACTGTACCTTTTAGCAAAGGCAAAGAATTTAAAATGAAAGCTGGAGTTATTGAGAAGAATAAAGTGAATGTGAATGTTTTTGAAGCTTCGGCCAAATTAGGTGATATCTATACTGGATTAAGTACTAAAAATGAAAACATCAATCCAGAGGATGTATTAAAAGTTGGTTCAATGACTGAGCCCATTACTTCTGGTAATTGGTAGTTTTTTAAAATGACTTCTACTTTAAGCCCACAAAAAGAATTATTTGATTTAAACTATCAAGGAAAAACAAGTCAACTTCACTTGCACCTTCAGGTGAGTAGGAATTCTCTATTTGCAGCTTATTTTGATTCCATTAAAAATCAATATCTTAGTCTAAAGACCTATAGTTTCGGTGTTTCTAAAACTTGGGATTTAGCAGTTCCTTCTATCAAAACTGCAATTGAAGGTTTTCAAAAAAATCAGCCAAAAACTGCTCACCTATCCTTTACTGATACTCTTTTCACACTCGTTCCATCTAGCTTATTTGATGAAAAACAAATTGATACTTATTTAAAGTTTAATCATTCACAAAATGATTTTTCAAGTTATCAGTTGACTTATAATCGCTTACTCAATGAAGAGGTTGTTATTGCAGCCGCCATTCCAAAATCAATTCTTCAATTATTTAAGTCGGCTTTTTCAGATTTAAAATACTATCATTTTGGATGGCCATTATTGGAAGCATTTTTAATTGACCAAAAGGAAGCAACTTGTCTTTCTCTGCACATTCAAGAATCTAGGTTTGATGTAGTGTACAAGAAGGGAGGGAAACTGTATTTTTTCAATAGTTTCGATTATCAAAGTGTAGAAGATTTGCTCTATTTCTTACTTTATGTGATGGAGCAACTAAAAATTGATCGAGAAAAAATTCCCGTAATAGTCTATGGAGAATTTGAAAAAAACACCAATTTGTATGAAATGCTTCATCGCTATATTCGTGAAATAAAAATTGGTGAACGTCCAAAACAAGCCGCTTTTTCGCAGGTTCTCTCAACAATTCCAAGCCAATACTATCATGTCCTTTTTAATCAACATTTGTGCGAATAATTAGTGGAATACTTAAAGGTAGAAAAATAGTAGCTCCTAAAAGTCTTCCAGTTCGACCAACGACAGATTTTGCCAAGGAAGCACTCTTTAATTTATTGAACAATCAAATTAAAATTGAGGGTGCAAAGGTTTTAGACTTATGTGCTGGAACAGGGAATATTAGTTTTGAATTTACTTCTCGTGGAGCTGTTTCTGTTATTAGTGTTGATGCACATGCAGGTTGCTTAAAATTCATTAAACAACAAGCTGATGCCTTTCAAATTAATACAATTCATCCATACAAAGCAGACTTGTTTCAATACCTCAAACGAGTGAAAAAATCATTCAATATTATTTTTGCCGATCCACCATATGAAATGGAAGGGCTTGAACAATTGCCTGAATTAATTCTTTCTAGGAAATTGCTTGAAAAAAATGGATTACTTATTGTAGAGCACAGTAAAAAAATCAAATTTGAAGAACAAGCTGGCTTTTTGTTCAGTAGAAAGTATGGAAATGTTAACTTTACTTTTTTCGAAGAAATTGAAGCATAATTAATCTGCTTAAATTTTATTCAAGAATTCAAATTTTAATACTCGTGGCTACATGAAAAAAATAGCTGTTTTTCCAGGATCTTTTGATCCAATTACATTAGGGCATACCTCAATTATTAATCGCGCATTGCCGCTTTTTGACGAAATTATTATTGCCATCGGTGTTAATTCTGAGAAGAAATACATGTTTGATTTAGCCTTGAGGAAAAAATGGATTGAAACAACTTATGAAAACGAACCTAAAGTAAGGGTAAAAAATTACAGTGGACTTACTGTAAATTTTTGCATTGAAAACAACGCTTATTTTATTTTAAGAGGATTGCGAAATCAACAAGATTTTGAATTTGAGCGTTCCATTGCTCAAATGAATCAGCAACTACAGTCAAAAATTGAAACAATCTTTTTACTGACAGAATTGGAATACGCTGCAATTAACTCAAGCATTGTTCGAGATATTCACCGAAATGGTGGCGATATTTCACAGTTTGTTCCAAAGGCAGTGAGTTTATAATAAACCAAATTAGAATCATGCTAAAGAAAATCTTTCCACTCACTTTTTTTCTATTTATAATTGGTTTGAGCTCAAGCCTTGCAGCAAAAGTAGAAACCATTATTCAAGGAGATGTGAAAGGTTTTGAAAATAAGGAGCTTAAAATTGGAGTTTATTTAGATTATATTACTCAAACAAAGGAGTGGATTGCTTCTGGAAAGATTGAAAATGGCAAATTTCGTATTGCCATTTCCTTGGATGAAACGCGCCAATTGATTCTAAAAATAGAGGATAAGGAATCCAGTTTTTTTGCAAAACCTGGAGAGCTTTACAATTTGTCAATTGATTTTGATGCCAAAGCAAATGAAGGAAGGATTCATGATAAATTTTTAAATATTCAATTTCCTTTCCCAAAGCCTGGAGATCTAAACTTAGAAATAAAGAAGTTCAACACAGCTTATCAAAAGTTTTTCGAAGAAAATTACCGCTTATTTATTATCAATGCTGCAGGAAAGAAAATCGAAAACTTTATTGAAGAGTGGGAGCCAAAAATTAAAGATGAGGAAAGCTATTCCTCAGAATATATTCGATACGTTTTGGCAAACTTGGAAGATTTAAAGAAGATTCCTAAACAAAAGTTGTTTGATAAATACCTCAAAAATAAGCCAATACTTTATAACCAAAAAGAGTACTTCAATTTTTTTACACAGCTTTATGCAAGTGATTTTGAGCAAGTAGTTATTACCAAGAAAGGTACAGAATTGCTTATAGCTTTAATGATGGATGAAAGTTTGGTAAAAAGTAAAAAGTTAGTGAAAGAAATTAAGGGAATGGAAAATTCACAATTAGCTGAACTTTATTTAATTAATGGACTTTTTGAAGTGTATCACAAAAAGGTGGTTAATCAGAAATCAAGCATGAAAATTTTAGAAGAAATTGCAAAAAAAGGGGAGTCTGAAGGCAATAGGATCATTGCAAAGAATACAATATCTCAACTCAAAAAATATGCAGCAATGGCAGTTGCTCCAGATTTTAACTTAACGAATACGGAGGGAAAAAAAGTAAAATTATCTGATTATAAAGGCTCGTATGTTTATTTGAGTTTTTGGTCAAATGCTTCTGTACCAAGTTTGAGAGAGCTCAAAGTGCTTCAGAAATTTCACGAAGAATACGGTAAAAAAATTAAGTTTATCAGCATTAACTTAGACGATGATTCTAACTATTCTAAAAATGTCAAAGCTGACAATAACTACAATTGGCCATTTTTACACATCGGAGATGATTTCGAACTCAAAGAGCAGTACAACATCAAAACGATTCCATCTTATTTTCTAATTGATAAGAATGGAAAATTCCTACAAACAACGGGTACTTCTCCCTTCGAAATTGATCGCAAACTCTTTGAGTTAAATAAAGAGTAATTCAATTCAACTGAACAGTTAACAGCGTTATTTTTTTGTAATTATTTGGCGATCCCTTAAATTTTGTTCAAATTCGGTTCATGGAACAAAACAAAGGTATATCAGCAATAATTGCTGCAGCAAAAAAGTTGAGGCAGCACTTGCACCAAGACCCTGAATTGGCACATCAAGAAGTTAAAACCGCTAAGAAGGTACTAGAATTTCTTTTAAATACCAATCCAGATGAAGTAGTTGAGGGCATTGGAGGAAATGGCCTTATTGTAAGTTACAAAGGCACATCGAAAGGGAAAGATTTGCTATTTAGAGCCGAGTTAGATGCTCTTCCGATTGAAGAGGTCAATACCTTTGAACATGCTTCAAAAAATGAAAAAGTCAGCCATAAGTGCGGGCATGATGGACACATGGCAATTCTATGTGGTTTAGCAATGCTTTTGAAAGATAGGGATAAGTACAAAGGAACTGTGCATTTGCTTTTTCAACCTGCTGAAGAAACCGGTGAAGGGGCAATGAAGATGTTAGAAGATTCAAAAATTAATGCTTTTAAAGTAGACTATGCTTTTGCTTTGCACAATTTACCTGGCTTTAAAATGGGCGAAATAGTAGTGAAGAGAAATACCTTTGCTGCTGCATCCAAAGGTTTAATTGTAAAACTCAAAGGCAAGCCAAGCCATGCTAGTCATCCAAAAGATGGAATAAATCCATTATTTGCAGCTTCTCAAATTTTGCAACTGTTCAATGAATCACCCAACATGCACACTGCATTAGAAGAGGTGGCTCAAATTACTCCTGTTGGCATTAAAATGGGTCAAAAGGCATTTGGAACTTCTGCTTCTGAAGGTGAAATTTATGCTACTCTTCGCACTTATGAAGATGCCACTATGGAACGGATGAGCACTTATTTGGAAGAAAAAATTGCGGGAATTGCAGCATTACATAAATTGAAGCACAGCATAGAGTGGACAGAAGAATTTGCAGCAGTCAAAAACGATGAAACCTGTTTTGAGATTTTAGAAAATGCATTAAAGGAATTAAACTTCGAACAACAAGAAGTGAGCAGTCCATTTCCTTGGTCAGAAGATTTTGGTCGTTTTTCTGAGCGTTTTCCAACCTGTATGTTTGGCTTGGGAGCAGGTGAAAAACACCAGCAATTGCATCAAGAAGATTATGATTTTCCGGATGACATAATTTCCACAGGAGTACAAGTATTTTATAAACTCATAGAAAAAGCAAATCAACAATAAAAGAGATTTCATGATTCACACATCTTATATCGAGCTCAACCAAGAAAATTTAAATTGTAACATTGATTTTATTAAAAGTCAATTGAAGAATGGAAGTACTTATTCCATGGTGATTAAAGGGAATGCCTACGGTCACGGAATTGAAGATATTATTCCAATAGTTGAAAAATGTGCTGTCAATCACTTCTCGGTTTTTAGTGCAGAAGAAGCGAAACGTGCCCATCAAGTGATGAGTGAGAATAGTGAATTGATGATCATGGGTTTTATTCATAAAATTGATCTTGCTTGGGCCATAAAGAATGATATTTCTTATTATGTGTTTAACATGGAGCGACTTCAAGAAAGTTTAGAAGCTGCAAGATCTTTGGAAAAACCTGCAAAAATTCACATAGAGTTAGAAACTGGAATGAATCGTACTGGTTTTAGAAAAGATAGCATTCCTGAATTGACTTCCTTTTTGAATAAGCATCAGAAATATTTTAAAATTGAAGGTATTTGCAGTCATTTGGCAGGTGCAGAAAGTGCCAGCAATTACGATCGAATAAAGGCTCAAATTAAATCTTTTCATGAGTTAAGAAAATCCATGGAAGCTGAAAATATTCATCCGAAGAAATTGCATTTGGCTTGTTCGGCAGCGGCATTAAATTATCCTGAGACTCAATTAGATTTAGTTAGAATTGGAATTGCGAATTATGGGTATTGGCCAAGTAATGAATTGAAGATGCACCGTTTGATGAAAGAAGAAAACTGGGAAGATCCACTTAAAGCGGTACTTTCATGGAAAAGTGAAATTATGAGTTTGAATAAAGTTCCAGAAGGGGAGTATGTGAGTTATGGGAAAGCGTATTTGACCAATAGAGATAGTAATATTGCAGCTATTCCAGTTGGTTATGGATATGGGTTTAGCCGCGACTTAAGTAATTTGGGACGGGTATTAATTAATGGAAAACGAGTGCCAGTAGTTGGTGTAGTCAACATGAACATGTTTTTAGTGGATGTAACTGACTTGCCCAACGTTAAAGTTAGCGATGAGGTAGTTTTGATAGGACAACAAGGAGATTTAGCTATTTCTGTTAGTTCTTTTAGCGATATGAGCAACAGCTTGAACTATGAGTTATTAACTCGATTGCCTCATTATATTCCGAGGTTGATTGTGAATGATTAATTACTTACAAAATTGATTCACAGCCATTTTGGCATTCTCATTTCCTAAGTTCACAGCCTTTTTAAAAGCTTGACATGCAGCTTGAATCTTTCGTTCTTGATGCAAAACAATTCCCAACACAAAATAGGCTTGGTCATAATTTTCATCAATACGCATGGCCTTTTCTAAATCTTGATGGGCGTTTGCAAAGTCTTTTTCCTGAACATAGAGGTAGGCTCTATTGGTGAATGCATCAGCACTGGGTTCTATCCGAATGCTCTCTGAATAATCTAAAAGTGCTTTTTGAAAATCCTTTATTTTAGTGAACTCATTCGCCCGATTGAAATAGGCATTGGCATGTGGTTTTAGTTCTATTGCTTTCGAGTAATTTTCAATGGCCTTTGCACTTTCTCCTTTCATTGCCAATAAACTTCCTCGGTTTACATAGGCATCGGCATAGTAAGGTTTTAGAGCGATGGCTTGGTTGAAGTGCGTTAAAGCTCGATTGATAGCACCTTCTTCTAGTAATGCCGAACCTAAATTATTGTGTGCTTGTGCCACTTTCGGGTGCTTTGAAAGTACATCTTGCCAAATACTTTGATCGTTTTCCCAAACTGCAGTTCTTTTGTGACTTAGAAATGACAGAAAAAGCGGAATAGCAAATAGAAAATACAAGGCTTTTTTTCGTTTAAATGCATCTTGTAAAAACGAGGCAAGAATTAGAAGTAAACCAATCAAAGGAAGGTAGCTATAGCGATCAGTAGTTAATTGGTTTCCGACAGGAATTAACTGGATTACCAGCAAAATGCTAATGATGTAAAAAAGAACCCCTGTGTACAAAAGGACATTTCCTTTTTTCCAAATTAAATAAGCCAGTAGAATTAGAACAGGGAAACTCAAATAAAACTGAAAGGGCAAAAAGCCATCTGATAGTCCGGGGTAGGGATAAAATGCGGAAAGTTCAAAAGGAACTAAAAACTTAAAAGGATAAAAAAGCAATGAATAAGCGCTTAAGAAAATTCGATCGAAAAAGGAAAACTGAACTGACAAATCGGATAAGTGACCTGCATTTTCTCTTGAATACAATGTAATGATTCCAAAGATCAGAGAAACGAAAAAAAAAGGCACTTTGTTAAGTATGTTTTTAAAGTTAAAGCCTTTGCTTTGAATAAAATCAATTGCTAGAATTAGAATTGGAAAAACAACAGCACTAGATTTTGAAAAGCACGAAAGGGTGAATAGTAATAAACTAAGAAAGTAAAACTGCTTTTTATGGGTCTTTTGATATTTAAAATAGGATAGTAAGGCGGTTAAGAAAAATGAAGTAAAAACCAAATTGCTAAAAGCAGAAATCCAAACAACACTTTCTACCTGCAAAGGATGAAAAGCGAAGAGACTTACTAAGAAGTAATTTAAAAATTGCTCGATTTTAAATTCTTTTAAAAGAAGGTAAACCAATACTGTATTGAGCAGGTGAAAAAGGAGGGAAGCAAGATGATATCCTAAAGGATTGAGTTGAAAAATGCTATAAACGATAGCATAGATCCAAGTTGTAAGTGGCTGATACATACCAACTGAAGTACTGCTAAAAATGGCATTTAAATGAGCAAAATCAATAGATTGGATAGTTTTATTCTCTACTACTTGTTCATAATCATCCAGGTGGGTGAATTGAAAATGAATTGATTGAGAATAAACCCAAGCTAATATAACTGTGATTAGTAGAAAAAAAAGAAAGGTACGTTTCATTGAATTTGGCATTCAATTTTAATCTTTGAGGTTCAATTATACTATTAAGTAAATGCTATCATTATTAATCGTTTTTATTGTAAAAATCCTTGATCCATTCCAAATAAATGGACATGCCATTATCAGTCTTAATTGTTATCTCAGCTTCTAATTGACTTGCAAGTGTGTAGATTAAAAGAAAACCAAAACTATTGGTGTTTTGTTGATCAGGTTTATAGTCTTCAGTTAATCCAACTCCATTGTCTTCTATCAATAGTTTTATTTTTTCACTATCTGAGGTCATTTTTATATAGATTTCACCATTGACTTCTCCAGGGAAAGCGTGTTTTAGACTATTTGTGACAATTTCGTTGATTATTAAACCACATGGAATCGATTCATCTAAAGATAGTTGCAGTTCTTGTAAGTCAAGTTTTAAATGGATTTTATTTCGATCTATTTGATAGGTATCAATTAATCGCGGAAGTAAATCTTTTATGTACTCATTGAAAAAAGGTGAAATTCGCTTATCATTTTTATATAAACTCTCATGAATCAGTGACATGGAGTTAATTCTAGCACGGCATTCAAACAATATACTTTTTAATTGATCATCTTGAAGGTATTGCGATTGAATACTCAGCATGCTCGAAATGATTTGCAAATTATTTTTTACTCGATGATGAATTTCACCCAATAGTGATTGATTAATTTGTAACTCGTCTTTTAATTTTTGATTGAGCTTCCCGTTTTTGCGATTAATCCTTAGAACAATGGTTAATCCGATCAGGAAAATCAGAGACAAGCTAATTAGAAAGAAAATCAGTGTCTCTTGATACTTGTATTTTTCATATTGTAATTTTTCTTTTTCTTGTGCTATTTGTAATTCAAACTCTGTGTCTTTTAATTTTCTATTTTCATTTAAAGAAAGTTGGTTGATTGCATCATTTTCTACTTTGATACTATCCAAAGCATTTATTTTTCTTTTGAGAAATAAGTTACTTTGTTTAACATCCCCTTTTTCTTCGTAAAGTTTTGCCAACAAAGCTGAAACATCTCGGTCAATTTCAAAATCTTGTTGTTTATCCAACAGCAACAATGCTTCATTAGCAAAATAGAAAGCGGAATCTTTTTGATTTAATCGGTTTTTAATTTCTGCTAAAAGATAAAAATCTTTAGAAATTCCTGGAATATATTCAATGTTGTTGTTAAGTTCAAATGAGCACTCAACGAAATATTTTGCACTATCAATTTTGTTGATATTGAGGTATCCTTCCCCTAAAGCTTGGTAAGCATAGGCGATTAAAATCTTTCGTTCACTTTTTAGAATGTCATTGAGTGCTACGCTCAATAATTTTATAGATTTGGTGTAATTTCCTCTTTCTTGTGCAATCAGCGCCAAGTTTGATTGGCAAATTGCAAACCCTAAGGTGTCTTTTAAATTTAGAAAATGATTTCCTGCAATTTCATAATACTCCTCTGCCTTATTTAGGTAATTGATATAAAGGTAAGTAGATCCAATTTGTAAATAGGCAAATGCCAACTGCTTATCTTGATTGGTAGATTTGAATTTATCTACAGCCTTAAAAATTGTTTCAATTGATTCGATGTACTTTCCTATGGCATAGTAAATAGCTCCTTTTTTCAAAAGCAACTCACCAATTTGGTCGAATTGATTTTCAGAGTTTAAGATAAACAATGCTTCATTTACTTGGTATAGCGCTGAATCTAGTTTAGAAATTTCCATGTAGAAGTCAACAAGGTAATTTCTAATTTTGGCATTTTGAATTAAAAAACCATTGGCATTACAGAAGTCAATGAGCCTTTTTGCTTCTTCTATAGCTAGTTGTAATTCAAAGTTGCTAAGTAAATCTAACTTTTGATAAGCAAGTTCTAAAAAGCTTGAATCATTTCCATTGATTCGTGTTAAATCAATTTTATGAAGCTTTTCTAAAGCTTTAATCGAATCTTTTTCCAGCTTAAATCTAATGAGCTCAAATTGTTGATAATAGTCTGCAACTCGGATTTTATTTTCTTCGGCTTGAAGAAAAATAGGTAGTGAAAAGAGAATAAATAAAAGAATTTTTTTTTGACTCAAAACAGCTTAAAGCATTAGTAGAAAGTTAATAAGGTATTCACCATTTCTTCTGATCCTAAAATTGTTGGTACACGTTGATGCAGTTTTTTTGGGTCAACTTCTAAAATTCGTTCCTTCCCTGTTGTGGCAACCCCTCCTGCTTGTTCCATGATCATTGCCATTGGGTTACTTTCGTAAATCAGTCTCAGTTTTCCATCAGGGTTTTTACTGGTTTCAGGATAAATAAAGATACCACCTTTTATTAAATTACGGTGAAAGTCAGCTACCATCGATCCAATGTATCTTGCTGTATAAGGACGATTAGTAGCTTTATCTATCTTTTTGCAATAATTGATGTAATTATTAATCGAATCTGAGCAATAAGCAAGATTGCCTTCATTGATAGAGTATATTTTTCCGTTTTTTGGAATTGTTAAATTGGGATGTGATAAGCAAAACTCTCCAATGGATGGATCTAAAGTAAAGCCGTTTACTCCATTTCCAGTGGTATAAACCAACATGGTTGAAGAACCATAAATCACATAACCTGCAGCTATTTGATTGATGCCTTTTTGGAGTAAATCCTCTTCATTGGCCATAGAACCTATTTGAGACTTCCTTCTAAAAATACTGAAAATTGTACCTATTGAGACATTCACATCGATGTTTGATGAACCATCAAGCGGGTCAAAGGACACCACATATTTTCCTTTTTTTGAATGTTCACTTTCAAAAGCGACAAAAAAATCATTTTCTTCAGATGCAATTGCACAAACTTCACCACCATTTTTAAAAGCTGCGATAAATTGATTGTCTGCGAAAACATCTAATTTTTGCTGGGTTTCACCTTGAATATTTTCGTTTTCTGTGCTACCCAAAATGTTAACCAAGCCTGCTTTGTTAACTTCTCTATTTACTATTTTTGAGGCAATTACGATGTCATTTAGTAAACGGCTTAACTCTCCACTTGCAAAAGGGAAGTCATCTTGTTTCTCAATAATAAATTCACTTAGTGTCTTAACTCCATCCATGATTTTCGGGGATCTTTTTTAATAAATGCTAGAATTGGCAAATATCGAAATTTTAAGTGCAAAGAATGTTCAAAATTTCAAATATATGAAAGGCATATAGTTACTTTTGACCTTCATGAATCAATTTGAAATTAGGAAAGCTATAAAATTAGACTGTGAGTCTATGTTGCAATTAATTCAAGAGCTTGCAGACTTTGAAAAAGCAAGTGATGAAGCCATTCTCTCTGTAAAAAATTTAGAAGAGGATGGCTTTGGAAAGGGCGCTATTTTCGAGGCTTATGTGGCAGAAATAGATGGAACTGTAGTTGGAATGGCTTTGTACTATGAAAAATATTCAACTTGGAAGGGAAGGGCCTTGTATTTAGAGGATTTAGTTGTTACACAATCTAAACGAGGATTGGGTATTGGCAAAGCTTTGTTTGAAGCAGTAATAGTAGAAGCAAAAAGCCGAAACAGCGGTAGAATGGAGTGGCAAGTATTGGATTGGAATGAAGCGGCAATTGAATTTTACAAAAGTTATGCTGCTGAATTAGACCCTGAATGGATAAATGGGCGTTTTAGTAGGATGCAATTGCAAAATTTCACTACAAAAACTTCGGAGAAATGAAAATTTTTAAATTCGGTGGGGCTTCGGTAAATGATGCTGAAGCAATTAAGAATGTAGTTAATATCATTCAAAATTACAAGGACGAAGAAGTTGTAATTGTAGTTTCTGCCATGGGAAAAAGTACAAATGCACTTGAGGTATTGCTAAATGATTTTTATAAGGGTGAAGGTGATGTAATTGGGAAACTCGAAGCAATCAAAAAGTTTCACTTTTCTATTTTAGAGAAGTTATTTCCAACTGAGGATCATCCTGTTTATGAAGAAGTCCATAACCTATTTGTTGAAATAGAATGGCAATTAGAAGATCCTCCAGTTGGAACATTTGATTTTGAATACGATCAAATGGTAGCAATGGGGGAATTGTTATCCTCAAAAATTGTGGCGGCCTACTTAAATTATTGTGATCAAAGTTCTAGGTGGCTAGATGCTAGAGATGTTATTAGAACTGATAATTCTTATAGAAAGGCTTTAGTCAATTGGGAGGTAACTCAACAACTAATTGATAGAAAAATTAAACCAATTTATGCTAATTCTGAAACAAAACGCATAGTGACTCAGGGATTTATAGCTGCAACATCAGAAAACTTTAATACAACTTTGGGAAGAGAAGGCTCTGACTTTACAGCTGCAATATTTGCTTATTGTTTAGATGCAGAGGAGGTTGTAATTTGGAAAGATGTTGAAGGAATGTTAAATGCAGATCCTAAATCCTATAAGAACACAGTTAAGCTCAATGAAATTTCTTATTTGGAAGCTGTAGAGTTGGCTTATTTTGGTGCTTCAGTAATCCACCCAAAAACGATAAAGCCACTTCAAAACAAAGGGATACCACTAAAAATTAAATCCTTCTTAAATCCGCTTAATAAAGGAACTTTAATTTCAAATAATACAGCATCAGACTCACTGATTCCCTCTTTTATACACAAAGAAAATCAGGTTTTAATTTCAATAGCAGCTATCGATTTTGATTTTATCATGGAGACTCATTTAAGTGATATTTATAATTTATTTTCCAAAAATAATGTGAGTATCAATTTGATGCAGAATTCAGCAATTAGCTTTTCCGTTTGTGTTGACTTTGATGAAAATAAATTCAACTTTTTAATGGAAGAGCTAAAGAAAAAATTCAAAGTAACTTTCAATGAAAATCTGACTTTAATAACTGTTCGACATTATTCAGATGAGTTATTGCATGAATTAATCACCGATAAAAAAGTATATCTTGAACAAAAAACGAGAAATACGGCAAGATTTGTAGTGCAATAGTAATTTGAAGCAACTATTGATTCAATAAATTAGTCTATGTTTTTCACTATTTTTGACACCTTTAATTTAGGCATATGAACGCTATTACTAAAGACTCTTATTTGAATTCCAAAGGGATAATTTCTTTCATGAATAAAAGAAGAAATATTCTTTTACTCACTTGTACTTTAGCTTTTATTTCTGCTTCAGTTTTTTCATATTTTATAGAGGATAAATATGAATCATCTGTTATTTTATTTCCATCTACTACCACCTCTATTTCTAGAGCATTATTAAATGATGAGAACTATAGAGAAAAGGATTTTTTGGAATTTGGAGAAGAGACAGAAGCTGAGCAATTGATTCAAATTTTGAATTCTGATCAAATTAGAGACCATATTATCAATAAGTATGATTTGATGAATCATTATAAAATTGATCCTGATAAGAAATATAGAAAAACATCACTCAATAGGATGTATAAAGACAACATAGACTTCGCTAGAACAAAATTTATGTCTGTTAAGATTGAAGTGCTAGATACAGATCCTGTTTATGCTGCAAATATCGCGAATGAGATTGCTGCTATGGTTGATACCGTTCGAAATAAAATGCTAAAGAAAGTAGCTGTTCAAGCCTTACGAATTGTTGAAAATGAGTATGAAGGCTTGAAATCAGAAATTCAAGCAATTGAAGATACTTTGAACATGATTCGTGCTTATGGAATTCAAGATTACAAGACACAAGTTGAGGTATTAAGTCAGCAATATGGTGCAGCTCTTGTCAGTAATAACATGAAAGCAGCAAAAATTTTAGAAAATAAATTAGATACCTTTTCTAAATACGGCGGTAAGTATTTAAGCTTGGTTCAACAAATGGAATATGAGCGAGAAAAGCTAAGTGATATGCGTAAAGTATATTCAGAAGCAAGAGTTAATGCAGAATCTACTATCGATCAAAAATTTGTTGTCAATAAAGCCTATCCAGCTGAGAAAGCGACCTATCCAGTAAGGTGGTTGACTGTGCTAGTTTCTGTTTTAGCAACTTTTCTTTTTACCATGATTGTTTTAATATTAATAGATACAAAGTAAGAAATAATGGAAGAAAATTCTTCAAAAAAATATTTTGAATCCAATATGAAAGTGATTGAATTTGCTAAACATTATTGGAAATTTCTTTTAGGTATAGCTGTTGTTTCAGGAGTATTAGCTGTGTTTTTTTCTGAACCAAATTTTATTGCTCCTAAGTTCACCTCAACTGCCATTATTTATCCGGCTAATTTAGGCGGTTACTCAGGTGAAACAAGACTCGATCAGATGCAACAGTACTTGGAATCTAATGAGATAAGAGATACCATTATTAATAAATATAATTTATATGATGAGTATGAGGTAGACAGCTCAAAATTATATCATAAATCACTTATGATAAATGCATTTTCAAAACATTTTACTTTTGAAGAAACACGGTACGAGTCTATAAAAATAACTGTTACTTCTAAAAGTCCCATTAAAGCCAAACAAATGGCTGATGAGGTATTGAAGCAATTGGACTTAACAATTCGAACAACTGAAAGAGAAAAGTTTAAAGAATTATTAGTGATTTATGAAAACTTAATGCTTGAAAAAAAGAACCAAGTTGATTCTTTAGAAAAGCAAATTAGAAAAATCAGCACAGAATACGGAATACTTGATTACATCGCTCAATCTGAAGAGGTTACAAAGGGTTATATGCAATTTTTGTTAAGTGGTAAAAAAGGTTCTGATTTTCAAGAAGCAAAAGAATTGTATAATAATTTGGAGCAATATGGAAGGCATTACCATAATTTACATGCACAGCTTAATGAAATCAACGATGAATATGTAAGACGATTACATGAATATGAACAAATCCTTAAAGACTATAATAAGGAGCAAACCTACTCATACGTTTTAGTAAAACCTGAAGTGCCCGATAAAAAATCATCACCTGTAAGAGTAGCAATTGTTTTGGCTGCAATAGCAGCTTCTGTTGGATTTACTTTTGTAATGATGCTTCTCCTTGGCTATCAAAGAAAGAAAAATGTCTGAAGTAACAAAATCAAATTGGGTTTTAGTACTTAGTTTTTTGTTTATCATGGCAAACAGTGCGCTGATTGCTATTGAGCAGTATTGGTTTGCAGCAGTTCCCTTCGCAATAGCATTGTTGGCAATGGCTTTTGTAGCGACAGACAAGCTGATGTGGTTTATCATTTTTGCTACTCCTTTATCGATTAATCTCGAAGAATTAAATCTTGGTTTTGGCCAAGTAGGTATGTTTCTACCTACAGAGCCGCTACTGTTTGTCTTAATGATTATTTTCTTTTTAAAGTTATTGTATGAACGAAAATTTGATCGAGAAGTCATCTACCATCCTATCTCAATAGCTATTTATATTTATCTAGGTTGGATTTTAATCACAACCTTAACTAGCACAATGTTTTTCGTTTCTTTAAAATCGTTTCTTGCCAAATTATGGTTTATAATTACATTTTATTTCATTGGTTCGCAGCTTTATAAATCTAAGAAGAATATTCTAACTTTTGCTTGGCTTTACTTGATTCCTCTTGTAGGAGTAGCAATTTATACGTTTATCCATCATAGTACTTATGGATTCCAAGAGCGACCTGCACACTGGGTGATGCAACCTTTTTTTAAAGATCATACCGTTTATGGAGCTGTAGTAGCAATGATGTTTCCTATCTCTTTAATGTTAATTAGTCTCAAACGTTATACTAAGTTCAGACTCATAACTGTTTTAATGGCAACTGCAATTGCACTGGGAATAGTATTCTCATATGGAAGAGCAGCTTGGATAAGTCTTTTAGTTGGTCTTATAGTTTCATTAATCTACATATTTAAATTACGCTATAAGTTTGTACTATCTTTAGCAGGATTAGTTATTCTCTTTACAGTAGTTTTTTGGTCAGATATAATGAATCTAGTTGAAAAAAACACAATTGATTCTACTAGTGAAAACTTAACTGAACACGTCCAATCCATTGCAAATATTTCTACTGATGCATCAAACTTAGAAAGAATTAATCGTTGGAATTCTGCCATTGAAATGTTTAAAAGAAAACCGATTTTTGGATGGGGGCCTGGAACTTATACGTTTCAGTATGCGCCTTTTCAATCTGCTGAAGACTTAACCATTATTAGTACTAATGCCGGTGATGGAGGAAATGCTCATAGTGAATTTATAGGGCCTCTTTCTGAATCTGGTCTGCTTGGAATGCTAACTTTTCTCTTAGTTATTGTAGTATTCTACTATAGGGCTACTGTTCTCTATTATAAACTCCCACCTTCTGAAATACGAAGTATTTTATTATTTGTATTAATTGCATTTACTACTTATATAGTAAATGGGATGCTCAATAATTTTTTAGATACTGATAAAGCGAGCGTTCCATTTTGGACCTTTGTTGCAATTGTAGTTGTAATTGACTTGCATTGGGAAAAAATGCTTAGCCAAGAAAACGAGCAAGTAAAAAAGTGATATCATCACTTAGTCCAATAGAGTTGGCAACTTTCTCTACCTTCTCTGTGATGGCAGCATGACTTTGCTCTAGTGAATAAGTTGGTTTAAAATAAGTGCTTGTATTGTCATCAAAACAAATTCCTTTTTCATCTTCCATTTCTGATAGGCCATCTGAAAAACAAAATAATTTACTGTTTTCTTTTAGCTGAATTTTTTCAGAGGCTATTTCAGGTAATTGATCAAACATTCCTAAAACGGTACATCCTTTGTCTAAGTTTAGCAAATCTTTACCTGAAATAAGCATACCCGGAGGATGACCTGCGTTTAAATATTCTAAACTCCTTTCATTGGGATTAAAGATTGCAATAAAAAGCGTAATAAATTTTTCATAATTAGCAGATTCAATAACTTTTAAGTTACAATGTTCTACTAACTCTTTTAAATTTTGTGTAATGGAAAGCCTTGCTCTTAGATTAGCTTGAAAATTTGCCATTAAAATAGCTGCTGAAACGCCTTTTCCTGAGACATCTGCTACACAAAGAGCTGTATTCCCATTACTCAACTGAATTACATCGTAATAATCTCCACCTACCTCACTATGAGGTGAATAATAAGCCATTACTTCTATTGATTTTTTCTTTGGTAAGGTTCTAGGAAAAAGTAAACTCTGCATTTTTTGAGCTAACTCCAATTCCTTTTTAATGGCTATTTGTTTTATATGCTCGATGTTTAAACGTTTATTTTCTAAGGCTACAACAATAATATTAGCCAAAGTCTGTATAAAACGAAGGTGTTTAATAATTGGACTCACCTCAATTTTTTCTCCATCAAAATCAGCTAATAAAAGATAAGCTAGTGCTTTGTCTTTATGAAAAACAGGAATTACAACATCAAAATTGGATAAAGTTTCATCTTTATGAGAAGTCAAAACTTCAATACTTTGGAATTGACTTTCTAATTGCTGTATATTAATCTTTACGCTTTTTTCGGAAAGCCCTTCGATTAAAGAGATACCCCAAGTTCCTTGAAAAGTGAAAAGTACAAACTTGCCTATGTGAAGCTCTTCTGTTAGAACAGATTTTAGAATCTTAAAAAGTACATCCTTACTTGAGTTATTATTAATGGAATTAGTAATCTCTAATAACCAACTAAGCTTGGAATTAGAAAGCCTTAATCTTCCTTTTACTCTATGTTGATTGTCATTGCTCATTTTCTTTTACTTGATTAGACTGAGCTGTTAAACTTCTAAGGGCTGCTTGTTCTTTGTATTTTATTTTGATCTCATCTGCGGGAATTCCTACATAAGTTTTACCACCTTCTAAAGATTTACTAACTCCACTTTTTGCGCCAAGCACTGTTTTGTCTCCAATAGTTATTCCGCTTGCAATTCCAACCTGCCCCCAAATAGTACAAAAATCTCCAATTCTTACACAACCAGCAATTCCACTTTGAGAAGCAATAATACAATGTTTCCCAATTATAGTATCATGACCAATTTGAACTAAGTTGTCAATTTTTGTTCCTTTACCGATAAAAGTTGTCGAAGTTACACCTTTATCAATTGTGCAATTTGCCCCAATTTCAACTGCATCTTCAATTTTTACGCAACCAACACTATTCAAACGTTCATGATGCGTAGTCCTATTTTTATAATAAAATCCCATAGAACCAATTATTGTTCCTGATTGAATGATGACATTATCACCAATACTCACATCATCAAGTATAGAAACATTTGGAAAAATCAAGGTATTATTTCCAATTGATACATTTCTTCCAATGCTAACACTTTGGTGAATTTGTGTTCCACTTCCAATTTTAGTTTCTGGTTGAATTTGTTCTTTCGAAAATTCAAAAGGATTGAAGTAGTTGAGTAAATAATTGAAATCTCGAAAAGGATTTGTGCTTATAAGGTATCCCTTATTTTTATCAGAACAAGCATCTCGATTGTTAATAAGAATGACACTTGCTGCTGAGCTAATTACTTTCTCATAATATTTGGGATGATCTACAAAGACAATATCTCCCTTGTTGACTCTGTGAATTTCATTTATTCCACTAACCTCAATAGCTGCACTTCCCTCAAATGGAAGGTCTAAAATTTTTGCAATTTCTTTAAGGCTATGGATTTGGTTTAATTTCATTCTTTTACTCTTTCCGAATAGGCTCCGGTACGAGTGTCAATTTTAACTTTATCACCTTCATTTATAAATAAAGGTACACGCACTTCTGCTCCAGTTTCCAATTTTGCAGGTTTAGTTGTGTTTGTTGCTGTATCTCCTTTAATACCAGGTTCAGTGAAAGTAACAACCAAGTTAACAAAAGAGGGTAATTCGCAAGTTAATGGCTTTTCTTCTTCCGCATGAAATTGAATTTCAACAATGTCGCCTTCCTTCAAAAATTGAGGTGCATTGATCATCGATTCTGGCAAGAACGTTTGTTCAAAATCTTCCATGTTCATAAAATGATAACCACTGTCATCAGTAAATAAGTATTGATATTTTCTTGTTTCAATTCTTACAGTATCAATTTTTACTCCTGCGTTAAATGTATTATCGATGAGTTTCCCATTTGTAAGACTTTTTAATTTTGTTCTTACAAAAGCAGGTCCTTTTCCAGGTTTAACATGTTGAAATTCAACAATAGTATATAAATCATTATTGAAATTGATGCAAAGTCCGTTTTTAAAATCTGATGTATTGGCCATTTTATGTTTTGTTTAATTCAAAAGTAAGTTAATATTTAAAGATTATTTTTTAAAATCATGAATATCTAATCGCTGATTGATTTTGTAAAGTTCGTTTTTATCTTCATTAGAGCTGATGATGCAAAGTTTATCTGTTGCATAAGTATCTAAAAGACGATGATAGATTTCAATACCGTGTTTGTCGAGGTTAGCGCATGGCTCATCCAACAACAAAATTGTTGAATCGCAAGCAATTGCTAATCCGAGCTTCAGTCGCTGTTTCATCCCGGATGAAAAATGCTTGACTAATTTGTTTTTTGCTTCTGTTAAATTAATTTCCTCTAAAAAAAATTCAACTGACTTTGAATCAGCAATTACTTTAAATTTTTTATAAAAGCTGATAATTTCAAGCGTAGTTAAATCTTCAGGTAAATCAATGTAGGGTGCTGTAAAACTGATATGCTTATAAATAGCTTCATTAGCTACTTGATTTTTGGCATCAATCCAATAGCTAATAGTTCCAGAAGTAGCTTGTTCAGCAGCAGTTAATAGTTTAAGGAGAGTTGATTTCCCACTTCCATTGTTCCCAATTATTCCAATTCTATTTGGTGTTTCAAAAGCAACATGGATTTCTTTGAAAATCCACTCATTTTTGTAACGCTTACCGATGTCAATTAATTCAATTTTCATCGATTAGCCAAGAGGTCCTCTAATAATTCCTTTTTCAGAGTGTTCAATAAAAGTGATGATTTGAGTTTTTTCAGGTGTTTCAGGAACATTGTCTTTAATGTCTTGAATTGATTTACTCACGTTGGTTCCATACACAAATAAACGACGATATATATCCTCAATTACATTAATGCTTTCGTTTGAAAACCCTCTTCTTCTTAAACCTACCGCATTTATTCCTGCATAACTTAGCGGTTCTCTTGCAGCTTTTACAAAAGGAGGTACATTTTTTCTAACAAGTGAGCCACCGGCAACAAAAGAGTGTGCTCCAATAGAAACGAATTGTTGTACAGCTACTACTCCTTCAATAATAGCGTGATCTTCTATGGTTACATGACCAGCTATATTTCCTGTATTTGCAATGATTACATTGTTTCCAACATAAACATCATGTGCGATATGCACATAAGCCATCAACAAGCAATTATTTCCAACAACGGTTTTATTTCGATCTGAAGTTCCTCTGTTTACGGTTACACATTCTCGAATAGTTGTGTTATCTCCGATTTCAGCTGTAGTAACTTCGCCATCAAACTTTAAATCTTGAGGAATTGCAGCTATTACAGCTCCTGGAAAAATACGGCAGTTATTTCCAATTCTTGCACCATCCATAATTGTAGAGTTAGGCCCAATCCATGTATTGTCTCCAATCACTACATCTTCAGCAATATATGCAAAGGGATCAATGATTACATTTTGCCCAATTTTAGCATTTGGATGTATATATGCTCTATCCATATTTATTTTTCTTTAACTATTTGAGCCATCAATTGGCCTTCTGCAACTATTTCATCTCCAACATACGCTTTTGCATTCATGTTGCAGATTCCTCTTCTGATTGGTTCACTCAATTCCAAACGGAAAATGAGTGTATCACCTGGAACTACTTTTTTCTTAAATTTTACTTTATCTATTTTTAGAAAATAGGTAAGGTAATTTTCGGGATCTTCCACCGTATTTAATGCAAGGATTCCTCCAGTTTGAGCCATAGCCTCTATTTGTAAAACGCCTGGCATAACAGGAGTGCCAGGAAAATGACCTTGAAAGAAATTTTCATTCATTGTCACGTTTTTAACGCCTACAACATGTGTGGAAGAGAGTTCAATAATTTTATCAACTAAAAGCATTGGATACCTGTGTGGTAGGATTTTTTCAATGCCTCTTACGTCATAAATCGGTTCTTTATTCGGGTCGTATTTTGGAACTTTCTTCTGACGTTTTTTAATTTCCGCTTTTATAATTTTTGCAAAATCTACATTGCCTTTATGACCAGGTCTGGCGGCTAAAATATGTCCTTTGATAGGTTTTCCTACTAAAGCTAAATCTCCAACTATATCTAATAATTTGTGTCTCGCAGGTTCATTTTGAAAATGCAATTCTAAATTATTTAGAACACCCGTACCTTTAATCTGCATTTTTGGTTTATTCAAAAGATCAGCAATTTCATCTAGTTTTTCTTGAGAAACCATCTTGTCAACTAGCACGATAGCATTGTCTAAGTCACCACCTTTAATTAAATTATTCTTAGCTAAAAACTCAAGCTCTCTCAGAAAAACGAATGTTCTGCATCGAGAAATCTCAGGTTTAAATTCACCTAAGTTATACATGTGTGCATGCTGTGTACCAAGAACTTTAGAATTGTAATCAACCATTACAGTCAATCGAAATTCATCTTGTGGCACTGCCAACATTTCTGTTTGTCGCTCTAAATCTTCATAAGTAAGATTCTCCTCAACAACAAAATAATCTTTTTCTTCATTTTGGTCAACAATTCCAACTTTTGAAAACGCTTCTAAGAAAAAATGAGCACTTCCATCCATTATAGGAACTTCAGGGCCATCGATTTCAATTAAAAGGTTGTCAATTTCCAAACCATAAGCCGCAGCTAAAAGGTGCTCTGTTGTATGCACTCTTGCTCCGTTTTGTTCCAAAGTAGTGCCTCTTGATGTATCTACTACAAGATCGCAATCTGCTTTAATGGTTGGTTTGCCTTCAATATCTATTCTCTGAAAGACGTAACCGTGATTTTCTTCGGCAGGTTTTAAGGTGATTGTAGATTTTTGACCGGTATGTAAACCAACTCCACTAAGTGAAATTTCTTGCTTAATGGTTTTTTGTTTGCTACTCATATGCTTTTATGAAACGGATGATTTTAATGTCAATAATTGATTTTCTAACTCCTTGATTTTGTTTTGAATTTCAGGTAAGTTCCGAAACAAAACATAAGAACGTTTGAAGTCTCCAATTGAAATAGCAGGTGAACCTTGTACAATTGTTCCCTTCTCTTTTATACTATGTCCAATGCCACTTTGAGCGGCAATTTTTACCTCGTCAGCTATTTCTATATGTCCAACAATTCCTACTTGTCCTCCAATCATGCAATTTTTACCAATTTTTGTAGAACCTGCTATTCCTGTTTGAGCGGCAATAACTGTATTTTTACCAATATCAACATTGTGGGCAATTTGGATGAGGTTATCCAATTTCACTCCCTTTCTGATTCTGGTTGATCCCAGTGTTGCTCTGTCCACGCAGGTGTTGGCTCCAATCTCTACATAATCTTCAATAATCACATTGCCGATTTGTGGTACTTTTTGGTAGTTATTTTCACTGTTCGGAGCAAATCCAAAACCGTCAGCACCGATTATTGTGCCTGAATGAATTACTACATTCGCGCCAATTTCAGTTTCTGAATAGATTTTTGCTCCAGAATAAATGATTGTATTTTCACCAATTGAAACATTGTCGCCAATATAGCTTGTAGGAAATACCTTAACTCCCTTTTTTAGGATAACATTTTCTCCAATTACTGCATGTTCACCAACGTAAACATCTTTTTCAAGCTTAGCAGATTCAGCAATTGACGCAGATTTAGCTATTCCAGAATGATTATTTTTAACTTGATTGTAAATCTCTAGTAATTTGCCAAATGCCGCGTAAGCGTCTTCTACACGAATTAACGTTAAGCTGTTTTTAAATGATTTTTCAGCTTTGAAACTCTTGCTTACAATTACAATTGAAGCATCAGTTTTGTAAATAAACTCTTCGTACTTCGGATTTGCCAAAAAAGACAACGAACCTTTGGTTCCTTCTTCAATTTTTGAGAGGGTTGAAACTATTGTATTTGGCTCTCCTTCAACAGTTCCATGCAAGAGTTCTGAGATTTGCAAGGCAGTAAATTCCATTTCCCAAAAATAAGGAATTATTAAAGGTGGAGTTTTGTCTTAATTTTTCAAGTTATTAACGATGCCTTGTTTGGGAGTGCATAGAAAATATTTCTTCACTTCTTCTGACAATGCGTTGATATTCAGTTGATCCGCTGCTTCAGCAATGTCTACTAAATCGCCATTTTTGTATAAAAGGTTGATCTTGTCTTTTTGTGGCTGATATGCATTGTTAAAGATTGAGCCTGAAAATATAAAATAGCTGCTTACTAAATCATGTTTTTTCTCAATTTCACTAAATGATTCCAGCTCCTTTGAAATTTCCGATTTGGTGAATGGAGTTTTTTGTATATTTATTTTGTATAAATTTCTATTTATTAGCGATTTACATAAGGTTGATAAGGTGGAATCTTCATGCGATTGCCACATTTTGATTGAAGCCATTAAATCATAGTCATCTAAGTTGGCAAATTGACTTAAAACAGCAGGATTTTTTTCAAATTCAGACTTAGTGATTTCGTTGTAAAGAAAAAAATGAAGTGCGTCAGTACAAAACAATTCTTCCTTCTTAGCTGCCAGTTCTTTTGCTCGTTTAAATATATTGACCACTAAGTTTTCGGCGGAAAGTACCGTCTTGTGAAGGTAAACTTGCCAATACATTAACCTTCGAGCAATAAGAAATTTTTCAATGGAGTAAATGCCTTTAGCTTCTACAACTAAATTCCCGTCTTTCACAGTTAACATTGAGATAATTCGATCAGAATTTATAACACCCTCAGAAACGCCAGTATAAAAACTGTCGCGCTTTAAATAATCCAGTCGATCCATGTCCAATTGTGAGGCAATCAATTGATGGAGGAAAGGCTTGTGGTATTTATTTTCAAAAATGTCAATAGCCATGCTCAATTTTCCACCAAATTCTTTATTGAGTGCTCGCATAAAACAGGCAGATATAGCTTCATGGCTGATATTTTTAACAATGCTGTGCTCCAATGCATGAGAAAAAGGGCCATGTCCGATATCATGCAGTAAAATAGCAATTAAAGTAGCTTTAGTTTCAGTTTTAGAAACCTTGTGCCCTTTGGATTTCAAGACGTCAATTGCTTTCATGCACAAATGCATTGCTCCCATAGCATGGTGAAATCTTGTATGCAATGCTCCAGGATATACTAGGTGTGTAAGTCCCAACTGCTTTATTCTCCTCAATCGTTGAAAATAGGGGTGTTCAATAATGTCGAAAATAATATCAAAGGGTAGAGAAATAAAGCCATACAAGGGATCATTAAACAATTTTTTCTTATTGATGATTCTTTCTTTTATTACCATTTAGTTTAACTTATTTTATTATTTCTTTGCGCAGATACTACCTATCTTGGCGTTTACTTTAACTTTACCAAACAAAACTAGAAATTGAAATGACGAAGATAAGAATCCTTTGGGCTGATGACGAAATAGAATTATTAAAGCCACACATTATTTTTCTTGAGGAAAAAGGTTATGAGATCAGCACAGCTACCAGTGGAGGAGAAGCCCTTGATTTGATTAGTGAATCGCGTTTCGATATTGTCTTTTTAGATGAAAACATGCCAGGCTTATCGGGTTTAGAAACTTTGTCTTCAATTAAAGCTAAATCGCCTTCATTGCCTGTGATTATGATTACGAAAAGTGAAGAAGAGGCGATTATGGAAGATGCAATTGGCGCAAAAATCTCCGATTATTTAATTAAACCAGTCAACCCCAATCAAATTCTTTTGTCGATTAAAAAGCACTTGGATACCAATCGAATAGTGAGTGAAAAAACCTCAATTGGATACCAACAAGCTTTTAGAAATATTGGGATGAGTCTTCATAACAACATGACTTATGAAGAGTGGGAAGAAGTTTACCAACAGCTAATTTATTGGGAATTGGAATTGGAAAAATCAAGCGATTCTGGAATGTTTGAAATTCTCAACAATCAAAAAGAGGAAGCTAATAATTTATTCGCTCGATTCATTGAGGATAATTACACCGATTGGTTGAAGGATGGTAATGATGCTCCAACAATGTCACATACAGTATTTAAAGACAAAGTTTTTCCAAAGATAAAAAGTGATGAAACACTTTTTCTAATCGTTATTGATAATTTGCGTTGGGATCAATGGAAAATTATTCGACCTCAAGTAGAAGAGATTTTTTGGATTGATAATGAAGAAACTTTTATGAGTATTCTTCCTACCACAACTCAATATGCTCGAAATTCTCTTTTTGCAGGACTTTTGCCATCTGATATTGAAAAACTATACCCTAATTTATGGTCGAATGACGAAGATGAAGGCGGAAAGAATTTGCATGAAAAAGAACTGATCGAACATCAATTAAAGCGTTTGGGCAAGGATACTCGCTTTACTTACAACAAAGTATTAAACCCAAGCTATGGAAGAAAAGTGGTGAGCGAAATTCCCAACCAAATGAACAATGCTTTCAATGTGATAGTTTACAACTTTATCGACATGCTCTCTCATGCCCGCACCGATACAGACATTATCAAAGAATTAGCTGAAGACGAATCTGCTTACCGCTCACTTACACTGTCTTGGTTTGAACATTCTCCTTTGAAAGAAGCTTTGAAAGAAATTGCAAATCGAGGTGGTAAAGTAATTATTACTACCGATCATGGAACAATTAAGGTAACAGAACCTTCAAAGGTAATTGGCGACAAAACGGTCAATAACAATTTGCGCTACAAGCAAGGTAAAAACTTATCGTATGAAAAAGCAGATGTGTTTGAGGTTACCAAGCCAGAAATGGCCTATTTGCCAAAAGTAAATGTGAGCCAAAGTTTTATTTTTGCTAAAGGCGATAAGTTTTTTGCATATCCAAATAATTTCAATCATTACGCAAATTATTACAAGAATACCTTTCAACATGGTGGTATTTCAATGGAAGAAATGATTGTTCCGATAATAGAACTTTCTAAAAAGAAGTAATTTATTTATCCACTAGATTCGATAGAAAAATAAAAAAACTAAGTTTGTCTTCATGATTGAAAAAGTAGTGGAAGCTAGCTTAGAAGACTTGCCATTATTGGCTAAAGAGATCATGGAAACTTTTTCTAATGAGCTTGTTTTTGCTTTTCGAGGAGACCTTGGTGCAGGAAAAACTACATTAATCAAAAATATTTGTAACTTTCTTGGTGTAAAAGAGGCAGTGAGTTCACCTACTTTTTCACTCGTAAATGAATACTTAACTGAAGAAAATCAAGTGATTTATCATTTTGATTTTTACCGTTTAGAGAGTGAAGAAGAGGCATATGACATTGGTTTTGAAGATTATTTATCAAGCGAAAATCGTTGTTTTATTGAATGGCCTGAAAAAATTGAATCCTTACTTCCCGAAAGGAGGGTTGAGATAGAAATTTTAGAACAAGGAACAAAAAGAAAATTGATCATTAAGCAATTGAGTTGATGTCAGAAGATGTAGTAAAATCCCTAGCACGTTCCGCAATTAAGATGTTGCCTCAGGAAAAAATGGTGCAAAAAGCTAAAAAGAAAAGCAGTATTTTCATTGGTATTCCAAAAGAAACCTCCCTGCAAGAGCGCAGAGTACCTCTGGTGCCTCAAGATGTTGAGTTGTTAATTAACAACGGACATGAAGTTGTAATTGAAAGTAAAGCTGGAGAAAAAGCGAATTTCTCTGATCACGATTACAGTGAAGCTGGTGCTCAGATAGTTCACAGCATTGAAGAAGTTTTTAAGGCAGATATTATTTTAAAAGTTGAGCCACTTTCCCACAAAGAAATTGACTTAACTCAGCGTGGACAAACTATAATTTCCGCGCTACAATTGCCGGTGCAACCAAAGAATTTTTTGCAAAAAATGATTGACAAAAAAATCACGGCCATAGCCTATGATTTTATAAAAGACGATAGTGGAAGTCTTCCTGTCATACGAGCCATGAGTGAAATTGCAGGAAATACTTCTATTTTGATTGCAGCTGAATACCTAAGTAACATTAATGGGGGACAGGGTTTAATGATGGGAGGAATTTCAGGAGTAAAACCCACAGAAGTGGTGATATTTGGTGCAGGCGCTGTTGCAGAATTTGCTGCTAGAGCTGCATTGGGCTTGGGTGCCTCTGTAAAAGTATTTAGCGATAATACTTCAAAAATTCGAAGATTGCAAGAGGGCATTGGAGCTAGAATTTTTACTTCTACCTTGCAACCTAAAGTAATAGAATCGGCATTGAAAAGTGCTGATGTCGCCATTGGAGCCATACGTTCTAAAACAGGAAGAACACCTTTAGTTGTTACTGAAGAAATGGTTCAAAAAATGTCTCCAGGCTCTATTATTGTCGATGTAAGCATTGATCAAGGAGGTTGTTTTGAAACCTCAAAAATTACTACACATGCTGATCCAACCTTTGTTACTTTTGGAGTAACTCACTATTGCGTACCAAATATTGCATCTCGGGTAGCACGAACAGCTTCTTATGCTCTGAGCAATATTTTTGCACCTGTAATTATCAACTTAGGTGAAGGCGGAGGCATTGATGATTGTGTGAGGCAGGTTCATTCTGTTCGTTCAGGAATCTACATTTATAAAGGAATGTTGACCAATCGTTATTTAGCTGAACAATTTAATTTGCCATACAAAGACTTAGACCTACTTTTGGCAGCCATTTAGAATACTATTTTATGAAGTTTTGGAGAAGATTTAGAATCTACATGATTGGCTTTGGCCTTGGGTTATTAATTGTTTATGTGCTTTTTGGCGATCGCGAATTAAATACTTGGACTCCACAGCAACGAATTTTAACTGCAATCGATAGTTCTGAAGTGAGCTTTTCTGATAGGGCAATTTGTTTAATTAAATGTTTACAATTACAAGATAATGAATGGAAAGAGATTCAAAAAACTGCGAAAGTTGATTTTTCTGAAAGTGCTACTAAACGTAAGCCTTGTCCGAGTTATCGACTAAATGCCACTTACCGCGAAAAAAGCTATGTGCTAATATGGGAAGTTTGTGAAAAACAAGAAAGAGTCAAACTTTTGACAATTGTGGAGGAAGGTAGAAGTTGTGACTGTCCTAGTTGATTTGCACTAAGAATTGTATTAAAATTACCTCTTTTAAAGAGATAAAATTTTATTTCTTTAAAAACTCAAAACAAATTTCCTGCTTGTTTCTTTTATGAAGTAGTTTTGCAATCGAATGAATTTAACGGAGCTTAAAAAGCGCTATTGTGAGGATGAGCGAATAGCTGAAATTTCCCAAAATTTTAGAAATTTGCCGCTTTCGCATGTCCATTTAAAAGGTCTAGTAGGCAGTGTTCAGGCATTTGTCGCTTATGGCCTTTCTAAAAATATACCTGTTCATCAATTTTTTATCCTTTCGGATAAAGAAGAAGCGGCTTATTTTTTAAATGATTTAGAAACATTAGTAGGCGAGCGAGCTTTGTTTTATCCATCCTCTTACAAGCGGGCATATCAAGTTGAGCAAACAGACAATGCGAATGTTCAATTAAGAGCTGAGGTATTAAATCGATTGAGTGCAAGAGAACAACATTACTTTGTTGTAACTTATCCGGAAGCACTTTCTGAGTATGTAATCACTGAGAAAAACCTCAAGAAAAATACACTTGAAATTCATCAAAATGATACCATTAGCATTTCATTTTTGATAGAAACTTTGAATGAATATGGGTTTGAACGAACAGATTTTGTTGGTGAGCCAGGAGAGTTTTCGGTTCGAGGTGGAATTGTCGATATTTACTCTTTTGCGAACGATAAGCCCTATAGACTAGAATTTTTTGGAGACGAAATAGATTCAATTCGTTTATTCGATCCTGGAACACAGCTTTCCTTGAAAATGCTGAGTCATGTTGCTATTTTACCCAATATTCAACATCGAGATAAGGACGAAACACGTTTGCCAATTTTTGAATTTCTACCAGATAACACCGTTTTTTGGTTCAAAAGTTTTACAATTTGTCGAGATAAAATCGAACAATCTTTTAGAGCAGCACTCAATAGTTTTGAAGAAATTAAATCACCGACCAAACATTTGCTTCCCGAAGAAATGTTTTTGTCAAAAGAAAAATTGATTCACCTCTGCCTCAAGAAAAATACCATTGAAATAGGGCCAAAAAGCTATTTTGAATCAACTGCTGAAATTCAATTTAATACTAAAGCTCAACCAGCATTTAACAAGAACTTTGATTTGTTGGCTGAAAACTTAAATCAAAACAAAGAAGCTGGAATAGATAATATTCTTGTTGCTAATAATGCAAAGCAAATTGAGCGTTTGTATGCCATTTTTGAAGACATTGACAAGGAATTGCACATTGAAACAGTTTTACTTTCTATCTCTCAGGGGTTTATTGACCATGATCAAAAATTGGCAGTTTACACCGATCATCAGATTTTTAATCGGTACCATCGATTTCGTTTAAAAGAGAGTTTTAGAAAGAAAGATCAAACCATTACGCTTAAGGATCTTAACAATTTAAGTCCCGGAGATTTTATTACTCACATCGATCATGGAGTTGGAAAGTTTTCAGGCTTAGAAAAAATTACGGTTGATGGAAAGCAACAGGAAGCTATTCGAATTTTATACCACAATCAAGACATATTATATGTGAGCATTCATTCGCTGCACCGCATTTCAAAATTTGTTGGTAAAGATGGAACGCCACCCAAAGTAGATCGCTTGGGTTCAGATTCATGGAAAAAACTCAAACAAAAAACAAAGAAACAACTTAAACAAATTGCCTTTGATTTAATCAAGTTGTATGCTGAAAGGAAAACTAAAAAGGGCTTTGCTTTTTCACCGGACAGTTATCTGCAAACAGAATTAGAAGCTTCTTTCTTGTATGAAGACACACCCGATCAATACAAAGCAACTCAAGATGTGAAAGCAGATATGGAGTCTGAAACTCCAATGGATCGTTTGATTTGTGGTGATGTAGGTTTCGGAAAAACGGAAGTGGCTGTGAGAGCTGCTTTTAAAGCAGTGGCTGATAGTAAGCAAGTTGCCATTTTAGTCCCAACAACAATTTTAGCTTGGCAACACTATCAAACATTTAAAAGTAGACTCAAAGATTTTCCAGCAAAAGTGGATTACATCAATCGCTTTAAAACACAAAAGCAACAAAAAGAAACCCTTCGTAAATTAGAAAATGGAGAAATCGACATTTTAATTGGTACCCACCGAATTGTTGGAAAAGATGTAAAATTTCATGATTTGGGTTTGCTAATAATTGATGAGGAACAGAAATTTGGAGTAGGTGTGAAGGACAAATTGAAAACCATGAAGGTAAATGTTGATACTTTGACTTTGACTGCAACGCCTATTCCTAGAACCCTTCAGTTTTCTTTGATGCAAGCCAGAGATCTTTCGGTAATCAATACACCTCCACCGAATCGTCAGCCAATTTTAACGGAAGTGCATACCTTTAGTGAAGAATTAATTCGCGATGCCATTGCTTATGAAATTAGTCGTGGAGGACAAGTGTTTTTTATTCATAACCGCGTTCAAAATATACAAGAAGTTGCCGGAATGATTCAGCGTTTAGTGCCTGATGCAAAAGTGCTCATCGGTCACGGACAAATGAAAGGAGAGGAATTAGAAGAAATAATGCTTTCATTCATTAATGGAGAATACGATGTTTTAGTTGCGACTACCATCATTGAAAGCGGTTTAGATATTCCCAACTCCAATACCATTATTATCAACAATGCAAATAATTTTGGGTTAAGCGATTTGCACCAGATGCGCGGAAGAGTAGGTCGTTCGAATAAAAAAGCATTTTGTTATTTATTGGCACCTCCTATGATTTCACTTTCTTCTGAAGCTAGAAAAAGATTGCAAGCTTTGGAGCAATTTTCAGATTTAGGAAGCGGTTTTCAAATAGCCATGAAAGATTTGGATATTCGTGGAGCAGGGAATTTGTTGGGAGCAGAGCAAAGTGGCTTTATTTCGGAAATTGGGTTTGAGATGTATCAAAAGATTTTGAATGAAGCCATTCAAGAGTTGAAAGAAACTACTTTCAAGGAAATGTATCAAGATTTACATGGAGCTTTTGTTCAAGATTGTCAGATTGAAACGGATTTGGAGATTTTAATTCCAGACGATTATGTGAGTAGTATTGCCGAAAGAATTAATCTTTATAAAGAGCTCGATAATTTAGAGAAAGAAGAAGAATTATCTCTCTTTGAAAAACAACTGATTGATCGCTTTGGGCCATTACCTAAAGCTACTAAAGAAATGATCCAGGCTATTAAATTACGATGGACTGCAAAAGACTTGGGATTAGAAAAAGTAATATTGAAACAGAATAGAATGCTTTGCTACTTCATTTCAAATCAAGAAAGTCCGTATTATCAATCACCTACCTTTACCAAGGTTTTACAATTTGTCCAGCAAAACCCCAATCGTTGTAAATTAAAAGAACGCAACAACAAATTGAGCTTAATATTCGATCACGTTTCTAGCATTGAGAAATCAATTCAATTGTTGGAAAAGGTTTTGGTTAAAGAATTAACTTTATAAATGGATTAAATCTATTTCACTTTTTTTCATTAGCTTGTTAATATTTTCTATTTGCAACTTTCCCAATATACTATCTTTGACATCTTAATTGCTGTCATGGATGATATTTGGAAATTACTTGCGGGTCTAGGGATTTTTCTATTTGGAATGTACCTCTTGGAAGAGGCCATTAAAACACTTTCAGGTCGCTCTTTCAAGCAATTAATAAAAAACTATACCCGAAATCGGTTTAAATCGATTTTGACTGGAACCTTTTCAACGGCCGTACTTCAAAGCAGTTCAGCAGTTTCTTTAATCGTAATTGCCTTTGTTGGTGCAGGTATTATGTCCCTCGTAAATGCGATGGGGGTAATCGTAGGTTCAAATTTAGGAACTACGATCACTAGTTGGTTAGTAGCTTCTTTAGGATTTAAATTTAGCATAGAATCTCTTGCTTTGCCCATTATTGCAGTTGGAGGTTTGGGACTTATTTTTCTAGGAAAAACAGGTAAATACGCCAACCTTTCAAAACTTTTAGTTGGTTTTGGATTTATTTTCATGGGATTGGATTACATAAAAGTGAGTGTATCTGAACTTGTAGAAAATGTACCACTTGAGTACCTGAGAGATCGACACTTTTTCACTTATGTTTTTGCAGGTTTCTTATTAACCGCATTGGTGCAAAGTAGCTCGGCTGCTATGGCATTGATTCTAACCGCTGTGAGTACTTCCATGATTAGTTTTCCCGAAGCCTGCGCAATGGTAATTGGTAGCAATGTCGGCACAACCATCACTGTAATTATTGGAACATTTGGTGCGACAACTTCAATGAAAAGAGTTGCTTTTAGCCACTTCTTTTTTAATTTAGTTACTGCGCTTTTGGCCATGATTTTCTTTTCATTAATCATTGATTTTATCTTCCTAATCTATCATGCAGAAGCTGATCCAGTTATCGCTTTAGCTATTTTTCACACTGTTTTCAATGTGTTTGGAGTGCTTGTTTTTACTCCATTTATAAAAATATTTGCTCGATTAATCAAAAAGATATATCCCGAAAAAAAGAACATTTACACCAAATACATTCACGCTACACTAACCGAATTTCCCGATGCATCAACTACGGCTTTCAAAAAGGAAGCTAGCTATTTGTATCATTTGGTGATGTATCATAATTTGAAATCTTTACACATTGATGAAACACTCGTTTTGAACCCACTTTACGACAATGATGGAAATCAAATTCTTTTGCCAAAAGACAGGTTTAAAGCTTATGACTTAATTAAAGAATTACAGTCAGAATTATTTGCTTATGCATCTAAATTGCAGACAAATGAGTTAAGAGAAGAGGAAGCTGATTTAATAAATCGAATTTTGCATAGTGTGCGTTATGCGGTGGCTGCTGCTAAAACCATTAAAGATTATCAGCACGAATTTGAAGCATTGTATAATTCTGATACCAATACAGGGACAAAATACTATCAATACTTCCGACAAGAACTCATTGCTTTCTACATGAAATTAAAAAAGCTGAATGAATTTGAAGAAGTTGCACAAACTATTCCTGTTTTACATCAATTGGCTCAAAGCATTAAAAAAGAAAATGATCTTTTTAACCAAACCATTATCACTAAATTGTCGAACAAAGAATTGCCTGTTAATTTGGTGAATAATGTACTTTCTGCTCAACGTGGCTTTAGTCAATCAGAAAGGCAAATGGTGCTTTGCTTTAAAGACTACTTACTTAATTCAGAGGCAGCTAAAATTTTTGAAGGATTTGAGAATCAGGAAATTTGATTTCTTAAACTACTATTGGATAGAATATGTTTTTGTTTGTAGTTTAGCTTCTGTTCTTTTTGACTTTTTAGTTCTTATTTGTTGATTTTAAAGAAGTTTTTTTAAATATAATGAGTCAATTGTTTTTAAAATTTAGATTAGGTTCAATAGCTGGACTCTTTCTTCTTGGTGTATGGATTTTATTTGTCAGTGATTCAAAAGAATTAGGAGTGTTTTTTATTGCTATTTCCTTTTTAGCTTATTATTCAATCGATTTATTTATAACTTATAGTAAAAATTGGCATTTTTGGAGAGCTTTTCGAAAGAAAGCTATTCTTATTTCAGGTCTGTTTGTCAATTTCATGCTTTTATCTTTTCTTTGGTTTGATGAGTTATTTAGTCTTTTCACTTTATTGCCACTGATATTAAATTTTATAGTGGCGCCTATATCACTTTGGAATAATAAGAAGTGGTAAATGCTTTTTCTTAGCTCTAATTAATGACTAATTCGATTCCTTAAAAAGCAAATCATATCTTCTAAAAACTTAACTTTTGGTGAATACATTCACCAAATAGTATGATTTTTGGTGAATGTATTCACCGATTATTAGTATTTTTGGTGAAAATAACCATAGAAATGATTGAAAGAGAAACGAAAAAGCAGATTGAAAATCTAATTGGAAAAGGAAAAGCCATCATAATACTTGGACCTCGTCAGGTTGGTAAGACAACGCTTATTCACGATTTATTGAAGAATAAAGAACATTTATTTTTAAATGCAGACGATCCTACTGTTCGGTCAATTCTTACAAAAATCAATACAGAAGAGCTGAAAGACTTAATAGGTAAACACGAATTGGTCTTTATAGATGAGGCACAGTCGATCGAAAATATTGGCTTAACACTAAAGTTAGTGACTGACCAGCTAAGGCAAGTGCAATTAATTGTCAGCGGGTCTTCGGCTTTTGAATTGGGAAATGCATTGAATGAATCTTTAACTGGAAGAAAGAGAGAGTTGCTTTTATTCCCAATTTCATGGAAGGAGTGGGAAAATGAAGTAGGCTATTTAGTGGCTAAACAGCAATTGAATATCAGATTGGTATATGGATTTTATCCTGAGGTATTGAGTAATCCTGGAGAGGAAAAAGAGGCCTTGAATGAGTTGATGAACAGTTATCTGTTTAAAGATATTTTAGCGCTCAGCGGAATAAAAAAACCTCAAGTGCTTGAAAAACTGGTGCGGGCTTTGGCTTTTCAAATTGGTTCTGAGGTTAGCTACAATGAATTGGCGCAATTAGTAGGCGTAGATAAAAATACCGTAAGCAGTTACATTGACTTATTGGAGCAATCATTTGTTATTTATCGCTTAGGTAGTTTTAGTAGAAATTTGCGAAATGAAATCAAGACCAATCAAAAAATTTATTTTTACGACAACGGATTGAGGAATGCGATAATTGGAAATTTCAATCCTCCTGATCAACGCACAGACACAGGTCATTTATGGGAGAATTTTTTAATTACCGAACGATTAAAGCGAACGAATTACGAAAGGAAGTTTTCAAAACACTATTTCTGGCGCACTGTTCAACAGCAAGAAATAGACTTAATTGAAGAAGGAGAAGGCGAAATAAAAGCTTTTGAATTTAAATGGAATCCAACAACTAAACATAAAGCTCCCAAAAAATTTGAAGTAGCATATAACACAGAGGTTGAATTCATTCACCGAGAAAATTTCAGAGATTTTGTGCTTTGAGGTTTTATTGAGATTTACCAAGTAGTTTATTGTCTATAATCATCATTGTTATTATGAAAAAATATATATTGATCACTCTAATCAGCTTGACTTATTGGGTAAAATTTACACTTTGGCAATACATTTTTTGGAATTATCCCGACTACTCTCAGCTAGAAAAACAAGAACTTTTTATTGAAAAATTGAACTTCCCATTTCTTGAAAATGCAGCAGATTTGTATTTAATGGGATTAATACAATTGCCAATTCTAGTATTAAATATTTATTTGATACACAGCATACAAAATAGAATTAAGCCTATGGTTTCTATTATTTTATTGGCTCAGGGGTATTTTTCAGCACTACTAAGTCTATGGCAATTGCTTTAAAATATAAACTCAATTCGCCCTAATTGCTTCCACAGGGTCCAATCTACTTGCTTGAAAGGAGGGAGTTTTAAATCAAATAGTTTCACATGTTTTGTTAGAAATTAACTTCTTTTCTCTTCTATTAAATAAATTTAACTATATTGTGCTAAATTTTAGTAGAAATGCTTGAATCAGCAAAACAAAATTCAATTAATTTATTAGAAACAGACTATCCTGTTTCAACGCTTCACACTCACTCTGTTTCTCATTCTGATTTCTCTCTCTCTCTCTCTACGCTAATAGAAAAAAAGAAAATAAACGCTATTTATTTATAGGTAAATGCACTTTTTACTGAGGGTTTTTATGAAACAAGTTAAACAAAATAATACATTACAAAACTTTAAATTAAATACGATGAAAATTTTAAAAAATAATGAGTTCTGTTGCACTAAGTACGCTTCTTTTTACAGGTTGTGATAAGGAGGACAGTAGTCTTAATTTTAATAATTCAAACAATTACCATGTTAAACAAAATCAACCGAATAATAAAAATACTAGCGATATAGTTTATATTCCAGCAAATGTTTTTGAAACAGAATTTGAATTATTTGCAATAAGTTTTTTTGACAGTTATCCTGAAGGATTAATAGAAATTGAATTTTTAGCAAGCTCTGCAACGTATGCTTTAACTACTAATGAGGAAGGTGAGACAGGTTCAGATGCTGCAATAATAATTTGTAGAAGTAGTTCAGTTCAGGACGCAGAGAGGTGTAAGTCTTATGTTGATAATGATAAACTGATTGCTTATATGGGTTGCACTGCTTGGATAGTGATTAGAGATTACTGTTGTGGAACAGCTTACGAGACACATGTACTCTGTCCATAGTTAAATCAAATTAGAGTTTAGACTTCAAATGAAATGCTTTTTATTATTATTTGTAACTATAGTTCAGAGCTCTGTCTTTTTTTTATTTGCACAGAAACCTTTGTCTATTAAAGTCGCTCGTGAAGTAATAGACTCTGTTCAATTAGAAGTTGATCGATTGTATAGCCTTTCTGAAGCTAAAAATAAAAGTTTAGAATTAATTCAAAAACAGGAGGCTTTTAATCAAATGAGCTTTGATTACCTCACCTATTTCAAAAATGATACTGTACATTTCATTTTGTTAGACAGTAAAAATAATGTGCGCTCAACATACTATTATAATAGGATTGAAAATAAACGCATTGGAGTTGATTCAAATTCACGTTCCATGACTGACCAAGAAGAGATCCTCTTGAATGCCAAACAAGATGCTATTGCTGAAGCTAACAAACAGAAATATGAAATGCGCGTTTCGAATGAAATTGAAATCGACTATATTTTCCACCAAAATAGGAATGGCTTTACCCTTTATGCCATAAGTGTTCCTAAAATTGACAGTATACTTCCCTTTGGTGGCGATTATTTGTTTTTATTTAATTTTAACATGAAGCTTCAATTATTCGAAAAGAATGGTAAATTCAATCTCATGAGCATTCGCAAAAAGGACAATCCTCCAAATTCTAAATTACATGCTGTTTCTTCTCCAACAGGAATAAGAACAAATGATTTTAAGGTGTTAATTCCCTATTACTATAAATTCAGGCGATACCATCATAACCTTCGTATAGAAGAGTTGGAGTCATCTATTAATAAACGGTTACTAAAATACAATGCGCCAAAGAATGATATAGAAATTAAGCTATTCCCTGTAGAAAAAATAGATGAAGAGTGAAAGCTTCTAAAATCAATTCGCCCTAATTGCTTCCACAGGGTCTAATCTACTTGCTTGAAAGGAGGGAATTTTAAATCAAATAATTTCACATGTTTTTATTAAAAATTAACTTTTTTCTTTTCTATTAAATAAATTTAACTACATTGTGCTAAATTTTAGTAGAATTGCTTGAGCTAGCAAAACTAAATTCAATAAATTCTTTAGAAACAGAATATTCTGTTTCAACGCTTCACACTCGCTCTGTTTCTCATTCTGATTATTCTCTCTCTCTACGCTAATAGTAAAAAATAAAAATAAACGCTATTTTATTAAAGGTAAATGCACTTTTTACTGAGGTTTTGTAAGAAACATTTTAAATCAAATAATAAATTACAAAACTTTAAATTAAAAAAAATGAAAATTTTAAAAATAATGAGTGCTATTGCGCTAAGTATGCTTCTTTTTACTGGTTGTGAAAAAGATACTACTAGCCCAATTTCATCAACAGGAATTGAAAACCAAAAACAAACAGTTTCAAATAATAAATCTTCGGTAAATTACACGTATTATCAGAGTATTGCCGATTTTACTTCTGAAGTAAACGACTCAATATCATCTAGTGAAGCATTAGCTTCATCTACTGGCAACCCACACGGATTCTCTATAGTTAATAATAACAACGGCTACGGAATTAGTGAGATTTCAAATTTAAGCGGAAGTGGAGTAACTCAAGGGGATGTAAATCTCTGCGGCGAATGCGGTCCTGTTTATGAAGGAGAATTACATAGCTTGTTTGATAGTGACCCATGCTGGTGGATGGTAGCCTTTACTAACCATGTTTGGGGCTGGGACGGCTGTTAATCTTTAGTTGATTTAGACCGTGTTCTTCTTCTGAGCATTATTCACTGTATACTAGAAAACGTCCTTCAAATTTCTTGAAGGACGTTTTTAGGTATAGCTTTGTTCAACCCATAAATGCAGCACATCTGTATCTTTAGTACAATATCAAATAAATAACAAAATTCTGAATGCACCTAGTATAATACCGATCATTTTATGAATAAAGTTGCATTGTTTTTATGCGTACTTGTGCTTTGGCAATTTGGTCTCAATGCTCAAAGATCAACACAGCTTGTTATTGAAGGAACGGTATCCGATTCTTTATCTGGGGAAGAGCTACCTTTTGCCACTGTATACAATCATTCATTAAATACTGCTTCAATAACCAATACAGAGGGTTACTTCAAACTGGAAATTGAGTCATGGTCTGATAGTGTAGTCATATCATATATTGGATACAAGAACAAAACAGTTTCTTTAATACAATCGAAAAAAAGCTACAACATTCAGTTAAAAGAAAACATATATCAGCTTAGTGCAGTTTCCATTCGAGCGAAAGACTACTCCTACCTCTATGACCTAATAATAGCTTGTAAAGAAAAACAGTCAGAAGGTATTCAACATGCTAAAGCGTATTATCAACTTAAAAGCTATATTGATAACCAACAAATAGAACTGGTAGAAAATTTTTACAATGCAAGTATTAAGGGGTATAACTTGTTGAACTTAAAACTAAAAACTGGAAGAATTGGTCTTCAAAAAATAAACCGTTCACTTTTTGCCTCATTAAATAGCTCAAAGGCCATTATGTTACATAAACTTTTTACTCCTTCAGACTTGTTTCCAAGTAGTCCTTTAGAGTATAATAAGAGGGGCATAAAGAAAAAGTTCTATCTCGAATTGTTTAAAGTTTATACCGATGAGAATTTGGACACTATTCACATTGTTTATTTATACCCTAAAAAAAACAAGCAAGACTATTTTTCTTGTAAACTATGGATAAATGCAAGTGATACTACATTTCTAAAAATAGAACTGGAAGGAAGTCATTTAAAAGATTTTCCACTCATGCCTATATACAATAGCCATCGTCTCTCTCAAAAGAACTTAAAAATTACCAAAACCTTTAAGACGGAAGGGGGAGAAACCTATTTTAAACATGTTGACTTTCATTATGACTTTTTATATCATAGGGAAAATGAGAAAGCTATATGGGTTAGAACGGAAGCTGTATTATTTACTTATGGTCAAGATAGTTTATTTTATTTGCCATTGTATCAGCTCAACACTTCAAACTTGACAGATTATCAAAAACTTTCTATTTTTCCCCATAATACGTTCTTTTGGGAGTTTAATAATGAATTAAAACTAAACTATAAGATAGATAGTAACCATCTATTTATGAGTGATACAAACACTATAAGCAACCAAAGTTATCAATTTAAGCAAGCAATTAATTTAACGGAGTTTTTTAATTATCCCGCTTTCAAATGGAGCAAAACAAGATTTTCCGTTAAAAAATTACCACAAAATAAAGTTTATAAAGATTGGGAAGGAAATTATCAGCTTAAAGGGAAACTATTTCTTGATGTAAATAAATATGATGACTCTACAAATGTTTTAACTGCTTCTATCTTTGATGTCTACGAAAGTTTTTATCGATGGTATATTAATGAAAAAACGAATTGTTTCTTTAATATGTATTTTGACTTGGTAGAAATAGAAAGAAGGAAACTAGAAAACTCAATATTCTCTTCTGATAAATCAATGAAAAGTATAGAAGAACTATACAAGAATAGTTTAAACCAACTTGAAACAAACAAAAACCAATTCTTAGATGATACCGAACTGGGTCGAAATAAGGGAGGGATGTTGGACTGGAATAGCAAGATAAGAAATGAGTTGGATATTGATAACCTTTCTATTTTTCGTGTTTATCAGGAGGAATAAGAATTCAGTTTAAATGAGTTGTAGATAAATATCACCTAATTTTATTTTCATTTATCATTCAGAGTTCTGCAATCACTTTGTTTGCTCAAAGACCTTTGCCAATTAAAAATATTCGTACAACCATAGACTCTATCCAAGTAGAAGTTAATCGATGGTATAGTCTTATTGAAGCTAAATATAAAAGCTTAGAATTAATTCAAAAGCAAGAGGCTTTTAGTCAAATGAGCTTTGAATACCTCACTTATTTTGAAAATGATACGGTGCATTTTATTTTGTTAGACAGTAAAAATAATGTACGCTCAACCTACTATGATAACAGAATTGAAAATAAACTTATTGGAGTTTATTCAAATTCACGTTCCATGACTGACCAAAAAGAGATCCTCTTGAATGCCAAACAAAATGCTATTGCTGAAGCTAACAAACAGAAATATGAAATGCGCGTTTCGAATGAAATTGAAATCGACTATATTTTCCACCAAAATAGGAATGGCTTTACCCTTTATGCCATAAGTGTTCCTAAAATTGACAGTATACTTCCCTTTGGTGGCGATTATTTGTTTTTATTTAATTTTAACATGAAGCTTCAATTATTCGAAAAGAATGGTAAATTCAATCTCATGAGCATTCACAAAAAGGACAATTAACCTTCGTATAGAAGAGTTGGAGTCATCTATTAATAAAAAATACAATGCGCCAAAGAATGAAATAGAAATTAGGCTATTCCCTGTAGAAAGAATGGATGAAGAGTGAAAGCTTCTAAACTCAATTCGCCCTAATTGCTTCCACAGGGTCTATCCAAAACTGCTTAAAAGTGGGGTAGCTAAAGAAATAAATCACGTTGCTTTTTATTAAAAATTAACTTTTTTTCTTTTCTATTTAATAAATTTAACTATATTGTGCTAAATTTTAGTAGAAATGCTTGAGCTAGCAAAACTAAATTCAATAAATCCATTAGAAACAGACTATCCTGTTTTAACTCTCCACACTCGCTCTGTTTCTCATTCTGATTACACACACACACACACTCTCTCTCTCTCTCTCTCTCTCTACTCCAATAAGAAAAAACAACATAAACGTTATTTATTTATAGGTAAATGCACTTTTTACTGAGGTTTTGTAAGAAACAGGTTAAACAAAATAATACATTACAAAGCTTTAAATAAAATACAATGAAAATTTTAAAAATAATGAGTGCTGTTGCACTAAGTATGCTTCTTTTTACAGGTTGTGAGAAAGAGGAGGAAGTTAATATGGATAATAGTAAGGGTTCAACTAACACCACTAATCCTAAATCAAATAGTATTCAAGCAAAGTCAAGTCATCCTTTGTATAATGTAATTAACTCGATGAATCAACAAGAATCAATTTTAGTTGAAGGTCCTGAAGATGATTTTACATATCAAAATGTTCCATTTCCTAATCCAGGAGGTGAACCAAGTGGAAGCTATGTTTATCCATATCCTGATGGTGTTATGGATGCTTTTTTAGAAGCAATTGATTTATTAAGAGCAGGCTGTGATGTTCAAATAGATATTGGTTATGGATTAATTGCAGTTAATGCTGTAAGTTGTTAATTATTAAAATCAATTTAATTGTAGGGAATTAATTTAATTCCCTACAATTAAAAAATTTAAAACAATGATGAAAATAGCTTTTTTAATAATTTATATATTATTGTACACTAATTCTTTCGCACAATTAAAATCATATAATGAAAGTGAATCAGTAGTGAAGATGTCTTTTGATATGGCAGATTCTCAATCTGAGGATTTTACAATATTGATTGGAGCAAAACCTGAATATGAATTGCAGGTTAATTTATTACCAAAATCAAATAATATCCCTGAGAAATTAAATCAACTTTTCAAAGAAGTTGCTTGTGAAGCTTGCTCACTTTATAGAAAAGTAGAAATGATAGATGAAGACCCAATAGATTTTATTTTTGAGAATATCGAAGAGCAAAAAGTATATGAAGTAACCAAAAATGATAAGGTTTATTTTGTTAGTGAGTATGGTCCAAAGAATTGAAGGTAAAATTGTACAACGTAAATTTGAATTTACGTTTAGATAGTATAAATCAATTCACATATAATACTTTTACTGAAGCTGTCTATGTGATAATAAAGCACAAAGAAGAAGGTTACTTTAGATTTAGTTTATTGAAAAAACTATTTGTATTATGTTGAAAAATATATTGATCACTCTAATCAGCTTGACTTATTGGGTGAAATTTACACTTTGGCAATACATTTTCTGGAATTATCCCGACTACACTCATCTAGAAGAGCAAGAACTTTTTATTGAAAAATTGAACTTCCCATTTCTAGAAAATGCAGCAGATTTGTATTTAATGGGATTAATACAATTGCCAATTCTAGTATTAAATATTTATTTGATACACAGCATACAAAATAGAATTAAGCCTATGGTTTCTATTATTTTATTGGCTCAGGGGTATTTTTCAGCACTACTAAGTCTATGGCAATTGCTTTAAAACATACATCAATTCGCCCTAATTGCTTCTACAGGATCTAATCTACTTGCTTGAAAGGAGGGAATGATGCCTGAAATGATTCCAATGGCTGCTGATATTCCCAAGCCGAGTGCAATGTTGTTCCAGCCCAAAACTACTTTAAAGTCCAAACCATAAGTCACCAGTAAAGTGCCAAGGAAGATAAAAAACAAGCCAATTGCTCCGCCAATTAAGCAAAGAAACACCGATTCAAATAAAAACTGAAGCAGCACAAAGTAGTTTTTTGCTCCCAAAGATTTTTGGATGCCGATTAATCCGGTGCGTTCTTTTACCGAGACAAACATGATGTTGGCAATGCTAAAACCACCCACTATAATGGAGAAAATACCAATGGTAAAACCAGCAATGTTGATGACAGCAAACATGCTTTCCAAACCTTTTGAGATCATACTCAACTGGTTTAAAGCAAAGTCGTCTTGAGCTTTGGGTTTTAATTTTCTCAAGGAGCGCATAATGCCCGTTAATTCATCGATCAAAGCTTCATTAGAAACACCCTCTTTGGCTTTCACCATCATGGTTGCACCCGAATTTCTTCCCGAAACTTGTACAAAATTTCTAGCAAATTGCAAGGGCAGAAAAATGATTTTATCAGATGAAGGGCCGCCCATTTGCTCGCCTTCTTTTTTGATTACACCAATGATTTCTACTTTTCTACCTTTAATTTTAATTTGCTTGCCAATGGGGTTTTCAGCATTAAAAAGCTTTTCGGCAATATCTGATCCAATAACTGCAACTGCGCGCCCATTTCGCCCTTCTAGTTCAGAAAAATAGCGTCCATTTACAATGTCTAAATTCCAAATTTGAATATAGTCTTGAGAAACTCCACTAAAACTAACATTTTCAATCGCATTGCTTTGGTATTTTAAGTTGGCAGAGCCACTGACTTCAATTGCTACTGCCGAAGCGTTTTGAGTCAATTTTTGCAACATTCTAAATTCTTTCAAACTTGGATCAGGTCTGCGGATGTAATCCCACCAAGGATTATCTGAACTAAAACTCCAAGGCATTTTTTGAATGTAAATTACATCATCGCCTAAACTTTGAATGCTTTCTTTGATGTTTCGCTCTAACGAATCTACTAGCGTAAATACCGAAACCATTGCAAAAATGCCAATAGTAATTCCCAACAATGATAGAAATGTTCGCAGTTTATTGACTACCATTGAATCAATGGCAAAAAGAAAGCTTTCGCGAACTAAGCGTAGAAAAATCATTTTAAAGGGTTTTACCAAGGTTAAAATTAAACTTCTTTTTCAGTTTCATGTAACCGCTTATCATATTTCGATTCAATCAATTTTAGTGAATATTTTCTTTATATTTCACCCTATTTTTGAGCTAGTTTTCTTGCTATTATTTGTAACATTGTAACCTTATACCAAGTCGTAAATGGAGTCGGAAAGAAGAATTAAAAACGCTTTAATATCAGTATTTTATAAAGAAGGGTTGGCTGAAATAGCTCAAGAATTAAAACAATTGGGAGTTACAATTTACTCTACTGGTGGTACCCAAACTTTTTTAGAGAGTTTAAATGTGCCAGTAAAACCTGTTGAAAACCTTACTTCTTATCCTTCAATTTTAGGAGGCAGAGTAAAAACATTGCATCCAAAAGTTTTTGGAGGAATTTTAGCTCGCAGGGAAATGGAATCAGATCTCAATCAATTGTCTGAATTTGAAATTCCAGAATTTGATTTAGTTATTGTAGATTTATACCCATTCGAAGAAACACTTGCTGCAGGTGGAACAGAAGAGGAAGTTATTGAGAAAATCGACATTGGTGGAATTTCTCTTATTCGAGCAGCAGCAAAGAATTTTAAAGACGTAATTACGGTTTCTTCGAGAGAACAATACCCCAATTTACTTGATTTGCTGAAAACACAAAAAGGGACATCAACAAAAATAGATCGCAAAGCATTTGCAACTAAAGCTTTTGATATTTCATCGCATTACGACAGTAAAATATTCCACTATTTCAATTCCGATGTTCAGGAAGTAGATTCTCTAAAAATTAGTGAACGCCAATCTCAAGCATTGCGCTACGGTGAAAATCCGCATCAAAAAGGATTTTTCTATGGTGATTTAGAGCAAATGTTCCAAAAATTACACGGCAAAGAATTGTCGTACAATAATTTGTTAGATGTTGATGCAGCGGTGAATTTGATTTCAGAATTTAAAGATGCGCAAGCCACTTTTGCCATTTTAAAACACAACAATGCTTGTGGCATAGCTACTCGACCAACAATGCACGAAGCCTATGAGGCTGCTTTAGCCGGTGACCCAGTTTCAGCTTTTGGAGGTATTTTAATTTGCAATCAAACCTTGGATTTAAGTACGGCTGAAAAAGTGAACGAACTTTTTTGTGAAGTTGTCATTGCTACCGATTTTGAAGCTGCCGCATTAGAGGTATTGAAACAAAAGAAAAACCGCATCGTATTAAAACAGCTGAATGTGGAATTGGGAGAGCAAACAGTTCGAACTGCCTTGAATGGTTTTTTAGTTCAAGACAAAGATTTGAAAACGGAAACTAAAGCAGATTTTAAAACTGCAACGAATTTAGCGCCAAGTGAGCAAGAGAAAGAAGATTTAGTTTTTGCAGCTAAACTGGTAAAAAATACCAAATCAAATGCAATTGTTTTGGCTAAAAACGGACAATTGCTCGCTTCAGGAACTGGTCAAACATCTCGAGTAGATGCGCTACAACAGGCCATTGCCAAAGCAAATCACTTTGGGTTTGACTTAAATGGTGCAGTAATGGCTTCGGACGCATTTTTCCCATTTCCAGATTGCGTTGAGATTGCCAAACAAGCAGGAATAAACGCAGTGGTTCAGCCAGGTGGATCCATTAAGGATCAACTTTCAATTGATTATTGCAATGCGAATCAAATGAAAATGGTATTTACAGGCATTCGTCACTTTAAACATTAATAAAATGGGCTTATTTGATTTTTTTACTCAAGAAATTGCCATCGACTTAGGAACGGCTAACACTTTGATCATTCATAACGACAAAGTTGTAGTTGACGAGCCATCGATTGTAGCCATTGATCGCACTACTGGAAAAGTAATTGCTGTTGGTAAAAAAGCCATGCAAATGCACGGAAAAACGCATGAAAACATTAAAACTGTTCGCCCATTAAAAGATGGAGTTATTGCTGATTTTCAAGCTGCTGAATACATGATTCGCGGAATGATTAAAATGATCAATAACAACAAAAAGCGTTATTTCAATCCTCAATTGAGAATGGTAATTTGTATTCCTTCTGGAATTACTGAAGTAGAAAAAAGAGCCGTAAAGGATTCTGCAGAACATGCAGGAGGGAAAGAAGTTTACTTGATTCACGAACCAATGGCTGCTGCTATAGGAATTGGAATTGACGTATTAGAACCAATGGGAAATATGATTATTGACATTGGAGGAGGTACTTCAGAAATTGCTGTTATCGCTTTGGGTGGAATTGTTGCCGATAAGTCTATTCGTGTGGCAGGAGATGATTTTACCAACGACATTGTCGATTATATGAGAAGACAACACAATTTGTTGATTGGAGAGCGCTCAGCTGAGAGAATTAAAATTGAGGTAGGTTCTGCTTTGCCAGAACTCGATAACCCACCAGATGATTATGCAATTCAAGGAAGGGATTTAATGACAGGAACTCCTAAAGAAATTAAAGTTTCTTACACCGAAATTGCACATGCGTTGGATAAGTCGATTACCAAGATTGAGGCAGCTATTTTGAATGCATTAGAGATGACTCCACCTGAATTATCGGCAGACATTTACAGAACAGGATTGTATTTAGCTGGAGGAGGTTCCTTGTTGAGAGGCTTGGATAAACGTATTTCTCACAAAACTAAATTGCCAGTTCATGTTGCTGAAGATCCATTGAGAGCTGTGGCTAGAGGAACCGGAATTGCATTGAAGAACGCATCAAAATTTCCATTTTTAATAAAATAAGCTTAGCAATATGCCTGCATGCGAAACTTAATTGCTTTTATTTCTAAGTATTCTTATTTCTTCCTCTTTCTTATTTTTGAGGTCTTTGCATTCTATTTGCTTTTTAGTAACAACCACCTTCAACGAACTTCTTTTTTAAACTCAACAAATTCCATTACCGGAAGCATTTATCAGCGCTATGCTAATTTCACGGATTACCTGAATTTAAAAGAGGTCAATCAGTTATTAGTAGAAGAAAATAAGCGATTGAAAGAAAATCAAATTCAGTCATATCAACGTTTATTTGGAGAAAATGTGATGGTGGATGATACCATTTTTAAGCAAAAATACTTTTATACAATTGCAGGAGTTATCAATAATTCGGTGAATAAACAAAGTAACTATTTGACAATCAATATTGGTGAGAACAACGGAATAAAAAATGGAATGGGCGTTGTTAGCTCGAATGGAGTAGTGGGGGTGGTTAAAAATGTTTCTAAAAACTATGCTTCTATTCTTTCCTTGCTTCATCAAGATGCTAAAATCAGTGCGAAGTTGAAGAACACCAACTACTTTGGTTCCATGCAGTGGGATGGGGTAGATTATAGAATGGGTGTGTTAGAAGATATTCCAAATCATGTTGATATACAAGTTGGCGATACCATTGAAACAAGTGGTTATTCAGCTATCTTTCCGGAAGGAATTCCACTGGCTATTGTGAGTGAATTTGAAAAAGTGGAGGGAGAAAATTTTTATGAAATTAAAGTTCAATTTACCAATGATTTTAAAACGCTCAGTAAAGTGTATGTTGTTAAAAATATTCACCAAGAAGAGCAAAATTTGCTAGAAGAAGAGGAGGTTGTGAAGAATGATTAGAAATTTAGTCCGATATCCGCTTCAGTTTATTTTACTGATTTTAGTTCAGGTGCTTGTGCTGAACAATATTCAATTTTCAGGCTATATCAACCCGTTTTTATACATCCTATTTATTTTGTGGTTGCCTGTTGAAACCCCAAATCCAATTTTGATGGTTTTAGCTTTTTTAATGGGACTTTCAATTGATGTATTTTCTGAAACGCTTGGTTTGCATACCTCTGCAGCTGTTTTTTTGGCATTTTGCCGTCCTTTTATTCTCAAAACCATTTCACCTCGCGATGGTTATGAGCTCAATCAAATTCCAAGTATGAATCAATTGGGGACTTCTTGGTTTTTAATTTACGCTTTGCTATGCACCTTTGCGCACCATTTCTTTCTGTTTTTTGTTGAGGTTTTTTCATTCGATAACTTTTTTAATACCTTAGGAAGAGTATTTGCAAGCACAATTTTTAGTTTGATTTTAATAGTGATTACTCAGTTTTTTAGTTTTAATAAAGAATCTAAGAAATGAATCACCTTGAATCCCGAAGATTTGTTATTGGCTTTATCTTCCTATTAGTTGGGCTAATTTTTTTAATTCGCCTATTCTACGTTCAGGTAATTGATGATCACTATAAATTAGATGCAGATAACAATGTACTGAGAAAAATAATTAAGTATCCTGCTCGCGGATTGATTTATGATCGGAATGGAGAATTACTCGTTTTCAATGAGGCGGCTTATGATTTAATGATTATTCCAAAGCAAGTTCCAAAAGAAATGGATACGCTCGAATTTTGCAATTTATTGGAGATAACAAAACCTCAATTTATTGAGAAAATTCTGAAAGCTAAAGCCTATTCTTACTACAAAGCATCTGTTTTTGAAAAGGAAATTTCCTCTATGTCCTATGCTAAAATTCAAGAACAGCTTTTTAAATATCCCGGATTTTATGTACAACTGAGAACATTAAGAACATATCCTCAAGCTGTTGCAGCACATTTATTGGGATATGTCGGCGAAGTTGATCAATCCATGGTTGAAAAAAATCCTTACTATCGTTCTGGGGATTACATTGGAATTAGTGGACTTGAAAAAAAATACGAAGAAATTCTAAGAGGAAAACGAGGCGTTGAAATACAGATGGTGGATGTTTTTAACCGTGAAAAAGGAAAATTCATGGATGGAATTTATGATTCAACAGCAGTTTCAGGTAGTAACATTACCACTGCTCTAGATATTAGTTTACAGCAGTATGGAGAATTGCTCATGCAAAATAAAAAGGGAAGTATTGTAGCCATCAACCCAAGTACGGGTGAAATTTTGGCAATAGTCAGCACTCCATCTTATGATCCAAATTTGCTAGTTGGCAGAGTGCGTTCCAATAATTATGTGGCACTTACTAAAGATACTTTAAAACCTTTATTCAATAGAGCTTTAATGGCAAAATACCCTCCTGGTTCCACCTTTAAAAGCATTAATGCTTTAATTGGGTTAGAGGAGGAGGTGCTTTATCCTAACACGTATTATAGTTGCAATATGGGCTATTATTTTGCAGGTCGTAGAATGGGGTGTCACTCCCATCGTTCGCCAGTTAACTTAGAATACTCCATAGAAACTTCTTGTAATGCTTATTACTGCAACGTTTTTCGAAGCATTATAGAAAAATATCCTACCTCTGAAGAAGGTTATGAAGTTTGGAGAGACTATGTCACTAATTTTGGTTTAGGAGTGAAAACTGGCATTGATTTGCCGAATGAATTGGAAGGATTTATTCCTCAGCCATCTTATTATGATCGCTATTACCAAAAAGGAAAATGGAATGCTACAACCATTATTTCGCTTGCAATCGGACAAGGGGAGCTGGGTTTTACACCTTTGCAAATGGCGAATATGACAGCTACAATTGCCAATAGAGGGTATTACATTACGCCACACATTGCTAAAACAATTGATGGGAAGCCCATACAAGAATTAGATTCTTCCATCCAAAAAGTTGAAACTGGAATTGCAGCGGAGCATTTTGATAAAGTTGTTGATGCCATGGCTAAAGTTGTAGAAAGAGGCACTGGAACAATGGCTCGATTGGATTCGATTGCTGTATGCGGTAAAACGGGAACCATTCAAAACCCACATGGGGATGATCACTCTTCATTTATCGCTTTTGCTCCTAGAGAGCAGCCTCAAATTGCAATTTCGGTCTATGTTGAAAATGGAGTTTGGGGTTCTAGATGGGCTGCACCAATAGCCGGCTTAATGATTGAGAAATTTTTGAATGATACTATTAGCGATAAAAGAAAATGGTTGGAGCAAAGAATGTTCGACGGAAATTTAATTTCTAACACTGCAAAAAAGCAATAAAATGAGACGAAGCGGCAGTTTTATTGACAATGTTGACTGGATTTTAATCTTGCTATTTTTTGTAGCCGTAATTGCAGGTTGGATCAATATTTATGCTGCAGTTTACAACGAAGAATTTCAAAGCATTTTTGATACTTCTCAGAGTTACGGAAAACAGCTTCTTTGGATAGGAACTTCCGTGATTTTAGCGGCTGTAATTTTACTAATTGATGAGCGATTTTTCTCCACCTTTGCCTATGTTATCTATGGAATAGTCCTGTTTTTACTTGTCTTAGTTATTGTAATCGGCGCTGAAACCAAAGGAGCCACTTCATGGTTTGAAATCGGTGGATTTAAAATCCAACCTTCTGAGTTTTCTAAATTTGCAACTAATTTGGCCTTGGCAAAGTATTTATCTGCACTGAATATGCAGTTCAAGACCTTCAAGACAAAAATACTTGCCGCTTGCATTATTGGTATTCCTGCAATTTTTATTTTACTTCAAAACGATACAGGCTCAGCCTTAGTTTACGCTGCTTTTATTTTAGTGCTATACCGTGAAGGACTTTCAGGGAGTTTTTTAGTAGTTGGTATCGTCACAGCAATTTTGTTTATTCTGACCTTGTTTTTTCAAAACGAGACCTTCAATTTCCCTTTCGAAATAACTCTTGACGGCACTTTCGTGTTAATTGGCACGATAGCAATTATTTTACTTTTTATCTTTTATTTTAATCGAGCGAAGAAGAGAATTATCTTGCCTTTAGTAGTGATCTTAATTGGCAGTATTGGTTTAATTAAGAGTGTTGATTATGTTTTTGAAAATGTATTAGAACCGCATCAATCTAAAAGAATAAACGTCTTGCTCGGAATAGAATCCGACCCCAAAGGTGCAGGATATAATGTAAATCAATCTTTAATTGCAATTGGCTCTGGAGGCTTTGCCGGAAAAGGCTTTTTACAAGGCACTCAAACCAAATACGACTTTGTTCCGGAGCAAAGCACCGATTTTATTTTTTGCACCATCGGGGAGGAGTGGGGCTTTTTAGGAAGCTTATTTGTCATAGCATTGTTTATGACTTTGTTGATTCGAATTCTATTCCTCTGCTCAAGGCAGCGCTCTACCTTTGCTAGAATTTATGGCTACGGTGTAGCGAGTATTATCTTTTTCCATTTTGCCATTAATATTGGAATGACGATTGGTTTGGCACCAGTTATTGGAATTCCGCTTCCATTCTTTAGCTACGGAGGCTCCTCGCTCTGGTCTTTCACAATTTTGCTCTTCATTTTTATTAAAATGGATGCAGATCGTTTGGAGGTGTTGTAGATTATTCTATTTAAGACGCTATGAAGATGTATTGTAAAGGTATTTGGGATAGCATAAATTATTTTATTAAATGTTTGTAATTTAAGTTCAATATAATTTATAGATTTTAAGTAGTGAAACAAAAATTTGATAATAAACTAAAGATAGTACAATATTTTCGTGTTGAGACAGACCTTTCAAAAAATACTGATATACTAAAAAAGGAACTGTTTGAATGTGTGAAGTTAAAATTTGAGGATTGTAACCCTTATTACGAGCAAAGGCAACTTGTTCTCAAAAACGGTATTACTAACTTTATTAAACCTAGAAATTCAGAATTCTTAGGGACACCAAAAGATGATAAAGAAGAATTTGTCAAAACCTTTCAAAACTTTCTGGATAATATAAATATTGAAAACAACTTGTTTATTATTGATAGCTATATATTTCCAAATTCTTATGACTCTGATTATCCTAGTTTAATAATTGATATATTGAAAAAATATATTCCTCAATTACAGAAAATCACATTCATAACAAACAAACATTATAATCGTACTTTACAAGATGAAATTTTTAGAAAAATTGAAAGTATAAATGATGGTATTTCTCTAAATATTAAAAATACTGATCTTTTTCATGACAGGTTTTGGCTATCAAGTTCAAATAATAAGGGTGCATTTATTGGCACATCTCTTAATGGAATTGGTAAAAAATTTACTTTGATTGATTACATCAAGAATGATGATGTAATCAAAATATTTTATGAATTAAAAAATTTATTTTAGGGTTATTCGCAATTTACCAATTTAACATTTATTTTTACTTTAAACAATAAGTAATGGATTCTGAAAATGAAAAAATTAGAAATGAATTATTAAAAGGTAAAATTACTTTTACAGAAGCTTATAATAGATTAAAAAAATTACCTAAAGTTTGGAAAACACCTGAGTGGCAAGAACAAAGATCTCAAAAAATAAAACCTAATTGTGAGCAATGTGGAATTAATCGTGCATATGCTCCAATGGTTATTCAACATTTAGTTCAACCACCAAAGTTTAGAGATATTAGAAGGACTATTTTTGAAAATAAATTTTCATCTTACTTAGATCAAAATAACATTGATTTTGATGAGATTCATATTTCTGATGAGGAATATAGAATCTATTTAGAGGAAAATGTTGAAATTAGAGAAGTTTGTCCAAGTTGTTCTAAGCAATATTTTTCAACTCGAAAAACTATGTCCCCGAAATATCGATGTTCAAGCTGTTGGCACGAATTCGACGTCCCTGAGGAAATAAAATATTTACCTAAACTTAGGTTAAGGCCTGATAAAGATGATGTAATAAATAGAATGCTTGATAACAAGCTAAGAAATGAATATTATGAACTTAGAAAAAAGCTTTGGGAGAAATTGTTCGAAGAAACAGGAAGAGAAGCTCTTCTAATTAGCATGCAGTATCATGATATCTATATTTCATTTAAAAGTGTTGCAACTTTTTGCAAAACTTGTGCTACAAAAATGGATTTAGTAAAGCAACTTTTGTGTTATTCATGTAAAAAGAAATACTTTAATTATCAAGTACATAAAGTTTGTCATAGTTGTTATTATGATAATAAAATCGAAGAAAATCCTTATCAGTCCATAGTTTTAAAAGGAGAATTCGAAAATTTTTGTATCTGATTTTAATATCTAGATCAACTATTCCTCCACAGCTTCCACTCCAACAATTTGCGGAACGGCCTTTTTAACAGCTTCTTCAATACCGGCTTTTAAGGTCATGGCTGACATGTTGCAGCCTTTACAAGCGCCCAATAATTTAACTTTAGCAATGTTATCATCAACCCTTAAAAATTGAATATCTCCGCCATCGGCTTCTAAGAATGGACGCAATTGTTGAATTGCTTCCTCAATTTTTTCTATCATTATTTTTTCACTCATAATTTCTACCACTCGACTAGCTTTAAGTCAGATTTAATTTTGGGAAGGTTTTACAGTTTTTAACTGCGCAATTGTTTGTTCAACCAACTTGTCAAATGCCTTGGACTGAACAGTGTCTTTTTGTAAAACTGCAGGCCTGCCAATGTCTCCTGCTTCTCTAATGCTTTGAACAATTGGAATTTCGCCCAAGTAATGAATTTTCATCATTTGAGCTAGATTTCTAGCGCCACCTTTTCCAAAAATGTAATATTTTTTATCAGGAAATTCTTCAGGAGTGAAGTAAGCCATGTTTTCTACCAAACCTAAAATTGGAATATTTATTTGAGGCATGCTAAACATTGCGATAGCTTTTCTAACATCAACTAAAGCAATCTCTTGTGGCGTACTAACCAAGACAACTCCAGATAATGGAATCTGCTGAACCATCGTTAAATGTACATCTCCTGTTCCTGGAGGTAAATCTACAATCATGTAATCCAATTCACCCCAATAGGCATCATTAAACAATTGAATCAAAGCTTTTGTAGCCATTGGTCCTCTCCAAACTGCCGCCTGATCGGGTGATGCAAAAAATCCAATGGATAGCATTTTTACACCGTAACTCTCTACTGGTTGAATGTATTCTTTGTTATCAATTTGAACTGTACCAGGCTTCTCTTGGCTTACATCAAACATGGCAGGAACAGATGGTCCGTATATGTCAGCATCTATTAAGCCAACAGAATGTCCTTTTTTTGCAAGTCCTGCTGCTAAATTTGCAGCAACAGTAGATTTTCCAACTCCACCTTTTCCTGAGGCCACTGCAATTATGTGTTTAACACCTGGTAGCATTGTTCGATGTTGCGGTTCACGCTCATGCGCCTTTCCCATTGCAGAAATATTGGCCTTCATTTTCATTTCGGCTCCTAAAAAACGCTTTAATTGATGATTGCATGCTTCTTCAATTCGCTTTCGATTATGAAGTGCAGGGTTGGAGATTTTTAAATCAAAATTGACAATTCCACTTTTGTATTCGATGTTTGAAACTAAACCTAGTGCTATAACATCTTTTTTCAAATCAGGCTCAATTACATGAGAGAGTGCTTCGATTATCTTTTCAATGGTTACTTCCATAATGCAAATTTAACAAAGAATACAAGGAATTGTTAAGGTAAAATTAAGGAAAGCAAAGGATTTGAAACTGATATTGAATAGACTTACTTAAATTACAGCTTAAATGAAGTCGATGGATCCCAATAATGCGCCTTGAAGTTGATGATTTGATCCTCTTTTACTTGAATTCCTTCTTTTTCTAATTGAAGCTGCATTTCATTTTCTGAAGGAAAATGATGTTTTCCTGTTAAAAGTCCGTTGCGGTTGACTACCCGGTGGGCTGGAACATATTCTTTTTGTTTATGCGATGCATTCATTGCCCAACCAACCATTCTAGCACTTCCTTTTCTTCCAAGATATTCAGCGATTGCTCCATAAGAGGTTACCTTCCCTTTTGGAATTAAGCGTACTACCTGAAAAACTTGTTCGAAAAAGTCTTTATTTTCTTCACTTAGAGGAATGGTTTTCATCTTTTAGTCGAAATTTTGTAACTCCTCAGAATAATATTAAATACTAAACTCAATATTTATTACTAAATAGACATAGAGGTCGCTATGTCAAGCAAAGCTTCTATGTAATTATTCTGTTTTTATAAGCTATGTTATAACAATTTAATTTATTAATGTCTCATCGATATCTTCAAAAGTATAATGCCGATGTAGATTTTAAGAAGCATTAATGCGACAATTAAAATCACAATCGGTATTACTATGTGGTTATATGTGGTTAAAAATTACTAGATATTCATTAAAATGTTAATTATTAATATTTTAAACATACTGATTAGATTCGAAATTTTAAGTAGTGAATCTTATGTCCTTTTTCTTTGAATAATTTTTCATAATGTGTTTGAATACTCAAAATTTCCTGAGTGTCCTTATCCATTGCTGCTATTTGCTCTCCATATAAATCAGCAGTTGATTCTATGATAGAATAGTTATTTCTTTGTGCTTCACCAAGACTGTACTCATAAAAAAACTGACTGTCAGTTTTTAAGTGGATAATTCCATTGGGTTTTAAAAATTTCTTGTATTCTGAAATAAAATTTGGAGCAGTCAATCGTTTTTTCTCCTTCTTCTCTTTAGGTTGAGGGTCGGGGAAAGTAATCCATATCTCATCTACTTCATTCTTTTCAAAGCAAGAGGCTATGAATTCAATTCTTGTTCTCAAAAATGCAACATTTGTGAGGTTTTCCTCCAAAGCAGTTTTGGAACCTCTCCACATTCTCGCACCTTTTATATCTACACCAATAAAATTTTTGTTTGGGAATTTTCTCGCAAGTCCAACACTGTATTCACCTTTACCACAACCTAACTCAAGAACCAGTGGATTGTTATTTTTAAAATGTTCACTGTTCCATTTCCCCTTCAATCGGTAACTTGTTCTAAAAACCTCATCTATTGTAGGCTCATACACATTTGGGAAACTTTTCATTTCCCGAAAATGCTCCAGCTTTCTTTTCTGGCCCATAGATTTTAATTGTATTCGAGTAATTGATCAATACTTTGTCTTGATACCGCATGGTAATTAGGTCGAGCTTTTTCATAGATTGAAAGAGCTGTTGCTTTGCCACCATCTGATTTCAGAATTGCCTTGTAAATAGGAGTCAAAAATTTTCTCCTTCCCACACGAATTAAAAATTCCTCTGTTGAAGCTTCAGCAGCTTTGTAATTATTGGGAATCACTTTTTCAAACCACGCTGCTTGTATTTCAGAATTACCAATTGTTGTAAATTTAAAATGGGCATCCAGTTCTTTTGGTTGTTTGTCGCTTAATTCGTTTGGTAATTTTCTCACAAAATGCATCCATTCTGGAGTCATCCATTCAGAAGTTTTTAAATCCTTAGCTGCTTTTCCATCTAACCATGCATTCAGTTCTGCTTCAACTTTCTTAAACCTTTCGGATGTTACAACTGGGCAATTATCAGGTAAACCTGTTTCAAATACCCATTCATCGATTCGGATTTCGCTTTTCCACTTTGGGTTTTCATTAAACAATGATTGATCTATTTCTTCCATGAATTTATTGGTGGTCATAACTTCGAAAGCATACTTGTCGAAATACTCCTTTAGGAATTGATCCCATCTTTCTCTACCCACGGTTTCTTCAATTAAGCGCAGTAAAAAGTAACCTTTGTCATAAGGAATACCCGTTAATCCATCATCTGGATTGCGTCCTTCTAAGTCAACCTTTAAACGAGTATCAGCTGAACGACCTTCTTCATTTAAGTATTCAATTTCATCTTTTAAATCTTGATGAGAAAGCAGTGCAAGCATATTGGCAAAGTCTTTTCCATAGATTTCTTCCATAATCCGATTTTCAAAATAGACCGTAAATCCTTCATTCAACCAAATGTCTTCCCAATTTGCGTTGGTAACGAGATTGCCAGACCAAGAATGAGCTAATTCATGAGCAATTAATGCCGTTAATGATCGGTCTCCTGCAATAATGGTAGGTGTTGCAAAAGTTAATCGAGGATTTTCCATGCCCCCAAATGGAAAGCTGGGTGGTAAAACTATTACATCGTATTGTCCCCAACGATAAGGGCCATACAAAGCTTCGGCTGTGTCCAACATTGCTTGCATTTCGGCAAATTCATAAGCTGCAGCTTCAATTAATTCTGCTTCTGCGTAAACACCAGTATTTCTTCCCATAGCTTTGAAATCAAGGTATCCAACTGCTAAAGCCATTAGATAAGAAGGAATGGCTTGCTTCATTTCGAAAGAATACACTCCATCTTCATTTGTTGATGTTGGGTTTTCGGCACTCATTAGCGCCATCATTCCTTTAGGAACTTGCACTGTCGCTTCGTAAGTAAAACGGATTCCCGGACTGTCCTGACATGGAATCCAAGAGCGTGCTAAAATGGCTTGCGATTGAGTAAACAAGAATGGATGTTTTTTGCCTGCAGTTTGTTGAGGGTCTAAAAATTGCAATGCATCGGCACCTTCTGAAGTTTTGTATTTGATGCTAATTTGTTTTGTTTGTGGGCTTATTGGAATTGAGAGTTTAGTTCCCAAATAATTATTAAAGCTTTCACTTTTATAATTCAATGTACTATCTGAATCATCTCGATTTATCTCTTTGATGATTAAATCTTTACTATCTAAATAGATGGTATCAACACCTTCTTTATTATCAATTGAGTAGGTTGCAGTTGCTTCGATTAACTTATTTTCAAAATCAATTTTAGCGTTCCAGTTCAGGTGTTTTACAACTGCTTGCTCAGGACGAGCAAAACTGTGTGGGTCGTTTGTTATTTCTGTCATTTTAGTTTCAATTTCTTTTGAACTGTCACTTTCATTCGTTTGATTTGATTTAGAATCGCAAGCGCTAAGTGCTGTAAGGATGATGGTTGAGGTAATAAGTTTTAGATACATAGTTTAAAAATTAATTTGCGACCAAGTTAAGCAAAGTGCTATGCTTTGGAAAAATCAATTCTCATCATTTTGACTTAACATAGAATTAACGTCAAAATAATGGTTTGATAATTTATTATAAATGTATGGTCTAGACTAGCATATTACTTTTGGCGTATGAGAAAATACCTACTTTCTTTTATTCTTTTAAGTTTTATTGTTTGCGCAGAAGCCCTAGCAGGCGGGGGTTCTAAAACAACTGAGTTGAAAGGAAAAATTACAGATCGCTTTGGAGAACCATTAATTGGTGCACAAATTAAAATTTCAAGCACTAATCAAGAAGTTTATACTGACTTTGAAGGTTCATTTGTAATTGATCAACTACCTGTTTCTGAACAAGAACTTAAAATCAGTCACATTTCTCATGTTGACAAAACAGTTGTGATTGATTTGACTAGTCAAACTGAAAGTCAACTACAATTTCAGCTCTCTTCTAAATAATTCACTTTTCATTATTTTATTGATTTCCAACGAATAAGATGTCTTCAATGTTAAGTTTTACTATGATCTAGCTTTCAATGTTATCAAATCGTTAATTTTTTATTACCTTTGTGTTATTCAAAATTAAATTTAAAGTTATGAGAAAAGTTGGATTAGTGATATTGATGGCAGTATTCTTTGTCGGAAGTATTAAAGCGCAAGATGGATTGGTGTTCGAAAACGGACAGTTTTACACCTCAAACAATGAACTAGTAAAAGGAGAGTATTCTACTTATCATGCAAATGGAAAGGTTGAAGCAACATATACTTTAGTAAATGGAGTTTTAAACGGACAAGCAGTTTTTTATTATCCAAATGGAAGTCAGCAAGAAATTGGAATGTATAAAGATGGTGAAAAGCATGGGTCTTGGATTAGGTGGAATGAAAACGGTAAAAAAGTTACTGATGCAGCCTATTACTTAGGAGAGAAAAATGGGGAATGGAAAATCTGGGACAATGAAGGCAATTTAAGATATGAATTGCATTACAACAAAGGTGCTAGAATTGGTGTTTGGAAAATGTGGGATACCAATGGAGAATTAGTTTCTGAGAGAGCGTATTAGTAAAATAATATTCTTTCTTTCTGTTAGTTGAAAATGGAGATATCGCAAGATTTCTCCATTTTTTTTGACTTTTTTTTGAGCTTAATTAAGGCTAACTTTGCAATCCTTAATTTTTAACTGATTAAGCGTAAATCTTGCTTTGTAAAAAATTATATTATCAATGAAATCGACTATTTATTATACCCTAACAGACGAAGCACCAGCTATAGCAACTTATTCTTTTTTACCAATTGTTCAGCGTTTTATCAAAGCCGCAGGAATAAGTGTTGAAACAAAAGATATTTCTTTGGCTGGAAGGATTTTAGCTAACTTTTCTGAATACTTAAACGATAGTCAAAAAGTAAAAAATGCGCTAGAAGAATTAGCCAAATTCACAGATGACCCGAAAGTAAACATTATAAAATTGCCAAACATAAGTGCTTCAATGCCACAGTTGGCAGAAGCTATTTCTGAATTACAAAATCAAGGATTTTCAATTCCAAATTATCCTAATAATCCAAAAAATAAAGAAGAGCAAGCTATTAAGGCCAAATACGATAAGATAAAGGGAAGTGCTGTAAATCCGGTTTTAAGAGAAGGGAACTCAGATCGAAGAGCTCCAAAAGCAGTTAAGGAATTTGCAAGAAACTATCCACATAGCATGGGAGAATGGTCAAAAGATTCTAAAACTCATGTAGCAAGCATGAAAGGAAATGATTTCTTTTCCAATGAGCTATCAAAAACTATCACTAAACCAGAAACAGTATCCATTGAGTTACATGCTTCAGACGGAACTAAGCAAGTTTTGAAAGATAAATTGGCTCTTCTAGAAGGTGAGGTGATTGATGCCACTTTCATGAGCAAAAAAGCATTGGTAGAGTTTCTTGAAAAAGAAAAAGAAGCTGCAAAAGCACAAGGAGTCTTGTTTTCAGTTCACTTGAAAGCTACCATGATGAAAGTTTCTGATCCAATTATTTTTGGTCAAGTTGTTCGAGTTTTTTTTAAGGATGTATTTGAGGAATACCAATCAACTTTTGAAAAAATTGGTGTGAATCCAAATGATGGACTGGGTAAGCTGATGCAACAAATCAATCAATTGTCTGATGCTGAAAAGAAAAAAATCATAACTTCTATAGAAAAAGCAATTGCTGAAGGACCTGCTTTGGCAATGGTTGATTCCGATCATGGAATTACTAATCTTCATGTTCCTAGTGATGTAATTGTTGATGCTTCTATGCCCGCAATGATTCGAACTTCAGGAAAGATGTGGAATGCAGAAGGAAAGGCTCAAGATACCAAAGCAATTATTCCAGATAGCAGTTATGCAGGAATTTATGAAGCCACAATTGATTTTTGTAGAGAAAATGGTGCTTTTGATCCAAGAACAATGGGAACTGTTCCCAATGTTGGACTAATGGCTCAAAAAGCAGAGGAATACGGCTCGCACGATAAAACTTTCGAAATTCAGAAAAACGGAACTGTCAAAGTACTTGCTTCATCTGGAGATGTTTTAATGGAGCACCAGGTTGAACAAGGAGATATTTGGAGAATGTGTCAAGTAAAAGATGCTCCAATTCGAAATTGGGTGAAGTTGGCAATTGACAGAGCTAGAGCAACTTCTTGGCCTACAGTTTTTTGGTTAGACAAAAACAGAGCGCATGATGCTCAATTGATTTTGAAAGTCGAAAAGTATTTGGCTGAAGTTGATACAAAAGGCTTAGATATTAAAATATTGGCTCCTAAAGAAGCGTGTTTATACACATTGAAAAGAGTGAAAAATGGAGAAAATACCATTTCTGTTACAGGAAATGTTTTACGCGATTACTTGACAGATTTATTTCCAATTTTGGAATTGGGAACTTCAGCTAAAATGTTGTCGATTGTGCCTTTGATGAAAGGGGGAGGTCTGTTTGAAACCGGAGCTGGCGGTTCTGCTCCAAAACATGTTCAACAACTGATTGAAGAAAATCATTTGCGATGGGATTCTTTGGGAGAGTTTTTAGCATTGGCGGTTTCTTTAGAGCATTTAGGTGAAAAGTTTGATAATAATCAAGCATTAATTTTAGCAGATTGCCTTGATAAAGCGACTGAGAAAGTTCTCATGAATGAAAAATCTCCTTCACGAAAAGTGAAGGAAATTGATAATCGTGGCAGTCATTTTTATTTAGCTCTTTATTGGGCTGAAGCTTTGAGTGAGCAAAATGAAGATGAGGAATTAAAAAAATACTTTACTGCTCTTTTTAATGATTTAAAACAAAATGAGCTAAAAATAGTAAATGAGTTAATTGAAGTTCAAGGGCAAGCAGTTGACATGAAAGGATACTATCGTCCAAATCAGGATGTTTTAGTGAAGGTGATGCGACCGAGTGAAACGCTTAATAAAATAATCAATTAACGACAGAAAGCTTTTTTTAATCAATATATCGAATACAAGTTACAATTCGATCTTTCTCTTCCGGTTCAATTTTTTTGATAAATAACATGAGTAATCCACATAAAGCAGGCTTTGTAAATATCATTGGGCATCCCAATGTGGGTAAATCAACGCTCATGAATCATTTGGTTGGCGAACGGCTTTCTATTATTACACCTAAAGCTCAAACAACTCGTCATCGAATTCTGGGAATTGTAAACCAGCCTGATTATCAAATTATCTATTCTGATACTCCCGGAATTATTGATCCAGCCTATAAAATGCAAGAGGGCATGATGAAATTTGTCTATGCTTCTTTACAAGACGCAGACATTGTTTTATTGATGTTGGAAAGTGGTCAGAAAGAGTTAAAAGATAAAAAGTTAAATGATTTTCTAAGCAATACTGAATTACCTGTTTTATTGTTGATTAACAAAATTGATTTGAGCAATCAAGAGCAGTTGGAAAGTGAAATAAATCATTGGAAAGCAATTTATCCTAAAGCGATTGTTCTCCCAATTTCGGCTTTACACGGCTTTAATATTGAGATGTTACAAAAGTATTTGATTGATTTACTTCCTGAAAGCCCACCTTATTATCCAAAAGATACTTTGACTGATAAGTCAGAGCGCTTTTTTGTTGAAGAAAAGATTAGAGAAAAAATACTGATGAATTTTGGTCAAGAAATACCTTATTCTATTGAGGTTTATGTAGATACTTTTAAGGAAAGTGAATCAATCATAAAAATTAGAGCCATAATTTATACGGCAAGAGAAAGCCAAAAGGCTATTTTGATTGGCAAGGGTGGAAATAAATTGAAAAAAGTGGGAACAGATGCCCGCAAGGATTTAGAAGCTTTTTTTGAAAAGCAATTATTTTTAGAGCTTTTTGTAAAAGTGAACAAGGATTGGAGAAACGATGAAAGTCAATTGAAACGTTTTGGTTATTTATAAAAATTATGGCAAATATTATCGCAATAGTAGGGAGACCTAACGTCGGAAAATCAACTTTATTTAATCGTTTAACAGAGAGCCGAAAAGCCATTGTTGATGAGCAAAGTGGTGTTACAAGAGATCGTCAATACGGGAAAGGCAACTGGGCAGGAAAGGAATTTACCTTGATTGACACAGGAGGTTATGTCAGAGGTTCTGAAGATGTTTTCGAAGATGAGATTAGAAAACAAGTAGAAATTGCCATCGAAGAAGCGAATTTGATTGTTTTTGTTCTTGATGTAATCGTGGGAATCACTGATTTAGATTTAGCTGTAGCGAGTATGCTACGTAAATCCAAAAAGAAAATTTTTATCGTCGCCAATAAAGTGGATAACCATGAGCGAATTGCTGATGCTTATCAATTTTACTCCTTGGGTTTAGGGGAAGAGATTTTTACACTTTCTAGTATTAATGGAAGTGGGACAGGTGAATTGTTGGACAAATTGGTGGAAGATTTACCTTTTGAAGAAGATGAAGAACCATCTGATATTCCTAGGATTGCAATTGTCGGTCGGCCAAATGTGGGTAAATCATCTTTTGTAAACACCTTGATTGGTCAAGAACGAAATATAGTAACCCCGATTGCTGGTACAACAAGAGATGCAGTTGGAACTAGGTATACAGCCTTTGGATTTGATTTTATATTAACCGACACTGCTGGACTTAGAAAAAAGTCGAAAGTTGATGAAGATGTTGAGTTTTATTCAGTAATGCGTTCTATTCGAGCAATAGAAAACTCAGATGTCTGTGTGATTTTAATTGAGGCCAACGAAGGCATGATGGCACAGGACATGAATATTTTCACATTGGCACTTAGAAATAAAAAGGGCATTGTAATCATGGTGAACAAATGGGATTTGATTGAAAGTAAATCTTCAAATACCATGAAAGAATTTAAGGAGCAAATCACTAGAAAAATTGCTCCTTTTACAGATGTACCCATTATTTTCACTTCGGTTATAGAAAAACAAAGAATACACGATGTATTAAAAACTGCTGTTAAGGTTTTTGAGAATAGAACTAAAAAAATTCCTACCAATTTATTAAACAAAGTGATGCTTCCTATCATCGAGTCATCGCCTCCTCCATCAATAAAAGGGAAGTTTATAAAGGTGAAATTTGTAACTATGTTGCCAACCTATAAGCCAACTTTTGTATTTTACTGCAATCATCCACAATATGTTAAAGAAGCCTACAAGCGATTTGTAGAAAATCGTTTGCGTGAAAAATTTGAACTCACAGGAGTTCCAATTCAATTGTTTTTTAGAAAAAAATAATGCCAAAGTAGTATTTTAATGCCGTTGATATTACTTCGCGGTCTTTGCGAAAAAAAAACTTTGCGCTCCTTTGCGAGAAAAAAGAAAATTTCACGCAAAGCTCGCAGAGAATACGCTAAGTACGCTAAGAGGTAGTGCTAATTATTAAATTGAGGCTTATACCATTACACCTTTTTATTTATTGTCGCAACAATATTTCCTAAGGTACAACATAAAAAAAAAGCCGCTGTTTCAGCGGCTTTTTTATATATCTATTTGGCTTTTAAAGTGAAAAGCTTTTTTTGACTTTATCTACATAGTTCAATTCTTCCCAAGGGAATAATTTAACTTTTAAAGTTTTACTTTCTCCATCAGGAGATTTGAAAGTCTTTTCTACTTCTTCACACTTTCTACCCATGTGACCGTAAGCAGCAGTTTCAGAATAAATTGGTGAACGAAGGTTGAATCGAGTTTCAATAGCATATGGTCGCATGTCAAAGATTTCAGACAATTTTTTTGCAATTTCACCGTCGTTTAAATCAACTTTAGCAGTTCCGTATGTATTTACATAAAGTCCCATTGGTTTTGCAACTCCAATTGCATATGCAACTTGAACCAATACTTCGTCAGCAACTCCTGCAGCAACTAAATTTTTTGCAATATGTCTTGTTGCATAGGCAGCAGATCGATCAACTTTACTTGGATCTTTCCCTGAAAAAGCACCACCACCGTGAGCTCCTTTTCCACCATAAGTATCAACTATGATCTTTCTTCCAGTTAATCCAGTATCACCGTGTGGTCCACCAATTACGAATATGCCAGTTGGGTTGATGTGGTAAGTGATTTGACTGTTGAAAAGCTTTTGAGTTGATTCAGGAAGCAAAGCTTTTACTCTTGGAATTAAAATTTCTATTACGTCTTTTTTAATTTTTGCCAACATAATAGCTTCTGTATCAAAATCATCGTGTTGAGTTGAAACAACAATGGTATCAATTCTAACTGGTTGATTATTGTCGTCGTATTCAATGGTTACTTGAGATTTTGAATCTGGACGCAAGTAAGTTATTTCCTTGTTTTCTCTTCTTAATGCTGCCAACTCTTTTAAAAGTAGGTGAGAGATTTCTAAAGGAAGCGGCATATAGCTTTCCGTTTCGTTGGTAGCATAGCCAAACATCATTCCCTGGTCTCCAGCACCTTGTTCTTCTTTATTTGCACGCTCAACTCCTTGGTTAATATCAGGCGATTGCTCATGAATAGCAGAAAATACACCACAGCTATTTCCATCAAACATGTATTCGCTTTTGTTGTAACCAATTTTATTGATTACTTCCCTTGCAATCACTTGCACATCTAAATATGCTTTAGACTTTACTTCTCCTGCTAATACAACTTGACCTGTAGTTACAAGAGTTTCACAAGCAACTTTTGATTCTTTATCGAAAGCTAAGAAATTGTCAATGAGTGCATCAGAGATTTGATCGGCAACTTTATCAGGATGTCCTTCTGATACTGATTCTGAGGTAAATAGGTAAGCCATTTATTATATTTTAATATTAATACTTGTAAAAAAAATGGCTGTAAGCAACGAGAAAATCAACATTTTAGCATTTTTTCAAGTGGTTGCAAGCAGCCAAATTAATCCACTTTTTTGAGAGGGCAAATGTACTTTTTAATACTAAATAATAACACTTGAGTCTTAATTAATTTTTAATCTAGCAATCTATTAAAAGGACTTATAGTTTTCAAAAAACTAATCCCTATGAAAATTTCATAGGGATTAGACTTATAAATCTAGCTCTTTAATTTCAATTGTAAGTTGACTAGTTTTAGCCACTTTTCGATTGATTGAAGTTCTCCATAGGTTTGTGAATTGTAATCTGAGTTGAAAAATTCAAGTATTTGTTCCTTTTTATGTTCTAAATTTGGTTTTAATGACAAACTTAGTCGATCAATTACATGGTACTTTTCTTGCTTGTTCTTAATAGTTCTACTTGAATTGAGAATTTTACAACTATTTATGCTTTCAAGATTAATGAATTGAGTTGTTTCTTTATCCTTCATTTTTTTATAGAAAAATAAATAGTTTTTTAACTTATCAATTCCAATTGCATAGTCTCCACAAAGCTCGTGTTCATTTATTTTGCAATTATGTAGGTTTGCTAAGTCTGTGAGTGACTTTAACATTAATCTCTCTCTTTTAATTTTATTCCTTCTTATGATTATAAAAGGAATAATACAAAGGGCTAGAATGATCAGCCCAATGATGGTACTTCCTTGATCCATTTTTTTATTTTTTGGTAGGTTTTGTAGAATGATAAGGTATTGCAGACTTGCAAACCTTTAATTAGAAAGGTCAATTTGCGCTTAGGCTATGACAGAAAATTGACTACCAGAAAATGTGAAATGGAAATAGCAGTTCTGTATTCTGCTTTTGAACGTTAAAGTTTTTCGAGAAGAAAAGGTATTGAAAAATTGCATTTTTGTAAAATGGCTCTAAATGCAAACTAGATAATCCATTTTTATTGTGGTTCTTTTTAAAGACTGATGAGAGAAAATTGTAACTGTTATTAAGGGAATTCTCGATTTTAGGAACTTGCCATACGAGAGAATTTAAACTTTCTAATGAATTACTATTAGCATCAGAATAGAAGAAATCAATGGGTTTTGCATTCGTTTGAGACCCCCTTAAATTAACTGAGGATAAGCAACAAACAATTGCAATTAAAAAGAGGCTTGTTACTTTAAAAATAATTTTCACCCTGCAAATTTAGATTCATTTACAGTATGCTGATGAGAAGTTGAAAAATATTTTTTTTATGATTTTAAACCTATTTCCTTAAATTTTTTATCAATTACTAAGCTACCTACAATTATTTTACATGTATGGGTTGAGCATTGCTTTTAATATTTTATTCTATTAAGTACGGTAGTTTTCCATCAGTGAAAATGATTTTTGTGTTGGGAGAGTTGCTAAGTTTTTCAAAAGCTTCAATTGATTTCATTTTAATAATTGGCTCAGTGAGACCTTCTGCCTGAATTAATTGAGCATCTCTTGATCCTTTAGCTTGAATGATTTTTCTTTCAGCTTCTAATTTTTCTTGTTGAAGAATAAACTCCATGCGCATAGCATTTTGTTCGGCTTGAAGTTTTTCTTCTATCGATTTTGCTAAGCCTTCAGGTAGCGAAATGCTTTTCATAAGTACAGCACTAATTATTATTCCACTTCCTGCAAGATTTGATAGCATTTTTTCTTTAATACTTTGTTCAATATCAGCTCGTTTTCCTGAATGCATGTCCTTTGCAAAGTATTTTGCGCATACATCAGAAGCTGCAGATCTGAAAATAGCAGTTATAACTGGCTCGTAATCAATACCATAATTAGTCAATAATTCTTTGTATTTATCTCTCTCTATTTGATACAGAATAGAAATTGAAGAAGTGACACTTAAGCCTTCTTTACTTGGTAGTTGTAATTCAAGCATGAGGTTTTGTGTCAATACCGAGGTTTTGATCACTTTTGTGGCAAAGGGATTAAAAACAATCATTCCAGAAGTGATGGTTTCTCCCCTGAATTTTCCAAACCGTTGTTTAACACCAACTTCTCCAGGAGCAATTATGGCACAACTAGATATAATGAATGGCAGGGTGATTAGTAGGATGTACTTTTTCATTTTAGTATCAATTAAAATAAGCACTAAAATAAGCTTTATCGAACTGACTTACAAGAAGCTAATTTGAGATTTTAGCTAATAAATCTTAATTGTTTTTTTATACTAAAATGAAAAGTCATTTTTTTAGATTAAGCTTTTAAAAGCTCGCTTTCTCAAAATGCTTATTTTAGTGCTTTATACAAAATTGCTGCTATTTCGGACTGACCTTTTTCACTTAGTAATAATTTTCGATCATTTTCATTACTCAAATATCCCAATTCAATTAAAGTTGCAGGGCTATTTACATTCTTGAGTAGAAATATATTTCTATAAGCAACTTCATTGCTTGTATATTTCTGTTGAAATGCTTTCTGAATTTTACTTGCAAGAGCATTGGACTGAATTTTAACTTCATTCTCATTACAAACAAAAAATCCAAAACCACTCTTCGTTTTAATTGGAGCTGAATTTACATGAAGTGAAATTACTGCATCAGGGTTAAGGGAGTTGATAAATGCTACTCTGTCCTCTAGAGTTAAAAATTTATCTGTGTCTCTCGTTAAAATAATTTCTAAGTCTGAGTTGGTGTTTAGTGTTTTTATTTTATTTGCAATGTTCATTGCAATTTCTTTTTCAGACACACCGTCTTTATTTAAACCGTAATCTTTTCCACCATGCCCTGCATCAATTACTACAATTTTTTTATTGGCAGAGGTGAAGGATAAAGTCAATGCCAATATGGCTATTCCAAGTATTGTCATTATTTTTTTCATGAGGCTATTTTTTTAATAAGCTAGTGAGCTAAATTTATAAATTTTTAGCCTTACTTGATTACTTAGTAATTGACTTATAAACACTTGAAAGTAGATTGGGATTTTATTTACTCATTGTCAGCTTCTTAAACACCTCTTCTAAGCTTTCTTTTTCTTCGTTAATGCTTACGATCATTACTTCATTGTCTAAAGCAAACTGGAAAATATTTTTCCTTACTTGGTGATTTTCAACCTCAAATAGCCAGAGGTTTGCATTGGGCTTTTTCCTTACTTGCAATACGCCCGAGATGGATTTTAAACTTTTGGGAGCTTGTTCCTCATTGAATTCAACACTCAATACAATGTTGTTGGCACTTGCGGTTTTTAAAATTGAAGGACTTTCATTGGCAACAATTTTTCCGTGGTTGATAATGATAATTCGATCGCAAATGGCCTCAACTTCCTGCATAATGTGAGTAGAAAGCATTACCGTTTTTTGAGCGCCTACTTTTTTAATAAGAGTTCTAATTTCCTCAATTTGATTGGGATCTAAACCTGTGGTTGGTTCATCCAAAATCAACACTTCTGGGTCGTGAAGTAGCGCTTGAGCCAAGCCAACCCGTTGCTTAAATCCTTTAGAAAGTGCTCCAATTTTTTTATTTTGTTCCAAACCCAGGCCAACCATTTCAATCATTTCGTCTACTCTGGCTTTGCTGTTTTTCAACTTAAAAATCCCTGCTAAGAAAAATAAGTATTCTCGAACATACATTTCATAATACAAGGGATTTTGCTCTGCTAAATAGCCAATTTTCTCCTTCACTTTTAAAGGTTTTGAAGCTACGTCTTCTCCACATACTTCAACTCTTCCTTCATTTGCTGGAATAAATCCCGTAATAATTTTCATCATCGTTGATTTTCCCGCCCCATTTGGTCCCAAAAAACCAACAATTTCTCCTGGTTTTACTTTAAAAGTCACTTTATCGAGCGCTTTTTGAGTTCCATAAAGCTTACTTACATTTTCTACAACTATTGACATCTTCTATACTGTTTTTGCAAGACGAATTTACTAATTTTAAACATCTAAAAAAGTAGTGGTTTGGAAGGAGTTGTAGTTAAGTCGACAGGTAGTTGGTATGAAATTGAATCTGATTCGAAGAAGCGAATCAATGCTCGATTGAAAGGAAAAATTAGAATGGAAGGCCTCAAAAGCACAAATCCAATAGCGGTTGGCGATCGAGTAACTTTTCATATGGAAGGAGAAGAGGCACTTATTCAATCCATTCATTCAAGAAAAAACTACATCATTCGCCGCTCCATCAACCTTTCTAAACAAGTTCAAATCATTGCTGCCAATATTGATCAGCTTTTTTTATTGATTACATTAAAAGATCCTAAAACGTTTATGGGCTTTGTAGATCGCTTTTTAGTTGGTGCTGAAGCATACAGAATTCCAGTGGTTTTGGTTTATAACAAAATTGATTTATTGGATGCTGAAAAAGACCAAAAAGAGTTGAGTCGATGGAAAGAGGTTTATGATTTAGCAGGATACAATCAGTTGGAAATTAGTGCAGAAAAGAAAATAGGATTAGACGTCTTGAAAGATAGGATGAAGGACAAAACATCGATTGTTTCAGGACATTCTGGAGTCGGTAAAAGTACACTTATCAATCAATTAGATTCTCGTTTAAACCTCAAGGTCAATAGTATTTCATCGGCTCATCAAAGTGGAAGACATACAACCACTTTTGCAGAGATGTTTGATTTGCATTTTGGAGGAAAAATTATTGACACCCCTGGAATTAAAGGATTCGGAAATGTAGAATTGGAAAAAGAACATTTATCACATTATTTTCCTGAAATGAGAAAACACCTAAATGATTGTAAATTCAATAATTGTGTTCACATAAATGAGCCAAATTGTGCAGTTAAAATTGCGGTTGAAGAAGGGAAGATTGCAAAAAGCAGGTACCTCAATTACCTTTCAATGTATGAGGAAGATGAAGCTGAAAATTACCGTCAAAAAGGATATTAAAAAATGATTGAATTATGAGAGCAGTCATTCAGCGAGTAAAAGCTGCAAAAGTAGAAGTTGACAATTCTTGTGTTGGAGCAATTGAATCTGGGTTATTAATTTATTTGGGCATTGAGGCTGAAGATACTGAAGAAGACATAGAATGGTTATCCAAAAAAGTGCTCAACTTGCGCATTTTTAATGATGAAAATGGGCAGATGAATCACTCGGTAACTGAACTTCAAGGGAAAATATTGGTGATAAGTCAGTTTACATTGCACGCAAAAACTAAAAAAGGCAATCGACCATCATTTATACAAGCGGCTAAGCCTGATATTGCCGAAAAGCACTATTTGGAATTTATAGAACACTTGCGTTTTCAATCTACTATTCAAGTTGAATCAGGTATTTTTGGTGCCGATATGCAAGTGAGTTCTATAAACGACGGACCTGTTACAATTTTAATTGATACCAAAAATCGAGAATAATGAGCATTAAAGAAGCGCAAGATCAAGTTGATCAATGGATCAAAAAATTCGGAGTTCGCTATTTTAACGAATTAACCAACATGGCTCAACTAACCGAGGAAGTAGGGGAGGTTGCGAGAATTATTGCCCGTCGTTATGGAGAACAATCTGAAAAGGAAAGCGACAAGGATAAAGATTTGGGCGATGAATTAGCCGATGTACTTTTCGTATTGATTTGTTTAGCCAATCAAACTGGAGTGAATTTAGAAACAGCTTTTGAGAAAAACTTGATTAAGAAATCGAATAGAGATGCTGAAAGGCATGCTGGGAATAAAAAACTTGAAAAAAGAAACTAAAAACGAGAAGAAAAATTAGACTTTAGAGCTTAGACTTTAGAAAAAAATGATTAATCCTGAAATTTCAAAAAACGGGAAACGAAAAAACCTCTCTGCTATTATGCGGAGAGGTTTTTTCGTATTCTAATGCTATTAATTAAGCTTCGGCTTGTTGCTTAACGTGAACGAAAGATTTTTTATTTCCTTTCACTTGAAAAGTAACGATCCCATCACTAAGAGCATAAAGGGTGTGGTCTTTTCCAATACCAACATTTTCTCCCGGATGGTGTTTTGTTCCTCTCTGACGGATAATGATGTTTCCTGCAATTGCTTGCTGTCCACCAAAAATCTTAACGCCTAGGCGTTTACTTTCCGAATCTCTACCGTTTTTAGAACTACCGGCTCCTTTTTTATGTGCCATGATTTATCTATTTTAACTTTTATAACTTAAAGATCAATAAATTAATCTTCTTTTTTTGTTTCTTTTTTAGCTGCAGCCTTAGGCTTAGCAGCTGCTTTTTTTACCGGCTCTTTTTTGCTTTCAGTTGCTGCTTTAGTTGGTTTTTTTACCTCTTTTGCAGGTGTCTTTTTAGCTTCAGTTGCTGGTTTTTTTGTCTCAGCTTTTGCTTCTGCCTTTGGAGCTTCTGCTTTTGGTTTTTCAACTTCTTTAGCTTTTTCAGTAGAAGCAGCTTTTGGAGCTGAAGCACCGATTGCTTCAATCTGAATTTTACTAAATTGCTGACGGTGGCCATTTTTTACTTTATAGCCTTTTCTTCGTTTCTTTTTAAAGACGATCACTTTGTCGCCTTTAAGGTGTTCAATGATTTTCGCTGAAACCGAAACACCTTTGATAGCTGGGGCGCCAACATCTATTTTATCTCCGTTTGCGGTTAAAAGAACATTGTCAAAAGAAACTTTTGATCCTTCTTTTCCTTCAAGTCGGTGAACAAATAATTGTTGATCTTTTTGAACCTTGTATTGTTGCCCTGCTATTTCTACAATTGCATACATGCTTTAAGGGTTTTATTTATTTCCAAAAATGGAGGGCAAATTTAATAAAAGCCTTTCATTCAAGCAACAGGATTTACTGCCTTTTTTAATTTTTCTTCTTCAATCGCCTCTTTACGCTCTAAACGGTTGTCTCTATTGACAATGTATACCCCAATTAAGATGATGCTGATAAAAATTAATTGGTTAAACTGTATTTTTTCCCCATCGATTAGCCCCCAAAAAAGTGCAAAAACAGGAATAACATATGTCACCGAAGAAGCAAAAACTGCCGAAACTTTTTTTATGAGCATGTTGAATAAAATCACAGCAAGTGCAGTTCCGAAAACGGCTAAAAGTGCAATGTAAAATAAGTGCAACTGAACTTCTGCCGACTGCGTTGTTTTTTCAATGAAGTCGGTGGTAAATAAGTAAATTCCCGCAGGAGGGCCAATCAATAAAAACCCAAAAGCAGTGATGTTTAATGCGCTTATTTCAGAGAGAAAGTTCTTGATAAAATTTATGTTTGTGGCATAGCAAAGCGTCGCAATTACAACCAAACCTGAATACAAAAGATCTTGACTGGAAAATTCAACTCCATTACCACTATATAACAATCCCAGAGCACCAATCAACCCAATTACTACTCCAATAAATTTCAATTTTCTATATTTTGTTTTAAAGAAAAGTATACCTATCACAACAGCAAATAATGGAACCAAAGAGTTGAGCATTCCCGCCATTGAACTATTAATTTTAGTTTGAGCTATTGGAAAAAGAAAAGCTGGTAATCCACTTCCTAAAATGCCTGCTAAGAAGATATTATTCCATTGATTCTTCTTTATTTTTCTGAAATTTTTAACGATTACAGGTGATAAAAATAAAAATGAAATAAAAATTCGCATAGCTGCAACTTGATATGGATCGTAAGAAACCAAGCCTTTTTTCATCAAAATGAATGAGCTTCCCCATATGAAAGCTAGAAAAATTAAGAAAAGCCACTGAGTTGCTACTTTGTTTAAATCAAACATCTACTAAAAATTGAGGGCTCAAAATTACTTTTATTAAATCCGAATAGTTGTATTGAACTGATTCTTGTGTATTTTTGTTTACACTTTAAACACGGTTCTTAATTCATTATTTATTAAGCCTTTTGATTAAATAAGCCATGAAACAAATATTCACCACTAGAGTTTTCTTAGCCCTTTTCGTAATTACGGTTTTCAACGCTTGTGATCAAGCACCAAAAACCATCGAAATAGAAACTACAAACACTTCAACTTCCTCTAAAGATGTTTTAGCTGAAAATAAGTCAGCTGTTAATATGAAAATTGAAGGAATGGTTTGTGCTATGGGATGTGCCAAATTTATTGAAGATAAAGTTGCAGCAATGGATGGAGTAGTGCAAAGCAAAGTGAACTATGAAGCAGGAACTGCCAATTTTGAATTCGATCAAACTGTTTTGAGTGCTAAGGATATCAAAAGCTTCATTAACGAAATTCACGACGGTCAATACAAAGCTGAAATTTCAGAAGTACCTACCGAAGCAAAAGAAGAAGTGAAATCAGAAGGAAAAAGCAAAGAAAAAGAACTAGACCCAAAAAAAATAAATTCAGTTTCAGAAAAACTCAACTTTTCCTTTCCAGAATTGTTTACTTACTTTTTGAAACGACTATAAATAGCTTTTTATAGTATAATCTCTTGAAAAATGCCGGAAGGTAAAAACTCCTCTCGAAGTATAGCATATTGGTTGCTTACAGGTTGTGTTTTAATTTTTTTAATGGTTGCAATTGGCGGTATTACGCGCTTAACCAATTCGGGTTTGTCCATGGTAGAATGGAACCTCTTTATGGGAAGTGTGCCTCCATCATCTGACGCAGATTGGAATGAACTTTTCGATAAATACAAGCAATATCCGGAATATCAATTGGTGAATTTCAATATCACGCTTGATGAGTTTAAAAGTATTTTCTTTTGGGAGTACTTCCATAGAATGTTTGGAAGATTAATAGGACTAGTCTTCATCATTCCTTTTTTATGGTTTTTGTTTAAAAAGAAAATTTCTAAAGCGTTAATGCCAAAGTTGATTTTGATTTTAATTTTGGGTGCTTTTCAAGGGTTTCTTGGATGGTACATGGTGAAAAGTGGTTTGGTAAAAGACCCAGATGTAAGTCACTATCGATTGGCAATGCACCTCACTACAGCTTTTCTCACATTTGCTTATACTTTTTGGGTGGCCTTGAGCCTACTTTATCCAAATGAGCAGCTTTCAACAAATAAAAATTTAAACTCAATAAAGCGGTATTTAAAAGTATTTATGCTAGTGCTTTTAGTCCAAATTGTATGGGGAGCCTATGTTGCAGGAATGAATGCAGGAAAAATTTACAATACTTGGCCATTGATGGGAGATAGTTGGATGCCTGAATCAGTAACTGCTATGACTCCATTGTGGATGAACTTTTTTGAAAACATTGCTGGAGTGCAGTTCTTTCACCGATATTTGGCGTATGCTGTGATCGGTTTAGTAGTTTTAATCTATTTCAAGTCGAGAAAGTTGAAATTAGAGCTTAGCCAATCAAAAGGGATTAATGCCTTATTAATAGTGGTTAGTTTTCAGTTTTTACTTGGAATCCTTACTGTGATTTATGCAGTACCTTTAAGTTTGGGCTTGTTGCATCAATTGGGTGCTTTTTTACTTTTGGGAGCAACCGTTTTTGCTTTGCAGCGATTTACTTTTTCCAGACTAGTTTGATTCTACCCATTTAAAGCTTTCAATCAATTGCTCAATATCGGCTTTTATAAACTCTTGTACTGGTGCAATTGAATCAAAATTGGGCTTTACGTTAAAGTAGAGAGCACCTCTTAAAAAATGATTGGTGCTATCAGTTAAATAAAATTGAGAGCCTGAGGCTGAATTTCCTTCAATTTGATAATAATTTCCAAAAACTCTTTCCGATTCATTAATAATAAGGCTTTCATTGATGTCTTGTGCTTTAATAACGTGTTTAAAAACCAAAGTTCTAGAATTTTCAAGCAACTCATTTAATTTCCCATCCACTTTTGAATAACTCAAATGAATTCTCGCTTTGTATCTAGGAAAATCGATGTTGAAGAAATTTTCATTTTCTTTGGTTCGATTTAAATTTACCAAGGCATATTGTGGAAGCTGAAATGTAAAAGGAAATGGTATGCTGTCAATTTCTCTAAATTCTTTTGCAGGAAAATCAATTCTATAGTAACCTACAGGTTTTGGGTAAGGTTCTTCATGACAAGCACTGAAAAGCCCAACTAAAAGTAAAGTGTAAATTCCTATTTTTTTCATTTATCCTTGTCTTTATCTACTTGATCTTTTGGTAGCTTAATTAGCACGCGTTTAACTCGCCTTTTATCGGCAGCCTCAATCACAATTTGGTAGTCAAAGAATTTAATTTTCTCATTTTTCTGAGGGATTTTCCCAAAAATTTCTAGTACAAATCCTGCAAGTGTATCAGAATCTCCTTTTTTTGCTTCAAACTCGGTTCCCTCAATATTTAAAATTCGGTAAAAGTCGTTAAGTGGTGTTTTGCCTTCAAAAGCATAAGTGTAATCGTCTAACTTGGAATAAGTAATGTCGTCTTCATCAAATTCGTCACTTATTTCACCAACAATTTCTTCAAGAATATCTTCTAAGCTAATAATTCCTGAACTACCGCCATATTCATCTACAACAATGGCAAGGTGTATTTTTTTAGATTGAAACTCTCTTAATAAGTCATCAATTTTTTTATTCTCAGGCACAAAAAATGGTTTTCGGATTACTGACTTCCATTTGAAATCATCTTTGTGTAAGTGTGGTAAAAGGTCTTTAATGTATAAGACACCAAGTATGCTATCAAAATTTTCTTTGTGAACGGGAATTCTAGAGTAACCAGAATCTAAAATCAGTTCTATTACCTCTTTGTATGTCATTGATTCTTCAATGCTAATAACATCTACTCTAGAGGTCATAACTTGTTTCACGTCAGTATTTCCAAACTTTACAATACCTTCTAAAATTCTTTGTTCGTCATCTCTATCGTTATCATCGCTTGTTAACTCTAGTGCTTTTGATAGTTCATCTACTGAAATAGAATGTCCTTTTTTCTTAATTCGCTTGTCGATAAAATTGGTTGAATTGACAAGAATTGAACTAAAAGGGCTTAAGAAAAAGCGCAAGTAATAAATTCCAAAAGCAACGAACTTAGCAAGTTTTAATGGATCCTTGTTGGCATAAATTTTTGGAATAACTTCACCCAAGAGCAATAATAAAAATGTAATTAATACAACTTGAATTATAAATTCTGCTGTTGGGCTTAAATTATCACCAATTACAATATTGGTGATGTAGGTCGAAAAAATGACTATGGCAACATTTACAAAATTGTTGGCGATAAGAATAGTTGCTAATAATCTTTTTGGCCGTTCAAGCAGTGAGGCCAAAATGATGTTTTTCTTATCTTTTATATGCTTTATAGCTTCTTTATCATTTGGAGAAAGCGAAAAATAAGCAACTTCAGAACCTGAAATAAGTGCTGACAATAGCAGCAAGGACAAAACAAGTATAATCAATAAAATCAATCCAAAATAATCAGCTACAGGAGCTAATTGTTCTAAGATTGTAATTATTGGAACCTGTTGAAAGGGATCATCCAAAACGGAAAACTTTAGTTAGAATTACTTTCAATGTAGAATGATAAGGTTTATTAGAAAGGTAAATCATCTTCTTCCTTTTCTTCTTCCAAATCAACTTTTTGTCTCACTTCTTTTTTGTCGCTCTCACGATCTACATCATTTTGTGAGCTAGCGCTAGAATTGTCACTTTTACTTCCCAACATTGTCATATTATCTCCAACAATTTCAGTGGTGTATCGAGTTGCTCCTTCTTTATCTTGCCAGCTTCTGGTTTTTAATTTCCCTTCGATGTAAACTAAATTTCCTTTTTTGAGGTATTTTTCAGCAACTTCAGCAAGTCCTCTCCACAAAACGATGTTGTGCCATTCAGTTTGATCTTGGCGGTTACCATTTTTGTCTTTGTAAGATTCTGTAGTTGCCATTGAAAAATTTGCAACTGCAGCACCGCTTTCTAAGTGTCTGACTTCAGGGTCTTTGCTCAAATGTCCAACTAGAATTACTTTGTTTACTCCTGCCATAGTTAAAGTGTTTTTAATAAGTTAAGACAAAGATAGTAAATTGGTTTCTTCCTTGAGATAGTTCTCAATTAATTTAGGAATGGGATAAGTAGATAATGTTTCTTTAGCAATAATTTGATTGGCCTCAAGTTCAATGGAATCCAATTTAGTTAATTGAAGATGGTAAAATTTAGCCATAATGATTTGATGACTTAATATGTGTTTTCTCCAAGTTGAAGAAGCAGTTATTGCGAAATCTTGCTCTTTCAGTATTTTTTTAAAATCTTCATGAGAAAGCAATTCATTAAGTGAAGCATCATTTTTAGTTTCAATTAATGGAAAATCGTAAAGATTTTGCCAAATTTCTTTTCCTACTCGTTTCTTAACCACTAATTCTGTTGAGTTTTCGAATATCAAATAATGAAAATGACGTTTTCGCTGTTTTATTTTTTTTGCTTTAACGGGAAAGTTATTTACTTGATTAGTTAAATGAGCAACACATTCCTTCTGAAAAATACAAGAATTGCAATCAGGTTTGCTCGGAACACAATGAAGCGCTCCAAATTCCATGATACTTTGATTAAATAGTGCAGGATTTTTTTGATCCAATAAATGATTGGCTAATTCTTTAAACTCTTTCTTTCCTTGGGAGGAATCAATTGCAGTTTCAATTCCAAAAATTCTAGCTAATACACGATACACGTTCCCATCAACAACCGCATGAGGCAAGTCAAATGCGAAAGAAGCAATAGCTGCTGCAGTATATTCGCCAATTCCTTTAAGTTGTAGTATAGATGTATAGTCTTTTGGAAACTCACCATTGAGGTTGTCATAGATATAACGGGCAGTAAAATGGAGGTTTCTTGCTCTTGAATAATATCCCAAACCTTGCCAGTCTTTTAATACTGTTTCTTCATCTGCCAAGGCAAGATCTTTCAGTTTTGGGTAATTTGAAATGAATTTTACATAATAAGAGGTACCTTGCTCAACTCTGGTTTGTTGCAGAATTATTTCGGATAACCATATTTTATAAGCTTCTTTGGTAGATCTCCATAAAAGGGGGCGTTGATTTATTTCAAACCAAGCCAACAACTTAACTGCAAAGAATGAGGGCTTGTCTATAAAATAATGCAAATCGTCGAAAGTTTAGTAAGTTGGTGGTTATCTGTCTTTTGGAAATGATAATTATTATTACATTTGCAGCCAATCAAATTTTTTTTAACCAAATACAAATTTAGAACTAAAATGACAAAAGCCGATATTGTAACAAAGATTTCAGACAACACAGGAATTGAAAAAACTGCAGTTTTAACTGTTGTAGAAGAGTTCATGGGAACTGTAAGAAATTCATTAGAAGGAAATGAAAATGTTTATTTAAGAGGTTTCGGAAGCTTTATTACAAAGAAAAGAGCAGAAAAAACAGGAAGAAACATCTCTAAAAATACAACAATGATTATTCCTGAGCATTTTATTCCTGCTTTCAAGCCTTCAAAAAGCTTTGTAAACAAAGTGAAAGCTAAAGTTAAACCGTAAGCTTTAATGAAATCAAAAAACAAATTACAACTCCTGCTAATTTTAGCGGGAGTTTTAGTTGGTATTCTTCTCTACTTTGCTCCTCGCCAAGAAGGGAGTGCTGAAGATACGATGGTTTCGAAAGTTGAAGAAACTCATGACGAACATGAGGGGCATGATCATTCTGACCTCTCTGAGAAAGAGTTGGAATTAAGTGCTCAACAAACTGAGCTAATTGAATCTCTAGAAAAAAGAGCAGAACAAGTTTCAGATTTGGAGACAAAGCTTGTTTTATATGATTCGCTCATAGAGTATAGTTTAAAGAATAAATTTGCTCCTCTAGTAGCAAAATACACAGAAGAGAAAGCTAAATTAGTTGCCACTGAAACCAATTGGATGCTTGCAGGAGATAACTATTTTAAAGCATTCCGCCTATCTAAAAATCAATCTAAACCAATGGCTTTGAAAGCACTTTCTTCATACGAAGAAGTATTGGCTTTAAATCCTGAAAACCTAGACGCTCAAACAGCAAAAGGGGTGGTTTATGTAGAAGCTTCGCAGGCTTTGGGAGAGATGCCAATGAAGGGGATAGGTATTTTGCAAGAAGTTTTAAATAAAGATCCAAAAAATATAAATGCTTTAACAAATTTGGGTTACTTTGCAATTCAATCTGGACAGTTTGAAAAAGCGATTGAACGTTTTGAAACAATTTTGTTAATAGACCCTGAAAATGCTGAGGCTTATCTCTATCTCACAGACATTTATCTAAGTCAAGATGACAAGAAAAAAGGAATAGAAACATTAGAAAAATATAAATCTTTGGTGAAAGATCCGCTTGTAAAAAAGCAAGTTGATGACTACATTAAGGAAATTGGAAACGAATAATATAAATAAAGTAAAGTTATGCCAAGCGGTAAAAAAAGAAAAAGACATAAGATGGCGACCCATAAGCGAAAAAAGAGACTTCGCAAGAATCGTCACAAGAAAAAGAAATAAGCGCTAATTTGCTTTAGCTTTCTACTTACATTATACTTTTTTTACAAAGAATCCCCACATGTTTATGTGATGGGGTTTCTTTTGTTGGTATGCGCAATTCTAAAAGGATGAGTGTTGATCTTGTAATTAACTCAAAATCTTCCGAGGATGTTATTGCCTTGTTAGAGAATCAGCAACTGATTGAGTTACATAAAGAAAAAAGTAATAATAATTTTTCAGTAGGGGATATTTATTTGGCCAGAGTCAAAAAGGTAATGCCGGGTTTAAACGCGGCATTTGTTGATGTTGGCTATAATAAAGATGCTTTTTTGCATTACTTAGATTTAGGACCGAATTTCTCGTCTTTAAATAAGTATGTTCAAGAAGTTATCCAAAAAAAGCAAAAGACTTCTTCACTAAAGGGCTTTAAATTTGAGTCGGAGATTGACAAAGAAGGTAAAATTTCTGATCAATTGAATTCAAATCAATTTGCATTAGTTCAAATTGCCAAAGAACCGATTTCAACTAAAGGCCCTCGATTGAGTAGTGAAATCTCGATTGCTGGAAGGTATATGGTGCTGGTTCCATTTTCTAACAGAATTTCTGTTTCGCAGAAAATTAGAAATCAAGAAGAAAAAGACCGTTTAAAGCGCCTGATTCAGAGTATTCGTCCTGAAGGATTTGGTGTAATTGTTAGAACTGTTGCCGAAAGCAAAAAAGTAGCTGATTTGCACAGTGATTTAACTGAGCTAATCAGTAAATGGGAAACTTGTTTCAAGAAAATTCAAACTTCAAAGCCGCCCTTTAAAGTGCTTGGAGAAATCAGTAGAAGTTCTGCAATGCTTAGGGATTTGTTGAATAAAGATTTTAATCATATTTATGTTGACAATCCTGAATCTAAAGAAGAACTCAAAACCTACATTTCATCCATTGCACCTGGAAAAGAGAAAATGGTAAAAGGCTACAGAAAAAAGGAACCAATTTTTGAACATTTCGGCATCGAAAAACAGATTAAATCATTGTTTGGAAAAACGGTAACCATGAAATCGGGTGCTTATTTAGTTATTGAGCACACTGAGGCATTACATGTCATTGACGTAAACAGTGGACAACGCAGTCGTTCGAATGATGATCAAGAGAAAAATGCGCTAGATGTAAATGTTGAGTCTGCAGCCGAAATTGCTCGCCAGTTGAGGTTGAGAGACATGGGAGGAATCATCGTTGTTGATTTTATCGACATGAAAGACGGCACCAATCGCGAACTGCTTTTTGAGAAAATGAAGGAGTTCATGAAGGACGATCGAGCAAAACATACTGTTCTTCCTCCAACAAAATTTGGCTTAATTCAAATTACGAGACAGCGTGTGCGACCTGAAATGGAAATTAAAACTTCCGAAAAATGTCCTTGCTGTGGTGGCGATGGCGAAACACACGCAACAATTCTTTTAATTGATGAAATTGAAAATAATTTGCGCTATATTTTTCAGCAAATTAACCTCAAAAACGTCACATTAAACACGCATCCTTTTATTGAAGCTTATCTAACTAAAGGATTTTACTCCATTCAACGTAAGTGGTTTCTAAAGTATAAAAAATGGGTTCAAATACGCAAATCAGATGCGTACCATTTTCTAGAATACCGTTTTTTTGATGGCAATAAAGAGGAAATTAATCTGAAGTAGAAGTTTCTTTCTTAATGTCTCTAAGTGCTTTGTACTTATAAATTAATGGAATTAGCGAAACTAAAACCATAAATGCTGCAATTACAAAAGTCCAAAGAATATTTGATCCTTCTGCGAAAAAAGGAATGGAGAACAACCCAATAAATAGTGATCGAAGCAAAATATTGATACTTTGAAAAACACTGTTGGTTCTTCCAATAATGTGGTTGGGTATATGGTTAAATAAAAAGGTAACTCGTTGAATTCGAATTCCTGCATTTGAAAGTCCTATTCCGAGAGCAAACACAAATAATAGAATTTTAGACTGGCTAAATGCGAGAAGCACATAGCAAGAAAATGCAAGAAGCATCATACTAATAATGGAAGCAACAATGTTGACTTTTCTAAAAATTATACTGATGAAGAATCCTGCAAATAATGCGCCTATCGCATAATTTACCTTCGTGATGGCATAGGTATCTCCAAGTTCTGATAAATGATTTTCAATGTAAACCGGCCATAGTAAATGAACGGAAATTAAGGTGAAAATAAATACAGTATATGAGGCATTTCCAAAGTAAAAAAGTAGTGGCCTTTGTTTTAAATAGGTAATTCCTTCTCTTAACCTCACACTAATTTTTTCTTTAGAGATGATATTTTTTACCGTTGGAATGTACCGAATGTAGTAGATTAAAATCATTGCAACAATGTAAGTAATCCCATCTGCAAGAAAGATTTTTTGAATGGGCCATGAAGCTATTTCAATCGTAAAACCCCAAAAAGATGTAGAAATTCCTTCAATTAGTAAAACAGCCATCGCTCCTGATAGAACATTCACCGATTGTCCCATCACTTCTAATAAAGAATTGGTCTTGCTGTAGTTTTCTTTTTCAGTTATTTCTTGTCCAAAAGCATAGAGCGTAGGGTAGTGGATGTTATAATTAAAAATGGTGAAGCAAAAGACTGTGGCCACCAATACCAGTGGGACTTCTCCTTGAATGTATCCATAAGATGAAATACTTAACAGAACAAAGGCACTCACTGCACAAATTCCTAAAAAAATGTTTTTTCTTGGAAAACGGTCGATTAAAGTGCCAGCATACAAGCCCCAAAACAAAGTTAGAAAGGTGGCAATGGAATAAATTACTGCAAAAGTTGAAGCAGCTCCAAGTACCTTAGCAAAATACCAAGGAATAGCCAACATGCTTATACCTTGAGCAAAATGCGAAATTGCATTTGCACTTAAAAGTAAAATGAGTGCTCTTCTGTTTTTCAATGCAAGGATTAAGTTTAAGTTTGCAAGATTACAACCAAAATTTAAGGTGAATAAGGAAAGTCAACAGCATAATTTCGAAGAAGTTCTTAAAAAAATGATGCAGTACTGTTCATACAGTGAACGCTCTGACTTTGAGGTACAAATAAAGTTAGCTACTTTTTTAATTTCAGCTGATGATAAGCGTAAAGTTATTGCATTTTTAAAAGAGGAAAATTTTTTAAATGAAAATCGATTTGCGGCAGCTTTTGTAAGTGGTAAAGTTCGAATTAAGAGATGGGGAAGGTATAAAATAAGTGCTGCTTTGAGAGCGAAAAGGGTTGATCAAAGTTTGATTCAAGAAGCTTTTAAGGAAATTGACGAAGAGGTGTATTTTGATAATATTAAACACTTACTAAAACTGAAAAAGTTCAGTGCCTCTATGTCTGATTACGAAAAATCAAAAATTGTTCGTTACCTGCTTTCAAAAGGCTATGAGAACGATTTGATATGGGAAGCTATTAAGGATTTTAATAAAGAATAATCTAACTGTCTTCCGATTAAAGGTGAATAAGGGTTTTTTTGAACCATTAAGATGAAGGTAACTAATCAGTATTGTTTTTAATCACATAGTAACATAGCTTGTAAAAACTAAAAAAAAATTAGAAGCTTCGCTTTACATAAGGATCACTATCACTATTTTTAAAAGTTCTTTTCTATGAACTACTTTATTTTTAATTGAATGCAACTATTATACTAGAAACATCGGAACATTAGCAATAATAAAAATCTGTGTTTCTATGTGGTTTTAGTTTTAAATATTAGGTAAAGAGTGAAATAGCGAACTGATTAGTTACAGATTAAGAGAATTAAGAAAAAACTGTGCTTAATGTTCCATATCTTTTTTATGGTATAATCTATCAAATGTTTATTCCAGTTGAACGAATGAAGTTTGATTTTCAATTAATACACTCTCTTTTTCTCGATAATTCGAATTCCAAACAGGCCGTTTGAGAAGTAAATCGCCAAATTTTCATTTCCTCTTATTTCAACTTCTTCTTTTTCGCCTATGCTTCGCAAATATTCTTTGTCTTGGTAAGCATTTTCTTCTAAAGTGTAAATTGTTTGGTATTCTAGCCGTTCTCTATTTTCAATTTTATACGATTCAATATAAGTAGCTCCTTTGAAATTTGTGTTTAAGATAAATGTTCCCATAATTAAAACAGGAGAGAAAGATAAAATATTAAAAAGCAAGTACTCATAAAAGCTAAGCGCAAAAAACTTGCGATAAATTTTAATGGGAATGATAAAGCTAAGTCCTAGAAAGAGAGAGAAAAATTGAAAGAGCTGAAAAATGCTTAAGTCGAGGCTTGGAAATAGTTCAATAATGTAAAAAAAGGATGCAAAATAAGCGAGTACTGTAAATACTATGAAACTATCAGTATTTCTAAGAGGGATCTCTTGACCTACATGTTTAACATGCTTCTTGTTTTTAGTCCTTCTCCCAATCATAAATGTTTCATTAGATACTCATAGAGGGCTATCATGCTGTCAATGTCTTTTTTATGTACTTTTTCGTCGGGCATGTGAACATTGTCTTCAGGAGCTCCAATAAAGCACCAATCAATCGGATAAGGAGCTCTTTGAATCGCATTTCCATCACTGCCTCCGGCACTTTCTACTTCTAGTTGAAACTTGATTTTTGACTTTTCAGCAAGCGCAATTATTTGATCAATAAAGCTTCTTCTAGGTATTCCTGAATCTCTCATAGAAATTGCCACTCCTTTTCCGTGTTTTACCCCTGAAGTTACCCAAGTGATGTCAGCAATTAAAGCTTGTTGAATAGCTAATTGTTCGTAGATGTATTTACTTAAATAACCTACACTTCCACCACCAACTTCTTCCCAAGCAGAAAATACAATTACGCCATTCTCTAATGTCTCTGCTACTTTAAGTGCCACCCAAATTCCTAATCGATTGTCCAAATAGCATGACTGAATATAATCATCGGTTTCTAGGTAATCTTGTTTATAGCAAAGTGTCGTGCCTCGCTCAACGATTCGGTCAATAATAAGTTTGGTTTTGATAACTCGGCTTTCTCCATCTTCTTCTTCTATTTCATAATGAAGGTTTCCTTCAACCATGCCATGGCGGTCTTCACCAACTAAACTTGTACTTTCCTTTGCCTTTGGACCACCGATTTTTAAAAGTTCATTATCATAACCAACAGAGTAACCCACCGAATCCATGTGTGCAAAAATCGCTGTTCTTGGTTTGCCAAATTCTAAGATTAAACAATCTTGAAATTCCTTTCCATGTTTAATTGTTGGTTGAACTTTCCATTTTGAGGAATTTTTCTCAATGTATTTTAACAGGAAGTCTTTCATGTTGGCTTCAGAACCTGAAGGAGCATGAATGGCGCATAATTCTTTTAGCATGGCGCAAAAATACGATTCACCAATTAATTTTGTTGTTTAAAAATGAATTCCAGAAAAGCTAAAAATATAGCCCCGATTAGCTATTCAACATCACTGGCATTACCAACATTAGAATTTCTTCATATTCTTCAGTCTTATCTGCCGGACTTAGAATGCCTGCTCTATTTGGTGCAGACATTTCGATGTTTACTACTTCAGAGTCAATGTTGTTGAGCATTTCAATTAGGAAACGAGAGTTGAAACCAATCTCCATGTCATCACCGTCAAACTGACAAGTTAGTCTTTCATTAGCTTCATTGTTAAAATCAACGTCTTCAGCTGATAATAGCAATTCACTTCCACTAATTTTAAGTTTAACTTGGTGAGTTGTTTTACTTGAAAATATACTTACACGTTTGATTGAGCCTAAGAATGAACTTCTATCAATTGTGAGTTTATTTGGATTTTCTTTTGGGATAACTGCTTCGTAATTTGGATATTTTCCGTCGATTAAACGACAAATCAAATTGATGTTTTCAAAAGAAAAAGAAGCATTTGTTTCATTGTAAGCTATTTCAACTTGGTCATCCATTGAGCTTAAAATATTCTTTAAAAGGTTTAAAGGCTTTTTAGGCATAATGAAGTCGGATGCTTTATCCGCTTTTGCGTCAGTTCTTTTGTATTTTACAAGCTTGTGCGCATCCGTTGCTACGAAAATCAAACCGTCTTTAGAAAGTTGAAAGTAAACTCCTGACATTACAGGTCTTAAGTCATCATTTCCACTTGCAAAAATCGTTTTATCAATTGCATTGAAAAGCAGTTCTCCACCTACTTTTAATTTAGAAGGTGATTCAACAGTAGGAGTTTTAGGAAATTCGTCACCTTTTTGACCGCTTAATTTGTATTTTCCAAAATCACTGCTGATTTCAATACCAAGTTTTTCAACATCAATTTTAAAAGTGATTGGTTGGTCTGGCAAAGATTTCAGGGTATCCAAAAGCAATTTTGCAGGCAAGGCAATAATTCCACTTTCTTTTGATTCAACAACAACATTTGTCAACATCGTTGTTTCCAAATCAGAAGCTGTGATTTGCAATTTATTTTCCTTTAGTTCAAAAAGGAAATGATCCAATATTGGTAGAGAATTGTTGCTGTTCAAAACTCCACTAATATTTTGTAGTTGCTTGAGTAGCGAAGTGCTGGATACTATAAATTTCATCTTTGTTTGATTTTAGAATAGCAAACAAATTTATGTTATTTGAAAGGGGTTTTTAAGGGGAATTAAAATTTACTTTTCAACATTTGTTGAATAGATTAATTGCTCTAAAGGAGGCACTAATGGATCGAATGTTAAGTTTTGTACAATTGGGTGTGTTTCATTCCCTAATTCAGAACTAAAACAATACATTCTCTCAGGGTGATAATTTATAGGTTTTCCCTCTAATGTTGCTTCTTTTGCAACAGGCATATTAAATGATTGAACTTTATATGTTTTCCCATTTTCGCTTAAAATGGTTACTTCGTGTCTGGGTATGGAAGTATAAATAGAATCCAATTCTTCTTTTTTAGTTTTTACGTCAATGTATTCATAATAAATTGATTCAAATCTTTTAAGGTAAGTTACTGCTATTTCATTATTGAGTTGCTTGACTTCTTTTGTTTTTAAGTTTTCAATGGTAAACTGTCCTAGTTGTGGTTGTTTAATTCTAAATGATGTTGCAGTATCATAGAAATGCTTTACTTCAATAGACTTTATTTTCTCAGGATTTAATTTTAGAACAACTCTGTCTTTCCAAAGTATTGGATCTAAGAAAAAGCGAGAGTTTAAAGAGCCTCTTTCCATAAGAAGGTGAGTTATATATGGGTTTTTTGATTTTCTCTTATCTTTTTCTAGTAGCATATAAGTTCCGTAACGACTTGCAGTTGGGTCACCTACATACCATACTTTTTCGGGTTTTTCATTACCCTTATAAAACTCTACTTTTGTAGACCCTGAAGCGAGTCTTTTTACAACGTGTTCGAAAGTTTCAGTCGATACTGGGCCACTAACTTTAATATCGTGCAGCGTAGTTAAAATCAAATCCACAGCATCTTTTCTTGCTGGAAATTTATTATTCACCATCCACACACCATCTTCAGCTCTTGCCAATAATAGTTTTTTGCCATTTGGTTGACTCATGAAAATTTTATCAACGGAGGCTGTATCTTCGATAGCAAAGTCTTTAAAATCTTCTCTGCTAGCTTCTTTAGGTTCTGCAATAAAAACAAAATAAGCTATTGCTAATAAAATAGCGAGAAGGATAGTGCCAATGAGATTTTTCATATTTTAAACAGTGTATTTTCGTTTTCTTAAATAGAACAATATTAGTCCAATTAAGATTATGAGTGCAATTGGAACAGCAGTATTTAAAACTTGAATCAGAATTCTGTTTTGGTCGATTTTTTGACCGTTCATCAATCGAATTTTAAAGCTTTTATTATTCGATAAGATTAAACCGGTATCATCTACCATATAATTCACAGCATTCAAGAAAAAAGCTTTGTTTCCATAAACCTGCTTGGTAAATTGATCAAATCCAAGCGCATAAAACTCATTTGTTTTCTCATTGAAACGGTTTCTAATTACACTTCCGTCTGAAATAAATAACTGTTGTGTAACGGGGCTTTTATTTTTGTACTGCAATTCTGCTGCATTGATAATATTGGGTGGTAAACGGTTTGCAAATACAGACTCAAACTCACCTTCTACTAAAACTGCAATTGGAATATTTTTTTGTTTAAACTGTTCTACAGGGGGTGTGTAGCTCAACATGTTTAAGCTTACTCGAGTTGGAGCTTTCACCAATTTAGTGTTATCAGAAGTAGATAAAATAACTGTTTTTTTAAGTGAATTATTTCCAACAAGTTCGATGCTATTGGCAAATTCTACCTTCACAACATCCATGTTTTTGTTGATAGGATGGTTGTTTTTACTGAAAAGTAAAGGGTAGTATAACCATGGATATAATTGTGTTTGAGCTTGATTTCCAAATTGTCCGCTAACAACAGGGATTGGAGCTGCTTGCAAGTCTTGAACTAAGTCACGATTAATTCGAACACCGTATTTAAAAAGCTGATCATCTAAATTTAATTCTTTAGAAATAGCTAAAAGTGTGTTCTTTCCTTTCAAGCTATCCATGTTGGCTTCCACTTGATTGATCAACCAAATAACTTTTCCACCATACATGATGTGTTGGTCGATAATAAATTTATCTTTTTCACTAAAAGCTGAATCGGGTTCAGCAATAATAATGGCATCAAAATAATTTGAAATTTTAGCTTTTGTACTATCGGCATTGAGGTAAATTCTATTTGCCAAGCTATTGATATTTCCATCTATTTTAACGCGTTCAACATCATAGAATTCTCTTAAAGAACCAATAATGTCAGCGGTTTCATATTTACTCAATTCACCATGGCCTTCAATAAACCCGATGCGGTGCATGTAGGGCGTTATCAACTTTTTGATTCCAAAAGCCAATTCGTATTCTAGACTTTCTATTGACTGGTTCAAAACCACTTGAGGAGCTGCGCCAAAATTGCTTTTTAAAAGTTGAACGGCAACTTCTTTTTCCTGATAACTCATGATGGCTCCAGGCCAAACTACTTTTTTAGATACTCCATCATCATCAGTAATGTTTAAGTCTGTTGGACGCAAGCCCTTTTTATACAAGTTTTTATAAACTAAATCTCGTTCTTTAAAATCAGGCTGAGCAGAAGGATTTATAAATTCAAAATCAATTTGTCCACCAGAGTATGCTCGAAATTCATCCAACATTTCTTTGGTTTCATTTCTCAAGCGTTTAAAGGCTGCGGGGAAATTTCCTTCTAAGTAAACTGTCACTAAAAGTTCCCCTTCAATAGAGGTTATGACATCTTTTGTAGCATCTGATAAGGAGTACCTTTTCTCGGAAGTTAAATCAATTCGATAAAAAACTACTGAACTGATTAAATTAACTAATACTAATACGCCTAAGCCAATTAGGAAGCCAATTAAATCATTGTATTTTGCTTTATTTTTTACCATTTTCTACTGCTTAATTTTAATTTAGTCAGCATAATAAAAAATGCAATTAGAGAGAAAAAATAAAGCGCATCTCTGCTGTCGATAACGCCTCTGCTCATAGAAGAATAATGCTCGCTGATTCCGAGTTTAATCATAAATAGATCTACTGAGCCAAAAAGTGATAAAGAGGAAATGAAATCAAATCCTATATAAGCGAAAAAGCAAATAAATACTGCTATGATAAATGCGATAACCTGATTGTCAGAAAGTGCAGAAGCAAAAAGACCAATTGCAACAAAGCCTGAAGCAAGAAATAAAAGCCCAAAATAAGAGCCCATTGTTCCCCCGGAATCTATATTTCCAACTGGTGAGCCAAGTTGATATACAGTGATGTAATAAATTAGTGTTGGCAATAAAGAAAACAAAGCCAATAAAAAACCAGCTAAGTATTTTGCGATAATTATTTGTAAATCAGTGAGTGGTTTGGTTAATAATAACTCAATGGTGCCACTTTTATTTTCATCAGCAAAAAGCCGCATAGTGACAGCCGGAATTAAAAACATGAATACCCAAGGAGCAATGCTAAACAAAGGGGCTAAACTTGCATACTCATTATCTAGAATGTTTGAATCGCTAGGAAAAACCCAAATTATCAGACTCACAACTGTAAGGAAAACAATAATGACAATGTAACCAATTAGCGATCCAAGAAATGATTGTAATTCCTTTTTGAGTAAGCTAAACATTTAGTTTTTTTAATTTGGCTGACAAACTTAATTAAATTCAAGGTTTATTAAAATTCTCTCAACTTTTCATTAAGTTAATATTGCTTAACCTAAATGTTTGCACAGACTGAGCATTTAATATCTTTGCGACCTAAAAAAATGAAATGAAAATACTAAAGTTTGGAGGCACATCTGTTGGTTCAGCAGATCGAATGAAAGCTGTTGCACAGCTTATTCAGGGTGAAGATAAGAAGTTGGTGGTTCTTTCCGCAATGTCGGGCACTACCAATAGTTTGGTTGAGATTGCTTCCTATTTATTTAAGAAAGAAAATGATATTGCATCCAACTTAATTGAAGGACTTCGGTTAAAGTACTTTAAAACTGTTGACGAGCTTTTTGAAAGCGATAAGAAAGAAGATGCTACAGCATTGATTAATTCCCATTTTGACTTTTTACAAGCTTTTACTCAAGATTCTTTTACAATTCATGAAGAAAAAGCTGTTTTAGCTCAAGGTGAGTTGTTGAGTACGGCATTATTTCAGCTTTATTTAGAAGAAATTGGGCAGAATTCATGTTTGCTTCCAGCTTTGCAATTTATGCGAATTGACAAAGATTTAGAACCGGATCACTTTTACATCAAAGAGAATTTAAATCGCTTGATGGAGGAAAGAAAATCTCATTCAATTTTTATTACGCAAGGATTTATATGCAGAAATGTATACGGAGAAATCGACAATCTAAAAAGAGGTGGAAGCGATTATTCTGCTTCTTTGATGGGCGTTGCTTTAAAAGCAGATGAGGTTCAAATATGGACAGACATTGATGGGATGCACAACAATGATCCACGTGTTGTAGATCAAACTAATCCTATTCAAGAATTATCATTCGATGAGGCAGCAGAATTGGCTTATTTTGGCGCAAAAATTCTGCATCCATCAAGTATTTTGCCTGCAAAAACTGCAAACATTCCCGTTAGATTAAAAAGTACACTTTCACCTGAGTTGCCCGGAACTATTATCACTTCAAAACATTCAAGTGGTGGTATTAAAGCAGTTGCTGCGAAAGACGGAATTTCAGCCATTAAAATTAATTCGGGTAGAATGCTTTTGGCTTATGGTTTTCTTAGAAGAGTATTTGAAATTTTTGAATTGTACAAAACTTCAATTGACATGATTACTACCTCTGAGGTTGCAGTTTCTGTGACCATTGACGATCAAAGTAATTTAAAAGAAATTTCTAGAGAGTTAGAAAAATATGGTGTTGTAGAGGTTGATCACGAACAATCAATCATTTGTGTGGTTGGTGATTTTATTAAAAAAGATACCGGTGTGGCGCATAGAGTATTTAGTGTGTTAAAAGACATACCCATTCGCATGATTTCTTATGGAGGCAGCAATCACAACATTTCCTTTTTGGTGAATACCTCTGACAAAACTAAAACTTTACAAGCACTGAATAAGCTATTTATCCATGAATAATCTTCACGAATCACCGGTGTTAAAACAGTTTCAAAATCTCGAAACACCTTTTTTTTATTACGATTTAAATGTACTCGAAAACACGCTGCAGTTAATTAAAAAGTGTGTTTCGGATCAGCCTTTTAAAGTTCATTATGCCATAAAAGCCAATGCCAATAATCGGGTGTTGGATTTAATCAAAAGTCATGGTTTGGGAATTGATTGTGTGAGCGGAAATGAAATTAAAAAAGCCATTGAAAGAGGTTTTTCTCCCAATGAAATTGCTTTTGCAGGAGTTGGAAAAACTGATGCTGAGATTCGCTATGGAATTGAACAAGCTATTTTTACATTCAATGTAGAATCACTACCTGAGCTTCAGGTAATTGATGAAATAGCAGGTACGATGCAAAAATCTGCAAATGTTGCTATTCGCTTAAATCCCAATGTAAATGCTAAAACACATCGATACATTACAACTGGTTTAGAAGAAAATAAATTTGGAATCAACTATTGGGAATTGGATGAGTTATTTGATTTATTGCCAAAGTTGAAAAACATTCGTTTAAGAGGAATTCATTTTCACATAGGTTCTCAAATTACTGACTTGTCAGTGTTTAAAAACTTATGCAATCGAGTGAATGAATTGCAAGCTGCTTTTAGAGAAAGAGGATTTGATTTAGAACACATAAATGTTGGTGGTGGTTTGGGAGTTAATTATTTGGAACCCGATGAGGAATTGATTCCCGACTTCAAATCTTTCTTCAATATATTTAAAGAGTTTGTTCAATTGGCTCCAGGTCAAGAATTGCATTTTGAGTTAGGCAGGTCGATCATTGCTCAATCTGCTTCTTTGATTTCAAGGGTTCTTTTTGTGAAGAAAGGAATCAATACCAACTTTACAATTTTAGATGCAGGAATGACGGAGTTAATTCGCCCCGCACTATATCAATCCTATCATAAAATTGAGAATTTGACTAAAAAACACCTTGATGCCAACACGAAATACGATGTTGTCGGGCCTATTTGCGAATCTTCAGATTGCTTTGGGAAATCAATTTTATTGCCCGAAACTGAACGAGGAGATCTAATAGCTATTCGAACAGTAGGAGCTTATGGAGAAGTTATGAGCTCTTCCTATAATTTAAGAGATAAAGCAAAAACTTATTACCATGATGAACTTTAAGATAACCTTATTCGCATTTTTTTTCACTGCTTTTTTTGCCGAAGCTCAAGTAAGTACAAGAAATTATTATGAAGATGAAGGACTAGTACCTAGAGAGCAATCAGTAGATTTTACTCATTTAAAATTGGAAGTTTCTTTTGTGCCTGAAGAGAAATTGGTGATTGGAAAAGTAACTGAAGATTTTACGGTGCTGCAAAAAGAAATCGATACTCTCTTTTTAGATGCTGTAAATATTCGATTTAAATCAATTCTATTAAATGAGAAAGAGGTAAGATACAGAATTGAAAGTAAGGGAGTTACTATTCTTTTCGAAAAGCCACTAAATTGGAATTCCAAACATCAATTGATAATAAGTTATGAAGCAAATCCTTCAAAAGGACTTTATTTTGTAGGTTGGGACGATGAAACGAATAGAAGTAGAAAACAAATTTGGACACAAGGCCAGGGGATAGATAATCGCCATTGGATACCGATGTATGATGAGAAAAACGACAAAGTAATATCTGAAATGCTTATTGAGTTTGATGAAAAATACAAAGTATTATCAAACGGAGAAAAATTGAAAGAGAAAAAAATGTCAGATGGCAAGAAGTTGTGGCATTATAAAATTTCCCAACCACATTCCACTTATTTAATAATGCTGGGCATTGGTGAATATGAAATTGAAACCAAAAAATCTAAATCGAGAGTGCCTATGTATTTCTATTATTATCCAGGTGAGAAAGATCATGTTGAGCCGACTTATCGATTTTCAGTAGAAATGTTTGATTTTTTTGAAAAGGAAATTGGTGTTCCTTATCCTTGGAGATCTTACGCTCAAATTCCTGTGCAAGAATTTATGTATGGAGCCATGGAAAATACCACAGCTACAATTTTTGGAGATTTTTATTTGGTCAATAGCCGTTCTTTTTTAGATCGAAATTATGTGCGAGTAAATGCTCATGAATTAGCACATCAGTGGTTTGGTGATATGGTTACAGCAAGGGCAAGCGCACATCATTGGTTACAGGAAAGTTTTGCTACTCATTACGATTTAATGGCCCAAGAAGAATATTTTGGAAAGGAGCATTTTGATTGGGTGCGCCGCAATTACAACAATCAAGCATTGAAGGCTTCAGAAACAGATTTTAAACCTTTGGCACACAGTCAGGCAGGAACGGTTAGGCATTACCCTAAAGGAGCATTTGTTTTGCAAATGTTGAAATACGTTGTTGGGAGAGAGCAATTTAATGCAGGAATAAAGCATTACTTAGAAAAACACGCCTATGGCAATGTTGACAGTGATAATCTTTTAACAGCATTTCATGAACGATTAGGTCTTTCTTTAAATTGGTTTTGGGAAGAATGGATTAAAAAAGGGGGAGAGCCTCACTATCAAGTTGAGTTAATAGAATTACCAAAATCAGTAACGTTTTTTGTGAAGCAAGTTCATGAACGAAACAATTTGGTTGGACTTTTTAAAATGCCCATCGATTTTGAGGTGCACTTTAAGGATGGAAGTAATTCCACTAAGAAAGTTTGGATAGAAAATGAGAGTCACCTTGTGAATTTTGATATTCCTGAAGGAAAGGAAATTGATTATGTGCTTTTTGATCCAAATGCGGAAGTGATGAAGAAGGTTACTTTTAAAAAATCACTTTCAATGTTACTTGCTCAAGCAGAAAAAGCGAATAATCTTCTAGATAGATACGATGCAGTTGAAGCACTTATGGCTACTGACTTTCCTGAGAAAGATGCATTTATGAAGGAAATTTATAGCTCAGAAGAGTTTCATGCAATAAAGTCATTAATCATTGCGAATTATGTTCCTCTGATGAATGACATGGCCAAAGAACTTATCCAGCAAGCTGTAAAAGAAGACACTACTGAAGTAAAAATGACTTTGCTTGAAAGTACGGTTAGAATTTCTGACGAATTGGAGCCTTTTTATGTTCAACTTTTAAAAGACAGTTCCTATAATGTAATTGAAAAAGCATTGGATTTACTAACTTTTTATCGTCCTGCCGAGACAGAGAAGTATTTGGAATTGACAAAAAATGTAATTGGAAATAGGTCTCACAATGTTAGAATTAAATGGTTAGAAGTGGCATATAGTATTAGTCAAGATGAGAAAGTTTTGAATGAACTTGTGGATTACACTTCCAATTCATTTGAGTTTCTAACTCGGGTGAATGCTGCAAAAGCTCTAAAAAGATTGAATATTGTTAATGAAAAAGCATTATCTTATTTGTTTGATGCTTCATTCAGTTTCAACAGTCGTTTAAGAACGCCTGTTAAAGAAGTGATAGATCATTTTTTCGAACAAAGAGCTTACAAAACAATGATAATCAATTTTGTGGTTTCAGAAAAGTGGTCAGATACTGAATTTAAGAGAGTGAATAAATACCTGATTTATTGATTAATTAATGACAAATTTGGTGATGGCACTATTTCCAGTTCTGTCTATAAGCTTTAAAAAGTAAAAACCTTTGGAAGGATTAACAAGATCAATGCTTTGTCTCTGGTGAGGTTGAATGGTTTTTTCAGCCAATTGTCTTCCAGTAAGATCAAAAATGTATGCTTTTAGTTCAGAATGATGATTGATTTTAAAATTCAACCTCCCATTCGTATAAAAAATTGATTCAACACTTGGCATTACTTTTTCTATACCGACAATAAAAGAACTACAAGCTGAAGGAAATTTGTTAGTGTTGCTTGGATATAAAATAGTTCCTTTTACGTCTGCGCAAACTGAGAAATTACTGGCATTATCCAAAACCAATTTTTCAAGTAAAGTATATTGTAAAAAACGCCCAACCGGCATAGGAGTCCCTACTTGAAGGAGTGTATCTCTAGAATAGGTTGAGTCACTGTTAGCAATAGAGTAAGTAATTTTGAATTGATCTCCTGCAATTAATGCATTCGGACCTACATTTCTTATTCGAACAATTAAATCAACTGAATCATTTAATTGATAGTTGAAACTTGCAACTGGAGATGAGACTTGAGCCACTTCTATGCTATTTGTGCTTCCTTGTCCTTGACCATAAACAATATTCAGATTAATAAATGCAATATAAAAGCAAAGAAAAGAGGTTAACAGTTTTAGCATAAATTTTAATTTAAATAATGGTTATTTCAATTTCACCAACTTTGATTTGGTCTCCCTTTTTAACTTTTAAACGTTTTCTTTCTTCTGAGTTGCCATTGTATAACACCTCATTGTTTGCAACCATCATTTTAGCAATGCCTCCAGTTTCAGCAATGCCTGTCACTTTTAAAAGCTTAATCAATTCAATATAGTCTCCTTTTAACTCAAAGTCCATTGCGTTCAAAATTAGTTTAAAATAATACGTTTTATTATTTTGAAGGTTATTTAATTCGAATTATCAGTATGTCCACATGTGTTAGCAAAATTTGTATGAAACTTAAAAGTACTTTGGCTGTTAAAAGTGACCTATGCGGAAAGCAGTTATTTTATTATTTATTCTCAATCTTTCACTGAATACTCAAGGCCAAGAATGCAATTCGGTCAACAAAAGTTTTTCAATAGGAGAGCGGATTGACTATGTGATTTATTACTACTTAGCAGGAGTATGGGTAAGTGCAGGAGAAGTCTACTTTAAGGTAGATTCTACAAAAATTAGTAATCAGTTGTACTATCATTTTGATAGTTATGGCCGAACCTTTAAAAAATACGATTGGATTTATAAGGTTCGAGATCATTACCAAGCATATACAAGCGTAAAAACATTTAAACCACTAAGATTTAAAAGGGAAGTTAACGAAGGCAGTACTTTCATTTATGAAGACTATGTTTTCAACCACAATTTAAATAAGGTGATAAGTTTAAGAAAACTTGCAAAAGACCAACCAATGGTAAAAGATACCGTTGCCATGCCTGACGATTGTAACTTCGATGTGCTAACAATGATTTATCAAGCAAGAAACATTGATTTTTCTGAAGCAAAAATTAATGACCGCATACCTATTAAGATTTTTATTGACAATGAATCTCACGATAGTTACATCAGGTATTTGGGGAAAAAAGAACTCAAAGTGAAAGGAGTGGGAACTTTTAACTGCATTGTTTTTTCACCATTATTAATTGAAGGAACTATCTTTAATGCTGGAGAAGACATGACAGTTTGGGTAACTGACGATGAGAATAGAGTACCACTTTTGATCGAAACTCCTATTTTAGTTGGCTCTATAAAAGCAAGAGTAAATAAGATGGAAGGATTAAGACATCCATTAAAATCAAAAATTGAGGATTAAATACTCTCAAAATAGTTTTATTCTTCTCAATTAAAGTTTCAATTGTACTTCATTTATTGCAAAAATGTTGTCAGTATTTGCATAAATAATCTTTACTTTTTTATCTGTCACAAGTTCACTGTTATTTTGAACAAGTTGAATAAGCCGCTTGCTTTGTCTACCCATGAATCTGTTCCAATAGACGATAATAACATAGTCGTAGCTACTCTCTATAAAACCTTCTGTTTTAGATAACGGTTTCATGTATTTCAATTGTGTTTCAAATGGCACTATACTGTCTAAAGTTGATTGATGTTTGGGTGGAAATGAAGACATGATTTCATTTCTGTCCCAATTCAAATTTGGAAAACCACCTGCATAACAATTTACTTGAAAAGACAGTAATTTTCTCGTCTTGCCATAGTATAGCGCTTGCAAAGGCTGATTGTGATTGTTGATTTGTGTTTTATATTTAGTTGTGTCAAGAGAATTTAAAAAGGCATTGTACGCAGTGTCTAATTCGTAACTATCGGCTAAAGGGATATTGTACTTTTTGGAATAACGAAGAATCGTATTTTCATCAACGGTTTTTATTTTTTTAATTCCGTATATCCCTGAAAAAATTGTAGAGCAGCTTGACAGTCCTATAAAGCAAGTCAACGTTATAAATGTCAATTTATATAACTGTCTCTTCATTCTTTTTAAATCTTTAGTTAATAACTAATTATATTAAAGAATTATAAAGCAATCAGTCCTTCAATCTGTTCTGCTTTTTTATAACGTTCAATTATGCCATCTGCATCTAACATTAATTCTTTAGCACTTAAACTAACATAATTGCCTTTATTAGATTGCTTGATCAAAACCTGAGCTTCTGGTCCAAACAAAGCTTCTACAAGGGCTAGTTTTTTATTGTCAGAAGGGATAATGAACTTGAATAAATAAACCCTTGGCCATTCTCCAACTTCGTTTAGTTTCTGTTTTAGACTTTCGTATTTACTTCCTGCCATTATTCTCCTTCAATTGGTAAATTTCTAATTGCATCAGCCATGCTTATTAATAGTACTTTTTTATTTTCATCCGCTTCTTCGTCTGCTGCATGGTTGAGGTCTGTTTCATATTCAAGTAAATCAGATGCACTGAAAGTAGCATCAAAATTTTCTACCACCGTTAAAGCTTCTAAGGTAGTCATGTAGTCTCCCTTAATTGCAGCATCAACAAATACTTTTATATAGTCTGAGCCATCAATTGCCGATTGCCAAAAAGCAGCAACAAGAAATGATTGGTAAAAACTCATTTCCGGATTTTCGATTGCTTCAATTAAAATAGGAATGCTATTCTCGTCTTTTAAATCGTATAAAAATGCAATTATTGCAGTTTCAATCTCCGGTTCATCGGTTTCTTTTAAGGTATTGAGCATGGAAGCAAATGTTTCAGCATTTCCATGTTTCCTGTTTTTTTCAATAGCCTCCAATACTCTTTCGTTGTTCTTGGAAGTCAAGTCTTTTAATATGTTTTTTATCTCATCTGCAGTTTCCTTCATTGTACTGTTTTAGATTGCAAAGGTACTTAGCTTGACTGATTTCTAAAAGCGTGAAATATTCGCTCATGAATTGATAGTTTTTCATTTTTCTAAAGCATAACTTGAGATTAATTAATTTTGAAACATGATACGGTTTCCAAACCTAAAAGCACATTTACTTTTTAGTTTTATTCTAACTATTTCACTTCTTTCATATAGTCAGGAAGATACGAAGTATGAGTTTGAAAAAAGAATCAATAAAGAAGATTTTCCTACACAGAGTATTGAATTGCTTCAACCGTTTTTAAAGCATTCAAAAAATGAAAAGTATTACCGAGAGTTTGATGGAAGCAATTATTTCTATGAATTAAAATTGCTTTTCAAATCAAAAAACCTGAGTATTAAATTCACAAATGAAGGAGATCTAGTTGATATTGAATCACTCTATGATTTTGAAGAACTTTCGAATAATATTAAAAAAACTATAATCGATTATTTGGACAATTCTTATAAAAGAAGTAAGATTAGAAAAACTCAAATTCAATACAACAGAGAGGTCGAAGATGATGGTGAGTCTGAAGATGATATTGAATTTGTAGAAGATTTTCTTGAAAAAGATGATGACTTAATTATTCGTTATGAACTTGAAGTGGAGGTAATGCAAAAAGAAACGAATTCAGCTGAATTTTTTGAATTCATTTTTAACGAAAAAGGAGAATTACTAGAAAAACGAAAAATCATTCAGCGAGATGACGATATCATTTTATATTAGTCGTTTAATCGGGTCTTTAATAATTACTTTTTTTACTGCAACTATTTCGGCTCAAACCCCTTCTTTTCGATGGGAAAAGGGCATTTCAGGAACTCGTAAATTTGATTCTAAGTGGGCATTAAACCTCCAAATTTTAGAGCGAACAAGATTTAATGAGTACAATTCTGAAAATCTTTCAACTCGATCTGATCGAATGGAAATTAGAGGATTTCTTACCTATTCACTTTTTAATCAAAGAAAAATGAGTTTAGGATACATGTATCGAAGTCTTGATCCTTTTGATAGTGAAAGGGGATTTGAACATCGAATTACACAGCAGTTTGCTTTTATTTCAAAATTGAAGGCATTGAGAATTACCAATAGAATTCGATTAGAAGAGCGAATATTTGAAAATGAATTTGAATTAAGATTGCGTTATCAATTTAGTAACGATTTTCCAATTCAGGGTGAAAGTTTAGACGTTGGAGAGCTCTACTTAGTTTTAGGCAATGAATTGGTATTGAGTTTAAATAAAACAGGAGAAGAATTGGAAAATAGATTTATTACTGGCATAGGTAAATTAATGAAGAATAGTCAAAAAATTCAAATAGCACTAGTCAGTAGAAACAGCGATTTTATTAGTTCTGAAAAAAAACACATTTTGCAACTAGAAACCAATTATTTTTTTATTTGGTAGTGAAGCAAGTTGAAAATGCTACCTTTATTGAATGAAAGCTTCAGAAAAATCTCCACTTGCATTCGATTGGGACACATGGTATGCCTCAGTTGGAGGAAGAACAATAAAGATTGATGAAGTTGATTATTGGTTAAATCAAATCAAAGAGTTTCAACATCCTCAATTTATAGGCGAAGTAAATACTAAGAAATATTTTTTTAAAAGTTCTGAAATTGCAGCAAAAGCAATTAAAGAAAAAGCCATAGCGCTTGGTTCAGATGAAGTTGGAATTGCTGAAATAGAACCATCAGATATCTATCGTGGAAGAGAAGTAAAAGAAAAGTTTGCCATTGTAGTTGCTCAACGCATGTTATGGCGAAAGTTTCAGGAGGTTCCTTCGCATGATTCTGCAGTGGAATGTTTACGGATTTATTTTACATTGGGTGAAATAGTCATCCGTTTAGCAAATTATGTACGAAGTTTGGGGTATGAATGCACTGTTGAACACCCCATTGGCGATAGTAATGTGATGCACATTCCGCTTGCATTAAAAGCTGGTTTTGGCGAATTAGGTAGGCATGGTTCAATTATTCATCCTAAAATGGGGCCACTTTTCCGAATAGGAAGTGTAATCACTAATTTAGATTTAAAAATCGATCAAGCAATTGACGCGGGAATTGCTAAGTTTTGCGACAATTGCAAAGCCTGTAGAATTTACTGTCCTGCAAATGCCATTCCCGATGAACGCTCTGTGGAAGCAGGCAAAGACCACTTGGGGAATTATCGTTACAAGGTAGATACTGGCAAGTGTTTTCCTTATTTTGCTAAGCACAATTATTGTTCGATTTGTTTGCCAGTATGTGTTTACCAGCACAAAGCATGGGCAAAGGATTTTGAAGGGTTTAAAACCAAGCTTTTTCCAGATGTGGAAATGAAGGATCCGCCTTCACCAGTTGATCCTGAAATTGAGAAACACTGGTATCCTAAAATTAAGAGGGATTGATTAGGAGTGTTGATTTAAAAATACACTTAACTTTCTGAACTTCAAAAATTTATAGATTGTTCTATTTTTACTCAATTGTTTTATACAAAAAAAATTGTAATGCTTTCACTTAATATTAATTCTTATAAATAGCTTATATGGATCAATATAATAATGTCCAATTTTTACTTTTTTCGATTGCCTCTGGTTTTAGGTTTTTTGTATTTCTCAGCTAGCTTTCTTTTGTATGAGCCACCTTGGTTGGTTTTTCTATTTTTTGCTTTCTTTTCATGGAAACTCTCACCACCTTCTTGTACTTTTAAATTTCTATCTTGGTTTTTTTACTATAATCGCTAGGTCGTTCAGCATGTGTTAGCTGATTTGAAATGGAAACAGCATCAGGGAATTTTAATTCTGGAATTTTAAAGGACATTAATTTTTCGATGGCCTCTTTTGCGGCTTTTTCTTTTGGGGTGAAGAGCAGTATTGTTTTTCCCTTTTGATCTGCTCTACCTGTTCTTCCAATTCGGTGTATGTAATTTTCAGGAAAGGCTGAAACATCAAAATTGATTACATGAGATATTTTATCTAAATCTAGGCCTCTCGACATTACATCCGTACTAATTAGAATCCGAGTAGTACCTTCTTCAAATTTTTGTATGGCTTTTAGTCTAAAATTTTGAGTTTTATTTGAATGAATAATTCCTAGTTCTTCTCCATGGCTTTCACCTAATTTATCAAAAACAGTATCCGCATTTGCTTTGCCTGAAACAAATATTAGAACTTTAGAAAATTCTTCTTTGTCTTTTAGCAAATAAGCCAATAAATTTATTTTAGTGTAAAAATTGGAAACGGGAAAACAGCTTTGTTCGATGTTTTCTAATGGAGTTCCACTAACTGCGATTGAAACTTTTTCTGGAGCAATAAAAAAATCTTGAATCAATTCATCAATTTCTTCTGTCATTGTTGCAGAAAATAAGATGTTCTGACGATTCTTAGGAAGTAGCTCAAATAGATTATTTAGTTGAAACCTAAAACCAAGATCAAGCATTACATCAATTTCATCAATAACTAGTTTTTTTATTGATTTTAGTTTCAACGAACCATCAGCAACGAGGTCGTATAACCTTCCGGGAGTTGCAACAATTATATCTACACCCTGCATTATTTCTCTTTTTTGAGTATTGATATTGGTTCCTCCATAAATTGCTAAAATTCTAAGGTCAATGTATTTACTAAATAATTTAATTTGCTCTGCAATCTGAAGCACCAATTCCCTTGTGGGAACTAAAACTAAAATTCTTGGAGCTAGTTGCTTTGAATAGGACAAGTCCTGAAGAATTGGCAACATAAATGCAAGTGTTTTGCCGGTACCTGTTTGCGAAATACCAATGGTATTTTTTCCAGATCGTATAATTGGGAAGGCTTCTTGTTGAATAGGAGTTGGGCTAACGAATCCCAAATCATCTAATGCATTTAATAGTGGCCTTGACAGGCTTAATTTTTCAAAAGTATCCACAGTTGCTTTTTTAGTGGCTGCAAGATACCATGAAACATAGAGTTATTCTTCATTTTATGAAGGAAAAGGAATTGCATGGAAATACATTTAGATACAGCGACAGTTATGTGAAGCAAAACTTCTAGCCATATAAACTATGTTTCTATGCTGTTAAAAAATAACACTGAATAAGTGTTATACCCATTTAGTTATTAAATGTCTCATATAATTTGCTAGTAAGTATAATGCCTGCCTTTGTCGGCAGACAGGCCGATATATATATTAAGGAGCATTTTTGTGACAATTATAATAATAATCAGTATTAGATTCTCTAATCACTCCATAAAAACGAATCAAAACACTATCAATGTAGGAATTTTAAGTGATTTATTTTAATTCCACTTTTTCTTCCTGCCCGTCCGAACATAAGCCTTTGCTTTAGACTTAAGGGTTGTATCAATAATTTTATAAAAAAAAGAATGGGGTGAACTTTGCGCTCTTTTGCGAAAAACTCTGGGCTCTTTGCGGTTAATTAGTAAAGCAAGATTCTATACTAAACTTTGAATTTAATTGTTATGACCCAAATTTGAAACTGTAAAAACTGGTTTCCAATTCGTAATTGACAGATTCGTAATTGACTTTACTCTCTTTCTCCAAAAATAGCACTGCCAATTCTTACCATGTTTGAACCTGCTTCTATTGCAACTTCATAATCACCACTCATTCCCATACTGAGAATTGAAAAGTTGGAGTCAGTTTTAAAGTATTTATTTTTTGTAACATCAAAAAGGCTTTTCAAGCTGTTAAATTCAGATTGAATTTGCGCAGTATTTTCTGTAAAAGTGGCCATTCCCATCAGTCCTACTACTTGAGTATTTTTAAATTCTGCAAAATTATCAGATTCAAATAGTTCTAAAAGTTCAGTTTCGTCCAAGCCAAATTTGCTTTCTTCTTTCGCTATGTGAATTTGCAACAAAACAGCAATAACTCGATTGTTTTGAGCAGCTCTTTTGTTGATTTCTTTAAGTAAACTGAGCTTGTCAACAGAATGAATTAAATGCACAAAAGGAGCAATGTATTTTACTTTATTGCTTTGCAAATGCCCAATCATGTGCCATTCAATATCAGTTGGCAATTTCTCGGCTTTGCTTTGCATTTCTTGTGCTTTATTTTCTCCAAAAACACGCTGACCCGCATCGTAAGCTGCTTGAATCATTTCAACAGGTTTTGTTTTAGATACTGCAACCAAGCAAACACTAGATGGAAGACTTGTTTTTATTTTTTGAAGATTCTCGGCAATACTCATAAATTTAAAAATTCATTTATTCTGTAAACAGTTAATCCACTTCGAAGTTTAGGTTCAATCCAAGTGCTTTTTGGTGGCATGATTTGATCGGCATCGGCAATTGCTTTTAATTGTTGCATGCTGACAGGAAAATGTGAAAAAGCAACTTTCGCTTTTCCCTTGTTTACAGCTGCCATTAACCCTGTAACGCCATCTAAACCACCTTTGAAATAAATTCGTTCATTGGTTCTTAAATCTTCAATTCCTAGAATAGGCGCTAATAAATGATTGGTTAAAATGGAAACATCTAAACTGTCTACTACATTTTTTTCATCGTACAATTCTTTCTTTGGAATCAAGCAATACCATTTTCCCTCTAAGTACATTCCAATTTCATGGTTTTGTTTTGGAACAAACTCTGAAGCGTTTATTTCAGTGACTTCAAAGTTTTTTTGGATTTGAGTTAAAAAGGAGCTTGTTGAAAGTTGACCAAGATCAGTAATAAGTCGGTTGAATTCGTAGATTTTTAATTCTTTTTCAGGTATAAAATAGCCCATAAAAAAGTTGTAATCCTCATCGCCTTTGTGATTTGGGTTGCTTTCTTTCAATTCCTTACCCAACAATGCCGATGAAGCCGATCGATGATGCCCATCAGCAATGTAAATTGAGTCCACTTCCGAGAAGGCACGCTTAAGTTGTTTTACAGTTTCTTGATTGTTGATGACCCAAAAAGTATGTTGGTCTTTGTTGGTGGTAGTGAAATCATATTCTGGCAGATTCTTGATTGTAGTTTGAGTAATTTTATCAATGGTTGAATGATTGGGGTAGGTAAAACAAACCGGTTCCGCATTAATTTCAACTGTTTTTAAATAGTTTTTAAAAATCTCTTCACGATATGCGATGGTTGCTTCGTGTTTTTTTATCACTCGATTAAAATAGTCTTCAACTGAAGCGCAAGCAATAATGCCTAAGTAAACATGCCCTTCTTTTATTTGTCGATAAATATAGTAGGAGGGTGCATCATCTTGAATCAAAATTTTTTGATCTACGAAATCTTGAAATTTGGTTTTTACCTTTTCAAAACGCTCAACACTATTTGCCTCCGTCTTTTTTTGAGTTTTGTATTCCGGATTTAAAATGTGTAGAAATGTATATGGGTTTTCGTCAAGTTTAGAGATTAATGCTTTCTTTGAATAGGAGATGTATGAACGTGATGCTACTAAGTGCACCTTGTCTCTAGAAGCTCTATAAGCTTTGAATGGAATTACTTTTGCCAAGTCTATATTTTTTTGAGAAGCGAAGGTAAGAATACACGATTAAGAATTATCAATTACTAATCTGATAATTATCAAATAGTATAAAAATCATTGTTGTCCGATAAAAGCAATATATTAATTTAATATTACAAAATTATATCGATTTAACTGCTTGATTATAAATTAATTTTTTAAATTAAGCAATTTCAATTGAGCTATTTAAATCAATAGGGGTTCTTTTTAAAAATGTATATTTTTCATTTTTTTCGCCGTGAAAAAAACGTAATCGAAGATTCACGAACACAAGTCAATAAATAAGAAGTGAGCTAAACAAAAAAAACTCGTCCTTTGAATTTTTATTTTTTCCAAATTTTATAAATCCTAAGTTCAGCCGAGTGATCTTCCATCACAGATGGAAGCTTCTCGGTTTCTCTAAGAATTTATTTCATTTTCCAAAAAACAAATTCTAGGGACAGCTTAAAAATCAACATCCGATTTTTAAAAATATTTTTTTTCGGACACTTGTGTATAAATAAAAAAAGCAACCTCGTTGGTACCGAGATTGCTTAAATCAATAAGTTTTATTTATCGCTTTTTAGTCAAGCATTGCAATTTTGTAATCAGAACCTAGAATGCGCTCTTGTTCTTTTAGCATGTTTTCAGTGTATGCTTTGTTGTAGTCAAACTGACCGCTATGTTTTTCAAATTCAATTAAAGCAATCGGGAAATCCAAATTGGAATAGTTGATTCCTTCTTCTTCTTTAATTAAATCAACATCAAATTTAAACTCTTTCAAAAGCTCAACTTCTTTTGGGTTAACCTTTGTATCGATACTAATTCTTTTTGTTACGTATGCCGTTTGAGAAAATTCTACGGTGTATTTTTTATTTCTTTCTAAATCCATGATGAATTTCCCATTGGCTTTTGTTTCGTAAGATGAAACAAGCTTGTTTCCATCATATAGTTTTACGGTTACTTTATTATCTTTTTTACTTTCAGTAAAAATTTTTCCACTAAAAGGTAAAAGGCTGCTTCCATTTTGTGCAATTAGACTTCCAAAAAGAAAAGACAGTAAAAAGAAGGTGGCTATTTTTTTCATGACGATTGGTTTTATAATGTTATAATTTATGCAGTAAAAGTAGGGGCACAGTTTAGTGAAGTTCTATGCATAAATCCTAAACTCAAAAAATAGGTAAATCACCTAATACATGAAAAGTAAAAAAACTCCTATTCAATTTAAGAACAGGAGTTTAAAAAATATGTTTTGAAATTAGAAGGAGGTCTAAGCTTTTACTTTAGCGTAAAAATTTATAATATTTTCTGCGAGCTCAGTTCCAATTCGATCTTGAGCTTCTTCAGTTGCAGCTCCAATATGTGGACTTAATGAAATTTTTGGATGAATGAGTAATTCCTTCATAGGGTTTGGTTCGTTGTCAAAAACATCTAAAGCAGCATGTGCTAATTTACCTGAATCTAATGCTTCAATCAATGCTTTCTCATCAACAGTTCCACCTCTTGAAGCGTTCACCAAAATACTTCCTTTTTTCATAAGTGCAAACTCATTGGCTCCAACTACTGGCTCAAGGCTGCTAGGAATATTTAAACTCACAAAATCTGCCTGTCTCAATAAATCCTCTTTACCAATATTAGGAACATTGCAATCAATTATTTGTCCTGAAATTTTTAAAGTGATTGTAAAATTTCCTGAATTTCTATCGTGTACTAACACATTCAATCCGCAGCCAATTGCATATCTAGCTAACTCTTGACCTATTCTGCCAAAACCAATAATGCCTAGTGTTTTTCCTCTTAGTTCAATTCCTTTAGCGTATTTTTTCTTTAATCCTTTAAAGTCACTAGCTCCGTTTTTTGGCATTTCTCGATTAGAGTCATATAAAAAACGCACAGTTCCAAATAAATGTGCCATTACTAGTTCAGCAACAGATTGAGAAGAAGAGGCAGGAGTATTAAATACCTCTATGCCTTTATTTCTTCCATATTCCACGTCAATGTTATCCATTCCAACGCCACCTCTGCCGATCATTTTTAAACCGGGACAAGCATCAATTAAGTCTTTACGCACTTTTGTAGCGGAACGAACCAATAAAACCTCATAGCCTTCCTTATTTATAGTATCGATTAAATCTTCTTGAGCAATTGTATCAGTAACAACAGTAAAACCTTCTTTCTCTAATTCTATTTTTCCTGATGTTGCTATTCCGTCATTGGCTAAAATTTTCATGGTATGTTTTTCTTTCTAAATGAATAAATAAAGATTAACTAGGTTGCTTAACCCTTTTTGTTTTCTAATTCTTTCATAACATCAACTAAAACTTGCACACTTTCTAAAGGTAAAGCATTGTACATGGAAGCTCTGTAGCCGCCTGCTGAGCGATGCCCTTTTATTCCACTGATGTTAGCAGCTTTCCACAAAGCATCAAAGTCTGCTTGTAATGCCTCATTAGCTAAGTTAAAGGTGGCGTTCATGTTTGAACGATCTTCTTTTTCAGTATTTCCAACAAAAAGGGAATTTCGATCAATTTCACTATAAATAAGGTCAGCTTTAGCTTGATTAACGCCTTCAATCCAACTAACTCCTCCATTTTTTTTCAACCATTCAAGCGTCAACATGCTTACATAAATTGGAAAAACAGGTGGTGTATTAAACATTGAATCTTTGGCAATGTGTGTTTCTAAGTCGAGCATGGTAGGAATCTTATTTCCTGTTTTACCCAAACTACTTTCTTTTACAATGTAAAGCGTTGTTCCTGCAGGACCCATGTTTTTTTGTGCTCCGGCATAAATCAAATCAAAATCTGAAACTTTAATTTTTTTGCTAAAAATATCAGATGACATATCACACAAAAGTGGAATTCTACTTATTGGAAACTGCTTAAATTGAGTTCCATAGATCGTATTGTTTGAGGTGAAATGCAAGTAAGCAGCATCATTAGGGATCCCATAATTCTTAGGAATATAACTGTAGTTTTTATCTTCGCTACTCGCAACTTCTACAACATCACCAACTATTCCTGCTTCTTTGATTGCTTTTTTTGCCCAAACACCAGTGTTGAGGTATGCTGCTTTTCCACCTTTTGGCATAAAGTTATAAGCTGCTTTTAAAAAGCCCAAACTAGCTCCACCTTGCAAAAAGAGAACTTGATATCCATCTGGAACGTCAAGTAATTCTTTCACGAGTGCTCTCGCATTTTCCATTACATCAATAAAATCTTTGCTTCGATGAGAAATTTCTATCAAAGAAAGGTTTAAACCGTTGAAATCTTTAACTGCCTCAGATGCTTTTTGCAGAACTTCTTGCGGTAGAATACAAGGCCCTGCACTAAAATTATGAACTTTTGTCATGCTTGAATATTTTAAGCTGCTAAATTGCAAAAAAAATAGCTAAAAAGAGAAGAAAAGCTCCACTGCTTTCTTTTGTAATCATTAAATATACGTTAAAATTAAATCCCTTTAAATAAAAATGATTGTGATTTGTTTGAAAATGAATTAATCGTATATTTGCGCTCCAATTTTTTTAAGTAAAAAGCATCATGAAAAAAGAAATCCATCCGGAGAATTATCGAAAAGTTGTGTTTAAAGACATGTCTAATGATTACTCATTTATGAGCCGTTCAACAGCAGAAACAAGAGACACAATTGAGTGGGAAGACGGAAACGAATATCCTTTAATTAAATTAGAGATTTCTCATAAATCTCACCCATTCTTTACTGGAAAAATGAAATTAGTTGATACTGCAGGTAGAATCGATAAATTCAAAAACAGATATAAAAAGTTTGATAAAAAGACAGAAGCTACAACTGATGAAGAAAAGTAGTCATCGTTTTTTACAACAAAACAAAAGCCTCGCTAATTTTTAGTGAGGCTTTTTTATTTGTTTAAAGTTGAAGGTCTTGCTGATTGATGAGCTAGCTTAGTAATACATTCCATGCCTCATCAATTTTTGCATCGCACAACAAATCTTTTGCAAGTCGCTGTTTTTCTTCCCAAGAATCTGGGATTGTGTTGCTCTGGGAATAATTCTTTACAACTTTTTCTGATGGTAAAGCTTCTACATTGCCTAACATCCCAAGGTCGTTTCCAGATAATATTTTACTCGTTCTAATTTTTTCAGGAAGTTGATCTACTCCAATGCCTTTTTGGCGGATGGGTTTGGGTACTTCAAATAACGCATCACCGTATGCACGAACATAATAATCACCTCCCATTCGACCGACTAAATCAATTTTTGTTTGATCAATGGCGCCTTCTTCATCGAGTAAGTCATCATTGATGTGCATTAAAACTACTTCGGCAATGATTAAGTTGCCTGCGCCACCTTCATCGCCCAATTCAATCACTTCACGAACTTTGCATTCCAATTGCACCGGAGATTCTTTTACTCTTGCTGGCTTCACCAATTTGGAAGCAATAGGCGTAAGGCCTGATTTTACAAATTCATCTACTCCTTTTTCGTAAGCCGTGCTTGAAAGCGACATTTGCTGAACGATTGGATAGTTGACAATGTTGATTACCACTTCCATGGTTTCTTTCACATTGTGGTAAGTGTCTTTTTGAGTGTTGGTTCTGCCGCTTTTGGCAGGAGAAAAAATTACAATCGGCGGATTGGCACTGAATACATTAAAGAAACTAAAAGGGCTTAGGTTTCGATTACCGTCTTTATCGACAGTGGAGGCGAAAGCAATTGGACGAGGTCCAACCGCGCTTAATAAGTGATGGTGTAATTTACCAAGTGATGTTTCTTTAGGATCAATTGTCATGTGCTTGTTTTTTGATGAACAAAGGTATTAAGAAAATGGTAGTTAGATTTGATGATATTAAGGTTGTTATTAAAGAGTTATTATTTTTTTTTGATTTAAAAATCAATCCTAAATTCCCCAATCAAATTCCTTCATTATATTTAAAAAAATAGTACTTTTGCCGTCCTGTTTGAAGAAGCAGTTGTTCGTTTATTCTTGCAATGCGGATGTGGTGAAATTGGTAGACACGCTAGACTTAGGATCTAGTGCCGCGAGGCTTGGGGGTTCGAGTCCCTTCATCCGCACCAAATAAATGGCGTAAGGCTTAGCTTCTACGCCATTTTTTTTAAAATAAAATTCAAAGATGGAAGTAGTAAAAAAAGACATTGATCAGCTGAATGCTGAAGTAACAATTAAGATTGGAGAGACTGACTACAAAGACAAAGTAGAACAAGCTTTAAAAAACTACCGCAAACAAGCAAAAATGCCCGGATTTAGACCGGGAATGGTGCCAATGGGCATGATTAAAAAAATGGTGGGAACCAATATTTTAGTCGATGAAATTAACCGTTTATTATCTGAAAAGTTAAATAAATTCATTGGTGAAGAAAAACTAAACATTCTTGGAAATCCTTTGCCAAAAGAAGAATCAGATAGAAACATTGATTGGGAAAAACAAAAAGAGTTTGATTTTACCTATGAATTAGGCCTTGCTCCTGAAGTTAACGTTAGCTTGAGCGAGAAAGACAAGTTTGACCAGTATAAAATCAAGGTTACCGATAAAATGGTGAACGAGCAAATCAATGAAATTGCCAAGCAATACGGCAAAATGGTTGAGGTGAACCAAGCTGAAGAAGAAGACATGCTTTATGGAACTTTTCAAGAATTGGAAAAGGGAAAAGTAAAAGAAGAAGGGATCAGCAATCAAACCGTATTGAATTTGCGTTCAATCGAGAAAAAAGGAGACCGCAAAGCTTTTATTGGTAAAAAAATAGGTGATGTAATAAAATTTAAACCACAAAACATTGCTAGTGCAAATTATGTTGCATCGTGGTTGGGAATTGAAGAAAAATACATAAAAGATCAAAAGTCTGAATTTCAATTTTCTATTGAAAAAATCAATAGAATGGAGCCAGCTACTTTAAATCAAGAGTTTTTTGATAAGATTTATGGCAAGGATAATGTAAAATCTGAAGCTGAAATGCAGGAGAAAATTAGAGCGGAAATGGAGAAGGGTTACAATAACTCCGGTGTTCAATTATTGGAAAGAGAAATTCAAGACTATTTGCTTAAAAAAGCGAAACTGCAATTGCCTGATAACTTTATGAAAAAATGGTTGCAGGTTGCCAACGAAAAGCCAGTGACTAAAGAGCAAATTGAAGAAGAATACGAACAATACGCAACTGGTTTAAAATGGCAATTGATTGAAAATAAATTAGTCAAAGACCACAATGTTGAGGTAAGTAGAGAGGATTTAAAAGCACATACCATCGATATGATTCGTCAGCAATTGGCGAGCATGGGACAAAATTTTATGGGAGAAGCTGAAATGGAAGAAACAGCTGACCGAATTTTGGGCAATCAAGATGAGGCTAGAAGGCTTTACGACCAAATCTTACAAACTAAATTAAGAGAAGTTTACCTTAAAGCGGTAAAAATCAAGGAACGTGAAGTTAGCTATGATGATTTCCTTAAATTAGCGGAGAAAAAAAGAAATAACTAGAAATATAAAACAATGGACTACGGTAAAGAATTTAGAAGTTATGCAACTAAGCACAGAGGCTTAAACAGCATGCATGTTGAGAATTACATAGAATCTTCTATGACTCCTTACATCATTGAAGAACGTCAATTAAACGTTGCTCAAATGGATGTTTTCTCTAGATTGATGATGGATAGAATTATTTTTCTAGGAACAGGAATTAACGATCAGGTTGCCAATATTATTCAAGCGCAATTGTTGTTTTTGGAGTCGGCAGATGCAAAAAAAGACATTCAAATTTACTTGAACTCTCCGGGAGGATCAGTTTATGCCGGTTTGGGTATTTACGATACCATGCAATACATTGCTCCAGATGTTGCTACGATTTGTACAGGAATTGCAGCTTCAATGGGAGCGGTTTTACTTTGTGCAGGTGCAGCAGGAAAAAGAACTGCATTGCCACACTCAAGAGTTTTAATTCATCAGCCGATGAGTGGCACTCAAGGACAGGCATCTGATATGGAGATTGCAGTGAAAGAAATTTTAAAAATGAAGAAAGCACTTTATGATATTATTTCTTCCCACTCAAAGCAAGATTATAAAAGAGTTGAGAAAGATTCTGATCGAGATTATTGGATGTCAGCTCCAGAAGCAAAAGAATACGGAATGATTGACGAAGTGCTTGAGAAGAAATAAGCAACTGAGTTTTTATAAAATTGATTTCTTAAATAAAATCCCTCATGAAAGATAAAGAAACTATTCATTGTTCTTTTTGTGGCCGAGACAAGCGAGATACGAATGTATTGATTGCCGGAATTACAGGTCACATTTGTGATAATTGCATCTTACAAGCGGGGGAAATTGTTAAAGAAGAAGTTCAGCCTTCAAATCAAGATTTAAAATTAGTTATTCGCAAGCCAAAAGAGATTAAGGAGCACCTTGACGAGTACGTAATAGGACAAGACGATGCCAAAAAAGTGTTGTCTGTTGCTGTCTATAATCACTACAAGCGAATTACCAAAGCTTCCTTGATGCGTGACATTGAGGTTGATAAATCGAATGTTTTATTAGTAGGCGAGACAGGAAGTGGAAAAACGCTTTTAGCTAAAACGATTGCACGTTTATTAGATGTGCCGTTTTGCATAGCAGATGCTACCGTTTTAACAGAAGCAGGATACGTTGGTGAAGATGTTGAAAGCATTTTATCTCGTTTGCTTCAAGCAGCTGATTTTGATGTTGCAAAAGCTGAAAGAGGCATTGTTTTTATTGATGAAATTGACAAAATTGCCAGAAAAGGGGATAATCCTTCGATTACAAGAGATGTTTCTGGTGAAGGTGTTCAACAAGCTTTATTGAAATTATTGGAAGGTGCAACTGTAAATGTTCCACCACAAGGAGGAAGAAAGCACCCTGAACAAAAAATGGTTTCAATCAATACTCAAAACATTCTCTTTATCTGTGGAGGTGCTTTTTCAGGGATTGAGAAAGTGATTGCCAAGCGAATGAATACAGGAGCACTTGGTTTTAAAACCAAGAATGAAAACTACATCGTAGAAAAAGAAAATCTACTAAAATATGTCACTCCTTCTGATATCCGTTCTTTCGGATTAATTCCAGAGTTAATAGGAAGGATTCCAATTGTGAGTTACTTGGAGCCACTTGATGCTTCAGCATTAAAACGTATTTTAACTGAACCTAAAAATGCCATTCTCAAACAGTTCATTGTTTTGTTTGAATTGGATAACATCGTTTTGAGTTTTGATAAAAAAGTATTGGACTTTATTGTTGAAAAAGCATTGGAATACAAACTTGGTGCAAGAGGTTTGCGTTCTATTTGTGAAGCCATTTTATTGGAAAACATGTTTGAAACGCCCTCTAAAAAGGTGATTGAGAATTTGAACATAACTTTAGATTACGCTAAACGTCAGTTTGATAAATCCTCTTTGAAAAAGTTGAAGGTGGCTTCTTAAATTAGGATGTTAAAGATTGATGCTATTTATTTTCTTTCCCAAAGCTGAAAGCTGAAATCATAAATGTGTCGCTCATCTTTAGGATGATGATCTTCACTAATTAGTTTCCATTGACTTTTGTTAATTTCAGGAAAAAATGTATCTCCTTCAATAGATGTGTGTACCCTGGTGAGATAAATTCTATTTGTCATTGAGAGTGCTTGTAAATAGATTTCACCACCACCAATAATCATTAATTCTTCTTCACCATTGTCTTTTGCAAACTGTATTGCCTCTTTTAGGTCGTGAAAAATGGCAGCTCCTTCGAATTTAAAATTGGTATCGCGGGTTAGAATTATGTTTGTTCTGTTTGGTAGTAATTTACCAAACGATTCGAGGTTTTTTCTACCCATTAATATGTGATGGCCTTTTGTGGTTTGCACAAAAAACTTCATATCATCTGGTAAATGCCAAGGCAAGTCATTGTTTTTTCCAATTACGTTGTTTTCTGTTACTGCTGCTATGAGGGATATAATCACGTTTTTATTTTATTAGCTTCAACATTTTAATTACTTCAGTTCGAGACTGAGTTTCGATCATTGTCGAGATGAAGTCGAAGACTAGACAGCCACCGCTGCTTTAATATGCGGATGAGGGTCATAATTTTCTAAACTAAAATCTTCGAATTTAAAATCAAAAATATTTTTCACATTAGGGTTAATCTTCATTTGTGGTAAGGGACGAAAATCTCTGCTCAACTGCTCTTTGGCCTGCTCCAAGTGATTGGAATATAAATGAGCATCACCTAAAGTATGAACGAAGACACCAACTTTTAAATCACAAACTTGAGCTACCATCATTGTTAAAAGGGCGTAAGATGCGATGTTAAAAGGCACTCCTAAAAAAGTATCAGCGCTGCGTTGATAGAGCTGGCAAGAGAGTTTACCATCGGCTACGTAAAATTGAAAGAAGGCGTGACAGGGTGGAAGCGCCATGTTTTCAATTTCAGCGACATTCCAAGCGCTTACGATAATTCTTCGCGAATCTGGATTATTCTTGATTTGATTGACAACAGTTGAGATTTGGTCGATGTTTTTTCCGTCTGGTGTTGGCCAAGAACGCCACTGCGAACCATAAACAGGGCCTAAATTGCCATCTTTATCTGCCCATTCGTCCCAAATGCTTACACCATTTTCTTTTAAGTAGCGAATGTTGGTATCACCACTTAAAAACCACAGTAATTCATGAATAATGGAGCGTAAGTGTACTTTTTTGGTAGTAACTAAGGGAAAGCCCTCGCTCAAATCAAAGCGCATTTGATGGCCAAAAACACTAATGGTTCCCGTTCCTGTTCGGTCTTCTTTTTTGATTCCTACTTTTAAAATGCGCTGTAAAAGCTCGTGGTATTGTTGCATAATCCCTTTTATTTTCAATCATTAAAATTAAGCGAAGCATTATCCATCTGTTGTATTTTTAGTTGAAAATTAAGAACAAGATATTCACAAATCCATTTATTTTAGCTATAGCTTACAAACCTCATTGATAAGTTTTATCAATAGTATCATAAGATTGAATTAAAATTTCGACTTTTGTTAAAACAAAATAAATTCAATGTTAACAATTGTAATTCGAATTTTTCTATATTCTTTGATACTGAGTATTTCGGCTGGATTTGTGTTTTTAGATTCAACTCAATTGCAATCTGCTGAAGATTCTTACACTGAAATGGCTCAAGAAGCAATGTTGTTTTTGATAGCTATTATCGGATGGTTTTATAGCAGAAAAACAGACCAATATAAAACATTTATTTTGTTCTTAGTTGCATTTTCTTCCGTCTTTTTTATTAGAGAGTTCAATAATTATTTATCTGATAATTTTTTTAAAGGAGCATGGCAAGTTGGAGTTCTTATTATTTTAATACCTTCCATTATATACTTTTACAAGAAAAGAGTGCTTTTAAAGTCGGATGTACTCGCACTTAAAGAGACTGCCCCTTTTGGAATAATTATGTTAGGTGGAATACTTCTAATTGTTTTTTCAAGAATTTATGGAAATAAGCACATTTGGATGAATTTTATGGGCGATAACTACCTTAGAATGATAAAAGAAGTTTCGGAAGAAAGCATCGAGTTAATGGCTTACACTGTAATTTTTATTGGTTTTATTGAGCTGCTTTTTTTGAGTAAGAGAATTCAAAACAAGTCATAAAGGGAGAACCAATTCAATTACTTCAATAATTTTGGTATAATTTCGTGCCATGAGGTTTCTTAAGGGTTTACTCAAAGTATTGCTAACAATCTTTATTGTTTTATTGATTGCAGCTATTTTTCTTCTCACTCCAGTGAATCGTGAGCCGCTAACCGAACAAGATTACTACAAGGAGACTATAGAAAATCTTAGTACTTTAAAATTAGAAGAAAGTGAAGGTACTTTTTGGTCGGCAGGGTGGGCTAGTGAAAATATAACTCCTGAAGAACCAGTTGAATTAGTTGGTTTTAGACCAAGAGGAGAGTATGAATTTGTACTAGATAGCAGTTTTGTTAAATCGATTATTGTATCTAACGGACAGCAAAAAGTTGCTTTTTTAGCTTATCCATTCATGATTATTCATCCCTATTTGTCAAAAGAAATTTTAGCTACTATTCAATCTGAGAAGTTATCAATTGACCACTTTTACTTTACTGCAAGTCATACTCACAGCGGCTTTGGTGGACACATGAAAGGTTTATTGAGTGATATAATGTATGGAGGCTTTGATTCCGCTACAGTGCAACGAATTGCAATTAAAACAGTTTTAGCTTTAAAAAATAGTTTGGCGGCTATGGATACTGCTCAGTTGCTTTATAAAAAAAGTATTACAGCTAACTTGGTTCGAAACCGCTTTATTCACGATGATCCGGTAGATTCTTTTGTCAGACAACTTCATTTTATTAAAAAATCAGGTGAGAAAGCAATACTATTCAGTTACAGTGCACATGCAACAACCCTGAGTAGCCGATTCATGGGTTTGTCGGGAGATTACCCTCACTTTTTAGAAATGGAATTAGAAAAAAAAGATTCGTTTCAAATGGCAATGTATATGGCGGGTGCAGTTGGCAGTCATTCACCCATTATTCCAGATAAAAACGAGAACACGACAGAAAATTATGCAATAGATTTATACAAAGAGGTCAATAAAAATAATTCACATACGGTTGAAATTGATTCGACTCTAATGAAAATAGCTGAACTTCAAGTTCAACTTGGTGAACCACAATTTAGAGTTACGGATAACTACCGATTTAAGCCTTGGCTTTTCGATAAAATTATCGGTCCCTCAACTCCAAAAATGGACATTGTTCAATTGGGAAATCTGCTTTTTATTTCTTCGGCTGCTGAGCTTTCAGGAGTTTTTTATGAAGATTGGGAAAAACTTGCCAATCAAAACGGAATGGAGTTGATGTTTACCACCTTTAATGGTGATTACATCGGTTATGTGCCACCGGATAAATACTACCATAAACACTATCGAGAAACAAGAGAGTTAAATTGGTATGGACCATACAGTGGGGAATATTTTGATACACTTACTAAGATGGCCATTAAAAAGGCAGCAAATGATTAGTTTTATGATTTTTAAGTAAGGTAGAAAGAAAATGAGTGAAGATTTAAAGGCATATTTTGGGACATTATTTGAGCCAGAACTAATTGAAGAAATTAATCAAGCTGCTATTGTAAAAGAGATTTCAGAAGGAGAGGTTTTGATGGATATCGGTAAAACGATTCGATCAATGCCAATTTTAATTTCCGGAGCAATAAAGGTGTTGCGAGAAGATGAAAAGGGAGATGAACTATTGCTCTATTTTTTAGAAGGGGGTGATACTTGTGCCATGACAATGACTTGTTGTCTTGGCAATCAGAAAAGTGAAATTAGAGCAATTGCAGAAATGGATACCAAACTAATCATGATTCCAATCGAAAAAATGGAGGAATGGATGACCAATTATAAAAGTTGGCGAAACTTTGTGCTTAATAGCTACCACAACCGCATGATGGAAATGCTTGGAACCATTGATAAAATTGCTTTTTTGAAAATGGATGAGCGATTATTAGAATATTTGAGAGAGAAATCGAAACTTTCAAAAGATGGATACATTCAAAATACACATCAAGACATTGCTTATGAACTACACACATCAAGGGTTGTGATTTCTCGTCTTTTAAAGCGCCTTGAAAATGATGGACACATCAAATTGCTTAGAAATAGGATTAAAATCATTGCATTGTAACCCATGTTACTTGCACTAAGCCACAATAGTTTTAGTTTTGTCAAAAACGTGTGCTTATGGATTTAATCCAGCTATTAGGTTATTTTTTGGCAATACTAATTGGTTTAACCCTTGGTTTAATTGGCAGTGGTGGTTCTATCTTAACTGTTCCAATTTTAGTTTATTTGCTTGCAATTGAGCCAGTTCTTGCTACTGCATATTCCCTTTTCATTGTTGGAATCACAGCTTTGGTTGGATTGATTCGAAACATTCCTAAAAAACAAGTAGACTTTAAAACAGGAATCATCTTCGCTATTCCAGCATTTTTTGCAGTGTACATTACAAGGAAGTACCTTTTACCTGCCATTCCTGAGAGTTTGTTTTTTATCGATGACTTTGAAATGACAAAGAATATTGCCATCATGGTTTTCTTTGCCATTATTATGCTATTAGCTGCTGTTTCAATGATTCGAAACAATCGTAAAGAGGAGGGTGTTGAAAACGCACAAGCCTTGAAGTTTAATTATCCGCTAATAATTATTGAGGGAATTGTTGTTGGAGTGCTAACAGGCTTAGTTGGGGCAGGAGGTGGATTTTTGATTATTCCTGCTTTGGTTTTACTTGCCAAATTACCAATGAAAAAAGCAGTAGCAACCTCTCTGATGATTATTGCAGTTAAATCCTTAATTGGCTTTATTGGAGATGTTCAAAATTTAGAAATGGATTGGGCTTTCCTATTGTCATTCAGTGGTTTTTCTGTTGTCGGTATATTTATTGGAATATTCTTAAATCAATGGATTGATGGTAAAAAATTGAAAACTGCCTTTGGATGGTTTGTTTTATTAATGGCGGCATATATTTTAATTAAAGAATTTTCTTAAATAATTTATTTTCAATTGGCTAATTGAAATTTAATTATCAAAAAAGTAATTTGAACTAGCGTAACAAATGTAACTGATGTTTCATTTAAAGCATCGTAATTTTGACTAATAAATTTAAATACACTACTATGAAAATCGAACAAATATATACGGGATGTTTAGCACAAGGTGCTTATTTCATCGAAAGTGATGGCGAAGTAGCAATCATTGATCCACTTAGAGAAGTGAAGCCTTACTTAGAGAAAGTTGCTAAAGCCAATGCAAAAGTGAAATATATTTTAGAAACACATTTTCATGCTGATTTTGTAAGTGGTCATATTACTTTGGCAAAGGAAACTGGTGCGAAGATTATTTATGGACCTACTGCAAAACCAACTTTTGAAGCACACATTGCTAAAGATGGTGAGGTTTTTCATTTAGGAAAAATTACTATAACAGCACTGCACACTCCAGGTCATACCATGGAAAGTACCACCTATTTATTGAAAGATGAAAATGGGAAAGACCACGCGATTTTTACAGGAGATACCTTATTTCTTGGAGATGTAGGTCGACCTGATTTAGCTCAAAAAGCTGCTAATATGACACAAGAAGATTTAGCGGGAATTCTTTTTGACAGCTTGAGAAATAAAATCATGCCTTTGGCTGATGATGTTACTGTTTATCCTGCGCATGGAGCAGGTTCTGCTTGTGGTAAAAACATGATGAAGGAAACAGTTGATACTTTAGGCAACCAAAAAAAGGTAAATTATGCGTTGAGAGCAGACATGACTAAAGAAGAATTTGTGAAAGAAGTAACAGATGGTTTACTTCCTCCGCCACAATATTTTCCTTTGAATGTAAAAATGAACAAGGAAGGGTATGAAGATATCGATAAAATATTACTAAGAGGTACTCAAGCACTTTCTCCAGATGCCTTTGAGGCAGCAGCGAATGAAACAGCTGCAGTAATTTTAGATGTACGTTATCAAAATGATTTTGTAAAAGGACATATTCCTCAATCAATTTTTATTGGACTAGATGGAGACTTTGCACCATGGGTTGGTGCTTTAATAGCTGATGTGAAACAAGCAATTTTAATTGTAGCACCTGAAGGAAGAGAAGAAGAAGCTGTTACACGCTTAGCTCGTGTTGGCTTTGATCATACTCTAGGATTCTTGAAAGGAGGGTTTGAAGCTTGGGAAAAATCTGGAAAAGAAATAGACAAAGTTCAATCAATTTCTCCTGAAATGTATGAAAAGAATTATAGCAAGCACCCAACCTTTGATGTTAGAAAACAAAGTGAGTATCAAGCTGAGCATGTTGAAAATGCTAACAATACACCCTTAGATTTTTTAAACAACCATTTAGAAGCATTTCCAGATCAGGAAGACTTTTATGTGCATTGTGCCGGTGGTTATCGCTCAGTAATTGCAAGTTCAATCTTAAAATCTCGAGGCATTCATAACCTTATAAATGTAGAAGGAGGGATGGATCAAATTAAAAAGTTAAGCATTCCTACAACAGATTATGTTTGTCCAACTACTTTGAAGTAAAAATGGAAGTTTGAAGACGAAAGTTTGAAGATTATTAATTAAAAATAATGAGCAGACTTTAAATGCGTTTGTTTTATAACTGATTTTAATTGCTTTACTCTTTTTTCTTTCTAAATCCATATAAACTTTGCCCGATAAAGTCTTTAGGGAATTGATCATCACCTTCAAAGCCCAATTCAATTTCTCCATTTTGATCGGGAACGTGATGAGTTCCGAAAATGTAGTCCCAAAGACTCAAGCTAATCCCGAAGTTGATTCCAAAGCGTCCTTTTGGAAGATGATAAGCATGATGGTATAAATGCATCACAGGATTATTGAAAATATATTTCAAAGGACCATATGTTAATTTTATATTGGCATGATTTAAATGGCCAATGCTAATGGCAGTAAAGTGCACGATGTAAGCTTGCTCAGGTTCGAAGCCTCCTAGCAACATAATGGCAACGGTCTTTAGTGGTTTATAGAGGATGTTTTCCATCCAATGGTAACGAAGATGAGCAGCAAAGCCCATTTCTTTTACAGAGTGATGAACTTTATGAAACTCCCAAAATGCAGGTATTTTATGGAGCATCACATGTGTGAACCATTGCACAAAATCCAATAACAAGAAAAATAGAAGTAATTCAGCCCAAAATGGGAAGGCTGTAAGATCTATCAGAGCAAAGCTTTGCAAACTCAGACCGACTTTGCCGAATCCGAGTTCCAATAAAGCATAAACACCGCTAATTACAATTGCAAAAATGAAGAAATTAAAAAATAGGTAGAAAGCATCAAGCCAAAAGTCTTTTCGGATTACTTTTTGATTTTTTCTCCATGGAAAAAGTATTTCTAAGCCCCATACTAATAGCGATAAGGTTATTAAACCCCAAAAATAATTGGTGTACCACGGCACTTGAAATGTGATGGAATTCCAAGTCCAATTTAATGTATTTAGAAAAGCCTCAAAAAAGTATTCCATTTTGTATCAAATTCAGATAGCTGTAAAATTAGGTGTTTATCAAATTTATTAAAGTAACAATTGTTACTGGTTTCATGTTTTCAGATACACTAAAATAAAAAACGGCAGCAAATAGTTGCTGCCGTTTTATTGATTGTATTTTAATCTATTTTTTACTCTACTCCGTGCATGAGTTTTTTGAGGGGTTTATTAAATATTGCTATTAAAACAGCAATACTTAACAAAACATAGCCAATTGTAGAGAAAACTTCGGTGTATTTTGCTAAGCCTTCTTCAGAAGTTAAGGCAACACCGTCATCACCATGTCCTCCAGTTAGGGCAGCAATTTTGCCACCAACGTAATTGGCTATTGCAAAACTTAAAAACCATGCTCCCATAGCTGTTCCAGAGACTGATTTTGGAGAAAGTTTAGTAACCATTGATAACCCAATAGGAGATAAAAATAATTCTCCTGTTGTATGTAATAGATAAACAAAAACAAGAGTCAATAATGGAACTTGGAAAGAATCATTTACAAATTGTAAACCAACTAATGTAACTAAAAATCCTAGGCCTAATTGTAAGATACCCAGCGAAAACTTCATTGGGATGCTTGGATTTTTACCCATTTTAGAGAGCTTTACCCACATTACTGAGAAAATTGATCCAAAGGTGATGATGAAAAATGGATTGAAAAACTGGGTCATAGATGCAGGCATATCCCATCCTAAAATACCACGATCTACATTTCGGTCTGCAAATAAAGTCAATGAGGTACCGGCTTGTTCAAAACATGCCCAAAATGTTATGTTAATTATCATGAAAATAATCAATGCAATCATTCGATCTTTCCAAATAGAAATGTTTTTTTCTTGATCTTCTTTAATGCCAGATTTAACCATTGCTATTGATATGTATAAAAACAAACCAAGTAAAATGTAATCCATGAATTCATTTTTTAGAATTAGGATATAGCACAATGGTATTAATAACAGCGAACCATAGGTTATAGCTTGAACATAAGTAATAGGACCAAGTTTCTTTTTTCCAGCTTCTGTGATTTCTAAACCCTCTGCAGCTGCATAGTTTTTTCTTCCAGACCAAAAAATTAAAAGTCCAGCAAGCATCCCTATACCGGCAAGTCCAAAACCATATTTAAATCCGTAAGTTTCACCCACATAGGCAACAAGTGTTGTTGCAAGAAGTGCTCCTATGTTAATGCCTATGTAAAATATCGTAAATCCAGAATCCCTTCTTGGGTCATTGTCGTGGTAGAGTTTTCCAACAATGGTAGAAATATTCGCTTTAAAATAGCCATTGCCTATAATAATTGCTCCCATTCCAATTAATAACATGGTTTCATTGCCACCGAGAATTAAAAACTCGCCAATAGCCATTAAAATTGCACCCAACATTACAGCATAACGATATCCAAGGTATTTATCAGCCATTTTGCCTCCTAAAATAGGTGCAGCGTAAACTAATCCTGTATAAGCTCCATAAATTAAGGATGCTTCAGCATCGCCTTTCATTAAAGATTTTACTAAGTATAGTGTTAAAAGTGTGCGCATCCCGTAATAACAGAAACGCTCCCACATTTCTGAGAAAAACAAGGTCATTAAACCCGCTGGTTGTTTTTCTGAAGGGATATCGGCAATCTTATTTGTTGGAGTCTTCATAAAGTTTAGTTAAATTAAAATTTCGATAAAAATATATTTTTTTTTGATAATTAAGCTTTAAAGGTTACTTTCTATAAAATCAGTCATTTTTTGATACAAATGATAACGAGTGTTTCCGCCATAAATGCCATGATTCCTATTGGGATAAACAAATAAATCAAATTGTTTATCGGCCTTAACGAGTGCATTAATCATCTCTGTAGTGTTTTGCAAATGCACGTTATCATCAGCCATTCCGTGAACTAAAAGGTATTTTCCTTCTAACTTTTCTACATGATTGATAGGGGAGTTGTCATCATAACCCTCTTCATTTTCTTGCGGAGTTTGCATGTATCGTTCCGTGTAAATTGAATCATAAAAGCGCCAATTGGTAACAGGAGCAACTGCAATTGCAGCTTTAAAATAGGCTGCTCCTTTTAAAATACAAAGTGATGACATGTAGCCACCGTAACTCCATCCTTGAACGCCAATTCTAGCTCCATCAACATAGTCTAAACTAGCCAGGTATTTTGCAGTCTCAATTTGATCCATGGTTTCGTATTTACCCAATTGCTTGTAAGTGATTTTTTTAAAATCAGCACCACGGGCTCCTGTACCTCTGTTGTCTACTGAAACTACAATGTAACCTCTTTGAGCTAAATGTTGGTGCCAAAAGTAATTGGCTCCACCCCAAGAGTTGGTCACAGTTTGTGAACCTGGACCACCATATATAGTTAAAAACACTGGATATTGTTGATTTGGATTGAAATCTGCAGGTTTAATCATCCAACCATTTAATTCTACTCCTTCAGAAGTTTTGAAACTAAAAAAAGTCTTTGGACTGATTTCATAAGTTTCCAGCTTTTTCTTAAGCGCTTCATTGTCTTTTAAAACCCGAATTTCTTTTCCAGAATTGTTTTGCAAACTGATGTAGTAAGGGTCATTTGCCCTTGTGTGGTAATTGATAAAATAAGCAAAGCTTTTACTGAAAACAGCAGAATTTGTTCCCGTTTTTGAGCTGATTTCCTTTTTATTTTTTCCGTTAAAGTCAATGCTGTAAATGTTTCTATCTATTGGACTTCTTTCAGCAGATTGATAATACAATACCTTGTTTTTTTCATCCATTCCGTAGAATTCAGTCACCTCCCAATTACCTTTGGTAAGTTGATTCTTTAAACTGCCATCGATGTTGTACAAGTAGAGGTGTTTGAATCCGCTTTTCTCACTGAGGATTAAAAAATAGTTTTGATCTTCAGAAAAGTGAACCTCAAAAGGCATTTCAATGTAGGTGTCACTTTTTTCGGTATGAATGACTTTACTGCTTCCATCTTCCGCATTTACACGATTAATTTTTAACTCATTTTGATGACGGTTGGAACTCATCACAGCCAATTGATTTGAATTCTTCGTCCATTTTATTGAAGTCAAATACTCATAAGCTTGATTGAGTTTTACATCAATTGTTTTAGCTGCTTTCAATTGATAAATTTTAATTGAAACCTTGGCATTTTCTTCACCAGCTTTTGGATATTTAAATTGATAATCAGAAGGGTAGAGCCCGTCATACATTTTCATGTTCCATTGTTTTACGGCATTTTCATCAAATCGATAAAACGCTATTTTTTCTCCGTCAGGTGACCATTCAAAGGCTTTTGAAAGTTCTAGTTCTTCTTCATACACCCAGTCTGAGGCTCCATTGATTATTTTGTTTTTTTCTCCGTCTGTCGTGATTTGAATTGTTTTATTAGTTGCAAAATCTTTGTAAAATAAATTGTTGTTAACGACAAAAGCTACCTTGTTTCCCTGAGGAGAAAAATCGGCATACAATTGTTTTTCACCATCATAAAGTTGCTCCAACTTTTTGCTTTTTAAATCATATACATAATAATAAGCCTTGCTTGACCTTCGGTAAATGGCTTCCACTTCATTGGCAATTAAAACCTTTTTTTCATCTGCTGAAAATTGATAATCATCCATGGAAATAGTTTCTCCATTGAATTTTAAATCTGTTGCATCAATTAATGTTGCCATTTTTTTACCAGACTTATAATTGTATTTAACCAATTGATTGCCTTTTTCGCCTCTTTCAAGTACGGTGTAATGCAAACCATCATTCATTGAACGAAGCCCACGAACACTTTCAGGATTAAATTCATAAGTTTTCCAAATATCAGATAAACTGATTTTCTTTTTCTCGATTTCAACAGAAACTTCTCGGTCTACAGGTGGTTCTTTGTCAACTTGTTCAATTTGAGCTAAAGCTTGATAAGCGATTAATTGAGTGGCTAAAAGTAGCAATGCAACTATTTTTTTCATAAATCTATTGTTTTTCTTTGGTCTCTATTATTTTAGAATGCCGAATTTAACCAAATTTGAAAAGAATAAAATTTAATTTAACCATGTACGATACTTTAGTGTGGGGTAGAATAAATGATGAGGATTTAATTCATTTTGAAGCCCTTGTAGGAAAGGACCAAGTTGTTGTTGATCAAAATCGCTTGAAAGAGTATGACCACGATTACACGGAAGACTTGCATTTTTTACCACAAGTGGTTCTAATTCCTCAAACTGCTAATCAAATTGCTGCTGTATTGAAACACTGCAATCTGCGAAAAATTCCGTTAACAGTTCGTGGTGCTGGAACAGGATTAAGTGGTGGTGCGCTGCCCATCCACGGTGGTGTTCTCCTCAGCATGGAAAAAATGAATCGAATTTTGGAAATCGATGAACGAAACCTACAAGCTACTGTAGAACCTGGTGTGATTACTCAAGTTTTTCAAGAAGCGGTTGAAGCCAAAGGACTTTTTTACCCACCTGATCCTGCTAGTAAAGGAAGTTGTTTTATTGGTGGAAATTTGGCTGAAAATAGTGGTGGTCCAAAAGCGGTAAAGTATGGCGTAACAAAAGATTATGTATTAAATTTAGAAGTTGCCTTGCCCGACGGTCGTTTATTTTGGACAGGTGCCAATGTATTGAAAAATGCCACTGCCTTAAATTTAACGCAATTAATGATTGGCAGCGAGGGCACTTTGGGAGTAATTACTAAAGCAGTGTTTAGATTGATTCCACTGCCAAAATTTGATTTATTAATGCTAGTACCTTTTCGAAAAGCGGAACAAGCCTGTGAGGCAGTTTCTGCAATATTCAGTTTGGGCATCACACCTTCGGGTTTGGAGTTTATGGAACGAGATGCATTGGATTTTGCCAAACAATATATTCCTGGAATCGAGCTAGAAATTGAAGTAGGTGTCGAGGCGCATTTACTGATTGAATTAGATGGCAATTACCAAGATGTATTACTGAAGGAAGCAGAAGAAATATATAACTTACTCAATCATTACGATTGTGCTGAAGTGCTGATGGCTGATTCTAAAGCTGAAAAAGACAAGCTGTGGAAATTGAGAAGAAGTTTGGGTGAAGCGGTTAAAAATAATTCCATTTACAAAGAGGAAGATACTGTTGTTAAGCGAGCTGAATTGCCACAATTACTCAAAGGAGTGAAGGCAATTGGAAAGGAATATGGTTTTCGGTCTGTTTGCTATGGACATGCAGGAGATGGGAATTTACATGTAAATATTTTGAAGGGAGAAATGAGCGATGAGCAATGGCAAGGCGCTCATTTAAAGCAAGGCATTCGAGAAATATTTAAGCTTTGCAAAGCATTGGGCGGCACCATTTCTGGGGAGCATGGAATTGGCTTGGTGCAAAAGGAGTACATGGATGTACTTTTTAGTCCTGAGGATATAGCTTTGCAAAAAGCCATTAAGAAAGTATTCGATCCCAATGGAATTTTGAATCCTGGGAAGGTGTGGATGGATTGAAATTAATCTTTTGTTAAAAGATCAGTTAATTTTAACTCTAGTAACTGATTTTCAATACTGATCAACAATTTTCCATTGTTGATGATTGCTTTTTCAAAATAAGGAAACTCAGCGAGTACTTGATTTTTTGGATCTAATAAAAAAGCATCTTTCTCACTTCTAATTAGTCTGTAGTTCTTAGACTTCAAATATGCTGTATATAAAATTGCCTCAGATAATTTTTCAATCGATTCTAGGTCTTTTTTTACTTTCCAAATATTTTTTGACTCATCAGAAACATAAAAGTTAGAATCGGTTTTCTCATTGATTTCAATAAGCATTGAGTCTAATTTAATGTAATTATCATCAATTAATAGATTTTGTAATTTTTCTTTATAGTTTTCAGAAATTTTGACTTTTGCAAGAACTTCTAATTTATTTAAATCAATTTTCACAACCTCATAAGGGAGAAGAAGTGTTAATTGATCTTCCTTAATTGTATAATCTGAAATAAAATCAAAAGTTCCGGTCTCAAAATCAGATTGAAATAACTTTTTGCCAGTAGTTTCATCAAAAACTACAAGGTAAGGCTTGCCTCTTAAAGTTTTCCTATTTTTTTCATTTATGATATAGCCACTGTGAATAAATAATAAGTGATTTTTATATTTTACAATTTCTGATTGTTGTAAGTCTTTACTTGATAAGATATACTGCCAAATTGGACTGCCATCTTTTTCAAGTTTTGCTAAGTAATCTTTAGAGGTATAAAAGATTGAAGAGCTATCTTGTATTAAATTTGATCTATTTTCAGAATTTATACTATTGTTAATGATAGCAACTTGATAGAAAATTATACCACCTACCAAGCCAAACATTATCGCACCTGCTACAGCAGTTCCTACCCCATTATTACTTGTGCCACCACCAAAAATTGCATTGTAATCCCAGCCTTCACCGTTAAATATATTTACTTGATGCAATCCTGCACTTGCTATTAGAAAATTACTATCGTTTACTTGCTGAATATTATTTATTCCGTATTGTCTATTAACTTCTCTTTGCCAAAGCACTCTACCATTCTTTAAATCAACTCCTTCCAAAAAGTTAAAATTTGATGGAAATTCTTCAGATTTGTAACCAAAACCAATCAGGTTTAAGGAATCGATAGAAATCAAATTGTGTTTTACCCACCAAACTTTTTCACCACTTAGGTGATCTATAACTTTGTTTGACTCTGCTGTGTAATGAATAATCAAGCTTCCTTCTTGTAGAATTTCTTCAAATTTGTAGGAAATTTTCATCTTCCAGAGTATGGAGTCCTTTTTTAGATGATACTGATTAACTACACCGAGGTCTTTCATATTTCCATTGTTTCTCTTTCCTCTAATTTGGAAAGTAATCAAGTCTTCATGTAGATGAAAATTATCAATTCGGTCAGCTGATTGATAGATTTTTACGGGAATTTGTTTTTTGGATTTAAGTTCAAACTGCTCATTTAATAGAATGATATCTGAATCTTTGTTCTGAGCGGTTAAACTAAATAGAGAAAAGAGAAATAAAAGCGTAAGTAAATAGTTTTTAGTCATTTCGGGAATGGGGAGTCAAGAAATATATGCTATGCCAATTCAACAATATTAATAATTTTGAAATTGATTTTCGATGAACTGCTTTAATATTTTAGCAGCTATCAAGTCAATTGGGTGTGGAATTCCTTCTAATTTTTCTAGTTTCCCATTTGGTAAAACCAATGCTACTTCTTGAGACTCTTCCATGCTCACCATTTGATCTTCTGTTCCAATTCCAATGCAAACTTTATGACTTATTTGTGAAAAGTCACTAGTTTTTAAGGCTTTTCCATTTGCTAAATCACGCATCATTTGAGCGGTTTTTAAAACCACATTTTTCCAATCTTCAGGTTGGTGTAAAGTGTTTAAACGAGCTACAAATTTGGGAACTTTCGCTTCAATTATTTCAGGATTTAATAGCTTAATTTCTTTCTCTGCTGCTTCTTTTGACCAATTGAATTTGGTGCCTAAAGTACAAATCTGCTCGACTTTTTCAGGATGTTCTAACGCTAATTTTAGTGCCACATAACCACCCATACTATAGCCAAAAATAGAAGTTTGCTCAATAGAGTTCTCGCGAAGATAGTCAAGAGTGTTTTTAACAAATAAGTCTATAGAAAACTCTGTAGAACTAGGCAAACCGCCATGCCCTTCAAAATTGATGCTGTGAACAGAATAATTGTCTGATAGAAGAGATTTTAATTCCGCTAATTGTTGGCTGCTTCCTAAAGCACCGTGTAATAATAGTAGGTTGGGTTTCATTAATTTTTATCCTAGTTAAAAAGGCATGAGTTGAAAATTTTACCTCAAGATTGATTTTTTTAAATTGAATTTTAACTCCTAAAAGTAATTATTTTTAAAAATAGGTTATTCAAAGGATTGAACAAGCATTCATGCATTTAAAAATGTTTGAATTATATTTGAATCCTACAAAATAAAAAAACATGAAAAAATTACTTAGTCTAGGATTGATAAGCTTTTGTTTGCTAACTACTTTAAATGCTCAGAGCATACCTTGTTTGGGAGAAAAGAAATTTACTTCTTTAGAAGAGGCACTTGCCGAACCGGAGAAAGTGGTATACTTGGATCTAGGCATGCATCAACCAAAGCTTACTGCTATACCAAAAGAGATAGCCAAGTTTCCTAATTTAAAATGCTTAGACGTTTCATTTAATCAAGTAGCGCTTATACCAGATGAAATTAAAGCTTGTAAGCAATTGAAAGTGTTGAATCTTGCAGGAAATCGATACCTAGCGAAACTACCTGCTGTGCTTCAATCGTTACCAAATTTAGAGGAAGTAAATGTAACTGATATTCCCGAATGGAATGAAGAAGTGAAAGCAGATGCTAAGAATTTGCTACCCGATGTTAAGGTAATTACAGACTAAAGCTACAGTTACTTTTTAGTAAACATTTTCTCATACAAATCAAAACTTGCTTGCAAAATTTCAATGGCCATCTCTTTTCCCAAGAAGTCTTCAACCACCACGGTTTTCTTTTCTAACTTTTTATAATCTTCAAAGAAATTTCGCATTTCTGAAATAAAATGAGCAGGTAATTCAAAAATATCGTTGATGTGGCTAACGCTTGGATCGCCTTGAGCAACCGCAATTATTTTATCATCGGCTTCTCCATTGTCTAGCATGCGCATTACACCAATTACTTTTGCCGGAACAATGCACATTGGTACTACATCAATCTGAGATAAAATCAAAATGTCCAATGGATCTTTGTCATCGCAGTAACTTTTAGGAATAAAACCATAGTTGGCAGGATAATATACCGAAGAGTAAAGCACTCGATCGAGTCTCAGTAAACCACTCGTTTTATCTAACTCATATTTTGCTCGGGTGCCTTTTGGTATTTCGATTATACCGTTGACAATATCCGGCAATTCATGTCCCGGTGACACATCATGCCAAGCATTAAATTTTTGTTTCATTTTTATGTTTTTGAAAGAGGGTAAAACAAAAAAGCCCAATCGAACACGACCGGGCTTTTCATTTAAATCTATTCGATTACTTCTTTTTTTTGTCTTTTTTTACAAAAATCTTTTCTTTAATTCTTGCAGATTTTCCAGTTCTTTCTCTTAAGTAAAAGATTCTAGCTCTACGAACAGAACCTGTTTTACTAACAGTAATGCTTTCTAAAAATGGAGAGGTAATTGGGAATACTCTTTCAACACCAACACCACCTGAAATCTTTCTTACTGTGAAAGTTTCGTTAACACCTGTTCCTCTACGTTGAATTACGGTTCCTTGAAAAACCTGAACTCTTTCTTTGTTTCCTTCTCTAATTTTATATGAAACAGCAACTGTATCTCCTGATTTGAACTTTGGAAGCTCGTGCTTTTCGCTTAAGTCTTGTTCTACAAATTTTAATGCGTCCATTTTTTCTATTTCTTAGGTTCTGCAAAATTGGCTGGCAAAAGTAGTCTTTTCTTATCAGATTGCAAGCACTTATTTAGAATATTTTTCATACAAATCCGGTCTCCTGATTTTTGTGCGCTCCAAACTCTGCTCATGCCTCCATTTTTCTATGTTTTTCAAATCTCCTGAGCGCAAAATTTCGGGTACTTCCCATCCTTTATATTCTGCTGGACGAGTATAAACTGGTGGGGCCAATAAATTATCTTGAAAAGAATCGGTTAGGGCAGAGGTTTCATCGTTTAAAACACCTGGAAGCAAACGAATAATGCTGTCTGCCAACACTGCAGCAGCCAACTCACCGCCCGAAAGCACGTATTCGCCAATAGAAATTTCTTTGGTGATTAGGTGCTGCCTCACACGTTCGTCGATGCCTTTGTAATGTCCTGCTAAAATAATCAGGTTTTGCTTCATCGACAATTGATTGCTCATGGCTTGGTTCAAGCTTTCACCATCGGGAGTCATAAAAATGACTTCATCATAAGTGCGTTGCTCTTTTAGTGCCGAAATACAGCGATCAATTGGTTCTATACTCATCACCATGCCTGCGCCACCGCCAAAAGCATAATCATCAACTGATTTTTGCTTTTGAATCGAGTAATCTCTCAATTGATGCACCTGAACTTTTGCCAACCCCTTTTCGTCTGCACGCTTCATGATAGAAGCTGAAAAAGGACCTTCTAAGAGTTCCGGTAAAATAGTGATGATGTCGATTCTCATTTTAGTATTTTCTACAAAACTAAATATATCAGTCGGATTTCGATATCAATACTTATTTAGGATAAGGCATTGAAGTCACTTTTAACTTCTTCTTCTAAATGCCAATCATTTTGTCCACTAGAAAACATTTTTGTTCCGTTTCATAAAATGATTTCTAAAGATTATTATGAAGATGAACATTCAATCAATGCCCTGCATTGATATGCTTTTCCCCATGAATAATAAGCAAAAAAAGGAAAGACAGAGTAGCGAAGCGGAACGCCTTTTTTTGATTGTGGTCTTCTCAGTGGGGCATGTCAAAAGCGTGGACTGAGAAGAATTCATTCGGGAAAAGTCTCCTTTTTTTGGTTCGTTTTTTTGGAGAAGCAAAAAAATGAACATAAAAAATATAATTTTTACAACTAGAACCATAAATAGCAGGTAGGCGGATATTCATAAAATAAATCATTTGTGGTTTGACTAAACGTAGTTTTGACTCTTTTTTTGAAAGCCAAAAAATGAAAATCAAAAACCTTTATTCAATCCTTACTTTTGAAGCTCATTTTTAAAGATGGCTAAAAAGAAAAAAAAATCACTTAGAATTGGCGCTTTTGTCTTTCTATTATTATTTGTAATAGCAGGGTTTTTAGCAGTAAAATACTACCAACGCATTTTTAATTCGGCTGTAAAAATCGACCGATCAGATCCTTATGTTTATGTTGAAACAGGTTGGAGTCGAGCAGATTTAGTTGATCATTTACATGAAAGTCAAATTCTAAAAGACACGAACTCCTTTAATTGGACAGCCAATCAAAAGTCATTTTTTACTCCTAAACCTGGTAAATACGCTTTAGAAAATGGCATGAGCAATAATGACTTGGTCAATTTACTACGCTCTGGCAAACAAAGTCCGGTGAAACTGACTTTTAATACCATCAGAACCTATGAAGATTTGGCTGGTAAAGTTGCAAATCAAATTGAAGCGGACTCCATTTCTCTGCTTAAAGCTTTAAGAAATCCCGATTTAGCAAATAAATACGGTTTTTCTACCGCTACTTTTTTTACCCTGTTCATACCCAATACCTATGAATTTTATTGGAATACCTCTGCCGAAGAATTTATACAGCGAATGGCTCGGGAGTATAAAAGCTTTTGGAATGAAAGCCGAAGAGCTAAAGCGAAAGCAATTGGCTTAAGCCAGTCGGAAGTGGCCATTTTAGCCTCCATTGTTCAGGCGGAGCAAATGAGCCATCCCGATGAGCGGCCAAAAGTAGCGGGCTTATACCTCAATCGCTTGAAAAGGGGAATGCGCCTGCAATCTGATCCTACTTTGGTTTTTGCAATTGGCGATTTCTCCATTAATCGGGTTTTGAACCAGCATAAAAGCATTCAATCGCCCTACAATACATACCTTTATTCAGGATTACCTCCAGGCCCAATCAACCTGCCGGAGTTGAGTTCTTTGGAAGCCGTTTTAAATCCTGAGCAACACAGTTATCTATACATGTGTGCTAAAGCTGATTTCTCAGGTTACCACCATTTTTCCAAAACATTAAGTCAACATAACGTATATGCTAAGGAATATCAAAGAGAACTAAATAGAAGAAAGATAATGCGATAGAATTAATACTTTTGCGAACCTAAAAATAAAACAGACAAAAATGACGAAGATAAAATTTGGTACAGACGGGTGGAGAGCCATTATTGCAAAAGAATACACGGTAGACAATGTGGCGCGAGTTGCAATTGCTACAGCTGAGTGGCTCACAAAGAATTTTGATCAACCAAGTGTTGTTTTAGGTCACGATTGTCGTTTTGCAGGAGAGTTGTTTGCAGCTACTACAGCAAAAGTTTTAGCAAATAGGGGAGTGAAAGTGCATTTGGCAAAAGGATTTGTTTCAACGCCAATGGTTTCTTTGGGCGCATTGAAAATGAACGCTTCTTTGGGAGTTGTAATCACAGCTTCTCACAACCCACCAGATTACAATGGCTATAAATTGAAAGGTGGTTTTGGTGGACCGCTTTTGCCAGAACAAGTTCAAGAAGTGGAGGATTTAATTCCTGATTTTAATTCAATTAACTTGGATGAAATCTCCATTGAAGCATTGATAAAAGATGGAAAAATTGTTGACATTGATTTGGAGCAACTTTACATCGATCATGTGGAAGCCAATTTTGACATGGAATCCATTCGAAATGCAAAAATGAATTTTGCATTTGATGCCATGTATGGAGCAGGACAAAATGTAATGCGACGTTTGTTGCCAGACATCACTTTTTTACATTGTGATAATAATCCCGGTTTTGAAGGTCAAGCACCAGAGCCAATTCACCGAAATTTAACGGAGTTTTCTGAATTATTGCGTGTTTCTGAAGGCGATTTAGATTGTGGTTTAGCAGTTGATGGCGATGCTGACAGAATTGGTTTGTACAATTCTAAAGGAGAGTTTATCGATTCACACCACATCATTTTGCTGTTGATTTACTACATGGTGAAGGAAAAGAAAATGAGTGGAAAGGTGGTGAATGCTTTTTCAGTTTCGCCTAAAGTAAAAAAGTTATGCGATCATTTTGGTTTGGAGTACCAAGTAACAAAAATTGGTTTCAAATACATTGCCGGCTACATGGTTGATCCCAAAGAAGATGTTTTGTTGGGTGGAGAAGAATCAGGTGGCATTGCCATTAAAGGACACATTCCCGAAAGAGATGGCATTTGGATGGGTTTGGTGATTTGGGAATACATGGTGAAATCAGGAAAATCTTTAGATGATTTGATTGATGAAGTGTATAAAGTGGTGGGAGCTTTCAAATTTGAGCGCATTGATTTGCATTTGAAAGAGGCAGATAAGCTGAGAATCATGAAAAATTGCGAAGAGGGAAAATACACGGCATTTGGAAACTACCAAGTTCAAAAAGTGGAAACCATAGATGGCTTTAAGTTTTACTTCGATAAGGATGAATGGGTGATGATTCGCCCTTCGGGAACGGAGCCAGTTTTGCGTACCTATGCAGAATCTTCCACAACGGAAGGCGCTTTCGCAATTTTGAAAGCGGTACACGAGGCCATTCAGCAATAAGATATAGCATTAGTTTTTATAAGAAAAGGTCGCTCGAAAGAGCGACTTTTTTTTGTGATATACAATTTATTGTCTTGGTAATTGATTGTTGAATAGTATGATGCAATTTTTTCAGTAGGTTTGTTGGGGAAAAATAAGTTTGATGAAAACATAAATGGTGTTTTATTGGCTTGTTGGAGATATATAAAAATTTGAAACAAATAAAATTCATAATATGGTATTAAAAATATCAATAGACCAATTATTACATCAAATGGATGATAAAACAAAAGCTGACTTTTTAAGCAAGATGGATAGATCAAATAAAGGGACTGTAGAGGATATTCTAAACTTTCCACATTACTTTGATAAATACACCCCAAAAAAAGGAACAGTAAACGGACCGCAATTAAAGAATTCAAGGGTTTATCTAAGTGTTTATCACTTTATACAATACGAAGGTTTAAATCCTCAAGATTATAATACAGAAGATTTTGGGCTATATTTGAGTAAATTTACTGATGACGTAATTCCATGTTATTATGAGGATTATGATAAAAAAATTAATAAATACGTTTATAGCTTTATACAAGAAAAGAAATCAAAACTCTCGGAATTTTGTCATCTTAATAATTAATAAAGAAAAAAAATACGTTATCTAATAACAAAGAAAACATGAGTAGGTCTGCGGTTACCCAAGTTTCGTTTTTCGTGTGTGGCTATCTCTGACACTGGCGGATAGGAAACTACTTCGAAAAGCCAAACGTCTCTTAGCTGCGACACGTCAGTCTATCTTAAAACTAAATTTTGACTCTTGAGAATCGAATGTATGAAATGTTTCATTGCTAACTACCAAAATAATCCATTATTAATAGGAAGTTTTAAGATAGTTTGAAGTTGGAAAACAAATATTTATAAACCATAAAATATCATATAATGAGAAAAAGAATATTACTAATTGTTTTATTTACATGTGCTTTAAGTAATTTGTTTTCACAAGTTGTATCTAAAGATGAGTTGATTAATTATTTTGATAATGCAACACAACTTGACCCAATTGAAGGGTTGTGGTCATTAAATGTAATTAGGACACTGTATTTTTATGAAGATATTATGGTGCAGGAAACAGAAGAGATTTTATCTGAATGGGGAATTAAACAAGTTAATAAATTGAGATTTGAAGTTATTAATATTGGAGAAGGTAGCTCAGGAGATACTGAACATATTGACGCATATTTTGAAAGTAGTGCAATTGATGGATTTTATACTTACAGGTGCAACTTTAAAAACCCAAATTGGATAGCAAAATCTAATGCTGAGTTAACAAATGGATTTGTACTTGAATACGGTTATTTTGTCTCTGAAGAATATTTGAAAACTTCTTATAAAAATGACTATAGGCCAGGTCTCAGGTTAAAGTGGGAGTTTATTTGGACAAAAAAATATCCAAAATTAAATATATCCAAGGTGTCTCAAAATAATCAAAACGAATGGTCAGGCAATGGAACGGGTTTTTTTATTAATAAAGACGGTTATCTTGCTACTAATTATCATGTTGTTGCTGAGGCCAATGAGGTAGAGATTGAGTTTATTCGAAATGGACAAAAACTTAATTATAATGCAAAAGTAATCCAGAGTGACAAACAGAATGATTTATCTATATTAAAGATTGACGATGAATCATTTAATCCATTTAGTTCGATACCATATAACTTTAAAACTTCATTAACTGATGTTGGTTCAAATGTGTTTGCTTTAGGTTATCCAATGGCTCTATCAGTAATGGGTACAGAAATTAAATTTACCGATGGCAAAATTAGCTCAAAAACTGGCTATCAAGGTGATATCTCAACATATCAGATGACTACACCAATTCAAGCAGGTAATAGTGGTGGACCTCTTTTTGATTTTGACGGTAATCTCATTGGGATAAATTCAGCTAAATTAAGGTCTGATGTAGTTGATAATGTTTCATATGCGATAAAAACCAGTTATTTAATGAATCTTATTAATGTTCTTCCAAAAACTTTAATCCTACCAAATGACAAAACAATAATGGAAAAAACATTAACTGAAAAAATAAAAATAATCTCTGATTATGTAGTTTTAATTAGGATAAAATGAGAAACACCAACTACTACTATCATAAATTATTAAATATCAAAATTTAAAAAAAATGAAATTTGAAATAGGTGACTTAGTAAAACAAGTGAATACAAAAGCAACAAGAAAAGGTAAAGTTATAGGTATATGGAATCATGACTATTACATCGAAAACAAAGACGGTTCCAAAATCTTATTTGCGGTAAAAGGTGAGTACAAAGTTGAAATGCTCAATTCTGAAAAGGGGAATTATCAGACTTTTTCAGCTGAACAATTAATAAAAGCTTGAAATAATTTTTGTATATTATTTTACCAAATGCATTAAATTTTTTCAATGTCTATATTTCATAATAAGTGAATGATGACACTTGTCTTTATGGTCACTTATAACAAAACGTAGACTAACTTAAAAGACAACCTATAAAACAAAAAAAAATAAAATGAAATATATCGGTGGTTTATTTATTATTCTAGCTATTTACACAGCTGCAACTATGGGGGCAGATGGAATTTTAGCAGTACCTCTTTTTATGATTATCGGTATTTGGTTCTTTTTCAAGGCTTGGAAAAAGAAATCATCTGAAACAATTCATAATTCTAAAACATTTAAAAAAGTTGAAAAAATATTTCAAACAAATAATATTTTATTAAGAACAATTTCAATGCAAAATATTAGACAAACTCGAAATTTTAGTAGTCATTATGAATTAGGTAAAAAATATAAAATATATTCCCAAACAATATACGGACATCCTGATTACGGTTATGAAAATATACCAGATTCTGAAAGACGATATATCGTATGTTTTTATACCGATAAACATTTGGAATATATGAAAGGGTTTCGTGGGCAAAACTTTAGATTAGAATTTGTCAGGGATCCATTTGAAGAGTTAATCGCTTTCCAATTTAAATTAGATTATATATCAAAATTTGATTGGAATTTTTTCACCCAAATTTGTATAAATAATAATGATATTGAATTATATGTAGATAAGGAGAATTATGATAACTACATTTCAAAAAGAATTCCTTATGAGATTGCCTATCCTAGTTTAATTTAAGATAAGCTTTTGACTATGTGTTAATGTGTTGTGATGAATGAATATTACGAAGAAAATGGAAACTAAAAGTTGGAAAGACATAAAAGACACCGTTTACGGCAAAAAAGGAACTGAAAGAAGAGATGAGCTTGAAAAAGACTTTGAATCGTACAAAATTGGACTGCTTTTGCGCAACGCTCGTGAAGAAAAAAATCTGACCCAAGAGCAACTTGGCGAACTGATTAATAAAAAACGGACTTACATTTCTCGTGTGGAAAACAATGGCAGTAATCTGACTTTAAAAACCTTGTTTGACATTGTTGAGAAAGGACTTGGAGGAAAGGTTAATATTTCAATCAAGGTCTAATATAAATTACGTTTTAGAGCATTCGTTTTAGTATATAGTAAATTCGGGTAACCATAAAACTGTAAACTCCCTCAAAAAAAATACGATTTAAAAGTAGAAAAATAAGAACTTTAAAAGCGATCATTGATTTGAAGCTTTAACTTCCAACTACCTTAGTTACCTTTGCAAATTCATTGCAATACTTTACTATAAATCTAAAATAAAGCACCGAACAATAGGTGAAATCTATGAAAGACACTCAACTGCACAATTACCTTCACAAGGTAGTAGAAAATATGCCAACAGATTGGTTGAAGCTAACCACGCATCGGCTGGATATTTACAATGAAAAGTTAGCTAAAACAGAATTCTTAGAAAAATTTGAAGGCTTGTATGCTGCCAATAATGCTGAAAAAGCAGCACTCAATGACTTGCCAACTGCCTATGATTACATTCGCTTAGGGCATCCATTATCCTCAGTATTGGAATGGGCAATTGCAAAAGAAAATCAACTAAAACCTGAAAATGTAATCAGTTTTTCTTCGAGAACGGTTCCTGTTTTAGCGGTGCTGAGAAAAAATTTATTCGAAAAGAAAAATACTCAAATCTGTTACACCGATGAATTGCCAAAAGCATTTGATTTGGAAGCTGTAAAACGGGTGTATGGCTACAACTTCGTTTTAAATCATGTTGATGGAGTAGAGGATGTTGCAGATTTTGATGGCAGTACTGTTTTTATTTCCCCAAAAGGAATCATTGGCAAAGTAGATTTAAATTCGAACATTGATTTTTTCATCAGCACACATGCTCAGCTTGGTAGTGTGTTGTTGGTCAATGGAAATGAAAATTACATTTCAGAAATTCAGCATGTGCGCAGAAGAGAAACCATCGCCATGACGCCTGCCAATTGCTTAACAGCTTTGCAGCTTTTATTAGGGCAGTCAACTTCTGAGCATGTGAAAAGGAATGTAGCGGAAAATAAAGAAGCAGTTTTAGCTTCTATTAAAAAGATTACAGCCACAGCTACACCCGCGCTACTTGGTTCTAGTGGATTGTCTGTTCAATATGCAATCATGATGGGGCTTATAGACGAGGCACTAGAAAAACACAGTGGGAAGTCCATCAAAATTATTGTTCCTCCCAATTGCTATGGTGGAACAAACGACCAAGCAAGGCGTGTTGCCGCTTGCGTTAAAAATGTTGAGGTCTTGGATTTACCGGTTGATGGTGACAATGACATGGTTCAAAGCACAGATCAGGTGCTGGAGCAAGTCGCAAAGGAAGATGCGGTTCCATACATTATCGCGGAAATTCCAACCAACCCAAGAGTTGAGGTTCCAGATTTGGAAAAATTACAAGCTGTTTTAAGTAAAAAGCGCAAAACGGCAAGTGGCACTGATGCCATAGCACCTGTTTTTATTTTAGATCAAACATTTTGTCCCAACGTACAATTTTTAAGTGAAGATGGGATATTCGCTTCAATTCGAACAATTTCTTATGTAAGCGGATCAAAATTTCCAAGTGGTGGAAAATGCACTGCGGGCTACTGTGTTGCCAACAAAGAAGCAGCAGGCTTGATGGGAAAAATTGAAAAGCACCTCAAGCTTTGTGATAATGAGGCTACAGATCTTCAAGTTGAACTGTTAGCGGAACAATTGCCTTCAATGAATCAACGCATTCAGGATGCATATAGGAATACCCGTGAATTGGTCAATTTTATCAAGGAAACTTTACCAGCTGCTAAAATCAATTTTGTCTCAGAAGCTTTGGCGAAAGAGGGATTTACTCCTTCGGTGTTTTCACTAGATCTTCCTACAAAAGGAAATACGCATGAAGAAAGAGAAGCGTATAAGCGAACCTTGAATCAAAAACTAATCGATAAGATGATTGGTGAAATTCCGAATGAAAGCAAGTACTGCGTGAGCTACGGGCAGTTAAAAGGATGTTATTGGACAATTCCTGCCACATCCACTCAAGGGACAACTAAGGAATCCGACAAGGATTATATTGCCAGAGTTTCCGTTTCTCCCAATTTGGATTTGGAACGGCACAAAAAGGTGTTTGTAGATTTTGTTGAAAGGGAGTTTTGATAAGAAGCTAAAATAAAAAAAGCATAGAAAAGGTCGCTCGGGAGAGCGACCTTTTTTTAGTTATTATAAATTCTTCGGAGCAGATAATAATACCATAGAAAATTTATTTAAATTATTTAGTGTTATTTTTATCCACAAATCTCTCGCAAAATCATACTTATTATCAAATGAAAAATATCATTTTAAAACATTTCTTTTTCTTCTTAGCATTGCTTATAAATAGCTTGATACAAGGCCAAACCAACATAGGAAAATACGCATTTAATGGAAATGTTAATTCAATAGTGAATGCGCCTGATGGAAGCACTTATGTTGGTGGATCCTTTACAGAAGTTGGTTTGTATTCTGGTAATGGACTTATTATGGATGCCAACACAGGTGCTTGGGATGACACTGACGTAAAAGTAGAAGGAGGAGTTAGATGTGTAGTTGCTATACCTACAAGTCTAGGGGGAGGCTGGTACATAGGTGGGCATTTTAAATTTATTAATGGACAATCTCGTAATCGTTTAGCTCGTATCAATGCCGACGGATCTTTACACCCTTTTAATCCGAGTATGAACAATACTGTATTTGATTTAGCGATTGATAAAAAAGGAAATTTATATGTTGGAGGGGAGTTTAATACAGTTGGTGGTTCAACAAGTCGTAGACATTTAGCGAAATTTGATCCTGCGGGAGTTTTACAGCAATTCAATCCGAATATGAACTCAACTGTATATGCCATAACAATAGATTCGATTGGGAACTTATATGCAGGGGGGGGATTTACAACAATAGGTGGAACAATTACTCGTAATAGTCTAGCGAAATTTGATCCTGCGGGAGTTTTGCAGCCTTTCAATCCTAATATGAATAATTACGTTAGTGCCTTAGCAATAGATCATATTGGAAACCTTTATGCAGGAGGGGCTTTTACTACAGTTGGTGGGTCAATTACCCGTAATCGTTTAGCGAAATTTGATACGACAGGAGTCTTGCAGCCTTTCAATCCTAATATGAATAATCATGTAATAGCTTTAGCAATAGATTCTATTGGAAATCTTTATGCTGGTGGATCCTTTAACACAGTTGGTGGGTCAATTACCCGTAATCGTTTAGCAAAATTTGATACTAATGGAGTACTAACAAGCTTCAATCCGAATATGAATAATAAAGTACTTGCCTTAGCACTTGATGCAGGTGGAAACCTTTATGTCGGAGGGGATTTTACTATAGTTAGTGGAGTAACATCTAGAAATCATCTAGCGAAGTTTGATACAGCGGGAGTTTTACAACTCTTTAATCCGAATATGAATAATAATGTACTTGCTTTAGAGCTTGATACTAGTGGGAATCTTTATGCGGGGGGTAGCTTTACAAGTGTTGGTGGGTCAATTACCCGTAATCGTCTAGCGAAATTTGATCCTGCGGGAGTTTTGCAGCCTTTCAATCCTAATATGAATAATACCGTTAGTGCCTTAGCAATAGATCATATTGGATACCTTTATGCTGGAGGGGCTTTTACCACAGTTGGTGGGTCAATTACCCGTAATCGTTTAGCGAAATTTGATACTACTGGTGTTTTGCAGCCTTTCGATCCTAATATAAACAATCTAGTATTTGCTTTAGCTATAGATTCTGCTGGAAACCTTTATGTCGGGGGGGGCTTCACCACAATTGGTGGATCAACCACCCGTAATCGTTTAGCGAAATTTGATAGTAGTGGAGTTTTACAGTCATTCAATCCGAATTTAGATGGTGGTGTGTATGCCTTAATCACTGATAAAATTGGAAACCTTTTTGTCGGTGGATCCTTTAACACAGTTGGAACAACCACTCTGTATCGTTTAGCAAAATTTGATAGTACGGGAGTTTTGCAGCCCTTCAACGCAAATATAGGTGGGAGTTATCACATGAATACTAGTCAAATTATTTCCTTAGTACTTGATGCGAATGAGAATCTTTATATTGGTGGTGAGTTTGATTTAGTTGGTGGAATTAATCAGCGAAATAACATTGCGAAATTTAATTCGGTGGGGAATTTAATGAATTTCAATCCTATCATGAATGGACCTGTATATGCCTTAGCAATTGATGCAAATGGAAAACTTTTAGCAGGAGGAGGCTTTTTTGAAGTTAATGGAATATCTCGCAATAGATTAGCGCAATTTGATACTGCAGGAGTTTTAACGAGCTTTAAAGCAAGTGTAGATGATATTTTACTTGCGTTAGCGTTTGATGTTTCTGGAAATCTACATGTTGGAGGGTATTTTAGTTCTAAATATGCTTATTTTGAATTATGTAATACGCTAGATATGTCAATAACAGATAATTCCCCAACTTTAACTAGTAATGCTTTTGGGGCAAGCTATCAATGGTTAGATTGTAATAATGGAAATTCGCCAATTTTAGGAGAAACAAATCAAAGTTTCACTGCAACTGTTAATGGGAGTTACGCAGTTGAAGTAACTCGAAATGGCTGTGTAGATACATCACTATGCTTTATGGTTAACCCTGTAGGAATTGAGAACAAACAACTTAATAGTCACAATTTAAACATTCACCCAAATCCTTCAAATGGTGTTTTTGTAGTAGATCATAATTATAAAGCACCTATACAAATTGAAGTTATGAGCATTACAGGACAAATTATCTTGAAAAGTGAATTAACCGAAAATTCGAATGTCATAAATCTTTCGAATCAACCTGCAGGCATGTATTTTATAAATGTGTTTTTTGGTAATTCGCTAAGGAATACAAGAAAAGTTATTGTGAATTAATTAAATCGCTATTAAGTAAAATTTGAAAATTCCTTACACACTATTTTTCTAATAGATCACTTTGATCAAACCTTCCCATCAAAAAATAGTAAATCAAAATTCTCTGGTAAAAATTCTTCTTGAGCAATTTCCAATAATTCATTCGCAGTAATGAGGTCAACTGTTTGTTGAATCTCTTCCATGCTGCGGATGTATCCTTTGGTCAGCAAACTTTTTCCATATGAGAGCATAAGGTTGCTGTTGCTTTCTCTACCCAAAGCCATTTGGCCTTTTAATTGTTGCTTGGCTAAATGCAGTTTATTACTACTTAAGGGCTTGTTGCGCAAGTTTTTTAATTCCTTAAAAATGGCTGTTTGACAGCGTTCAATGTATTTTGGATCTGTTCCCAGATAAATGGAAAATAGGCCAACATCAGAATAGATGGCATAATTGGATTCGATGTTATAAGTGAAACCGTATTTTTCTCGCACTTTGAGGTTTAAAATCGAATTCATGGCAGGACCGCCCAAAATATTGTTCAACAAACTCATGCCAATTCGTTGAGGGTTATTGGCCCCATAAGTCGCTTTTCCCATCATGCAATGGGTTTGAAAACTTCCTTTCTTTTCGTGAATAACTTTTGGGGAATTTAACTGAAATGGACCTCGATTATTGGCTGATTCAGAGCTTGAAAGATCGGCAAAATGCTTTTCTAGTTTTAGTTTTAAACGTTTCGCTGAAATTTTACCAACGCTTGTAAAAATCATGTTTTCAATGGTGTACATGCGTTTCATGTAAGCCAAAATCTTTTCTCGTGTCAAGGCATTTACACTTTCAGGACTTCCAAGAATGGCATTTCCCAAAGCGTGGTTTTCAAAAACCTGACTTTCAAAATCATCGTAGATTTGGTCGGAAGGACTGTCTTGGTAGACTTTAATTTCATCTAAAACAACTTCCTTTTCCTTTTCTAATTCCTTTTCAGGAAACTGAGAATGCTGCACTAAATCACTTAAAAGCTCAATGGCTCTTTCGTAGTATTCACTTAAAAAAGAGGCGTAGATACAGGTTTGTTCTTTGGTTGTATAGGCATCCAAATCTCCACCAACACTATCCAACCGATTGAGAATGTGGTAGGCCCTGCGTTTTTTTGTTCCCTTAAAAATAGCATGCTCAATGAAATGCGCAATGCCGTGTTCACCCGCAAGTTCATCTCTTGTTCCAGCATTGATCATCAAGCCACAATGCGCCACTGGGCGGTTCACTTCTTTGTGAACTACTTTAAGTCCGTTTGATAATTCGAAAATTTGAAATTCTTGGTGATTTTTCATAAGGGCTGCAAAGGTAACAATAAGGCTAAACCAATATTTTTTAGCTAAAAAACAATTTTATTGATGAACAAGTTCGTGGAATCACTTAGTGTTAATGCCCTGAACTACGAAGTAAGAGAACTAAAAAATTTGAAATAATTACTCTTTGTCAGTTTGAGCGGAGTCGAAAACCGACAAAGAAAAGTTCAAAAAAAAACCACCTCAATTTCTTGAAGTGGTTTTTTATGACTATTAGGCTTTGAAATTACATCATTCCGCCCATGCCGCCCATTCCTCCGGGCATACCACCTGGCATTCCGCCACCGCCGTTTTCTTCTTCTTCATCGGCAATAACACATTCAGTAGTAAGTAGCATAGCTGCAATAGATGCTGCATTTTCAAGTGCTACACGAGCAACCTTTGTTGGATCAATCACACCTGCTTTCAACAAGTCTTCAAAAACCTCTGTTCTGGCATTGTAACCAAAGTTTCCTTTGCCTTCTCTTACTTTTTGAACGATTACTGATCCTTCGCCACCACTGTTTGCAACGATTTGTCTCAACGGTTCTTCCAATGCTCTTCGAACAATAGAAATTCCTGTTGTTTCATCGAAGTTTTCTCCTTCCATGTTTTCTAAAACTGAAAGTGTGCGAATGAATGCAACTCCACCACCTGGGATAATTCCTTCTTCAACGGCAGCTCTTGTTGCGTGCAATGCATCGTCAACTCTGTCTTTCTTTTCTTTCATTTCAACTTCTGAAGCTGCTCCAACATAAAGTACTGCAACACCACCTGCCAATTTCGCTAAGCGCTCTTGCAATTTTTCTTTGTCGTAATCTGAAGTTGTGTTTTCAACCTGTGCTTTAATTTGGTTGACTCTCGCTTTAATATCGTCTTTTTTACCACTTCCATTTACGATGGTTGTGTTGTCTTTGTCGATTGTGATTTTCTCACATTCTCCTAAATCAGCTAAGTCAGCGTTTTCTAACTTGTAGCCTCTTTCTTCAGAAATAAGCGTTCCACCTGTTAAAATAGCAATGTCTTCCAAAATTGCTTTTCTACGATCTCCAAATCCTGGAGCTTTTACAGCCGCAATTTTCAACGAACCTCTTATTTTGTTCACTACTAGAGTAGCCAAAGCTTCACCTTCAACATCTTCAGCAATAATTAATAAGGGTCTTCCAGATTGAGCAGTTTTTTCCAAAATAGGCAACAAATCCTTCATGCTGCTGATTTTTTTGTCGAAAATCAAAATGTATGGATTTTCTAAATCAGCTTGCATTTTCTCTGTGTCAGTAACAAAGTAAGGAGATAAATATCCTCTGTCGAATTGCATTCCTTCAACAATCTCTACAGTTGTTTCAGTTCCTTTTGCTTCCTCAACAGTGATTACACCTTCTTTCTTTACTTTGCCCATTGCTTCGGCAATTAACTTACCGATTGCACTGTCGTTGTTAGCAGAAATAGTTGCAACTTGCTCAATTTTCTCTGAGTCTTCACCCACTGATTTTGAGATTTTTTTCAACTCAGCAACAATAGAAAGTACTGCCTTATCGATTCCTCTTTTTAAATCCATTGGATTTGCTCCAGCAGCAACGTTCTTCAAACCTTGAGTAATGATTGCTTGAGCCAAAATTGTTGCAGTAGTTGTTCCATCTCCTGCATCGTCTGCAGTTTTAGAAGCAACTTCTTTCAACATTTGAGCGCCCATGTTTTCAACCGCATCTTTCAGCTCAATTTCTTTAGCAACAGTTACACCATCTTTGGTAACTGTAGGTGCGCCAAATTTTCTGTCGATAATTACATTTCTTCCTTTTGGTCCAAGGGTTACCTTTACAGCATTTGCAAGTTTATCAACTCCTATTTTTAGGGCGTTTCTTGCTTCTGTATCAAAAGTGATTTCTTTAGCCATTTTTTTATTTTTTTTGATTGTTAGAATTAAATAATTGCGAAAATATCTGACTCTCTCATGATTAGATAGTCTTTTCCTTCAACAGTAATTTCTGTTCCGGCATATTTTCCATACAATACGGTGTCGCCTTTCTTAACCGTCATTGGCTCGTCTGGCTTTCCATTTCCTACCGCAACGATTTTACCTCTCTGTGGTTTTTCTTTTGCTGTGTCGGGAATGATGATTCCTCCCGCAGTCTTTTCTTCTGCAGCAGCTGGTTCAACAAGAACTCTGTCTGCTAAAGGTTTTACATTTACTGACATAATTAATACTATATTTAAGTTAGTGAATAGATTATAATTCGTTTTCGACTTGTCATAATTTATGCCAATGAAGATATATCAGTTAAAACGGAAAAATTTGCATGAATTGACATTCAGATGACTCGATTTCTGTCATTTTAAATAATGAGATATGACAGGATGACATAAATAGAGATATGTAATTTTTTTAAGAAACGCACATGATGGATGATGGAACGCAGATGACGCTGATTTTTATGATAAATTGGATTTAATATTTGATTATCTGCCTAATCTGCGCGGTGTGCTGAGCTTTGTCGAAGCATCATCCGTGTTCCATTTTTTTTGAAAGCAGCTTCTTTTAGTATCAAAAAAAAGACCCGCAAAATGCAGGTCTTTTTAAAACTATTTTTTTGAATTTTACTTAATCCTCATCACCAGCAGGTAAAGCATCATTAGTGCCTTCTTCAGCTTCGTTTCCCATTGGAACACCTTCTTGCAACATTGGTGCTTGACTTTGTGGAATAACTTGATTTGCTTGATCAACTAATTCAGACTCATTTGCCACAACTTCAGCAGGACCTCCAATTAATGAAGATGAAATTACACTCAAAATTAAAAGAGCAATTCCTAAAGACCAAGTTGCTTTTTCAAGAAAGTCAGTAGTTTTTCTTACACCCATCACTTGATTGGAAGATGAGAAGTTCGATGCCAAACCACCTTTTGGGTTTTGAACTAAAATTACAAGTGCCAATAAGATGGCTACTATGAAAATTAAAACGGATACTAAAATGAACATGATTATAAAGTATTTAATTTATTTTGAATTGCTATAATTCGGCCTGCAAAATAACTGCTTTTTTCGGGATATTTCAACTGTAATTTTTTATATGCATTTAATGCTTTCTCAAAATGCGCTTGATCCTCATAAATTTTGGCCAAAGTCTCTGTTATTAAGTCATCATTTTCTTGAACACTCAAGCGAGCCATTTTTGCAGCTGAATAAAATTCATGCCTTACTGGTAATGAATTATTTTCATGAAAATCAGTGTCTTGTTCGTAAAAGTCATCCCATTCATCCTCTTCTTCCTCCTGCGTTCCTTCTATTTTATAATGACTCAGCCAATCTGAAAAACTGTGCGTTTCATTTTCATTAAAATCATTTTTAATTGGCTTTGGTTGCTCAATTTTTTGCTCTTGAGTTTTTTGCTTTTTGGGCATTAAACTGTCAATTTCTGGAATTTCATCATCCACCTCCAACAAAATTGAACTATTGATGGCACCACTTAAAATTTGTTTTTCTAATTGCGCATCATCAGATGCAACTTTTGACTCTTTCTTTGTAGAATCAGTTTCTTGCTCATCTTGAAATTCATGATATTCTTTAGAAACCTCTTTTTCTACTTTTTCCTCTTTAATTGCGCTTGTATTTTCCTCTGAAGTAGTTATTTTCTTTTCAGGTTTACTTTCTTCAATAACAAGTGAATGAAGTGCTTTTCGATCAATAGCATAGGCTGCTGACAATTTTAGTTGTCTTTCAAACCCCAAATTATCGGTGTTTTGATAAACTTTACTCAACAAAAAATGCCCCGTTTGAAAGTAGGGAAAAGCCTGATTGAGCTCCGAAATTCCTGAAAGTTCGGATTGACCGAGTTTCTTAGGTTTTTCAAGATAGTCTAAAAAGTCACTTTTCCTCATTTCTACCAATTGGTTACGGCTTTATTAAAAATATCTTGTGTCAACTGATCATTCAAACTTTGAAGTATCTCAACTTCTACTGAACTTAAATCCTTTGAAGTTTCAAAATCTTCGAACCTTGAAAAGGTGCTTTCAAAACTTTGTGTTTCATCTTTATTATTGGTAAACTTAACTTTTACACCCATCGTTACACGTGTAATTGCCGCCGCTTCAGTTCCTTGAATTGCCGCGGGGCCTGAGTTGTAAGATGTAATTTCTCCTTCAAACTCTAAATCGCCGTCCTCAGTGACAAGTGTTAAGTTGGTCTGAGATAAAAAAATGTCTTTCATTGCTTCAGTAAATAACTGACTTGCGTTTGGTGGAGCTAGTGGAGCTTTTCCTTCAAAGAAAGCAACTGATACCGTTTTTACATCAGGTGAAATAGATGCTCCTGTAAATGAATAAGATGCAGAACAATTCCAATACATTAAACTGCTCAAAGCAAAAACAAAAAGGTAAATTAATTTTTTCATTACAATTCTAATTGGTATTCTTTAATTTTTCGATAGAGTGTACGTTCTGAAATTCCTAAATCAGATGCAGCATTTTTTCTTTTTCCTTGATGCTTATCTAAGGCTTTTTCAATTAATTTTTTCTCAAAATCAGCAATGCACAAGCTTTCATCTTCCTCTTGAATTTCTTGAAACTCCTCTTTTTCTTCATCTTCTATCTGAATTTCATCTGAAGATTTAGCGTTATTTTCTTGATAGGAACTTTCTCGATATTCTTTCTGATCGGATTTAACAGGGTTGAATTGTTCAAGCTGTAGCCGACTTTCTAAGCGCTCTTGTTGATTCGATTCTCCATACAAACGTTGGTAAGCTTTTCTACTAGTTTCATCTTCAACATCACCCTTAGACTCCAATACTTGAAAAACAATTTTTTTCAAATCGGTCACATCCTTTTTTAAATCAAAAAGAATTTTATAAAGTATTTCTCTTTCAGAAAGGCCTTCTTTTGTGTTTTGATAAATAATTGGAAGCGATGTTTCGCTGTTTTCAGGTAAGTAATTCAGTAAGATATCAGCATTTATTTCTTTGCTTGATTCAATAACTGAAATTTGCTCCGTCACGTTTTTTAACTGTCGAACGTTTCCTGGCCAACGGTACTTCAATAAAAGTTCTTTAGCATCAGGACTTAAACGCAGGGGTGGCATTTTGTACTTATCGGCAAAATCGACAGAAAATTTTCTGAAAAGTAAATAGATGTCCTCTTTGCGATCTCTAAGCGGTGGCACTTCAATTGGCACTGTACTTAAACGGTAAAATAAATCTTCTCTAAATTTATTTTGTTTAATGGCTTCAGGAAGTTGAACATTTGATGCAGCTACAATTCTTACATTCGTTTTTTGAACTTTGGAACTACCAACCTTCATAAACTCACCGCTTTCAAGTACTCTTAGCAACCTCACTTGCGTTTGCAGTGGAAGTTCTGCTACTTCATCTAAAAAAATGGTTCCTCCATCGGCCACTTCAAAATAACCCTTGCGACTTTCATTGGCACCTGTAAATGAGCCTTTTTCGTGTCCAAAAAGTTCAGAATCAATTGTTCCTTCGGGAATTGCCCCACAGTTTACAGCAATGTATTTATTGTGTTTTCTTGCGCTCAAATGGTGAATTATTTGAGGCATCACTTCTTTTCCCGATCCACTTTCTCCTGAAATTAAAACTGATAAATCAGTTGGTGCAACTTGAATAGCAATATTAATTGCCCGATTTAATTGCTCGGAATGACCAATGATTCCAAATCGTTGTTTTATTTGATCGATACTCATGCGATTGCTTCTCCTTTTAATGTTGCAGAAGTGCAGTCAAGAACTTTTACCATAACATAATCTCCTGGTTTGTAATTCTCTTTTGGAAAAACCACTACTGAATTATGTGTATTCCTTCCATAAAGTTCATCTTTTGATTTTTTGGATGTTCCTTCAACTAGAACTTCATAGGTTTTTCCAATGTCTTTTTTGAGTTGCTCATGCGAATGGATTTGCTGCAAAGCAATAATCTCAGCTAACCTTCTTTGTTTTGTCTCTTCAGGAATGTCGTCTTCATATTTCCTCTGAGCCAATGTATTTGGTCGTTCAGAATATTTAAACATGTAAGAAAAATGATACTTCACTTCTTCCATCAAGCTCAATGTATCCTGATGTTCTTCTTCTGTTTCACTGCAAAATCCGGCTATAATATCTGCCGAAACTGCACAATCGGGAATAATTCTTTTGATTGCAGCAATTCTGTTTAAATACCATTCTCTTGTATAGCCTCTGTTCATTAGTTCCAACACCCTGCTATTTCCAGATTGAAATGGAAGGTGAATGTAGTTGCAGATATTATCGTATTTCGCCATCACATGTAGCACATCGTCTGTCATGTCTTTTGGGTGAGAAGTGGAAAAACGAATGCGAACATTTGAATCAACTTTTGCAACCATTTCCATCAATTGAGCAAAACTGACACTTGAAGCTTTTTCTTCTTCCGTTAAGTTTTCATATTCTTTTTTCAATCCGCCACCATACCATAAATAGGAATCCACATTTTGACCCAATAAAGTAATTTCTTTATACCCTCTTTCTGCTAATTCCTTAACTTCTTCAACAATCGTTTGCGGGTCGCGGCTTCTTTCTCTTCCTCTTGTAAATGGAACAACACAAAAAGTACACATGTTATCGCAGCCCCTGGTAATTGATACAAAAGCGGTGACACCATTTCCTCCTAGTCGAACAGGATTAATATCGCCATAAGTCTCTTCTTTCGATAAAATAACGTTTACTGCTTTTCTACCACCATCCACTTCTCCAACTAAGTTAGGAATGTCTCTATATGCATCTGGACCAACAACTAAGTCAACTAATTTTTCTTCATCTAGCAATTTAGATTTAAGACGCTCTGCCATACAACCTAAAACACCAATAATTAATTCAGGCTTATTTTTCTTGATTTGATTGAAATTGCTCAAGCGCTTTCTAACTGTTTGCTCCGCTTTTTCTCTGATAGAACAGGTGTTTACAAAAATCATGTCCGCTTCATGCAAATTGGTAGTAATCTGATACCCATCCTTTTTTAAAATTGAAGCAACAATTTCACTGTCAGAAAAATTCATTTGACAGCCGTAACTTTCAATGTATGCTTTTCTTGAATTATTATTTACAACAGGAGTTAAATCTTCAATAGCTTGTCCCTGCTTACTTTCGTCAATCGTTTTTATTTCAGTTTCAATCATTCTTTAGTATATATGATATGAGGCACAAAATTACCCAAAATTAAACTTTGATGACAAAATGGCATAGTTAGATTTTAAAATTTGAATAACAGGTTAAAATATTTTTTATTAGCTTGTTTTTGAGTCTTAAAACGGAACCGTATTCTTGATGCAAGAAATTCGATATCAGGTAATTAAATTTAGTGGATTTGAAATGAGGCTATAAAAGCAGCTACTTTCTTTTACAGTGTTTTCAAGAAATATAAAATCGATTGTTTGAACACTTAATAATTAATCATTTTATTTGCCCCTTCGAAACTGAACGTTAAAAAAGAAAGGAAATTTGAGTATGTCAAAAAATTTAGTAATCGTTGAGTCACCCGCCAAAGCCAAAACCATAGAAGGTTTCTTGGGAAAAGGGTTTACTGTAAAATCCAGTTTTGGACACATTAGAGATTTGCCTGGAAAGAACATTTCCATCGATATAGAAAATGGATTTAAGCCAAATTACGTTATTTCTGATGATAAGAAGAAGGTAGTTGCAGAATTGAAAAAATTGGCAAAGGATTCTGATATGGTTTGGTTGGCAACGGATGAGGACCGTGAGGGAGAGGCAATATCCTGGCACTTACAAGAAGCCTTGAGCTTAAAGAAAGAAGCAACTAAAAGAATCGTTTTTTCTGAAATCACCAAAGAAGCAATCACTCGTGCAATTGAAAATCCAAGAACAGTAAATCAAAACCTTGTTGATGCTCAGCAAGCTAGAAGAATTTTAGACCGTTTGGTAGGGTATGAATTGTCACCTGTGCTTTGGAAGAAAGTAAAACCTTCACTATCTGCAGGAAGAGTACAATCAGTTACTGTTCGATTAATCGTAGAACGCGAAAGAGAAATTCAGTCATTTGATTCAAAAGACTATTATAAGGTAGTGGGTTCCTTTATTTCTAAAGAAGGAAAATCATTCAGAGCCGATGTTAGTAGTCGTTTTGAAGATGAGAAAACTGCCATGAAGTTCATGGAAGAATGTAAAGGCTCCGATTTCACTGTTAAGAATTTAGTTAAAAAACCTGCAACCAAATCACCAGCAGGGCCATTTACAACTTCTACACTTCAACAAGAAGCGAGTAGGAAATTGGGTTTTTCTGTTGCTCAAACCATGTTAGTTGCTCAAAAACTCTACGAAGCTGGTAAGATTACTTACATGAGAACTGATTCCGTGAATTTATCGGATACCGCATTAAAAGGAGCTGCTAGTTTTATCAATAAAGAGTTTGGTAAAGAGTACTCTAAAACTAGAAAATTTGCTACCAAATCCAAAGGAGCACAAGAAGCGCATGAGGCAATTAGACCGACAAATTTGAGTGTTGCAACAATTTCAGGTGATGGAAGAGAAAGTCGTTTATACGAGTTGATTTGGAAAAGAACTATTGCATCTCAAATGGCAGAAGCGAAAATTGAGCGAACTACAGCGACAATTGATGTTTCAAAATCTAGCACAAATTTTACTGCAAAAGGTGAAGTACTTCAATTTGATGGATTTTTAAAAGTCTACATCGAAGGTACCGACGACGAGAGTAGTGAAGAGGAAAGCGGAATGTTACCACCTTTGAAAGAAGGTGAAAAATTAGAACACAAAGAAATTACAGCAACTCAAAAATTTACTCAGCATCCTGCAAGGTATCAAGAAGCGAGTTTGGTAAAAAAATTAGAAGAACTCGGCATTGGTCGACCTTCAACATATGCTCCAACAATTTCTACCATTCAAAAGCGTGGGTATGTCATTAAAGAAGATAGAGAAGGGCATGAAAGAAATTACAACGTAATTGAATTAGTCGATCAGAAGATTAAAACAATTAAGAAAACTGAGAAAACCGGAGCAGAAAAGAATAAGTTGTTTCCAACTGATACCGGAATTGTAGTCACTGATTTTTTGAGTGAACACTTTCAAAGCATCATGGATTACAGTTTTACAGCTGATGTAGAAAAACAATTTGATGATATTGCAGCAGGTCAATTGAAGTGGAATAAAATGATTGATACTTTTTATACTCCATTTCATAAAAATGTTGAATCTACTCTAGAAAATGCAGATCGTGCAAAAGGAGAACGAAAATTGGGTGTAGATCCAAAATCAGGGAAACCCGTAGTTGCAAGAATAGGAAGGTATGGTGCAATGGTTCAAATTGGCGATGTAGAGGATGAGGAAAAACCTCAATTTGCTTCTCTCTTAAAAAACCAGAGCATTGAAACCATCTCTTTTGACGAAGCCATGGAGTTATTTAAGTTGCCTCGAGAAGTTGGAGAATACGAAGATAAATTGGTAACTGCAGCTATTGGTCGTTTCGGACCCTATATAAAATGGAATAATTTATTTGTTTCTCTGAAGAAAACAGAAGGGGATGATCCATTTACTGTTGACTTAGAGCGTTCAATTGAATTGATAAAAATCAAGCAAGAACAAGAGAAAAATAAATACATCAAAGTATTTGAAGAAGATAAGAATATTCAGGTTTTAAATGGAAGGTATGGACCATACATCAAATTTGGGAAAAAGAACATAAAGATCCCTAAGGATGTGAAGCCGGAAGATTTAACGCTTGAAGATTGTAAAAAATTAGCTGAAGCTGCTCCAGCAAAAACAAAAGGTAGAAGAACAAAAAAAACTACTAAATAATGAACTTGCCTGAGTACTTTCAAGCCGTTGATCTTAAGAAAATTTCTTCGGGCAAATCGTTTAGAGATAACCAGTGGTTTTCTCAGATTGATTTTAACCCTGATAACTTCAAAGATATTGACATTGCAATTTTGGATGTTTCAGAGGATAGAGGTTCTAAATTGAATAAAGGATGCAGTATTGGGGCAAATCAAGTTAGACAGTCACTTTATAAATTGTACAAAGGGGATTACTCCATGCGGGTGGCTGATTTAGGTACCATTCCTGCCGGCAACTCTTTGACTGATACCTATTTTGCATTACAAGAAACCTTACTCTTCCTTTTTAAGAACAACGTTATTCCTGTAGTTTTGGGCGGCAGTCGCGATTTAAGTTATGCCATTTACTTGGCTTATACTAAAATGGAGCAATTAATCAACATTGTAAGTATTGATGCCTATTTCTCTTTAGGTGAAACAGATGATGTTGTGAACGACGAAAATTATTTGAGCAAGATTTTATTGCATCAACCCAATGCCCTTTTTAACTTTAGCAATTTAGGATACCAAACCTATTTTGTTGATCAAAAGGAATTAGGTCTTTTAGACGACTTGTTTTTCGATATCTATCGATTGGGCTTAGTAAAAGAGAACATTAAATTGGCAGAACCAATCATTCGAAATGCTGATTTTTTAAGTTTTAGTATGAATGCAGTTGCTCAAGCGCATTCACCTGCCAATAATACAGCTTCACCTAATGGTTTTACAGCTGAACATGCTTGTCAAATGGCAAGGTATGCTGGAATGAACGAAAAACTTTCGACTTTTGGTTTATTTGACTTTAATGGAAAACATCCTGCCGCTCATAACACTGCTGATTTAATGGCTCAAATGATTTGGTATTTTGTAGATGGCTTTTATCATCGTAAAGGAGATTTTCCTATTGCTAACAAATCCACTTACATCAAATACAATATCAATCTAGAAAATCAAGATTTGATATTTTACAAAAGTCAAAAAACAGATCGCTGGTGGATGGAGATTCCATACCGTGCTCCAGCTTTTAAAAAGTATGAAAAACATTTAATGTTGCCTTGTAATTACGATGACTATCTAACTGCCTCAGCCAATGAAATTCCTGAGCGATGGTTTCAAACTTTTAAGAAGTTGAAATAGCTTTTTTGTTAAAAAATAACGCAAATTACTAGATTGTTCAATCTTTTAAAGAAAATTAAGTACTTTAGGCCACTGATTTTAACCAGAAATTTTTGAATTACGTTTTCAATCCCTTACTATGAAAAGAATTTTACTTGTTATATGTTGTTTTGTGTTTGCTTTTCAAGTTGAAGCACAACAGGATCCTCAGATTACCCAAAACATGTTTAATCGACAGGCGATTAATCCAGCATATGCAGGTTCTACCGAATGTATAGAAGCCACTTTAATTTCAAGACAACAGTGGATGGGGTTTGAAGGGAATCCAAAAACAAATATTTTCAGTTCTCAAGGAGGTTTTAGAGTGAGACAACAATACCAAATGGGTGCCGGATTGTCGATTATACAAGATGAAATTGGCCCGATTCAATCATTAAATGTAAAAGGAGCGTTGGCTTACCATCACAGAATTAATCAAGGGGTTCTTTCATTTGGAGTTGAATTTGGGATGTTTAATCAATCAATCAATGGAGTTTGGAGAACATCTGAAGGAAATTTTGATGGAACAGAAGACCCATCTATCCCAAATGCTGAAACAGGAGTTACCAATTTTGATCTAGGTTTAGGATTGTATTACAGAAACACAGATGGGTTATATGTAGGTTTATCTACTACTCACTTAAATCAATCAACCTTTGAAGATGAAGTAGATGATAATTCTTCTTTAACTTTTAATCAGGCAACCAATTATTACATTATGGCTGGATATAATTATCCTATATCCTTAAGCAATGGAGCTGAGTTAGAATTACAGCCTTCTATATTTGTAAAAACGGATGCTGTTTCAAGTCAAGTTGACTTAAATACGAATGTAATGTACAATAATTTGCTTTGGGCTGGCGTTTCATACAGGATGCAAGACGCTGTTTCTTTTTTAACGGGTGTTAATATTGGAGAAGTTGTTCAAGATTTAGATGGATTAAGGATTGGCTTAGCATACGATTTTAACACATCTGCATTGTCAGATTACAACGATGGCAGTTTTGAGTTCATGTTGACTTACTGTTATAAGATTAAGAAAGTTATAAAATTAGAACGATACAAAAGCGTCAGGTTCTTATAATTTACATCAAATTTGAAACAATTGAAGAAAAAATCAGTATACTTGCACGCTTCATTAGAATCAAATTTATTAATTTGGTTTTTTAAAACTTATAGGCCATGAAAAAATTGACCTTCTTATTTATGTTTTTTGCCGCTTTGGTTTCTTGTGATCAAGGAAACGGAGAGTTAATCGGTGTTCAGGATAGACCAGAATGGTATCAACCTGTTCCATATGGAATGCTTTTAATTCCACAAGGTAGTTACACAATGGGAAATACTGATCAAGATGTTCCAAGTGCGAGAGTGTCTCAAACTAAAGTTGTTTCTGTTGCTGCTTTCTACATGGATCAAACTGAGATTACCAATAATGAATATAGACAGTTTGTTTATTGGGTGAAAGATTCCATTGCGCGTAAAATTCTTGGAGAAGAACTTGACGAAGAGACCTATCTTTTTACTGTTAATGATTACGACGAAGATATTGAGCCGCCAACAATAAACTGGGCTGCTAAATTAGATTGGAACGGACAAGAAGAGCGTGAAGCGCTTGAGGTTATGTTTTTGCCTGATTATGAGCGTTTTTATAATAGCAAGCAAATTGATACACGTAAATTAATGTTTGAATATTGGTGGATTGATTATCAAACTGCTGCTTCAAGATTTAATAGAGATCAAGGTCAAATAGATCGTTCTATATTCATTAAAAATGATGTGATTAATGTATATCCAGATACCTTAGCTTGGGTGCACGACTTTACCTATTCATTTAATGAACCAATGACGAACGCTTATTTCTGGCATCCTGCATACGATGATTATCCTGTAGTTGGTGTAACTTGGAAACAAGCAAGAGCTTTCTCTATATGGAGAACCGAATTATTGAATAATTTCTTACACCAAAGAATGATGACGGATGTGCAGTATTTTAGATTACCTACAGAGTCTGAGTGGGAGTGGGCTGCTCGAGGTGGCTTAGATAACAACCAATATCCCTGGGGTGGACCTTACATTAGAAATACTGCAGGTTGTTTCCTTGGTAATTTTAAGCCAATGAGAGGAAATTATGTTGATGATGGAGGTTTTTATACTGTTAAAACGTATGCTTATAATCCCAACGATTATGGATTGTTTTGTATGGCAGGAAATGCTGCGGAGTGGACTTCAAATGCTTATGACGAAGCTGCGTATGATTTTGCTCATGATTTAAACATGGATTATCAATATGAAGCAAAACCAACTGATCCCCCTTCTTTGAAAAGAAAAGTAATTAGAGGTGGATCCTGGAAAGATGTAGCATACTACTTACACAATGGGACACGTACTTTTGAGTACCAAGATACAGCAAAATGTTATATTGGATTTAGAAACGTAATGTCCTATTTAGGACGTCCATCAAACAATGAAGAACTTTAGAATTAAACTCAATTATTAACTTAAATTTTAATTTTTAAACTCAAATCAAATGGGAATAGTACAATTTTTATTCGAAACTAAGAAAGGTAAAAAAGCAATGGGTTTGCTTTATGGAATGGGTGCTGCAATTGTAATTGTTGGGGCATTATTTAAAATCGAACACTGGCCAGGTGCATCTGCTATGTTAATCCTTGGACTAAGTACAGAAGCTCTAATATTTGCTGTATCTGCTTTTGAACCACCACATAGTGAGGTAGATTGGACTTTAGCTTATCCTGAATTAGCTGGAATCGAAGATGATTCTTTAACTGCTGCTTCAAAAAGAACTAAAAGTGGTGATTCAGTTTCTCAAGAAATGGATCGTATGTTAGAAGAAGCTAAAATTGGTCCAGATTTAATAGAAAGTTTAGGAAATGGTTTTAGAAGTTTATCTGAGCAAACAGCTAAATTGACTAATATTTCTGATGCTTCTGTAGCAACTGAGGAATTTGTTGGTAACATTAGAAATGCATCAGATAAAGTAAGTGGATTGTCAAAATCTTATGAAGAAGCTTCAGCTACTTTAACTGGCTTGTCTGTTTCAAACGATGATAGTAACAATTATGCTGAGAATATTAAAAGTATCAGTTCTAAATTAAGTGAATTGAACAATGTGTATGAACTGCAATTAAAAGCAGCTAGTGAACACATGCAAGCTAGTAACCAAGCTTACGAAGGTATTGGTAGTTTGATGAGTAATCTACAGAGTTCAGTTGAAAGCACTGAGCAATACAAAACAAACATTTCTGAATTAGCTACTAACTTAAGTTCCTTAAATACCATTTATGGTAACATGTTAAGAGCTATGAATGCTGGTGGTGTTGGTGCTAGACAAGAAGCATAATTGATATTATTTTAGTAACTATTTAAATATACGACATTATGGCCGGAGGTAAACTATCCCCACGACAGAAGATGATTGGTATGATGTACTTGGTTTTGACAGCCTTGTTAGCAATGAATGTCTCTAAAGACATCTTAAATGCCTTCGTTACTGTTAACGATGGACTTGAGAAAACAAAAACCAATTTTGGTGATAAAAATCAAGATCAATATGCAGCTTTTGCAGCTTCATACAATGAAAATAAAGCTAAAGTAGAACCTTTTTATAACAAAGCAATTGAAGTTCAAAAGCTAGCTGATGAAATTGTTACCTACATAGATGATATCAAAGTTGAAATTATTGCAGGTATAGAACCTTCGGTTCCTAAAGATAAAATTCGTGGGAAGAATGAATTTGGAAAAGATACAATTTTAAACTTATCACATGTAAAAGTTAAAGATAATTATCTTTTTTCAACTAATTTACTCGTTGGTTCAGAACCTTCTAAACCAAAAGATGGAGAGTTTACGGCATTGTCTGTTAAAAGCAAATTGGAGAATTTTAGAGATAATCTTTTGCAAAAAGTTCCTGCTGAATCTGCAATTGCTTCTTCTTTGACTGAAACATTTAAATTTCAAGATAAGAAGGTTTCTTCGGGTGTAACTGAAAATTGGCCATCTTATAATTTTTATGGTGTTCCTGCAGCAGCTACATTAACACTACTAACAAAATTACAGACAGATGTTAGAAATGCAGAATCTGATGTAATTAAGTATTTATATGCATCTGTTGATGCAGCCTCTTTTAAGTTTAATGTATTAGAATCAGCTGTTATTCCAAATTCAAATTATGTATTATTAGGCGATACTTTTTATGCTGAGGTTTTCCTTGCCGCATTTGATAGTACTCAGAATCCAAGAATCGTTTTAGCTGAAAAATATGATTCCACTACCCAAACAGTATCAGGAGATAGTATTCCTGTGATAATGAAAGACGGTAAAGGATATGTTAAAATTCCGGCTAAATCACAAGGCGATTTTACTTATAATGGAATAATTAAATTTAAAACACCATCAGGAGAAATTAATAATTACCCTTTCAAAACTACTTATCAAGTTGCAAAACCAAGTACTACGATTTCTGCAACAAAGATGAATTTGTTTTACATTGGTGTACCAAATCCTGTTGATATTTCTGCTCCTGGAGTAGGAAAAGATAAAATCAGAGCATCTATTTCTAATGGATCTATTTCTAAATCATCTGAAGGTTGGGAAGTAAATGTGAAGACTCCCGGGACTGTAACTATTAATGTTAATGCTGAAGTTGATGGTTCAAATAAAAGCATGGGTAAAATGGAATTCCGTGTTAAGAAAATACCTACTCCTGTTGCTGAAATAGGTGGTATTAACTCTGGATCAATTCCAAAAAATAAATTAGCATCAACTGCAGGTATTGTAGCACAGATGGATAACTTTGAATTTGATATCAGGGTTGTTGTAGCTTCCTATAAATTTGTTTATACACAAGCAAATGGTCTAGCAAGAGAGGTACCAGTTAATGGACCACGTTTTGATGATACAGTTAAGAAAGTATTGCAAGGTCTAGCAGCTGGGTCTAGGGTAACTTTTGAGGATATTAAAGTAAGAATGCCAGATGGTGAAATGCGAACACTAAGTCCTGTTGTTCTTAAAGCAATTTAAAATTAGAACTATGAAAAAGTTAATTTTTCTTCCAATTTGTATCTTGTTTTTTCTTGTTGATGGGAAAGCCCAAGACAATAAAGTACTCGATGGGGTTTTTATAAAAGAAACCAATCCAACTAGAAGAGTAATTCCTTACACACATGTTCGTGAGGCAGATGTTACTTTTACTAAAAGAGTATGGAGACACATAGATGTACGCGAGAAAATTAATTTTCCATTGTATTATCCATTAAATCCTATTAATGAAATTGGATACCAACGTCTTTCATTGTTCAATGTTTTAAAAAAGGGAATTGAAGAAGGAACAATTACTCCTTATGAAGAACAAGATGATGGAGGTCAATTTCAACTAGCGCTTTCTAAAACTGAGGCAATGGATAAATTGTCTGAAGAAAGAACAACAATGGACATTGATCCTGAAACTGGTTTAGAGTTTGAGACAACTTATACAATTGATATTACAGCTCTAAATGTTGTTGCATATTGGGTAAAAGAAGATTGGTTTTTTGATCGCGAACGTTCAGTAATGGAAGTAAGAATTATTGGTATTCTCCCGATTACTGAAAAAGAAGATGCTGCTACCGGTCAAAAGCGTAGAGGTGGTTTGTTTTGGATTTATTTTCCTGAAGCACGCTATGTTTTAGCTAATCATGAAGTTTATAATGAATCAAATGATGGCAGTAGATTAACTTTTGAAGATTATTTTAGAAAACGAATCTTCAGCAGTCATATCTATAGAGAAACAAATGTTCACGACAATAGAATGTTAGAAAGCTATGTAAAAGGGGTAGATCGTTTACTCGAAGGAAGAAAAATTGAAGAAGAGATCATTCACCACGAACACGACATGTGGCAATTTTAAAATAATAAATACATCATAAAAAAAACCTCTTAATAATTCTATTAAGAGGTTTTTTTATTTAGATGATATTTACTTCTCTTTCTAAGAGAATATCAAATCGTTTTTGAATAGATTGAATTATCCTTTCTGATAGCTGGTACAACTCATTACCCGTAGCTTCATCATAGTTTACCAGAACTAATGCTTGTTTAGCATGAACACCGTAATCTCCTTCTCTAAAACCTTTCCAACCGTCAGTTTCAATCATCCAACCTGCAGCAATTTTATATTGACTGTTTGGTAGCTCGTAAGCAGGCATAGAAGGGTAGGAAGCCTTAAGTTTTAAATACTGTTTTTTTGAAACAACCGGATTTTTAAAAAAACTACCGGAGTTACCTATTTCTTTTGGATCGGGGAGTTTACTTTTTCTAATAGAAATTACTGCTTGGGAAACTGCTTTAATGCTTAGATTATTTAAATTTATCCCATCTTGCAATAATTGATCTTTTATTGCCCCATATTCAATTTTAAATTTTGGTATTTTAGAGAGTATAAAGTTTACAGAAGTTATAAAAAATTGGCCTTTATGACTTGTTTTAAAAATGCTACTGCGGTAATCAAATTCACATTCGTCTTTTGTAAATACTCGTAACATGCCAGTCTTAATTTCAACTGCTTCAACTGACTTTATTACATCTTTAACTTCTACACCATATGCACCAATGTTTTGCATAGGACTCGCACCAACATACCCTGGGATTAAGGATAGATTTTCAATTCCATAATACGCATGTTCAACACAATAACAAACGAACTGATGCCAGTTTTCACCAGCACCAATTTTGAGTTCTATTTCAGTTTCAGTTTCATGAACTTTCTCTATACCCTTTATATTGTTTTTAATAACAATTCCATCAAAGTCTTTTGTTAGTAGTATATTGCTTCCACCTCCTAAAATAAGCATTGGATTGTTTTCAATTGTTTTAAATTGCTCTATGGCTTCATTTATAGAACTTACTTCAATAAATTTTTTAGCTTTTGCTTTAATGCCAAATGTATTGTAAGCTTTTAAGCTAACATTCGATGCTACTTTCATCTTAAAGCTCTATTATTAAAAAGTATGTATCCATAGTGAACTAAAAAGCTAAGACTTGGACTTTGATTGTCGAAGTAGTTTAAGCTTACAGCAAGAGGTCCTACACGTGTGTGGTATACCACTGAAAAAGTACCAATTAAATTTCGTTGTATATTGGCTTCATTTAAATCTGTACTTCCATTTTCATTTTTAATAAACGTTTCATAGGGTTGAAATAAATGTGCTTCAGCTCTAAAGTCAATATAATCTCTAATGGAATAAATGGCTTTAATACCAGCCCCAATATATGTTCTAGCTCTTAAGCTTTCAATAAATCTTGTTTCACTTACTAAGATTGGTGAAAAGGAATTTGAACGCAAGAGTGTGGCTTTATAATTCTGAAACAAAGGCATATCTGAGTAATTCATTTCTAAACTTGTGCCGAAATGGAAAGCGCTCTTTTTTAGGAAATAGCGTTCAAATTGAAGGTTCAGTTCAATCCATTCTCGATTTTCTCTTTTAACTTCTGGGATATTTGTCAAAGTTCCTGGGGTTGTAGTCTCCTTTCCGGAAATATGATTGAGACGCAATTCCATCCTTGAACCTTTGGTTGCAAATTGTTTTCTGTTTAAGGTGTTAACCTGAAATTTAATAAAGTTTGTTTGTCCATTAAATTTTGTAAAGTCTGCAGTATCTGTTCTTCTGAAATTATCAGTTTGATGGTATTCGTCTTCTTGCCAAAAGAGTGATGTTCCTAATACCATCTTACCCTGATTTAATATGGGTAATCCTAAGTTGATGTTCCAAAATCGTTCTGAAGCAATAATAAAAGGTGGATTACTTTCTTCAATTAAAAAGGAACCATTTCCAAAGTAATCAAAACGATTGATAGTGAATTGACTAGAAATGTAAAGTGGTAGATCAAAAGGTACATCCCACCTTACTTTTGCTTGAGCTGAATTATAGAAATTACCAAAATAAACATTTCCAGTAGCGCGTATTTCAGTTGACTTCAGTGTTTTGTAACCCAGTTCGAAAAAACCACTACTAAATGGATTTGAAGCGATAACACCACCAAAAGCTGCATCAAATTTTTTATTTTTCTTAACCTTTAAATCAACATCAAACGCACCCGTAATTTTATTAAACTTCGCCACAGGCTGAATTGAAAGAATCTTCTCATTTGAATTTAGTTTAAAAAACTCTTTTTCAAATTTTTGTGGTTGTACAATTCCTTCTTTACTTTCTAAAGCCGCCTTAAAGTATTTTACTTGTCGTTTATGATAATTTTGGAAAGTGATGTCCCCATATTTTAAATTTGGCTTTTTCTCATTAAAGATAGCTCGCTTTTTATCGTTTATTTCGCCTGATCTTCTTGTAGTTACGTTTTTTTTAATGGAATCCATTAATAGGTTAGTACTAACATAACCACTTTGAAGTGCAACTCCACTTTGGTAAAAATCGAAAGTAGTAATGTGTTGAACATCTGAGTTAATAATAATGCCTTTTGCACAAGGGATTTCAAAATTTGCAGGTTGCATAAAGAAACTTCTAAGTTGTGAGAAGAGATCATCTTCTTTAGGGTTAGAACTTTCATCAGCAACATTGCTAGCAATAATATAATCTACTTCAAATTCTTCGCAAAGTACACTTACAGGGAAGTTATTGTATATTCCGCCATCGAACATTAAGTCTCCGTCTATGGATATTGGTGCAATGTAAAAAGGAAATGTCATTGAAGCTCTAACAGCTGTTGAAAGATCCCCTTGTCTAAATATTTTTTCTTTTCGTTTAGTGATATTTGCCGCTAAACAGCGAAATGGAATCATCAAACTATCGAAATTATTATTTGATGCTGCTGTAGCTGGTGAAAAAATTTCCATTAAGCTGTAATCTATAGCACTAGAAGAAACAAAATTTGTTGGAAGATTAGAGCTAAAAACAGAATCTAAATTGAAATTAAAATTGAGGATAGATGGATTACTTTCACTTTTCTTAAAAAAAAACTCTTGTCGTGGCTCAGTAATTCCACTAGCAATTTCTTGAAAATCTTGCGACAACATAATCGCTTCAATTTCTTCAGGAGAATATCCTGAAGCATAAAATGCACCGACGATGGCTCCAATTGAAGTTCCTACGATATAGTCAATTGGGATATCGTTTTCTTCTAATGCTTTTAGTACACCAACATGCGCAGTTCCTGCAGCACCGCCACCGCTTAAAACAACCCCTACTTTTTGAGAGAAAACGAAGTTGTTGAAAATTAGCTGAATACCAATAAGTACAAGAATTCGTTTTACTTTCTGCATGATTCAGTAAAATTAGCAAAATAGCTAAGCTTTCTTTCTCAACTTTAAATGGCTTTCAACGCCAAGGTGTTTATAATTAAATGGATTTTAATTCTTTGGACTGATAGATGCTAAAATGTCGTGGATGGTGATAATGTGTGTTTCTCCTGACCTATTTTTTACTAAAACGGCCGGATTTTGCTTGTTTAAAACTTTAGCTAAATCTTCTAACGATGCATTGCCATTAACATATGGATAAGGTTCTGACATGTATTCTTTTACCTTGCCTAGACCCAAGCCAGGGTTTTCAGCTAAAATGGCATAAAGCTGTGTATTATTGATAGAACCTACAAATTTATCTTCATCCTTAACAGGAATGTGAGAGATGTCGTACTTACTCATTAATCGCAAAACCTCCATTAAGTGATTTTCTGGACTTGCACATATAAGTTTTTTATTTTCATGACTTCTAGCAATGGATAGTGCATTGATTTTATCCGCCTCCATGAAACCTCGATCTCTTACCCAATCATCATTAAACATTTTACCAACATATCGACTACCGTGGTCGTGAAAAATAACAACTACCACATCATCTTTCGTTAAGCGATCTTTTAATTGAAGCAACCCTGCAACAGCAGATCCTGCTGAATTTCCCATAAAAAATCCTTCTTCACGTGCCAACCTTCTGGTCATAATCACCCCATCTTTATCCGTAACTTTTTCAAAATGGTCGATAAGGTCAAAATCTACATTTTTTGGTAGAATATCTTCACCAATTCCTTCTGTAATGTAAGAGTAAATTTCGTTTTCATCAAATATTCCTGTTTCATGGTATTTCTTGAAAACAGATCCATACGTATCGATGCCCCAAATTTTAATGTTTGGATTTTGCTCTTTGAGGTATTTGGCAGTTCCTGAAATAGTTCCACCAGTTCCAACGCCTACAACTAAATGAGTAATTTTTCCTTCTGTTTGTTCCCATATTTCAGGACCTGTTTGCTCATAATGCGCAATACGATTTGAAAGGTTGTCATATTGGTTTGGGTAAAATGAATTAGGAATTTCTTCATTTAGTTTTCTGGCAACAGAATAGTAGGAACGAGGATCATCTGATGAAACGTTTGTTGGACAAACAATCACTTCAGCTCCCATGGCTCTCAAAATATCCATTTTCTCTTTGGATTGTTTGTCGGCAAGTGTGCAGATTAATTTATAACCTTTCACAATTGCTGCCAAAGCAAGCCCCATTCCTGTGTTACCAGAAGTACCTTCTATAATTGTTCCACCTGGTTTTAAAAGTCCACTTTTTTCAGCATCTTCAACCATTTTTACTGCCATTCGATCTTTAATGGAATGACCCGGGTTAAAGGTTTCCATTTTTGCAAGAACCAAAGCTGGAATCTCTTTAGTTATGACATTGAATTTAACTAAAGGGGTGTTTCCGATAGTTTCTAAGATGTTGTTGTAATATTTCATAATTATACGTGCCTCAATTGGTAGAGATTTTTGATATTATTCCATTTTAACTTTTAAACTCCGATTATCGGGTTTCAAAATTACAATCGGTATTAGATATCAACTTTAGCATATTTTGCATTCTTTTCAATAAACTCTCTACGTGGTGGAACTTCATCGCCCATCAACATTGAGAATATACGATCAGCTTCAGCAGCGCTATCGATATTTACCTGTCTCAAGGTTCTATAGCTAGGGTCCATAGTTGTAGACCATAATTGCTCTGCATTCATTTCTCCAAGACCTTTGTAACGTTGTACGCTCACACTTGATTCTTTTCCTCCGCCTTTTAATTCATCAATGGCTTTATCTCTTGCTTCATCTGACCAACAATATTTGCTCTCTTTTCCTTTTTTAACTTGGTATAGTGGAGGAGTTGCAATGTAAATATTTCCACCTTCAACCAATTCTTTCATGTGACGGAAGAAGAAAGTAAGAATCAATGTTTCAATGTGACTACCATCAACATCGGCATCACACATAATAATTACTTTGTGGTAGCGCAGTTTTGAAACATCTAAAGCTTTTGAATCTTCTTCAGTTCCCAACCGAACTCCCAAAGCAGTATAAATGTTCTTGATCTCTTCGTTTTCGAAGATTTTGTGTTGCATGGCCTTCTCAACATTCAGAATTTTACCTCTCAATGGCATAATGGCTTGAAATTTCCGATCTCTACCTTGCTTTGCTGTTCCACCTGCAGAATCTCCCTCTACAAGATAGATCTCGCACAATGAAGCATCTTTTTCAGAGCAATCTGCTAATTTTCCTGGTAATCCTGAACCACCCATCACATTTTTACGCTGCACCATTTCGCGGGCTTTTTTCGCAGCATGTCTTGCTTGAGCAGCAATCATTACTTTTTGAACAATTATTTTTGCCTCTTTAGGATTTTCTTCAAGGTAATTGGTCAGCATTTCACCAACAGCTTGATCTACCGCTCCAATTACTTCTTTATTTCCTAATTTAGTTTTTGTTTGTCCTTCAAACTGTGGTTCTTGAACCTTTACAGAAACCACAGAGGTCAAACCTTCTCTAAAGTCATCTCCACTAATTTCGAATTTTAGTTTTGACAACATTCCCGATTCATCTGCGTATTTTTTTAGCGTTCTAGTCAATCCTCTTCTAAATCCTGCTAAGTGTGTTCCACCTTCATGCGTGTTGATGTTATTCACGTAGGAATGAATGTTTTCAGAATAGGAAGTGTTGTAGGTAAGTGCAACTTCAACAGGAACTCCATTCTTCTCTCCATCCATGTAGATAACATCTGGAATTAATTGTTCTCTAGATTCATCTAAGAATTCAACAAATTCTTTTAATCCACCTTCAGAGAAAAATTCATCTTGAATAAAATTTCCATCATCATCAGTTTCACGCTCATCGATAATCGTCATCTTAATTCCTTTATTAAGGAATGATAACTCTCGCATTCTAGAAGCTAAAGTGTCGTAATTATAGGTTGTATCTTCAAAGATACTTCCATCAGGTTTAAAGGTAATGATAGTTCCTTTTACATCAGTTTCACCGATTTCTTTTACTTCGTATTGTGGAACACCAATTTTGTATTCTTGTACATAGACTTTTCCTTTTCTATGTACCTCAGCTTTTAAATCAGTAGAAAGTGCATTCACACAACTTACTCCAACTCCGTGCAGTCCACCTGAAACTTTATAGGTGTCTTTATCGAATTTTCCACCTGCATGTAAAACTGTCATTACCACCTCAAGAGCTGATTTTCCTTCTTTTTCGTGAAAGTCAACAGGAATTCCTCTACCGTTATCTTTTACTTGAATTGAATTGTCTTTTAAAATTCTGACATCTATGGTATCACAATGCCCTGCAAGTGCTTCATCTATTGAGTTATCTACTACTTCATATACTAAATGGTGCAAACCACGG
>CAXBCF010000003.1:0-166275 GCA_963973975.1 uncultured Flavobacteriales bacterium
TAGGTGCAGGAGGAATAGCAACAATGTGGGAAGCGGTTTTTGCTGATGTTGGGGTGGCACTGTTAGCAATTTTTAATGCAGTAAGGATTCAACAAATGAAATTTTAAACCTAACCCATGAGCATTACACAAACACTTTACATCAAAAACATGTGCTGCTCCCGATGCTCAACTGTGGTACGAATTGAAATGGAAAAATTGGGTATTGAAGTGCTGGCACTTGACATTGGAACACTAAAAATCAGATATAATCGAAAATCCATTGGGCTGCATCAAGTTCGTGAAGCACTTGAAAAGCATGAATTAGGTATCATAGAAAACAAAGAAGCAATTACCGTTGCCGGGATAAAGCAGTTGCTATATGGTTTAGTTCAAAACAATGTTGATGACAATCTTGAGAAAAAGAACTCCAAGTTCATCTCCGAACAATTAGGCCAGAATTATAGCCATTTAAGCCGTTTGTTTACCAAACACGAAAATACCACCATTGAAAAATACCTGATCCTTTTAAAAATTGAAAGAGTGAAGGAACTGTTGGAATACGATGAACAAACCTTATCAGGCATTTCCAAAATATTGGCATATAGCAGCACACAACATCTTTCCCGCCAGTTTAAGCTGACCACCGGCATCTCCATCAGTGAGTACAAAAAGTTTTTACAGGTAAGAAGAATTTCGCCTGATAAATTCTGAAGCCCTTACCATTCCCGAACAATAAGTTCAGCGCTGCACCCTCACTTTTCAATAAATTGTTGTACTTCATAAACAGGTTTTTTGTAAAACCACATTTTTTCTTACTCTATTAGGAACAAACGGTAATACCTGTTATTACTGGTGGTTGACCTAAAATGAATGAGAAATTTAACTACTGTTGCAAAATAAGTTGATATTAGTATATAATTTTGATGTTCCAAATGACTTTTAAAACAATCAAATTACAGTGATTTAATAGATAGTCGTATTGGATAACTGTTAGTTTATTTAACAAATTTTGATTAAATTATATATAATGATGCACGTAGCACTACCAATGAAATATTTATGGCGAACAAGCGGTAACCTTACAGACAGTCTAAGGGTATTATTAGTAGAAGCACTCTGTAAAGATAGAGTTAATGGGTAATTCAAATTCAATAGCAAGCCAGAGTGTGCAACTATTGGAATTGGTTGGCGCACTGCCCGATATATTAATGTTGGGGGTAGATGGTAATGGCAAAATTGTGTTGGCAAACGAATTAGCGAACAGTGTATTGTTAGGCCATAAAACAAAACATCAGTCCGTTGATCAGCTTATCCGGCTTCATCAGGATTGGAAAGAAACCACAGATACAGCATACCATTCATCACAGGAGGTTACATTGAATGTACACTCACAAAGTGATTCTGCTCAACTTTACATTTTCAGGCTGCCGATGGATGAAGACAATAGCATCGTATATGCGTTCATCATTGATTTAGGTAATAAAGAAACTGCTGATAACAAATCCCTTGACATGTCAATGGAACACCAGACATCCATTCAGGCAATGAACAGAATAATCGGTCTGGCCAATGGTTTGATGAAACAGGAAGGAAGCCTGCAAACACAACAATTGGCCAAATACATTTACGATAAGGCATGGAGCAAAAAAGAAGCTGGTCAAGGCTCTGTTCTATCTAAAATAAAGGATTTACCACCGGGCTACGACCTGATTGATTTTAATGAAATTTTTGCGGAAGTGGTCAATATGGAGCGGTTAGGCATAGACCCCAATAAAATGTTGATTGATACAGAAGCCGAACCCGTGATATTTTTCTCTCACCCACAACATCTGAAAACTTTGTTTACTGAACTAATCAAACATTTCTTTCAATTTGCAAAAAACCATCCGGTAATATTGTCTTTAAAAGTAAAAGAATCGCAATCAGGGGTGATTATCAGAGTAGAAGGGAAACCTTTAAATTCTTCAGAGGAAGTTTTTATGAAGGAGAGTGTATTAGCCCCATTAGATAAACTAAATGGTGAAGTAAGTTTAATCGAAAAAAATGAGGAAGTGGTCATTGTAGAATTGAATATTCCCAATATATAGGACTTGGTATATTAACCTAAATGTGCAAAGAAGCCTATCAGCGCAGTTATGTTTCCGGCAACGCCATTGGCTTTTCCTGTCAATGCTCTGCCTAAAGCTCCTGTAAATCCACCATCACTTGCTGTTGCAAAACCGGGCGTAGCAGAATTGTATATAAAATCTCCAATATTTACCTGTGCCTTGTCCATTGCCACTGTACATATTCCAGCATATTGAATTTTTACATTTTGTTCCGGATCCCCACCTTCAATAACAATTCCAAAAGGAAGTGGTTGAAAAGGGTTTGATTCAGGAAAGGTTTCAACAGCCATCGGTTTGGCTTCATTGAGCTTAATGATATATCCAGGCTGCAACGTAATGGATGAGCTATTGAGCATGGTAAGTGTAGGATCAAATCCCCTTACTGCAATTTCCATTTGAGATTCCACACCATTGGCATCCATCTTGTAAAGCAATCCATCTTTTTTGAAATACACCCTCACCTTACCTAAACCCGGAGCCTGGGGACTTTCAACAACTGGTATGTCCAAAGGATTAAAATGCTCCATTATGCTACAATAGTTACTAAAAAGCTGCCTACTACCGGAACCTGTGGTGTCAATACCAATGTGTCATCATCTGGTGTGTTGTTATTTACTGCAATGTTTCCTTCTCCGGTGATGAAGTTTCGCAGTTGAAAAGCAATAGCCTTTGTACCGAAACCATGATTTATGATAACGGTACGTGCAATATGCACCTCACCGTCCACATCAAGGTCAGTGGCCAGTCCTCCTTCCTCTACCGTTACGGTCGTGCTTTCACCTTTTAGTTCAGAGCCTTGCACCGTAAGTAATTTGTCGTTTGCGCCACCCGATGAACCGTTAATTACAAACAGCTTGCCAGCTACCAGCTTGGCAGTTTGGTCGCCTTCCACTTCAATGGTTTGCGGGTCGGCTACATCAATAATGTTAAAGCTCTCGGTAAGCGATATTTGTTCTTCATGCTTTTTCAGATGTACCTGCTTTTCAATTCCAGTGGAATCCATTTTTCGCAATACTCCATCCGGTGTAAAATAAACATATACCTGCCCCGGAGGTGGAGGCGTTGCCGGAGTTTTAATGGTCGGTATCACCAATGCACTTAAATTATTCATAGTTGCTTGTTTTATCCAAATACCGTTAGCCTGAAATCACCGATTATCGGAACCTGGGGTTTTAAAATCAATTTATTGTTATTGCTGCTGTCATCATCTATAATTGTTGTTTCACCGGTAGCAGCTCGTTTGAGCCGGTAAACAATATCTTCGGTGTCCAGTCCATGCTGAACGTTTACATTTTGAGCAATATGAGCCATACCGTTTTCAGGCAAGCCTTGAGTAAGGTTGGCCTGCGTAAAGCTGATGTTCATTACATCTTCTTCAATCACCTGAATTGATGCCACTTCATAAAGACCGTCATTGATGCTACTTGCTTCACCATCACTGGAACCTTCGATAAGCACTACCTGCCCTTGTGGGAAAAGAACCGCTTCATCAGAAGCGATTTGAATGGTTGTATCATCAATCACTTGTATAATATCAATAGACTGGGTAAGCTGTATTGTCTGTAAGTAAACAGATACATCACCACTACCGCTTTGTGAGGATCCTCCGGTATTGCCCCGTACAAATCTATTTCGGTTAATGTATCGCATTATGCCTGTGCTGTTTTATAATACTGAATCCGAAGGCTATGGCTTTTTCCGTCTTCAATTCCAATAAACCGAAGGTTGTCCAGGTTCGCTTTGCCTGCGGGTTCATAAATGTCGTTATCGCCTAATCCGAAGCCGGAGCTATCGGTAGGGTCTGTTCCATTTTTCTTATACCGGATAACACGTCCTTTACTGGTTGAACTGTCATCGGCTTCAACCATAATAGTTGCGGAGACTGCATTATCGGGAACTGTCAGGTTTTTTACCTCTGAATGGTCAACAACTAGGTCTTGATAGCCATCATCTTCCTCTGATATGGGAATCAGTCCTCTTTCATTGGCACTAAGCAGTACCAGTTCCTCCACATAATCCATCAGGATGGAGAAGTTGTTGTGTGGATATGGATTTTTTTTCTGGTTAGCCATTTCTAATTTTTTTAACGCTATTATGCGAAGGGATTGATAGGAGGCTTCGATCCCAAAGGATAGCCCCAGGCCACATATTGTGGCTTGGATTCATCGTTATCCAAATGCACGAAGGTGCTTCCTATTCCAATTCGTTTAAATCCTGTTTCTCTTGCTGCTTTCACAATTTTGTCCCTTATTTCCCGTGTAGGTGTTTTAATATCTGCTGCTTTGCACACCGGTATTTGGTGTGCAGAGCTGTTAACCCCTCCAACCTTACTATTCCAGTATGCACTTCTGGCTCCTGAATTAATCCAGTCGAAGATGGGTAGCTTTGTTTTGCGTTGCACCTTTTGGAGCATCCGGATAAATTCTTTGTCCATGCACTTGCCTGAACTGGGAATGTCAGGGCTGTCAAACTTTTGTAAGTCAACTTTGCCTTTTGCACGATCACGGATTACTATAATCGTTCCGACTACTGCTATCAATGCAACGCCAATACCGACACCCCAGTAGATGTATTTTGTCGTTTCCCTGTTCACGTTTTATGCTTGTTCTTTTTCCTGGCATTTGCATTTTTTAGCATCATTTTTTCGTTGGTACATAGTATATAGGTTGACTGTAACCAATGCTATATTCAAAGCCAGAAAGGTTGTGAACAATACCTTTGTTAGTTTACTTTCTTCATTATTCGCCATGTTTCTGTTTTTTGAGTTCTTCTAATTTTCCGGTCAGCTCCTTGTTGCATTTTTCAAGGCTGCCAATATGTTTTTCCAGTTCGTTGATACGGTTGCGTTGTTTGTCAATTGTCTGTCGCATTTCCATATTATACCCTTCCAGTTCTTTCACCCTTTGCTCCAGCTTTTGCGACCACCCAACCCAGTTATCCACTATTTGACTATTCGCCTGAGCAAAGAGATTACTGGTTTCGGCCTTTTTTAGCCGTTTATCTATTCGCAGTTTCAACAGGATTTCAACCAGCTTCCAAAAGCCGGTGGCTCCAAGTATAACTGCTATGAGTTTTGCAAATTCCATTTTGTCTGCTTCACGTTACTTAATTGTTTCTTTTCGATATTGTACTACTCCGTAAATAATCAGTCCGGTTCCAACGACCAGAATTGCTACCGGTAATATCACCTTCCAGGGATTTCCTTTTGTGCCTTTGGTTTTAATGATTGTTGCAATGTCGTTCATTACCCCTTTCACTTTGTCGGCATAACCGGGTGCGGTGGCGTATCCTGCCTGTGCCACTTCCTCTGCAAAACGGTAAGGGTCGCCCCTGTTTCGCATGGCTTGTTGGTATCGGGATGATTTGGAGAGCAATCCCGCCCAATCTAAAAAGGCATGTAAGGAAGTAGGATATGCCCGGAAATAATCTTTGATTTTGTACTTCCATTTTCCGGCTGTACTCATTACAGGATAACCGGGAAAGATGAATGGAAAATTGACACTGGGCTTGCTTGAATATTCTGTTGTAGCTACCAATTGTTCCTCTCCAGTCCAGCCACCATAATTTTGTCCGGATCCGGCTTTCATGCCAAAGAGCATGTTGCCCGGTGAATGCTTTCCCCATCCTGATTCCAGTGCGCTTTGTGCCAACGCAAAAAGGGCAGGAACACCTGTTTTGCGTTCTGCCTTCTTTGCATGGTTATAGTATTTCTGGACAAAGTTTTCCTTGCTCATTATTCATTCACATTAAACTCATTTTATGAGGGTGGCTGTGCTCCGTTATACTCTAATGGAAACTTGGCTACGTATGGTGTCAGATTCAATATCAATTCCTCATTCGCATCGGTAAAGGTTCCGGATAAAAACACTTTTCCATTTGCATCTACCTGCACGAAATACACGTTCCCAGTACTGGATAACATAATGGTTGGCTGGTGGGGTGTAGGGGTATTCAGCGGTTTTGGAAAATTCAGAATATGCACGAAGTTGTAGGTAGCCGGTATCGCAATATTTGGCTTTAGCCGGATATCCTTGCAGACAATCATATTCCCGTTCACTGACACATAGCGGTTCCTTCCAGGTGTGGTTCTAATGTTCGGATTAATGTTTGCCCCTGCAATGGATAATTGTGTTTCACGATTCAGGTAATTATCCAGTCGTACTTTCAGCTTTAATGGTGTTACGATACGTTGGTTGTCTGCCCCTGCATCCGTTTCTGCCTGCGTAGCAATTTCAGCGATACCCGAAGCACCTTCGGTGGCCAGTTTGGTTACAAACCAGGTCGCCAACTTCAAGGGTGTTACAATTCTACTGTTATCGCCACCGGTATTTACTTCTGCCTGGGTAGCTATTTCTGCCAGCCCTGTCTGTACTTCTGTGGCATTACGTCCATCCAGCAAGTTTTTTAATTTCAGAGCAGTTACGATGCGTAAATCATCCGCCCCTGCATTTACTTCTGCTTGTGTGGCTATTTCAGCAATACCGGCAATGATTTCCGTTGCCTGAACCAGGTTGGATTGGATAATTCCCCAATCTGCTCCAACGGTTGCCTGGTCACCACCCGGATTGTCATTGATACAATAGAACACATCTCTTGGCTCTACATCTTCTCCGGCAGCTCCACCGATTTTACCGCCTATGCTTACTGTATAGGCATCACCAGCCTGACCAGCAGGAAAGTTTGGATTAGTGGAACAATCGAAAAACCCTTTATTCTCCCATAAACCTGTTATCTTATCTGAAACAAATTGAAAAAGGGTTTGGGGCGTAACAATTTTACTGTTATCTATTCCTGCATCGACTTCCGGCTGTGATGCGATTTCTGCTATCCCTGCTTCTCCTTCCGATGCTGCGGGAATCTGTGGCTTGATTCCGGTAACAATCTGAAAACATATACCGTCAAAAACAAGGTCATAAATCAGCGTGTTGTTAAGGTCATTCGGATCAAGGTCGGCCAATGCTCCGTTTACTATCTTCATCAGGGGAACATCTCCTTTGCCATCCACATCAAGTGTGCCTGTTCCTCCATTGGCATGGTTGAACTTTACCTGCAAGTGCATTCCCACCCTGTACTGGCTAATGGGCGGATCAAGCACTAAGGCGTAATCATCGGTAGCTCCGGTCGTTTCTCCATAACCGCCAATGCTGTGTTCAATCGGAAAGTCTCCGACAAAGGTGATGTCCTGTAAATTTATATCGCTTTGGTATCCGCTCATGGCTTCATTTTTTTAGTTAATTACTTGTCCGCCTACTGGCTGATTGCTATGGCTGTCAAAATGCCCATTCCAATTCCGAGCAGGGTTTTGTGCCATTTTCCTCTTTTGATTTTTTTCTCCTGTGCCAGTATGGTTGTGTTCAACAGTTCAATGTTTACCTGTTGGTTTCGGGTGATGGTATCCATATTGAATACCTTGCTTTCAAGAGTTTGAATAGTGCTATCTTGTTTTTGTGTAATAAGATGCAGGCGGGAGTTCTCTAACTCCAATCGGGTAGCGATGGAATCTTTATAGATTCCGCTTTCGATGCGCTTGGCAATTTCTTTGGATTGTTGAATAGTAAAGCAGAAAACGGTGTCCTCATTAATTTGCTGTACTATCGGTTTTAAACCCTGCGAAAAAGCGAAACAACTCATCGTTGTCAAAATGGTCAATAGCAATAATCTTTTCATTTTCACTTTTTTTCAATTCATTAATTACCTGCCGGTCTATCCTGATCAGCTTCTTTACACTGTCCGTTTCGGACTTCAACCGGGTTATCTGTATATCGAGCATCCGGTTGTTTGCCCTTAGCGAATCGTTCCGCATTTGCAGATTTTCGATTTGCTTTGAGTAGTTCCCATAATCGGGTTCTTCGCACGGCACGTACCACCAGAAATATGCAAGTACCAATAAGCATAGGCAAACTATCAATATGGTTTTACACTTGTCCATTTTTCCCTGTTGGGTTGCCGAACCTGTTGTAATAATCTTTCTCGCTCTTTTCCTCCGACTTCACCGCAGCAGAAACCGATAGCTTATTTCCTATATATTGCATTACTCCATCAATGATGAGCTTGTGAAAAACAAAGGCGAATATGAATGACTGAAACAGGCACTCTACCTTTGCTAATTCATAACCTCTTATGAAGTATATGCCAATGCCGTATAGCGCTCCAACAATAGCCGTTCTATACCTTGTCTTGGCCTTGACTTTAGTGGCCTTTTGAATTTTGTCCTTTACCCAATAGTTGTTAATGCCGTAGGCAATTACTATGAAGGTGAGTATGTAAGCCCAGTCCAGGCTGGCTACATAGTGTGCGATTTGATTCCATATTTCTTTGACTAATCCTGTGTCCATAGTTTTTGATTTATCCAGGTAAAACAATATTGTCGAGCTGGCTCAAGTCCGCTCGGTTAAGTATTTTTCGATCTGCTATTTTTTTCAGGAGTTTCTCGAATCGTTGTTTGGTTTTTCCGGTCAGTTTTCCTTTGTCGTCTTTGGCAAAAGGGTCAAGCAGGGTATAGCGAAACAAAAGCTCATGGTCTTCATAGTCCAACTTGGCTAATTCTTTAGTCAGCTTTTCCTTATCCAGTTTCTTTTCTTCCCGTTCTGCCATCTTTTCCCATTTCTTCAATAACCATTTAGCCAGCGTACTTTTTCCTACGGGCGTATAAGCCCAGGCTGCGTAACCGGCTCCGGCAAATACCGAGATTCCAAACAGTGCTATCAGTGTCTTTTTCATCCTTTCAGTCCTTTTTTTATTTCAAGCAACAAGCGGTTGTTCTCTGTCAATTGCTTGTTTGGAAAAGCATTTTTGAGCAAATGAGCAATGAGGGCAATACCTACTCCGGCAGCCATCAATCCGCCAACAATTTTGCAAAGTGTTTCATTGGTCAGGGTAACAGTTACATCCGTGCGAAGCCCTTCCTTATCTACAAGGGCATCCAGGTAATCCTTCACATTTTTCTTTTGCTCCGCCATGTTTATCGCATTACTATTTGTTCGTAAACCGGTTTCTCCATTTTCATTTTGTAATAAGTGGCCTCATCCAGCTCTGTGTTTTTCAGATACTTTTTTACCAAAGCCTCTGTCTTTTCGTCAAATACTCCGCTGATTTTTCCCGTCCATCCATAATTTCTCATCAGCCATACCTGAAGGCGTTCTACTCTTTTTCCTTTACTGCCTAATCGCAATGGAAATTCATCCTGATTGGGTGGAGGCATAATTGGTGGTGCGGTTTCTTTTGCTTTAACCACTCTCATTTCAGGCTCCTCTTTTAGCGATTTTCTTGTGTTGTGCCTTTGTTCCGGTCGTTTTTTTCTTTTGCGGACATAGTTGTCTTCTGCGTTTCTTTGCTTCCATTTTTCCGGATTCGGATTATCTTTTTGTTGGCCATTTTGCTTTTCCGGCTCACCATATACATAGTGGGCCAGAAACCCCAATCCGATCAGGCTGCCAACTACACAACTTCCTATAATTACCGTTCTTCCGTTCATCGCACAATTAGTTTAAGAGCTGCCTTCATCCCTGCAATGTCTTTTTCGGTGAAGGATTCCTTTTTCAAATACTTCAATGCAGCATCTTTGGTAAGTTTGCCAAACATCTCATCTACGCCATCCTTGTTCTGACCATAGCTCCCCAGGTCTGCCTTGTAGGTTTTCTTTAAGTAGCGTTGAAGTACTCCAACATCGGGATGGCATGTGCCAAAACTCAATGGATAACTTTTACTGGTACAGCTAAATCCGCCTGATTTTTTCCCACCTGTGGATCCGCCCATATAGCTCCCTGTTTCTTTCTTCCGTTTCCTGAAATAATAAAAGCCATATCCGGCTCCGGCAAGCACCAGCAAGGCAACTCCACCAATAATGAATAGCTTCTTGTTGTTCTTGCTCTGGCTTTTTGCCTTCGTGTTTACCTTCTCTGTTGTTACTGTACTTGCCATAGTTTTTTAATTTGCAATTCGATAGTTGGGTAATGTTCGTACCGGTTTATGCACGTTTTCTTCCATTTCACTGCTCGATAAGAAATTGGCCAGGTACTCCCACATATCCTTTTGATATTTGTTCCAAAAGGCTCTCGACACATTTGCTACATGCACTTTGTCTTTTAGTTTTTTAGAAAACACTGCTTTTACCGCATCTTCATCATCATCGCTATACCATCCGCCACCGTAAGCATCTTTTAATTCTTTAGCATATTGCTCCGCATAGCTTTGTTTCAGCACAAATATTTTCTTAGGCTTCACCCATGTCTTTACATCCTTTTCATAATTCATGTCAAAAGGATTATCCCAGTTAGGCTCTGTTACGGTAGTTCCCTGACCTTCTTTGGTGGTTTCCACTCCACCTTCCATACCACCGGAGATATTGGCATCCTTGCCTTTACCTTTCAGTTTCAGATTGCCGTACTTATCTGCTCCCGGATGCTTTTTTTTCTTCCAAAAGAAATATCCGCCAACACCAAGACCGGTAACGCCAATTCCTCCAATGATCCACCAACCTGTTTTTGTAATATTCATATCAGTATCTCATTTTAAATGGTTCTATATGTTGGCAGAGGTTTAATAATGTCCAGCACGGTTTTTACCTCACTATCACCAAACCGGTCATTGAGCTTATCAATGAGGTTTTCTGCATAAGCCTCCTGATATGCTTTTGCCACCTGAGAGACCTGAACTTTATCTTTTAACTCACGGAAAACAGCATATACTTTGGTTTCATCGTCTCCACCTTCGTACCATGCTCCCCAGGCATCGTGTATGCGGTCAGCAAATTTGGAAGCTGCGTTTTTGTTCAATGTCAATACCTTTCCTTTGACTTTCTTTAGCACTTCATCTACAAAGTGAATGTCGAAGGCATTTTCAGATAGTAAGCCTTCGGTAGTGGGCTTAACTATTTTAGATACTTCACGCAATAACTCCGAAGCAACTTTGTCTCTCTTTCGTCTGCGTACATTGCCATAGACTGCCCCGACCAATAATAGGCTAACAATACCTCCCGTTATTTTTAGTCCCTGGTTGTTCATCTTCCGAGTAGTTTAGAACCTCCGGCTAATTTTGCAGCTCTACCTGCCGGAGTTAGCATGGCCAAATCTGTCGCATCTGCTTTTTTAGCCGTATTAAACAGCATAATAAGAATGAGAACCAATACAACTGTGAGTGCAACGGGAACGCCTACTGAAAGTACTTTGGTCAGGTTTTTTCCCAAACCAAGAATATTGCCTCCAATAGCAGATACATCGGCTACGGCTCTTGTCGCTGCACTCGATACATCAATCTGATTTTTCTGCAAGAACCGGTTGAAATCTGCATTGGTTGTACAGGAAATATCCCCGTTTTTGCTCCAGGTAACCAACCAGATCATTTTGGCATTTTCATGCCCCACTTCCTTTTTCAGCTTCGTAAAATAGGCACGCCACAAATCACAGGGATCACCGGATTCGGGTATGAGAAATTGTTTCTTTTTTATTTCTATCTCAATTGCCATTCAGCTTTTACTTTTAATGCCAACTATTCTGTTTTCAGAATTTCATCTGACTGCTCGCTTGCTTCGGTGCGGGTTAACCCGTTTTCTTCCAAAAACTTTTTCAGGCGTTTTTTAGCCTGTGCTTCTTTTTTTCGGGCTTCCTCTTTATCGTAATTGATATAGATTTGTCTTCCTACCCAAAAACCAATAGCCAGTGCAATAACTGTCCTCATCTTACACGCCTTTAAAGATGTTTCGCTCCGGTACACCTATTTCTCTGCACCATTCGCTTACATCAAAAACAGGATTTTCTACGCCCTCTTTTGTGGGAACCTGATTGAAACCAAGCACCTGGATATTGGGGAACTTTCTTACATAGAATTTTACCACTGTTGCAAGGGTATCTTGCTGCTCATCCGTTCGGGTGTCTTTATCCTTAGTGCCTTTGGTGGTTTTTCCACCCACATAAGCAAGGTATTTCGGAACACCTGTCATACCGTCTTTGCCTTCACCGATTCCCCATAAGTCCACTACATTCGGGCTTTCTTCCGGTATGATGGTTTCGAGTGAGCCGTCTGCTGCAATCAGGTAATCAATCCCCGGACGCTTCCATCCGAACCCACCCATTGAAGGTGAATTGGTATGTTGTTCAATAATATCAGCTTTGGACACTTCCTGTCCTTCTCCTGTTTCGGTGCTTAGTAGAATTAAATAATCAACCTTTTTCATTGTTCTTGTTTTTAAATGGTTTACAAATTGAATTATGCGACTTTGTTCAGTCCTCTGAATCCCAAGAGCCGACTGGCATCATAGGCTTTTATACAAACCATATTACCCTGATTTCCACCCAGGCAATAGATATATTTCTTGTCCTCGGAATAGTTGATAAAATAGGCTACATGGCCTTTCCAGCTATCCGGTTTTTCTCTCCAGAACACTACTACATCTCCCTGTTGTGGTTCTGAAATTTCTTCTCCGGTATTTAACCAGGAGCGTGCGTTGAGCTTTCCACTTCCCTGGCAGCCTCCTTTTAAGGCTACCCAGTTGGCAAAGGCTGAACACCATGCGGTTTCATCATCCTTCACCCAGCTTTGTCCCATTTCTTTGAAATAGTTCACAATGGTTGGGTTGTCCTTGTCTCCGGCAATTTCTTTCACTCCGTATTGGCTCAATGCGATTTCAATTAATTCTTTCATGGTTCACTTTTTTTTGATTGATGATTAATTTGTCGTTGCTCCTTCGCAAGTTGTTTTTTCCAACTTTCAGGTATGCCGTTGGCCAGGTTATCACCGCCAATGGCCTGTGATGTTCTTTCCGGCATCAGCTCGTACATATTGAACTGTCTGTAATAGACCAGAAGGGTAATGGTTTGCAGACCGGCTATTTTGAACAGCCAACTATTCAATCCGTCAATCATAGCTCCATCCATGCCAAACACTTCGGACACATTCAGGAAGTTTTGCGGACTGTCATAGTTTCTGAAAGACAAGGGTGTATTCTTTTCAACTCCGGTAATGGTTTCTTCCCGCAAGGTCAATACCTTGAAGCGTTCGGTTCCCGAAAGCACAAACTTTACATGCTTCACCAAAGCCGGATTGTGTTGGAAGTTTTTGTTCTTTTGGCTAAAATCATCGTCAATGGTAATGCTGCTACTTTGGTCAGCATAGCCAATCACATTGACCAGGTTCGCACCGGTATCGGAACTGAACAATACATTTTCGGTAGCGTTAATACCGAAACCAATGTTGACATTACCCAGGCTAATGGTTGCTCGTATGGATTTGTTGGGTGCAATTACCGTATAGGTTTCATCATCCCTATTTCCAACATACAGGAAATTATTGTTGCCGTTAAATACAATGCCATAAGGTTTGTTTCCCACTCCTATGGGGAGGGAAGTGGTGTATAGGTTCGGGTCAATCGGGATAACGTTATTGCTATCAGTAGCAACAGCATACATTTCGTTATTGACCGGATGGTAAATAATGGAAACTGGTCTGGTTCCGACACCGAGAATAGTTGTTACCGGTGCATCAGTGCTGTCAAATACAGATACCGTGTTATCACCGGAATTGGCAACAAAAATATCTCCGTTGGAAAGATTGATTCCTACTCCGAGTGGATCCTGACCGGCTGGCATAGATGCACTGACGGTTTCGGTTGTGGTGTCAATTACGCTAACATCATCACCGACCAGATTGGCAACGTATAGGTTTTCATTAACTGGATTAAAGGCAATATCAACCGGACGTACACCTACCGGTATTTCTTTGGTAACAGTATAGCTCAGGTCGATTACGCTAACCGTATTGGCCACTGAACCCACTACATATACTTTTCCGTAGTTCGGGCTGGTTTCTTTGGTGTTCACTGCTACGGCAACCGGTGAGTTGTAACCTGGAAATATGGATGGTTGTAACTGAATGAGCTTTACAACCTGTCCGGTGGGGGCAATAACCGATACATTGTTTGATAGCTGATTAGCGACATAAGCAAACCCGTTAACAGGGTTTACTGCTATTCCCTGCGGATGAACACCGACACCAACGGCTGTTGGAATGGCTACGGTGGTAATTACTTCATGGTCTTCCACATCACCGGGAGCAGGCGGGCTAACCGATAATCCTTTGTGCGCTCCCCAAAGGGTAATGGTTTTTTCTTCATTAGAGGTATTGGTAATTGTTACTTGAGTAACATCAAATTCTTTTCGTAACCATGTGTACCAATCTTCTATCGGACTTAGGCTTTTCTTTGGTTTGGTTTTGACTTTGGTAACCTTTGGCAACTGTGTTTTTACCAAAGCATCCCCTTGCTTTGCCATAGCGGAAAGCTGTTTTTTCTTCTTCTTTTTTTCTTCCTCATCATTCGATACATCAATTACCCCTTCTTTCGTACCCCATCGTTTAAGGTCTTTGGCATACTGTTCTTTGTACTGCTTATTGGAAGGGGTCAGTCCTGCTTTAATGCGACCTATGCCAATTGGATCAAAGCTGTCCTGGTTCTCGTCTCCGAATACTTTTTTAGTTTCTCCGTTTTTTTCAGAAGAATGATTGCAGCCACAATCTTCTTCCTTCTCCTTAGAAGCATACGAAAGCAGCACACCGATTCCTATACCGGTAAGTGCTGAAAATCCTATTTTGACTGCCTTGCTCATGCTACTTTTTTCAATTTGCGTTCGACTTTGTAATTATCAATGAAGTCAATGATGTCCCTTGCCCTGGTTACATGAGGTTGAGCTATGGTTTCGGGATGCTGCATAAATACCTTTGTAGCTGCATACACCGCTTCAATGGTTGGAAATCCGTAATCCAGATAATATTTGATTCCACACAAATCGGCTGCCTTCTCACTGCGGGTGTTTCTGAAAAAATGACACCCTTCATGGGACAGAATAGCTATCCGTACCGGAACCGTAAATTGCTTAAACATCCTTCTGGAAAGCTGAACTCTTGGCATTTGCCGATGGATGCGTGCGGGCGTAATCAGTTCATCTCCTTCCGGATCAGTAATGGCCGGTAAATATTGAATGAGAAACTCATTGTCAGGGCTATTGTAAAATCCGGATGGCACATAGCCTGCTTTTTGTGCAAACTGGATGGCAAAATCCATGAACTTGTGTCGTTCAGGGGTTGCCCATACTTCTGCCGGAGGCATTTTCTCTACGTCAAACTTGTCAATTTTGAACCCATCGTCATATCCGCTATGTTTATCCAATAGTTCTATTTCCAGCATTTTGGGAGACACTGGTAAAGGGATGTGTATTTCACGCTGTGCTTTTCCATTTTTGAACTGGGAAGCTCTGAACGGAACCCTGCGCCTGAAATAGTGCGTATTTGGCTTGTTGGGATCATACACATTTATCCCCATTGGGAATGGGTGATGAGCTGTAATCCCCAGCTTAATCGTAAATCGACCTCTATTTGATGGAATCGGTATCACCATACTATTGCACTTGTGCCAGTTTTAATTGTTGATTTTTCTGGTATTGGGTATAGCCGTAAACAGCAATACCCAAAATGACAATGCCCCCAATGATGATTGCACCGGTAGGTATTTTTTTGGCATCCTGCGGAGAGGGCTGGTTTTGTTCAGCCATGCCAAATTCATAATCGGATGGTTCGGCTGTGCCACCACCTCCCGCACCAAACAAGCCGAGTATGTTGCTAACGGTTCCTCCTTCCTGGAACTGTTGGCCCACATCCGACCAGAATTGCTGGCGTTTTGCCTTTTTAGCTTCCTGTTCTTCGGGCGTAAGCTCCTTCTTCTCTTTTTTCTTCTTCTTGTCCTTGTTTTTTCCAAAAAACAGGAAGTTGTCGTAGTGATCGGCTCCGCTTTGTCTGGCTAATATTGTTTCAGTTTCTCCTGCTATCATCGTTTTAGATTTTTAGACCACATGTAATATTCTTAATGTCGAACCATTGACAAAAAAAGGCACGGCCTGATAACCTTTCCCGACAAAGGGGTAATCTTTTGCTTCACCGGGAGGTAGGGGCACACCATTGACGGTAGCCGTCTGTGCGCCAACATTTTTAACAGAGCCATATAAAAAGCCCTGCGGTAGCTGGCCATCAGCGTTAAAATCCTGTTCTGTTATTTGTGCCAGTATGTCCATTGTTCAATCGCTTTATAGTTGTCATTATTAAACTGCCGGTGCAGTAGCCTGCGCTTGTGTTGCGGGTTTGTTTCCGCCAAATACCATTTTCAACACTACAATTCCTCCCACTACGGCCACTACCCATAGCAGTCCTTTTCCGGTACTTGCCAGTTGAGTTTTTGCTTTTTGATTTTCGGCTTTCAGGTCTTCCTGGGCAACCTTTTTTTCCAGCCCCAGGGTTTTCAATTCTTCCTGCTTGGTCTTCAATTCCTCCTGAATGGCTTTGTTGACATTTTTATGTGCCTGTGCCTCCGATTTAGTCAGCGGTTTAATTTCAGAACTTGTCTTAGCAGTGATGGGAGCTTCTTCTTTTTTCTTTACTGCTTCTACCTTTGGCGGTGCTGGCCTGCTTAATTCAGGATATTTTGGATCCTTTCCTTTGGAAATGCGTCTTTCATCCCGCTTTTGTCTTCGGGCAATTACCTTTGGTTTGGAAGCACGTCTTTCCTTTCGTTTTTTTAACCACTTTCCAACAAATTCATCGTACTCGTATTCGTTCCCATATTCATCTACAAAGGAGTTATAGTTCTGATGGGGTCTTTTCCCATATAACTTTAAGTCTGAATTGGGGTCTCCAAGAAACATTGTCATCGCTTTTCGTTTTTAATTATTACAGAATGATATTATTTCACCAGAGCCGGTGCAGGTTGCCCTGGAACCAATGCTCCTTTTTTACTTTTCGTTACTAAATAGCCTCCTACCAGCAGCAGCCCTACAACAATCATTATGGCATTGCCTCCAAATCCTGCTTTTTGTGTTTGCGGAACCTGGGCGTTTGCCGTTCCGCTGGAAGCAATGGCTTGTGGATTGGTAATGCGTTGTTGGGTATAGGGCATGGTGGCCACCGGTGCAGGTGGTGTTGGGCTTACCGTTTGTTGCATCACTGTTGTTTCTGCACGAACCCGTTCGGTATCGGCTTTTCTTGCATCTGTTTTGGATGCTTTTCTTTCCATCCTGGCTTTGTGCCGTTCTGCTTTTCGTTGTTTACATTTTCTGCCAAAGCAGAGGAAATTGTCATAGTCCTCCGGTAATTGCCCTGATAGTCCGTAATTGTTGTATGCCAGATTCATATTCAATAGGTTTATGTTGTTGCCGGTTGTAACTGGGGGGGGTTATTGGCTTGTTTTACAAGCACCCATCCAACCAGACTTACTGTTACTAAAATTCCTACTCCTTTAAGCCACGCCATTTTATTGGCTTGCGACCTTTCCTGTGCAGCTTTATCCGCTACTGCTTTTTCCTGTTGGGCTTTATAGGCAAATAGCGTTGACATCGTTTTCTGACTTGCCTCAGCTCTCTTTTGTTTTTTGCTTTTGACATTTCCGATGGCACTGCCTATTCCGGCTATTGCACCCATAATCAGGTTTACATAACCATCTTCCTGTTGGGATTCTGAACCTGCTTCGTCTTCATAAGCATCATATCCGTCTTGTTTTGGAAGTCTTTCGGATATGATTTTGGCAAGCTCGAAATGGAAGGCTTTTCCTTTGGTTTCAATTCCAAATAATACCTTTTGAGTTAGCTCCCTGGCCGAAGGTTTTGGCCGGGTTTCAATACCAAACACACGCAACAGTTTGCGTATCTTCTCTGGATGGTCAGCAATTACCACACCCAGTAAACCCAATGTAATGTTGGCTTCCTCAGTCAGTTCTTTTGGAACCGGTTCGTTGTTGACTATCCTAACCATTGGCTGCCACTGTTTTAGTTTGTAAGGATGAACCAACGAGTACACCTGCTATGAACACCAACCCTAATATGATCAGGCCTTCTTTCGCCTGCCTGAAATCACTTTGTTCTTTTTCTTCCTTTTCGTCCGCTTGTTTTTCTTCGTCTTTGCGATTGCGTAGTTCGTTCCAAACGATTTGTACTTCTTCGGCCAGGTTGGAATCATCCGGATTGCTATTGGATTTTCGGAGAATACTTTGGTAGTATTCCTCCAACTCGCCTTTACCCATATCTACTAATTGGTCAAGAAAGGTTGCTTTGTCGCCTTCACCATCATAATGAGAATGGCCACAAACACCGCAATAATTATCTGAGGGCTGATAGGAGTAGCTGCCACAGGCTCCGCAATAACTATCTTCCTTGCCACGTTCTACTTTGAGAATGGCTTTTTTATCGGGATGTAGCTTGATTAAGTCCTTAACTGCATTTCTGCCTCGTTTCTGTACGAGAATTTTGGCAGCTTTGACCAGATCATGTGGGCTTTCCGGTGGCTCGTAACCATAGTCGTATATTAACCTGGATACGGCTTTTGGGTTCCCATACACAATATAGTCTATGCGGTTTTGAATGAACTTTGACCTTTTGCTATTGTTCTTCATTGCTTTTTCTGTTTATGTTCAATCAAAAACAGCCAAAGCGGGGACTTTGAAAGGCCTCGACTTTGGCTGTCTTAATTGGTTGAACAAAGCCTCAATAAGTGGTTTGCACCGCTTCGGTTTTATTCTTAGCGTCTTCGCCTTCTCATAAAGCCACCCCTGCGAGGTCTCCGTCTTGCCGTCTTTTTGACTGGTCTCCTGCGAACAACTTTTTTCACCTTCCTTTTCGGTTTCAGGCCGAAAGCAGTTGGTTTTTTAGTTCGCAAAAGGTCAAGCTGTGGTAATCCGGTAGTTCTCGGTGCTTGGGAAAGTTCGGCTACGTTTTGGCCTTTGAGCAGGTTACCCATGTTCGCTCTTGCCTTCATTGTGAAGGTGAACACCACCGTAACGCCATCCTTAATAAGGAACCTTAACGAATCCTGCCCAGTAACGTCCATTTCAAAGTTGTTGTCGTCAATGAGCTGTTGCGTAAAGTTCTGTGGGGATGTTGCGTTTCGTGGCTGGTAAACCCTAACCGTGTTAGAACCTGCTGCTGTTCGCTTTGTAACTTTCAGTACATTGTCAAACTGCAAAGGATCCGACACGCTCATTTTCATACCCGCTATTTTGAACGGGTTGGCCTTCGATTCTTCCCGAACCTCTTTATGAGAAGATTCCTCAACGGTTACGGTAACTCCGGCTGGCTGTGCAGCTTCTTCGTTACCTCCAAAGATGATGGCCTCGGCATCGGCTCCAGAAGTGTTCTTAACAACTACTGTAAACGTTCTGTCGTTCGGGTCAATCCGTCCGATAGAGGTTGTTTTGTAGCTGTCGAACTGATCTTCGTATTCGCCTGCCGGTAGATATTCGACTTCTTCTTCTATGTAGTCGTCATCGTAGTACGAATCTTCATTGCCTTCAAGTCCGGTATCGAACTCGTCCTCATCATCGTAATACTCATCTTCATAGTCGTAATCGTCATACCTGTCTTCGGCATCGTCTTCGTAATCCATCAATTCGTCATCATAATCTCTCATGGTTTCAAGATTTTTGCGTGTTATTGAATAATTTTAGTTGCTCCGAACACTTTTAAGTGGTCTTCTTGGTTGAGCTTTCGGTGGATTTTTCACCGTTTTTGTTCTTGGCTGCCAATTTTTTGTCTTTGGCCTTTTTAATCGCTGGTGCAACCAGGAATGCTCCGATTGCGATACCTGCTAATCCTGCTCCTATGCAGAATGCGATTGGCTTCCAAGCAATGTCTTTTCCGTCTGCCATTTCTATTTCGTTTTAAGAATTTTTAAATGCGTTTAAGACTGTTTTTTGATTTGGTCTTTAAACCTTACAGAGTGCTAAAGTCATTGAAACAAGAAGTGTTTCCGAGCAGCGAGTTTTGACATCAGTTGAATAACAGGGGGAGTTATCGACCAGCGAAATGCCCAAAATCTGTTGAAAGATTTTTTGGGGGAGAAAGGGTATTTTTGTATTTAAGGGAATTATTTATTTAAGGGAAGGTGTCAGATAAAGAAAATAATGAGAGAAAAAAGAAGCTCTTTGCTTTAAGAAGGGGATATTATTGTCCATCTTTCTTTAAGTTGGGAGTAGAAACGGTCTATAACCTTGGAGACTTAAATACGCTTCAAACTGAACCTGAGCCGTTCTCCACCTTTTTCCATGAGTATATTCACTTTTTACAGGATGTAACTACTTCTTTCGGTTTGGCGAATGGTTGCATTATAGTTGACCGGATGAAATATGCTAACCATGAAGTATTCCGTCAGGGAGTATCATTTCAAGTTCCTTTATCGCTAAAGGAAGATGCAACAACAGAAATCAATAAAGAAATTCACAAAGTGTATTTAGGTGATGGTTATGGATCAGCCCCAAGTGCAATTACCGTAACCAAAGTTAAAGAAGTTGATAGTGCTGTTATGCTACCTGCACCTTATAGTAAATACGTTCCGAGAGTAAAAGTTACCTTTAAGAAAGATGATACCACCGGGACTTTCGATTTTGGAGCATTTTGTATTATGGAAACAATGACCCACATAGCTCAAAACAGGTATCACACGGTTGCACACGATGCTGTGCCATACAGAGCTGGTCAATTGATAGCACAATCAGAATATGATGTTATTGGTAAAAATGACCTTTTTGTTTTTGCATTATGTGATGCTTGTTTGATGACATTCCAACCAGGTCTGACTTTTTATCGTGCGCTTTGCCACATGAAGAATGATGGATTCTATCCCTCCAATGAAAGGGAGGTTTATGATTTTGTAATCCGAAACTTTAAAGCGGAGAATACTCCACTTATGTCCCATTTTTCATGGATGTCTGGATATGCTACCGTACAATATATCGGCTACCTGACCACAAGAACATTTGACAATGAAAGACATTGGATCCACCATGTTTTAATAAAAGCACATGAATTGAGGATAAACAATCCTTATTTTTAAATTGATATTATCAAGCAACCCCAGGTGGCCTCTCAATATTTTATTCATGTTCTTAATGAACTGGGCACACCTTTAATGATGAATCTGGTGGGAGAAGCATGGTTTCATCCTCCAAAGGAATTAGCACACTTATCTATACAACCAGATCGGTTTTCAGCAATTTATGAGATTTTTAATCTGTTTGAATATGGGCAGACAGAATGCGAGCTAAAGTCATACTGCAAGAACTCTCCACAGGGAGATATGACAGATGATCGTTGCGATAAAGCACCCTGGGAACGGGTATCTGATAAGCAATTGTGCGGTTATGGGGCTTTTTGGCGTACATGGGGACTTACAGGATATATACCTACCAAATAATAACGCTAAATAATTGTCAATTCGTATCTTTATTGTCGCATAAGTACACTAATTTAATCCCCTTATAGAACATAAGGCGTACATTATATATTTTTATTGGGACAATAGGATACTTATCAGGTATCCTTTTTACACATGATAGGTATGTTTTTGTTTGGTAGTTTAAAGGAATATCCCTAAGTTTGTACCTCACATGAGACATAAAGACACTTTATTAGTATCTTTTTTACACATGAAACACAAGGTAATTACAGATAAAGCAGCTCAACTTTTAAAGCATCTTTACGAAGAAGGCAAAGTATTCTTCACAGTTAAAGATGTTGAGGAGTTTTTAAGCGACACCTCAAAATCGTATGCCAAGAAAATGCTACGAGAGCTTACCGAAAGAGAGGTGATAATGCGCTTAAAAGGAGGGTTGTATGTACTGGTTCCTTATGATACACCAGTTAGTGATTTTTTTCCTAATTGGGGTTTGGTTGGAGCCAACCTGGTAGGAAATGCAAATTACTACATTGGCTATTACAGCGCATTAAAAATGCACGGTTTTACAACACAGCCTTCGATGCAGGAACAAGTGGTAACGGACAAGCGAATGAAACCGACCATTCAGAAAATTTGTAATGTGAAATTTCAATTCATATACCATACGGAAAAACATTTTTTTGGAACTAAAAAAATATGGACAGAGGCCTTGAACCGTTCCTTTCCGGTATTATATAGCGACCTTGAAAAGACCATCGTGGATTGTCTCTACAAACCCGACTATGCTTTTGGTATTGTTGAAGTGGCAAAGGCGATATACCTGGCAAAAGACAAGATAAAACCGGATAAGCTAATCAGTTATGCTAAAAAGCTGAACAGTCAGGCCGTATTAAAGAGATTGGGATTTATCCTTGAACTTTATGAAATTGATTTTCCCTTTATCGAAGAACTGCAACAGATGAAAACCATATCACATGTTGCACTTGATCCAACCCACCCAAAAGAGGGAGTAGCAAACAGACGTTGGAGCATCTATATTAATGTAGATTTAAACACCATTAAACAAGCACCATTTAGTTAATTATGATAACATCAGGAGAAATAGATAAAATTGCCAGAAAGCAAAATATTGAACCAATCGTAATTGAAAAAGATTTCGTTATTACATGGGTGCTTTATGGCATATCGAAACATGAAAAATTGCGGGAGAACCTTGCTTTTAAAGGAGGAACCGTTCTTAAAAAGAATTATTTTGAAGATTACCGGTATTCGGAGGATCTCGACTTTACTTTGATTGATGAAGGCATATCCAACGAGGAAATTTTAGAAGCCTTTGCAGAATGTTTGGAGTATGTGAGCGATGAAAGTGGTCTGATATTACAAATTAATCCTGATAAAGAAAAAGTGCATAAACCAACAGGTAGCCTGAAATTCATCATCAACTATGTTGCACCTTTGAAAGCAGCTTTGGATAACCGGTATTTGAAGGTGGACGTTACCAGAGGGGAAATCATTGAGTTTGATTTACAGGAGCGACCGGTGTTTTACGAATATTCGGATATCCCGGAAGATTTTCAGGTGAAGTGCTATTCCCTTTCAGAAGTATTGATTGAAAAAATGACTGCGGTAATGGGTCGAACCATTCCCAGGGATATTTATGATTTATGGTACTTGTTCGAGTGTGAAGGGCTGGACTTAGCCGACCATAATATTGAATTTGAAAGCAAAGCCAGAAACAAAGGCCATGACCCGGCACAATTCAGAGAGAAGCTGGAAAATACCGAAGCCACCTATAAACGGGATTGGGAAACAAGTCTGGGAAAACAGATTAAAGATTTACCAGACTTTAAAGATGTAATGCGTGAACTAAACAAACACCTTCGTAAATTCTATTGATTATGGAAGCAATAAGCAAAACCAAAAACCAGCAACACAGCAACCTTTTTGCAGACCCCTGTTTTCAAATACTGCATTACTGGGATGCGGAAGAAAGCCTGTATGTAGCGATTAAAAAGAAGGATGAGTCTGGTAATCCTATTTTCCCAGGGAGAAACCTAACGGAAATTATCGAAAGCACGGTAAAACCTGCATTGAGCGAAATTTTATGCAAAGAATTAACCGGCTATTTTGACCCGACTTACTCCTTTAGCATGGATGAAAAGTACGTGTTGCTCAATAGTGTCAATAATGTGGCGGTTTGCAATATTTAATTATAGATTTAAACTAAATCAGGATATGGAATTTCTATTTTTACAGACAAAAATTAACGAGCGATTGGATGCCTAAATTTCACGAAAGGACAAATAAAAAGATAAATGACTTTGAGGTTTCCGTGTATGAAGTGGATAACAAGGATGCAGGCGAACAGCTCAAACTGGAGGAATACCTGACATCCAAAATCAAAAACATTAAGATATACAATGACCTGGATAAATATGCCGATTTGCTTAATGTCCCCAATATTGATGCTGCATTTGCAGAAAAGCTAAAAGCCAGTATTAAGGAAATTTGCGATCCTAAAAAACATCCCATTCAGGCCTTTGATATACGCAGGTCATTCGTTACTGAATTTCTTTCTCAACTCTTATTGGAACGCAATTATAGTTGTGTGTTCTATGAGGAAGCCGATAAGAAAATCAACGTTGACCCGGTACTGATTGAAAAACATTCTGCCGGCATAGATGTTACCGGGATTCAAAGGGATACTGATGCCATGAAATTTGTGGTCTGTGAAGTAAAGGCTTCCAATAGTAAAATTCCATGCACAGAATCTGAACCACTATTAAATGATATTAAAAAAGCATACGAACTGGAAAATAAAAGGTTAACCAGGGAGATTTTGAGTTACTGCCGAAAACTAAATGATACCGATGATGATATGCTTACCGGGGTGGTAGAATTTCTTGTCAATATTCTGGCCAAAAAAGATGATAAAGAATTTGTTCTCGACAACATTATTTTCTTTCCCTTTTTGATTCGCCAAAATGCCGACATAGTTACAAATAGTGACGTAAGCGATTACAATGTGTTTGGTGAAGAAAAATTTAATGGGTCAGCGATTAAAGGGATTATCTGGTCATTCAATAACGATATAAATACATTTTGTCAAAATATTTGGAGCAAAGCATTAGCCGATGCCTAAGAGTAATTTCAACATATTAGTCCAAAAAATATCTTCTTTATTTGATAAAGAATCATCGGACATTGCTCAGGTACTCAACCTACTGAACGAGCATGAACGGCTGGAACTATTCAGAAAATTTGATATAGAGCAACCGGATGGGGCATGGAACCAACTTCAGCATGATACTGAATTAAAGCTGGATGCTATCAACTCTTTGTTGTTGGTATTGATTAACAAACCTGTTTTTCAAGGGAAGAAAATAAAAGATAAAAGGGACTTGTTGAAAGACCTTTATAGGTTGTCATTTGAATTGCACTGCACCTACTTTGATAGCTTGCCTGAAAACAGCATTGATAAAATTGAATCTCTGATGCTCTTAACCCTTAATGGTGTTAGCGGAGACCGTGTTACCGAAGTGGCTATTTGGATTGAAGACCACTTGTATCTGCTTCAAAATATGCCAACGGACGAAATTAAACTTGAACTCAAGTTAAAGTCGTACAACCTGTTGTTGCATTTGTTTGGTAAACTTCATAATGAAGAACGGTTACAGGCACTTGAAAATGCCATGCAACAAGTTGAGGACTGTTTAGCTAGATTCCAGAAAACCGAGTTAGAGAAAGAAAACATAAGTGTAGAAAACGGATTTTTTATTGGGCTGTTCGCCAATTTAGTTCATGCAACACAATCAGTGAAAACCTATTTACTGAATGGAAAGACTAATCAGTCAGAGAATATTTATTCGCTTATTCGTACTTACCTGTATAATGCGGATACGCTTAGTGCAAATCTTGACGATGACAGGCTTCATATTATTATCAAGCATTGTAAAAACGCATTAGACCAATTATCCCAAAATTCTATCTGGTCAGTTGCCAGCCAGTCTCCATTGATCCGTAAGTTCTTTGAGAACAACATCCGGTCAAGGGAGAATATGATATTAACCTTTCTGCCCTCACAGCGCAATTCTATTCTGCAAGTGTTGAGTGCAAGAAAAAGTATTGTGGTAAATATGCCCACCAGTTCAGGTAAATCATTGCTGGCAGAACTCTATATTCTTTTTACCATTCAGAACCAATCTTTTGATGGCTTCAAGCCAACAATCGGTTATGTTGTTCCTACCAATGCACTTATCAATCAAGTGAAGGCAAAATTGAGGAAAGTGTTTTCTGATTTCGGATTTAAGGTAGAAAGTGTATTGCCGTTTTATGAAACAGATTCTATTGAAGAAGAAATACTCATGCAGTATGGTCACATAGACGTGTTAGTTACAACACCGGAAAAAATGGACTTCATGGTGCGTAATGATAATCCGGTGATTAAAAACCTGAAACTGATTATCATGGATGAAGCCCATAATATATCGGATGAAGGGCGGGGGGCTAAATTTGAATTGTTGCTATCTATTATAAAGCAGAAGCGTTCCGATGTAAACTTTTTGCTACTTAGTCCTTTTATTGAAAACTCAAACACTATAGCTGAATGGTTAGGAGACACGGAGCAAAACTCTGCTGCTATTACAATTGACTGGTCGCCAACCAAACAATACATAGGCTGTAATCTACTCAATAGTGCAAAAACAGAAAGTGATGTGGTTTATTTTCCAAGTGGGAGAAACAACATCGTAGAAGAAGAAATGTTAGTCCCTTTAAATGTTAATCCGCAATACATAAAAGAAAAAATCGGGGCTAAAAGAATTGATTCCGCAGTGAAAAATATTGCATTGCTGGAAAAATATATTCGTTTGGGCGATACAACGTTGGTTTTGTGTAAAGGGGCTGATTCTGCACAAAAAACTGCAAGCATCGCATTGAATTATTTCAAAGAAAAGAATGCGCTGGTGGATATTAGTAGTAGGCCTGAAATACAAAACACGCTTACCATCATCAAATACGAGAGCCAGGAGGATGACCCAATGATAGAATGCCTCAAATATGGAGTAGCTTTTCATCATGCAAGGCTGAATGGTATTGTTAAGGAGGAAATCGAAAAACTGGCAGCTTCAGGAATCATTAAATTGCTGTTCGCAACCACTACGTTGGCTCAGGGAATGAATTTTCCCATCACCACTGTAATTTTTGATACCCTAAAACTGGGAGGTGGGAAAAACACAAAAGACATGGATGCCACAACTTTCTGGAATATTGCCGGTAGAGCAGGAAGGGCATACATGGACAGGGAAGGGCATGTGATTATTGGATACAAAGAGAGTAAAAAGGCAACAAAAGCACTTACGGTTAATTACATCAAAAAAGACTTGGAGAAAATTGTGTCCTCCCTTAGTGATTTCTTTAAGAACATTGAAGGACATGTGGAGTTCAATTATAAACTCGTTAGGGAGAACCCTGCCATTTCTAACTTTTTACAGTACCTCAATCACATTGTTAAAGTGGCTCATAAATACAATTTGAATAACATAGACACCAATCGGATCCGGAGTATATTGAATACTTCTTTGTTTTATAAAGAGGGGGAATTTGAACAAGGATTTATTGAAACTCAACGCAAGATTAATGACTTCTCTATGAGCTACGTCAATTATCTGAAAGGTGAAAACAAAAATCAACTGACATTAGCCGATGTTTTCGGAGTAAGTAATATCAGTTTAAACGTGGTTACCGCTTCCATCATTGACCACAAGGAGATGATTAAAGAGGTGTATCCAGAAAGTGAACAGGATAATCATTTTCTGGCTTCTAAGATTGTGTTAGAAAGCAAAAATGTAGAATCGTTGGCAGAGATCATTGATATTATTGCTAAACTCCCGGAAATGCAAATTTCAATTTGGAACAAAACAGGCAAGCTCGATTCGGAAAGCATTGCACGGGTGATAATCGGATGGGTGAATGGGGAAAGTGTTCCGAAAATTGCCCAATCTATTAAGAAAGAGGCTAACGATACAGAAAACTATTTGCGAGGCCTTTGTAATCAATACATCAATGGTAGCCTGAAAAATTTTGTTCCCTGGGGAATAAACATATACCAGGTACTCACCAAAGATGATAAGTCTGATAATGCAAAGATGTTGCCTTCCTTTATTTACTACGGTGTAAACGACAAGGAATCAGTAATACTTTCCAAAATTGGTGTGCCAAGATTTCTTGTTTCGAGCATTAAAGGAGCATTGAAAAAACAATTTTCCAATCAATCCATATCTCCCAATAATATTGAAGAAGTGAGAGAGCGTATTAAGCAATTACAGGATTATGAGTTTGGCGAAAATGATGCGGAAAAAGCCAAGTTGAAAAATATAGTAATGAACTATATCTAAACAGTTCTTATTTTTTACTTAAAGATTTTATTTTGAAAGTTCCGCTCGTAACCCATTCCCCACCTTCTGCTTTTTCAAAGTGAAAATCGAGAAATTCAATGTCAGCTACATTAATTTCTGCTTGCCTGCTATTAAAATCTTTCATCACATTGATCTTGGCTACTGACCTTATTTGGCTTTCCCGTTCCAGTTGTCCGGGAAGGTAGGCTTTAAATTCCACTGTGCTGTTGGTAACATAACTCATAGTCAGTAAAGATACGTGTTTCCGTCAACATATTAAATAAGTCATCAAACGAATTGAAAACGGATACCAATTTCGTATCTTTGTAGTGTAAAAATATTGAATTTGTAGCGTCAAGTTACGTATTCTTGTCTCGGAAAACTGGTAATCTTCTAATGACAAAACAAGAATGCAAACATGACGTCCACGATATGCGTGGGCGGAGTTTGCTTTGTTTTGTCGGGTATACCAGTACCTCCGAGGCAGGTGAGCTTGTCAGCCCACGCTGCATTTTGTAGAACCCGTATTGCAGGGCTGGTAATACACAAACAAAGGAGTAACACATGAACTCTATGTTGGTAACAGCAGTCTGGGTTTATCTATTTTGAGATAGCAATACATAAGGATCTGAAAGCGTAAAGCTCTGTTGTAAACGTTAGGAAATCGGCAATTTCACAAACACACAGGCATTACAGACTTTCGCACACAATATGCGTGGGCGGGGTTTGTTCTGTGTGTAGGTATGCCGATACCTCTAACGTTGCAAGCTCGCAGTCCACGCTCTTTTTACTTCTCCGGGTTTGGTTCTGCTGCGTATAAGGTCTTTTAGTTCTGCTTCCTCCTGTTACTTCCCTTGTTTATAAAAACGTTGAAACCATGTGTCAACAAAAGCCATTGCAATCAGGGGATCTTGTACGCTTCCCTAATGAACGCAATCCTGGCAAGCAGATTTACGGGATTGTGTTTTACCTGGAGGAAAAACTCTTTTTATTAATGCCGGACGGTAGCGTTCTGGTGCAAGTACCGATTGATTCCTTAGAGTGGGTATGCCATACTGCTCTTGTCCACTGTGATATTTTCAGGTCTTTGGAGCAAGTCCAGGAAGATTTTGCTTCCGGGAGGTTCGATGATGTTGTCGGGCCACTTCACAAACTCATGGAAAAGGCAACAGTGTAACTTATTTATTCACTTTAAAATTCAATCGTTATGAAAAAACAAATCATTCATTTACTTCAATCAGGCTTGTATCGTTTTTTCCTGATGCTGATGCCTTTGGCAGCCATCCTGGATATGATTTACAAGATGAATTTCTCTAATTTTTCAGATAAAATAAGGCACTCCATTACGGTGATGCAATTTGCTTACATCTTTTCAAGAGCAGGAAAGGAGCAAGGACAATGGTAAGTATAGAAAAAGATCGGTTGATTATCGAGATACGACACGATGACCCGGAACAACTGCTACACGATTACAGGAAGGCACTAACACTGACAACCCGTACAATCCTTGCCAATAAAGATAATTTTCTCTGTGAGGAAAGCTGTGAATACTTCCCATTTTTATTAGGTCTGTTGAATGAAATGGAGTTTGATGAGCTTCAATTACGAAAAATACGAAAGCTGCTGATTGCTTATAGTATTGAGGGTTAGTCCGAGGTTTTGCATGGTGGGCAGTCGGGAATATTTTCATCAAGAGAGGTGAAGGAAAGCTGTTGGCCTATCTTCATCCAGTTCGTAAACCAGGCGGTAGCAAACCAGCTTCCATCTCCTTTTCCATCGGGGGTCTGAAAATTGATGCGCTTATCAAAAAGTATCACTTCCAGTCCACAGCAACGGAAGAAATTTTGTCGTTTTTCGGTTTCAAAAGTGGTAAGTGGGAGCAAAAAGGCAAAGGGTTTGCCCAAAAGGTAGGCTCTTTCCAGAAACTCCTGTTTCAGAGAATAAGGTGGATTGGTAATAATGCAATCGTACTTTTTGGGTTCCCATCCTAAAAAATCCTTTCCCGAAAGTATATCCGAACTAATAACCTTGAACCCCTCCTTACGAAGTGCGTTCACCAAATTTCCATCACCGGCAGCACACTCCCATATTGTCCAGTTCTTCTTTAAATGAGGCAATAATGGAGTGAGTGCTTCCGGTGGAGTTTGAAAATCATCTGACTGACCGTTTTTAAGAGGCGGTTTCATCTTTCTATTAAGGCCAGTTTTTAACGTTACAATATTCAGTTGCTTTTACCCGGTAAACACCTAAAACAAATCTCCACAGTCTTCCTAAATCCATGATTTCCAGAAATTCTATCTTTCTCCAATGACAAAGGCCGTATAGCATTATCTTTTCTTTAATGATTTGCAGCGATGGATTGGAGCAATTGAAATAACAGCGTAAGTGCTGTTGAGTAATCCCATTTAGAATGTTTACATAAGGCTTAGGCATGGTCATAAAAACAAGCCCGTTCTCCAGTAATAGGAAAATATCCGGAAAGAAACGATTGGGAAAACCATAAGGGTCTATGTCAACCACATCATAGGTTTTTTTATTTGCGATTAGGTTGTGAAATATCAGGAAACTATCTCCCGTCTTTAATTTCCGGTCATAGGCTTCTAACGTTCCGTATTGTGTAAATACGTTGGAAAGATTGCCACAACCGGCAAATAGTTCCAATATTGAAAGGTGATGGTGTCCTGATAAAAAACGGTTAATCTGTTCCGTTTTTTCTTTAGGATGATGTACTTCATCAGCATTACTTTTTTGTTTATTACGTACTACATCATGCCTTACTGCCCGATATGTTTTGTCTGTATTCAAATTTTCCTAAATGGCTTCAATCTGGGCAACCAATCTCGATTTGATGATTTTAAAACTTTGCTTGTTGGTGAAAATTTTCGCCTCACATTCCTGCACCAACCGTAGTAAGTCTCGTTTCTTTTTCAGGTCAATTAAATCGCTTAACCAGTAGGCTTGTTGCTGTGGAATGTCTTTCCGTCTTTCTTGCTTATGTTGGCCCAGAACAAATTCATACCTGGTCTGGTGTTCCTTATCATAGAACAATTCTTCAGGGATATAGTCAATAATGCTTTGAATACTCTGCTTTTTCCCTTGCTGCTTTTCAAGAAAGTTGAGCAGGTTTGCTTCTGTTTCTTTGTCATGGGGAGCAACCATATTTTTTGCATCATTGCCCTTTTCCAACTGCTTCTGAGTTTCTACCTTATCGGCAGTCAAGTCTGTGTTTACTGTTTCTTCCATTATTGTTTTGATTTTTAAGGGTTATTGATTTTTCATTTTCGCTCTTGCGATATTCCCATTTCTATTCAGGAAATAGAGGTAGCCTTGAACTTTGGTTATTCCCGGCCTGGCTACTATTGTTTTCTCTTTCGAGCTGGGATCCATTTCAACCAGATTGCCACCACTATTGATGTAGTAGAGCTTGCCTTTCTTTCTGTTAAAATGGAGTATTGCGACTTCTGTTGACATATCTATTTGTTTTTTGATTAGTAATATTCTCACCCTGTTATTGGTTGTTGAAATGGGCTTACCGAACCGGATTCATGGAACCGCAGATAATCGGAAATTAATTTAATGATGGCTGCATTGCGATTTTTGTAAACGAGCTTGTTATTAAAATCTCGTTCCAATTGCATCATTTTTATTTTCCTGCCTTCTTCCTGGTCAATAAACTTTTTGCAGGAACGGATGTAGGCAGCCCTGCTGCAACCTCTTATTCGCTGTTTTCTTAAATTGACATACACAAAAAAGCTGGCACGCCTGTCAAATTCATCCTCACTGATTCTTCCACTTGAAAAGGCAGTATAAGCCAGATCATATTGTTCATCCACTATAAGTTGGGCAATGCGTACAATGGGATATTTTGGAATGCGCTCTTTGATGTAGGTTACATCATCTACCTGATGGTGCAGGCGAAGCCAGGTACAGTTTTGCCAGGCAGTCCGGGTTATTTTCCCGATGGATTGATGGGTGAATATGATGTCCACTCCTTTATGTCGCAGCGTACACAGGGCAGAAATCATGTCCTGACCTTTTTCACCGGTCATGTAATCGTCAATGTCGTCCAGTAAAATCAGTCCGTTCCGAAAGTATTTGAGAATCTTTTTAACAACTTCTTTCTTGTCTTCTTTACCCATTGGAGAACCATCCTGGTTGAATGGCCGGATGCGCCTGGGTCGTTTGGCCATTAACTTATGAAGCTGGTCGGGAGAAACGGTTTTGAATTGGGTATAATCATCGTCATTGGTGTCGAATGCCAATACTTTTCTTCCTGTTTTACCGGTTGCAGGATTGTCTTTGAGATAGTGACGTACCTCATTTCTGTTGCGAAAGGTTTTTCCTACTCCTGTTTCACCACAAACAATGGTCAGCATAGGCTGACGGCTTTTCTTTACCCTAACCTGACCGGATGTAGTATGTTGCGCTTTTACCACCATTACTTTTTCTCTTTTTCATCCGGCTTTTCCGGAGCATCTTCGGCTACTTCCAGCACCTGTTCAAAGGGTTGTTGGGTGGAAGGTTGAGCAACTATTTCTTCCACTTCGGGTTCCTCAACTTCTTCTTCCTGGGATTCCTGTTCTTCCTCTTGTTGCTCATCTTCATCGTAATCTTCATCCTGCTCGGAATAGCCCTTTTCTTCTCTTACAATATCCAATATGCGTTCGGTTAATATTTCGTTCTCGGCCTTAATCTCCATGACTACCTGTGCCTTTTTCATCAGGATGGAGATAATGGCTCCCAGTAATTGTTGTTCGGGTGTAAGTTTTTTAGCTTTTTTCTTTAGAATAGCTATCAATAAAGGGCGCAGGAGAATTTTGTCTTCTTCATCCAGTTTGATACGTTTAACATTCTTGTTGTTCTGCTGGTCAATGACCTGAATGATTTCTTCAAAATCGTAGAACTCTTTGTGCTTACGAATCTTGACAAAATAACCGCCACCAACTTCCAGCACATTATCTGTCATGCCCAAAATGGTATCGGCTGCTTGCTTGGCATGTCCGGTAGGCAATTCAAATTCTTCCTCATCATCTATGATGGTCGCCTCCGAATAATTGTCGTCTATTTCCTGTTCAGAGGCATCGTCCACTTCTTCGGCTTCTATGTGTTCGGGTTGCTGTTCCTGATGAGAAGAAGTATCAGCTCTTTCTTCCTGCTCCACCTGGGAGTAAGATTGCTCCTGTGCGGGGTTAGGCTGTTGGCTATCATCATCCTTTTCTACAACCGGCTGGTTGAGCGGGCTGTTTTCTTCGCCTGCTAATTCTTCAAATTTTATGTCGTCCTGATCGGTTAGAACCTGACGGACTTCTTCATGTATATCTGACATGCGCCATTCATTTTAGTTTAGAAATAAAATGTATGGTGCTACTTTCCAGACTTTTGTAGTGCTCTACAAAAGATGGGTAGAATTGCGGTATGGATAGGATGTTGTTGCACTTATGGATAAAATAGAGTGCTGAACCTCTTTTTTTACCGAAAGTTTCTGCAATCTTGGAATGACTGTTTTCCGTGTACTTGTTTAACAAGTGGTAACAAGCCATCCTTGCTTCCCGGTATTCTCTTATTTCGCTGGCAAAAAACTTCTTTTCGTCCAGGTCAAAGATGAGAATGGTTTCAGCAATGATGTAATCCTTAACTAACTTGAGTTTGCGAATCTCCTTACGACCAATCTCAGAGTTCCTTGAAAAGCTGTTGATGATCTCAACGGACTTTTCTAAACCAAATTTCCCTATAAGCTCATCTACACTTTTTTGCAGATCAGCATAGTTTAATTCTCTGTGGTCTTTATTGTTTGTTAAGGTATTTTTCATTTTTACAAAGTTCTCTATTTTACTTACAGTCTCAAAATATGAGACTGAATGAGTAAAAAAAATCCTATTTAGGAAACCGTATTCTACGTAGTACCATATATTGTTTGTTACGTTTTAGTTTGTTGAGCATCTCCTCCTTGTATCTTGTATCCCTTTCCTTTTCTGTTTTTCAGAAAACGTTTTCGTGCAATTCTAAGGGCATCATCCTCAGATTTTGCATTGTCAATCACATAGTTTTGCGCACCTGCCCTTCCGGTTGGGGTTTGGTAATACAATCCTACATGAAACCGCTTTTTGGATTTTGCTTTCATGTTATTTCAGTTTTTCAAGATTATATTTATAGCTAAAAACGGCTGTCCGGTGCAGGGCATACTTGCCTATGGGTATAGTCCAACCGGTGATGTTGGTTTTAACGCCACATTCTTTCAGGAATGACCTGCTTAATCCTCTTGTTCTGCCAATTTTCCAGAGTTCATCCAATATTTCCTCATCAGAGGAACCCTTTTTAGGTGCTGTTGGAGAAGCTGGTTTTTTGGAAGTCGCTTTAACCATGTCCACACCATAAAGAGCTTTTTCTTCCGGTAGGTTATGGGATTTTACCGTAACGCTTTCCTTGTCTTTACCGGATTGCGGATGATGCTCTGTTACTTCAGCAATAACCCCAACGTATTTAGGATTGCCTCCGGTGATTTCTACATAATCTCCTTTCTTGAATTTGGGCTTTGGCTTTTCCTCTTTTTTAGGCTCTGGTTTCTTTTCAGGTTCTTCCACCACATCGTTGTTTTCCAATTCGTCTTCCAACTCGTTGAGCATGTCCTGATGAATTTCGTGATCAAGCTCCTTTAATTGCTTCAGCAGCTCTTTGCGATCTTCGGCAACGGTGTCCTCCAATTTGGAGTGCTTTTTTTCAAAGATTTTTATCTTCTTTTGAACCGGGTCTGAAAAGGCATCGCTTTCCAGCTTGTTATTGGTCATAAAGGCTTTGTGTTGAATTTTTTCCATGATTTTATTTTTAGAGTTAATCGTTTTCAGTTGTTTCTTCCCATTTCAAATGCACACCCGCACTTTTGGTGTGCCCAAATTCTTTAAACAGATTCCAGGCGAGTTTCTCGTCCTTTTCATCAATTTGGGTCTGGTCAATCAGCTCATCATCCTTGTCATAGAAATACACGTTCCATACCTTAGTTCCCTCATTTTTATCTGTATCAAGTATTTCCGTTACTTCCAGAATGTTGTGGTCGTCTTGCTCGTTATACTCATAGGGATGGGTCTCGGAATTGAAAAAGTCTTTTTCCGATAACGTACCGTATTCACCCATCAACATTTCATCACCCACTTTGAGGTTTTTAGCTTTTGGAAAGGCTTGCAGGTCAATTTCATGGGTGAAATGGGTTTTGTAGTTTGCCCCATCACGGTACATCAATCCAAGTTTCACGGTTCCTTTTTCCTTCATGGTTGGTTTCTTTGGTTTTACTGGCTTTTTGGGTTTGTCAGGTACTTTTTTTTTACCAGATTCCTTTGCAGTCGGCTTTTTAGTGTCGGTGTCATCCGTTGCCTTTTCTTCCAGTGCATCAAATTTGTCCTTGATGGCTTCTGCACCTGGCTTTGCCTTCACTTTATTCATTCCCCAGGCATTGACCAGTTCCCGATGAGTGGTGAGCAAAATTTTCTCGGTCTTCCGTTGAACATTAATGTCTTCTTTCTGATTATCCGGTATCAGGCTCACTAAAGAGAGTAGTTTCTCTTTGAGTTTGGTATAACGGGTTTTCTTTGGTTTTGCACCCTGGGCTTCCCGCTTTTTCTTGTTGTGTTCACGGATAACTGAACGGCAGGCTTCCAGTTCCGGATCGAGTTTTTTGAGTTCCTCCAGTATTTCTTTGGACTTCTTTTTATCCGCTTCTCTTTTATCTGGTTTACTTTTAGGTTCCTCCAAAACGTTGACCAACTTGTTCATCGTTGCGATTGCTTGCTTCTTGATTTTGGCATCGGATATGTCGGAGGTAAAGTCCTGAAAGCTCTCCACTGCCTTTTTTACCTGCGACTTGAATTTTGTATCACTGCTTTCATCCAATGCTTCTTCCAAATCCATTCTGGTTGTGGCAATAATGGTTTCGTCTTCACCTTCCAGGTCAATGCCTAAATCGGTCAGCTCATCAATGACTTCTCTTACCAGTTCTTTGGTAAGTCCCGTTGGCTTTGAGGGTTTCTTTTCTTCTTTGCTCTGCTCAATACCAAACTCATCAAATCGGTCAAAATCTTTGGCATCTTCAATCAATGCTTCCGATTCATCATCACGGTTTAATCCATATACTTCTTTGTTTTCTTTGAAGCGTTTTTTTGCTTCTTCTTTGGCCAGTAGTTTCCATTTGAAGCCATCGCTGGTGGTATAAATACCGGAAGTATCTTTTTTCGTTGCAATCGCTTCCGGTGCATGAGCCTTTACCATTGAAAACAACTTATCAATATTGTCCTTTGCAGCTTCCTGAAAGAACACTTTGTCGTCTTCTTTTTTGTAGTCAGCGACTAAATTTTTAACTGCCTTTTTTAGTGGTTCAGACTTTATCTTATCAAAGTCCAGGTTTTGTAAATCTTCAATTTTTGTCATATCTGTTTGATTTTATGCTGCGAGTTCGAGTTCTAATTCCAGTAGTTCTATGGCTCTGGCACGTTCTTGTTCCCTTAACCTTATTTTACCACCGGCATTTCCCGCAGCTCCGTTAACTGAAATACCATTGAGCTTTAACAGCTCCATGAATAATTGGTCTGCTTGTTTTGCCTTCTCATTAGCTTCCTTAAAGTCTTTGGTCTCATTCTTTATGATTTCAAAGGCTTTTGTTGGTTCCAGTTTGCTTCCAGTTAATTCCAGGATTTTATCCTGATTTTTTACCTGCACTTTTGAAAGGACTTCGGGTTTTACTTTTGTTAGTTGATACATTGTTTTATAGTTTATGGTCAATAGCAAATTCTTGTTTATAAAGGGTTTCAAGGCTCCAAAAGAACTCATTAGCTGCTTCCTGACTGGTATAATTCACCGAGCAGTTCTGTGATGTTCCGTCAAGATGGAAACACTCATATCCGTAGCACTGCACAGGCTTATCAATGTTTTCAATATTGATGGTTGTCCATCGCAGTATTAGGGTGTTCTCTCGCATGGGAGAAACCATGATTTTAAAATCCCTGCATTCTTCGGGACACAGCCGATTGATTTCAATGGCTCTGCCCATAATCTTTTCAATCACTGATTTGTTAAGCTGCTTTTGCATCCTTCATTTTTTGATTATAGGTTTCTACAATTCTTGATACCTCCTTTGCTGCCGATTCTAAGGAGTAGCTTTGCTCGAACACAAATCCATTACCTCCTAAAACCGTTACAAACTCTTTTCCCATACTTTCTGTTAGGCTTCCCAAACCGGAGGGGATGGTCAGGCCAAAGTGGTTGCTCAAGGCAATTAACGCCTTGAATCCCCTGAACCGAAAGTACCTGGGATCGGAACTCATCAGTAGCAATTGGTTTTTATCTGCTTTATCCTGGAACCTTTTCACCCTAACTACGCCAACATTCACTGTATTTCGGAATGAAGTGCCTACCAGTACATTGACTTCTACCGCTATGCCTCTCATTTCAAGAAACTCCACCAACTCGCTACAAGCCAGCCCGACATACAGCATTTCATTTCCTTGTACTCTGGCATTGGCTCCTGCCATAATGTATAGGCGTAGGGAGGGATAGGATGTCTTTTTGTTCTGAAAGAAGGCATATACTTTTTTCACGATTGTATTCATACCAGTTCTGCCTAATTCGATGTTCAATTGACTGGTGGCTTTGTCCAGTGGCGTGCGAATACTAATCTTGCTCAACCTGAAAAGCCCCATTGAGGCACGATCAAAGGAAAACATGCCCAATCCTCTGTCGTTATAGGCTACTTTGGGTTTAGGCATCACATCAGAATCCAGATGCTCCATATACCGCCTCAATTGTTCTTTAATTTTAGGTTGCAGCTCTTTGAGCAGGCGCATCCCCAAAAACGTTTTGTGCTGTTCCAGTTCATTGATACCGGAAGGTGTTGGCGTTCCATACCAATCTGTACCACTATCAATGCCGTGTTGTGTATTGCTTACCACATCTTTCCATACGTTTTGGTTGGCATCGGTCAGTTGTCCTGCTTCGCCATCCACAAAAGCGTTAAAACTGCCCACACTGTCAAACAGCATGTAGTTGTAATGCGCCTTGTCGCCTTTAATGGTATGTTTTTGCGGAATCGTCATGGGATCAGGCAATCCTTCGTTTATATTCTTTAATAAATTCGTCTTTCATTACTTTTCCTTTGTAGGAATTGTAAAATCCTTCCATATTCACTTCGGCTTTAATGTGTTCCGCCTTATCCTTACTCATCGCAAGGAAGTAGCTGTCAAGTGCATCTTTTAGGGTTTTGCCGTTTGGTACTTTTCGCAGGATCTTCCCGTACTCGTCCTTCATGCCGGTTTCCCTTTTCATCTCCAGCTCGTAAGCCCGTTGCATGTTGAGCATGGTACGCAGGGTCATAATATCTTCCGTATCATCATCTTCCTGTTCTTTTCCTTCATAGCGCAGTATAGCTTTGCGGATTTTGATACTTATTTCTGCCACTGCCGGATAGATGAGCTGGCGTTCCAAAGTTTCGTTGAATCCAATCCGGTAAATGGCTCCACTGAACCTGTCAAGCAGGGAGGCATCCTGTTTGTTGTTGCCAACATAATTGCCACTGGCTCCTTTGCCAATGACATTTCCGGTAGCAATGCACCCGAATTTTGGATGTTTCTTTACCGGCTCATTCAGGCCGTTGAAAATGATGGAATCTTCTTTAGCACTTTTGGCAAGGGCATCGTTCAGAATCCCTGCGGTATTGGCATCGAGCTTGGGCATCTCATCCAGGATGAGAATTTTTCCGTCTCGCCATGCTTCAATCATTGCCCCTTCTTTATAGCCTTCAATGGTCTGGCCACCTTTCAGGTCAATGGGAGAAGTCCACTGATTGCAATTCACTACCACAAAAGGCGGTTCTTTGCCATCGTCTTCTTTCCTGCCAAACAGGGAATAAGCTACCTTTTCTGCCAATGTTGTTTTACCGGTTCCGGCACTACCCACCAAGAACACATTGTTGCCTGAACTCAAATCGTCCAGCACCTTCATAAAAGAGGGTATTTGCATTAATTCGGGTATATCCAGTTTTGTATTTCTCATTTTCGGTTTGCTCTGTATTTACTACTCAGTGTTTCCATTTTGCCAGTATAATTCATAATAGTTCTATTGTTCCTCTATCTTTATCTGCGGTCATTGACCGCTCTCTAATTCAATGGTCAGTTGATAGATTAGTTCATCTATGGGGGTAATCAATCCAAATACATCTTCATAAGCTGCCCTTCCCAATGCTTCTTCATTGTATTCTCCGAACACAAACTCCGGGTTGCCATCTTCATGGGGATTGTTGGTAATGAAATAACCCAGGGTTAATATGGCTTCGTGAATCGGCTTGCCTTTCAATTTTTCAATTGTTGCTTCAAAGTCTTGCTTTAGAGCAGTTGATTCCATTGAGGCTTTCCATGCCTGGTAGGGTTCGGAAACGTTGGTGAAAATCGGGATAAGGGAATAGTTGTATTTTTCCTTATCACTTAATGGCCTGCTGTATTCAACCACTCCAAACGCATACTTTGGACTTGGTTCTTCGTAATTAATGAAACTTGTAGTAGGATTGCTGCTCTGTCCATAAGGCCTGCTCAATTTATAGCGGAAGGATCCTTTCTGTTGGGATTTATTTTTCTTCCATTCTTCTTCATTTTCCACCTCCCAGTCTTCCATTTCTTTGGCTGCACCCAAATAATACAACCCAAAAGTGTTAAGGCGTTCCAGAAACCTTTCCAGTTTGTCGATGTGCAAGGCTCCGGTCATATCACCGGCATTTTGCACAAAATCCGGTAATTCGTCTTCACTTTGTCCTTCCCCACGCATGATAAGCGACCGTAGCGTTTCATCTGTGTGCATCTGGAAATTTCCTTTTTTGGTAATAAAAAGCTGAAAGGCATTTTCCGCAACCCGTTTAAACCGGATACGGTTCTGGTGGTCGCCAAAAATTTCATCCATTGACAGCTTGCTGATGATGGAAAAAGCCTGTGAAATTGGCAATAATGCTTTCTTGTCTTCGCCTTCTGCTCCAAAATCACGGTGTAGCAGTATCCCATTTTTAATGGTTCCTTCTAAGGTGTTGTATTTTATTAGCTTATTGAGCAATCCGATTTGATTGGAAGCACCGACAATGTTCTCGGTGAGGATATGGCGTTTTTCTCTTTTTAAAGAGGCTTCTTTCACTAAATCGTTCCACCCCAGATTAACTTCGGAAATTTCTTCTTCGGTAATGTCCTGGCTTTCGGTATAGATGCTGCTTATTTCGCTGCGTTGCTCTGGTGTCAGGTTGTATTCCACCAATTTCCGGGCATCTGCAACGGCAAATTTTAAGCTCACATTTCCTAATGTGTAAGGGTTTTTGGTCTTGCCAATAGAAATACCCATGAAGATTCCCCAGGATGAATAGGTTGTGCCGAGTATAGGCACTTTCACCACATCGCTGGTTATCCAGTAGTTGATGCCTTTTACGATTTGTTCTTTGATATGCTCCAACTCATTCAGGTAAGTCTCCAGTGCGGTAAGCTTCTCCTGCACCAATTCCTGTAATCTTGCCCGGTGGCGTTCAATTTTTTCGTTTTCTTCTTCTGATTCGGCACTGCCCTGTTCGGGCAGCTCCTCTAATTCTTGCTGGATTTTCTGGACTGTTTCCAATCGTTTTTCTTTGCGTTCTTCAATGATTTTGGGATAAGCATCATTGATGCTGTTGAGCAACTCAATTTGTACCTGCTTCGGTTTTTTCCCTCCCAGTTCCGCTACAAGCAACTCGTCAATTTCATCTTTGGTAAAAGGACGTTTCAGGTTATTGACTACACTTTCTTCCCTAACGGTATCTTTGCCGAAGGGTGATTTCCCACCTTGCCCTTTCTGATACAGGAATTTTTTCTTAATGTCCGCATCGAGCTTTAAAAATTCTGTTTCCAAATCATAGGTTCCTCTTTGCTTTTCCCATTGTATCTGGTGTTCGTAACGTTCCAGCAAATCATTATAAAGTACATCCTGTTCTTCTACCGTCAACAGACCGGCACGTCCTGTTACCTGTTTGATGGCTCCTTCCTGGCTTTCATTTCGCACGTAGCGGGTATAACCGCTTTTGTCGGTTTCTTTGTGATAGGTGGGCCAACCCATACGCTCCACCAATTCGGTATTTTCTTCCACCCATTTCCAGGCAACTTTATCTCCGTATTTATTCAGGAAGTCAGCACTTTTCAGGGTGTCTTCACTGGTTTTTTGTGAACCGGTAGTATTGGCATCGAGCGATTTTAGCTTGGCTTTAAGCATGGTCATTAGCCTACGCTCTGCGGGTATATCGCTGGTGATGTAGTAATATTCCGGCAGTACCACCTGTCCGGTACGGTTAATCCGGCCTCTTTTCTGAACTTCGGTGTTGATGTCCAGTTCAAACTGATGGATAATCATGGTACGGATACGCTGGTCGGCAAAGTCTTCTGAGGCATGAGCCGATGAACCGGTACTGCCACTCTGGTTAATCAGCAATATGTCATAGGCTCCATTGTTAAAGAGCCGGAAGAATTTTTCGGCATCTGTTCGGAAGGATTGTACAATGGCTTCACCGTCCTCAAACTGAATACGCTGATTTCGTCCGGTCACTTCGGCTACTTTAAAGTATTTGCCGTCATGCCCTCCTAACTTATCGCTCTTGGGAGTGTTTTGTAGCAGGTCAATGAGCTGGTCTATCGGAGAAATGCTTAATCCGGTACTTTCATCCTTCATCAACTGCACAATTTCTTTGTACTTATCTATTCCGCTTTGGGGCAGCTCGTTCAGCTCAATTTTCTTTCTGGATTTGTTGCCTTCAATGTCTGTGTAGTTGTAGTAAAAAACAGATTCCAGTCCTTTGACCAGGGTTCGGGCAAAGTCGAGCTGTTCGGGTAATATGACATCACCGCTAACCAGGTTCAGGTCTTTAAGGAAGGTTCCCATTGTGGATTTAAAGGCAATAACCACTTTTTTGTCTTCGCTCAATAGCTGGATGGTATGTTTGGCTACTTCCTCAACTTTTAGGGAAAATAACATCTGGTCAACGATATTGAATACTCTTGAGAAGTAAGGCGACTGTTTAACACCCAGACTTTTGGGTTTAGTTTCTAAATGTTCGCCCTGTGCTTTTGCCTGGCCATGAATATCGCTTAATACCGGAACGATATAATCCTGCTCGAACTTTACTACTTCATTCATTAACCGGACAATGCGGTTGACCCGTTCCCGGTTCTTACTGCGTTCGGGTTCCTGGTCGAGTGTTATATATTCTACGGTAATCCCTTCATTAGAACGCTGTCGTCTCACCAATTGACCGCTTTCTGCAAGATTGGAAGCCACAATCTCTTGTAAGGCCAGTCCACCTCTTTGCATGGAACCGACAAATTCCCCATCATCTAATCCGGTTTCCTGAATAGCTGTTTTTTTGGCATAGAAAGGCATTACTTCCGGGTACTTGGCAAAGGTGGCAGAGAGATAACAACAAGCCTTTGTTTGAGGCAATACGGCTCGCATCCATGTGCCAATGATGGAATCAAAACCGCCTGCCATGTGCGATTCATCCAGTATGAAAACCACCTTTTTATGTTTCTTGCTTCCTTCTACACCATTTGCCACCAACTGGGCTAACCATAATCGTTTGTAAGGATGTGCTGCCTGAATTTGAGAGTAAGTACAAAAGATACTGTCGTACCCGTCCGGTAAGTAATCAATTACATCGGTTAATGTAACAGTTGGTGTCTTTTCTGGGTCAGGGAGCTTTTTTCCGATACGTTTGAACCATTCAATGGCTTCATCGCTATCTGTGGGAACGGTTCTTTCAGAAGTAAGTCGTTCGTACTGGTCTTTACTGCTCAACGGACTGAATACTATATTCCCTTCCGCATCTTTTACTTTAGCATCTGTATCGGTGTTCACGATAAAGGGGTGTATGTCTGCGAAGCCAATGTTTTTCAAGTCCCTGTACATATCAGTAAACAGGTCGGGTTTTCGGGTAAAGAATATGGGTAGGTATCCGTTCATCACACAGTGGCGAATGACGGCTGCTGCCTGACGGCCTTTGCCTATACCGGTCTGGTCGGCAATGATGATTCCCTGTTCCTGTTCAAACTGTGCCAGGTATTGTCCTACGGCATCTACCTGTTCAGCTCCCAGTCCTTTCCATAAATCTTGGGTAGAGGTGTATTTTAAGTGGTTCCGAACGTAATTATCAATATTGCCGTACTTTTTCACCACCCTGTTGAGTGCTTTCTGCACTTCAAAGGCCATGTTTCTTGGAATAAGTGTGTTAAGACGGTACGGAGCTTTAGATTTTGGAACGTATTCCACCAATGCACTTTCGGCTGCTGCCAATGCTTCTACCTGTTCAACATCCTGAATAAATTCCTGTTTTTCTATGGTTAGTTCTTCAGCCATTATAAATTCCTGTTAGTGCTTCTAAATAGTTGCGTAATGTGATTTCAGAAAAAGCCTGTACTGCCTCATTTCTCGTTGTTCCTCCATACATCAGAGAATCTTCCGGAAGGGTTTCGTCCATTTGATCCCAATTGTCTTTGAGGGTGTGAAGGGCATGAACCATTTGTGGCGTATTGGCCAGATAGTTCGCCATATCTTCAACTGTATCACCACCATTGTAGTTGGTTTGCAGGTATTCTTCCATCAGGGCAACCGGATCTTCTTTGTCTTTTATTGCCTTTTCTACCAGCTCATGCAACTGGATTTGAAGGGCTGCCTCATGGTCTTCAAACCGTTTGAACGGAGTGGGATTACTTACCAGATACAGCCGTAGCTGCATGTGGTTTTTCATCAATTGGTTGTTGTAAAAAATCATACTTGCAGTTCTATTTGGAGTTGATTAATAATTGTGTTGATGTTATACCCGATATGGCTTTTGATGCGATACCAGAGTTCAGGAAAATCATTTACCATATCGTACAGATAGGGCGCTTCGTGTTGTTGCGGAGCCACTCCTTTTGGTATTGGTTTTCTGCCACCAATGAGGATAAGCATGGTTCTTTCAATGGCTCCCTGTTTGTTGTATAGCTTGAAGCTGTTCATATTGATGACATCATCCACTTTGTAATGCCTGAACAGCCAATTGAAGAAGGGTCGGTATTTGGCAATAAAGCCATCTTTACCGAAATACACATGGCCCATGATGATAATGGCTGCTTTGCCGGTATCTTTCATGGTGTGCAGTGCCAGTCCTGCCATTAAGTGTTCCAGCCGGATATTTCCGGCAAGCCCAACATGGTTGTTGAAGTATTTACGGATGATTAGTTCCTTGTCGAATTTCGCTTCTTCCCACCGGGCAAAAGGTGGATTGGTAACTACCACATCGTAGGCCTTTGTCATGTTTTCCGGGAAAGGTTGAATGGCATTGTCGCTGGTTATTTTTTTGAAGCTCTGGAATTTCAGGGAAGCCAGCCTGGTCGGGTCAATTTCGTTAACATGGGTTTTGTTTGGGTCAGCCCCTACCAATAAGAGACCATTGCCTGCACTTGGTTCAAAGATACTTTTGGCAGTGTCCATGCCGGTATATTGTGCTACCATTGCACCAATAGGGCATGGGGTTGAATATTGTTTGTACAATTCTTTGCTGCTGTCTGAATAGGCATAAGTGGGTTGCTGTTCGTGCCAGAAATGCACCATTTTGTGCAATCGCTGTTCAAAAGGAATGGGTTCCCTGTAAATCTGTTTATACCACAAGAGCCAGCTCAGTTCGACTGCTTCCCACATCATACCAAGATTGGGGACATCCAGTTGCTCTTTGAGTTGTTCTATTTGTTTTTTTGTGGGGCGTTCACCACTGGCATAGCGGTCGTGCATGTGTGCTACTACACGGTCAATGTAATCGGCTTTTGCTTTAGCAGGCGAAGAAGAAGGTGTTTTAGGGGTAGCAGCCTGTTCTTTAATACCAACAAGCCGATACACTTTCTCTTTAATGGTTTCAGGTGTAGCAAATTCTGTTTCGGAAAAATAATTATTACCACCTCCTGTATAATCCTTCATGTGGCTGATTGTCCGGTAAAGAACACCATTGCTGAATCCGTCCTTATTAAAAGAAATGTAAACGCCTTTCTCCGGCTCAAACATGCCCATCAGGGTGAGGTCTCCACTCACTGCCACCCCAGCTTTATTAAAATCGACTTTGTACTCGTTTAAGCCGAGATACTGTGCCAGCTCTTTCAATGCTGCTTTTCCTTTTCTTCCAAATGTTTCTTTCAATGCCCCATCGTTCATGTGGCCATCTATGGTTTTGTAGAGGGAAAGAAATTGAGCGAATGATTTCAGTTTATCTGTTTTAACAGGGTTGATAGCTTGTTTCGGTTCAGGTTTTTTTGGGATTCCTTCTGTCAGCCAGGGATAATGGTCAAGTACCCGTTGCGGTATATTTTTCCCGTCTTCAATGGCCTGTTTTATAATGGCCTCATGGTTGCGCCTGTCTTTTGCATCCAGAATCATGGAACTGCCGGTTTTCTCAATGGCTTTCAGTTGCTGGTATTCAAGCGGTGTCATCGTCCAGGCATCGTCCGTGTCTAATATGGGATGATCGGCAATGTTCTTTTCTACTCCATTGGTTTCTGATTTGGTTGGATTTTCGGGAGCAGTTGATTTGAAAAAATCCTGTATGATTTGGTTGGCAATTTCAGGGATGGGCTGCTTGTAATAGGGTTCTATCATTCTTTCGTCAAACAAGCCATCAGCTACAATGGATGAAAATTCTGATTGCTCTGTCTCATTGGTAAATGAATGTCCGAGCTTTTTTGCATCTTCAATTATATGCTTCACTAATTCCTGATGGAATTGTATGTGTTCATTTTCAAGTAGTGCCTGAATGCGGGTCAATTCATCTAAACGGGCATCAATTTTCCTGTCGAGTTCCTTACGCTGTTCAATACTTTTTTTGTCCTTTTGACCTTTTAAGGCTTTCAGCACGGCTTGCCATCTTTTTATTTGTTCTACCTCCGGATCCTTGACTTGTTTCTGAAAGTATTCCTGTGCATCGTGCCATCTTGCCTGTAAATCAGCAACTGTTAGAGGTTTGGAGAAAGCCTCCTGAACGGAAAACAGTCCTTCAAACCCAAGATTAGCAAGTTGCTCCTGTAAAGGTTTCTTCACCTGTTCAGCCCTATCAGGATATTCAGTTTTACCAACGTATTCCTGCTTTCGGTATATGATTTGAGATTCTTCAAATACTATCCAGTCGTAGCGGTTTTCTTCCGGCCATTCGATTTCATTCTTATACTGGATGCTATCAAAACCTTCTTCTTTCAATACTTCATTAAGGTATCGAATGCCGAGTGCTTCATAGTTGATAACCGGATTGCCATTGTCCAGCCATTCATCTGAATTAAGCATACTAACAAGACTTTGCTCTTTTCTTTCATCTGCCATGTATGGGAGTTGCAATAATTCCCATAGTTCATCTTTGCGGTCGGTAATGATGCCTTCCATAATGCCCCAGTGCAGGATTCCTTTTACCAACGCAGATTCGGTTGTCTTTAAGGTTTTGTTGACCTTTATGCCGACTTCGATAAATCGACAATGTTCATAGCTGTCGTTGTGTGGGTCGTTGGCAAAAATAGAAGCTGCCAGTTTTTTATTGGGTGTAAAATGATAACCGAGATGGGATGGAATATCACCGGTTTTTAATCCCAGAAATTGTTTGTCAAATCGTTCAAACGGAAGGCATGTGCCATGATAGAGCGGTGAAATTTCCTGTTTCTTTTCAATGATCTTAAGTCCGTCTCCTTTAAGAACATCATTTTTAGGGGTTTCGGCTTGTTCTGTTGATTCTACTTTGTATAGTTCAATGCTTTGTTCATTTGCAAATTGATCAATGGCATTGTATGCTTTTTCATTATTGAGGGTGTTCCCTGCAATGTAATCCAGGGCAGCTTTGAGTGTTTGTTTCCTATCCTGAAAGGTTTGACTGTTGACACTTGGAGCAAATGAGACACCTCCGATGCCTTCCCATTTACTATCAATGGAAATACCATATCGGTACAACCCATCAGTGCCTTTGACAATTCTTACGCTTGCTTCAAACTTGGCAACTTTTGGAATAGGGATAATGATTTCTTCATAGTTTGCTCCTGCAAGCTCTTTGGTGTAAACTCCGTTTTTGTTTGCCAATGGCTCGGTGGTATGATTGGTAGATTTCTTATCGGGTTCTGGTTGGTCTGTATTTTTTGTATCACCCTGGATGACTTTCCCTTGTTTAAGCAGTTCCCTTGAGATGACCTTATAGTTTCTGGGAGTAACATCTACTTCTTTAAAGGCAGAGCCATATTTCTTTTTTCCAAATCGGGTAGCGACTATTTGGCTTACCACTTTATAGGAATCGAACAGTACATAATTCTCTGTTTTGGTCTTTGCTCCTTCCTTAAAGGAAATAGTTACATAGCTGAACTTGTTATGGTCTATGTTTTCGGGTGATGGCTCAAAGGAGGGTTGTATTAAAACATTAGTGAACGATTCTCCTTTAAGGAGAGTGCTTTTTAATTCCTTTGCAAACGTTATAAAAGCAGGGTGTTGTTTTGCATACCACTTTAAAGGTTGCTTATATGCTTCCTCAAAGCCAGAAGCCTTTAAATGGGCTGCCTGCTCTTTAGAAGGCTCCTCACTAAAGTGAAGTTCAATGCCTTTCTTCTTGTCGTTAAAGGAGTATTCTACATTCATCCTAAAGCACTTGTTTTACCAGATAAGCAAACCACTCCTTTAGGGGGTGGACTGCATTCCCCTTTAAAGGATGGGCTTCCGTATAGCAAACAATTGCTTTAAGAAGCACCTTCTTTAAAGAGAAAGGGAGGTAAAAGTAGGTGGGCATCCCTTTAGGAAATAATACTTGCTTTCTACACCTGTCGAATGATGTCAAGGCAAAAAGGAAGAAAATGGGGAAAGGGTTATATGTATCAGGACATTTCCTGTAATGCTTTGTGTAAAAGCACTGTAAAAGTTTTGTCGAATGATTTATTGAAAGGCAGGCAACTATTCTTTAAAGGAGAAAGACCTCCTTTAAATTTAATGGTACTGCTCGCCACTTATAGAGCAAGCATTATCAGAGAATATTTGTCATTTTGAAGTTTTCGTAATCATTACCAGGAGTATAGGACTACATATTCTGAACTTCTGTGAATATTCTCTCAAGCGATTTATTGAGGTCAGCCAGATTATCTTTGGATTCCTGTGGTGCGTAACTTTCATTATTTGTTGGCCATACAACACCATGCAAGCAAATGCACTCATTCAACTGCTTTTTTATGGTATGTGAGATTTCAAAAATGATTTTGAAGGCCTGTTGCTTGAACCTACGTTTTATCCTTTCGTCCTGTGGATTGGTTTTCAGATGAATAAGCAGCTTTTTACAATACTCAAAATCGGTTAGGGCTTTCTGAAAATCAGAAATAACAAGGTGATTGCCTTTTACTAAAGCAAGGAAGCTCTGGCAGAATTGTATTCTTTCATCCAGTAATTCTTCCATTGTATTGGGAATAAATGGTAACATCAAGCAGCTTTAGTTGTTGGAATAGTCATGCAGTACCAGTAATTCAGGTGAGCTATCAATGATTTTCTTTGGCCCCATTTCTTCAATGAAGTATTGGCAAACCTCATTGACTATGACCCCCATGCTTTCCTCATCAATGCCTTCTTTTTTAAGTCTGCTGACAAGAGATGTGAGTGCTTTTTCATAGTTGAGAACTAATTCCATTCCTCTGTGCTTTCCGGCTCCCTGGATAATAATCATGTGAACCGTTTTAGGCATCAACAGGTTTGACTTGAGATACCAGAGGAAATAAGGTTTGAGTTGTTTGTTTTTCTTTAAGTTTTCTATCATCATTTTTCTGACTAAAGGATTCCTTCACATGCCTGCACTCCAAAGTATGATGGTGGTTGATTGCCTTACCCGGTCAAAGAAAAAGCGACAAGGTTTAAAAATGATACACTCGATGAGTACGAACACAGGCACAAATAAGAGTGTGATGAACACCATGATTTTAAATACCCATCGGTACTTTCTAAGAAAATTAACTACTGCTTTCATATTGTTTGTATTGAAGTGAATTTTTGATTTGTAACTGATTGACCACAGCAGCTCGCTGCTCATTCTTCAACTCCCAGTCTCCATATTTCTCAGGGAACCATTCATCCTTTTGCTTGTGTCCGCTAATATGACCGTTGAGCTTTTTGGTATTGATGAACGCTTCACCGCAATCGGGGCATAAATAGGGTTGCGGTTCAAAGCGGATGCCTGCATCAAGGGCAGCGGTTACTTGTGCTGCTTCTGCGGTTAGCTGCGGTTCAATAACGGTGTCTCCGCTTTCATCCGCTTTTTTCTTAAAGTAGAACAGGTGGCTGAAACTGAATATAGTCCCGGATAGCATAATGCAAATAAGTATGGCACTCCACATGCTCTCCGGCCAAAACTGATAGACCAGGTTATGTGCTAACGTACCTAAGAAGTATAGTATGGCTGTGCGGATCCATCCTTTAACAGTGAATATCAAAATGGCAAGGTCAACTCCGATGGCATAGCACCAGGCAAACCAGGGATCGTCATACTGGCTGTTCACTTTAAAGATGAAAACGGTATGTGCAATCTGCGGTATGAGCAGTATTGCCAGTGCTATAATTCCAAATGCTTCATTGATGATGAATTTTCTCATATTGCGGGTTGATTCTTTTAAACAAATACCTCCTGATAGATTTGAATGGTGCGGTTGGTGAAACTGAAATTGCGCCATGCCTGCTTTAAAGCACTTTTGCCAATGCGCTTTCTCAATTCGGTATCTTCCATGAGTTTATCAATTGCATCCAACCATTCTTTCGATGTAGTTGCTAAAAACCCTGTTTCCTTATGTTCTATGGATTCGGTAAATGGGGGAAGGTCGGAAGCAATAACAGGGATGGCGTAAACCGCAAATTCCAGGTATTTGACAAATGATTTTCCGTGTGTGTTGAATGGTATTTTTTTCGATGGCATCAGGGCAATATCAAGTTCCAGTTGATTCAGTTTATCGAAGTAGTCCAGAAAACTAACTGACTTTACGTAGGTAAAAGGAACATCCTTTAAGGGTAGTTCTCCACCGGGCAGCTTTCCGTTCCAACCAAAAAGAACAAGCTCAACTTTATCTCCATATTTCTTTTGTGCTTCTTTTAGCACATCAATGATGGTAAGGGTATCGTAGGCTGTTGCACCGGTTCCGACTATCCCGATTCGCACTTTACCGCTTTCATTTCTGGCAAGTGGTTCTACTTCCTGATATCCGAACTGTGAAATGAGATTTGGGACGTACTCCATAAATACTTCGGAGTTGGGATAGTATCTATCCAACAGGCCATCATAATACTCCAGAATACCTTCACCGGCTCCGGTAACAATATCCATTTTGGCGATATTGACCAAAAGCTGCCTTTTGTTTTCTTTTGTGATTTTAGCATGGTCGAGATGTTCTTTGGGCATAGCGTGTAGATTGCAGTCCAAATCCATGACAAATTGAATGTCTTTGTTTTTTGCCTTGAATGCCTTTAGGATGTAGGTCGCATCGGTCAGCATTGTAGGTAAGACTATATAGTTCGCCCAGGAAATTAGTTCCTCATCAATCGGGCTGTCATAATCATCAAACTGTTTGTTGAAGTTCCATTTGTGGATGCCGGATATAATGGCAGAGTGGCTCCTTGTCCTGTTTAATTCAAGGGCAGGGGCAATCATCCGGTAATAGCCGGTTCCGTTCAGGCATGGTGATACGAATAAGATATGAACCTTCCCATCATCTTTTTTAAAAGCAGGATAGCGTTTATCAAATTCTTTTTGCTCAGTGAGCTGGTGATATAGTTCCTTGACGTTTCTCATAGATTGTAATTGTTCGTTTTAATGTTTAATGATTCCCCTACGGGCTAACCATCCTCATCATCCAGGCTTAGTTCTACACCTTCATAATACTTGCCGATCTTATTCCCGGTAGCCTTGTCATAAACTTCTATGGTATCTGCTTTTGAACCATACTCAGCAATCTTTTTGCTGAACCGTTCCAAACCGATAGCTCGGTCTCTCCTTTTTGAATATCTGTGTCGCCAGTCAATTGAAAACATCGTTCGTATGTTTCCGTCCTTAAACCAGCAGATCATTTTGCTGAATGAATCCTTTCCTAATTTCCATCCGCCTTTTGGGAGTTGTTCGTTCATGGTTTAAAGTATTTTACAAGGTTTTTAATTGGAATATCTTTCGCATATTCATGACCATTGTATGCTTCTACAACTGCCTTTTTTCCGGATCCGGAAATACGTACATGCAGCTTATCGAGAGGTATCTCGTTGTTCTTTGATAGTTCATCCAAGTATTTGCCCACACTTTCTACTACCTTGCTTTCCAAGCCTAACAAATCGGCAGCTCCCTGACCTGCAAAAAAATGAACCAGTTCTTTTACGGGAATTTCATTTAATTGCCTGCCATTATGGTGTAGGAATACCCGAACAGTAACGTTCTGCTTAACAATTCTGGCAAATAGTTGCTCGTAGGGTATGCTATGCTCTCGTGCAGCTTTATTAAGGTACTGTACAACGTTTTTCGTTATCTTTTTTTCATAACCAAATACATCTACGGAAATGTTTTCGACTGCATTTTGGAGTTTCTGTTTGAGGCCAGGCCTGTTTCGATTTTCGTTTTTTAGCATATTTGAATGGGTTAATTGTTTACATATAAATGTTGATTGACCGTAGGATTGAGTATGGCAGCATGAAACTGTTCTAACAAAACAGGGTCTCCGAGCTTACCTACTCTCGTTTCACACTCCCGGTAGAGTTGAAGTGGTGGTTTTTGTTTGTTGGGTTCCTTTTTTTCATTATTGATAAACCTCCTTATTTGGGCATGAAGAATGAGTTTTGCCTGCACTTCAAGTTTTCGTTGTTCGTGTTTTTGCCACCATTTTTTTGTACCGGCAAATCCGTTGGGATTTTCAGGGTCAAAGTATTTGAAAGGCAACTGAACAAAGCGTTTTTCAGGGTCTTTTTCAATAAACTTTCGCACCAGACCGATGCGTTCTACATAAATTTGATGAACATTGGATAGGCTCTTGGTGGAAACGGGTTCGTACCAATGATAAATGAGTTTTTTGCCAATTTCTTCCTGCCTTTCGGTAAGATAGACACCGGAATAAAGCACGTTTTTGGCCAAGCTCCAGAGCAGGGTAACGTACAAATTAAGGGAGGCGGAGCGGGCTGAATCGGTGTCAGGGCTTTTCACCTCCCCAAACATTCGATTTTTGGCCCGCTTTATCCGCACTTTTTCCCCTGCATCTTCAATTTTTTTCGCAACTTTTTCCCCTGTGTATCCTGTTCCCGTGTTGCCAGTATCGTAGCTTGTAATATCATTTTCATCCGTGAGCGGTAGCGAACTCCTTTTTGAACTGTTGCCAGTGTTGTAACCTGTGTCGTTGCCAGAAGCCTCTATTTGCTTCTGACTTTTCGAGTTATCTACACCCTTTAATAAATTATTATTTATGTAACTATTGTTACAAGAATCTGTATGAGGACAAGTTGTCGTATGTTTTTTGTTAACTACATCATTTTCAAGGCTTTGCTTTAAAGCGTTATCCAGGCTAATTTTTACTTCCTGGAGGGTTTTTCTACATCTTGCTAACAGTATTTTAGGGTTTATGAACAGTTCGTAACTCGAATTTGTACCGTGCCAAATCTTGTCTGTGATAATATCTGCTTCCTGAAGTCTTTTAATGTGTCGTTGGATAGTTCTGGGGCTTGCATTGGCCATCTTTGCAAGCTGTACATTATTGGTACGAATAGGAGGTAAGTTATTGGGGTCAACTTCGGCAACACCGTTTGCCTTGACCAGAAAAAGGCCATAGATGCGGATAATGTCTTTGGCGGTAGCTGCTGCACCTTGCCGGACTTGTTCGGAAAGTGTATCCTTTGATTCATTATAGGATTTGATATAGTGGTCTAAAGCGTTGAACGATGTTGAATAGTTTATTACAATCATTGATTATTGCTTTTGTGAATACTGATTTTGTTCAATTCAAACAGACTATGTGCATAGCCGTTGAATAATTCCTGCGCTTGTTCTTTCGCTTGTTCAAGTCCGGTACACGAGCTATTCTTTATACCATGCAGGTCGCACCTGATCATATACTTTTCACCTGACCACTTTTCCAGAACAAAGCGAATCGGTGGGTTTTCATCCGGGAGCATACCAACCCAGTGGGCATTTGTTCTTCCTATATATTTCCATTGCAATTGTTTAATCTTCATCATCAATTATTTGCCTGAAAGCTCGGTAAATACCAAATCGTTTTAAGTCCAGGTTGGTAGCTTCTCTTACCAGTCTTACATGGTGTACCCAAATGATTCCTGAAATTTCGTGAGAGGGAGTGGAAAGTAATTCTGCTACAAAAATTCTGCGATTGCTATTATAGGGGTAGAGTTCTTTTGGGTTGTTTACCAACCAGGTTCCGGTAACTTCCGGTAGTTCAACCCATTTGTTTTCGTTTAAACAATATGCTCGTTGTTTGCCAAAATCAAGCTTATCGCCTTTAAACTGCCGATGGGGAAGCGACCATGATTCTGGTGATCCATCTATGGTCTTGCCATCGTTGGTTAATATTTTAAACCAGGTTTGCGAGCGGTTTTCTTCTAAGTGCATCATTTGACAACATTTTTTTCAAGGAACTCATACAAACTCGGCTTATGGTATCGGACTATCCTACCATGCTGACTAAACTTGATAAGATTTTGGTCTCTTAATGATTGCATTTTTTTATTGCTCTTTATACCAAGTAGCAGTTTAGCTTCACTTGTTGATACCCAATGCTCATTGGACTTTTCAGAACTACTGCCTAATTCTTTGAGGCGTTTTTCAAACTTCACGACTACTGAATCAGCAACCCTGTTCACTAATTCCTCAAAAAAGTCTTTGGCTTCATCACCTTCTTTTAGAATTACTTTCATAGGGCTAAATATTGAGTGAAGTCTGAGGGGTATCTTCTGTATCACCGTTAATCAACTGTTTGGCTCTTTTAATTCGAGATTGCTGTTGATTTGCCTGCTCCTGGATTAATTCAAGCCCTGCATCGTAAATCATCGCTGCATTAACCGGGCGCACCTTCTGGAAATTAAAGAATTTAGATACTGTTGGCCTGGAAAGGTTAGTTTTTGCCACCACCTTTTCTATGTAGTTATCAAATAACTTAGCCAACTGATTTTTAATGAGTTCTACCTCTTGTTTCTTGAACATTGCATTTAAAGTTTTGTAAAGTTTCTATTCAACTTCTATAAAAGTTTCGTAAAAGTTTTTAAATTTGCCACCAATCATTTATTAAAATGGTGGCATAACAGGTGCAAATGTATAAAAAAGTGGTGGCAATTTGCCAACATTATTGCAAATAATTTTTCAATTAGTTGGCTATGGCTAAAAAAGAAACCAGTAAAACAGGTAACCAGAGCAGGAAACAAAGGCAATACGAACTTTCTGCAACTGACCTTAGATTCTTAAAAACGGTGGATGTCGTTATTGAGAAAAACAGGAAAGCGAATATTAAACCTGATTCAGATAATTCTATCAGCAGTACTGTTTTTGGAGATAGGAATATTATAGGCAAAGTCCGGTCTTCTCAAAGGGGAATATCAATGCTACAACTGGAAAAATTTGCCATTTACTTTCATCTGGACTTCAACTGCTTTTTTCGGGATACTACCACTATTGAGTATGACCCACAAGATGTTTCCGGACAGGTTGTTGCCAAAGGAAAAGGAATAGCCAGTACCGGTAAAAATGCTATTATCACCCAAGTGAAAGGAGACCATAATGGAGATGTTATCGGGAAGATAAAAGGCAATGTTTACAAGGGAAGTAAGATAGGTCAGGTAATTCAAAAAGCTGAAAAAATCATCAATAACAAGTTTGATGATGAAAGCAAGGAACTGTGTGAGGATATCCTGAGTTCGATACGAACCGAATCGGAAAACCTTGAGTTGACCATCATCCAAAAAAATGAGGATATAAAAAAAATGGCAGACTTATATGAAGCCCAAATACGTGCTGAAGCCCAGAAACGGAAGAAGGCCGAACAGGAGCGTGATGAGGCAAGGGAAGGCGAGCGAAAAATTCTGAAAAAATATTTGAGCCTGGTTGAGAAAAAAGGCTAAAAACGGTCAAAATAATATTGGAAAATCTTACATGCGTTAGAAATTAGGTGAAACCTCCAGTTAAACATGCTGAAATACGATAACATTATGCGTGTTTATACTGTGTTTTTATAGGCGTTAATACCTAAGTAAAACTACGCTAAATAAAAAAATCATTGATGAATATGGAGAAGTCTGCTCAAATTTTCAAGAAACTTACATCGTCCGGATTGGAAGAAAAATCGGTTATCTCTGCCCAGTTCGTAAAGGTAGTTGACCGACTTCGAGCCGATGGTCGTTTTGAGCTTGATGAAGACTTTTGTGAGCATTATGGCTATTCCAAAAAAATGTTGAACCATGTAAGAAAAGGGAGACAAGACGTGTCAATCGAACTTCTATATGATCTCGTTCTGGATTGGAAAGTGAACCCGTATTTTATTTTTGGATTGAGCAATCAGGTATATGCCCAAGAGTAGTTTTCTGTTTTTAAAAGTTGATTACTTCATCCAATGCTGCATCGGTTTTATCATGGATGAAGTTGTTCTGATAATTTATGGTTGTGGATATATGAGTGTGTCGATACAGCATTTGTAATATATCTGGTGGTATTTGCCCTTTGGAAATATTTCCAAAACTGTGCCTTGCAATGTGCATACTCATGTTTTTATCAATTTCAAGCGTTTCTGCTATTGCTTTAAGATAGTACCCAAACTTTTTGGTCGCAGTTCTTATTTTTCTGAAAACGTCTTTATCATCTTTAATGTTGGCTTTTTTTAGTTCTGGGAAGATAAAATCATCTTTGCTTTGTTGTTCGCACTTGTAAGCCTCGACAATAGGTTTAACTTTTTCAGGCAACTTTACAGAACCTGGCTTGCTGTTTTTCCCCATTGTGTAATATAACCTACCATCAACAATATCAGACCATTTTGTTCTGAGTACATCAGAAACCCTCATTCCTGCGAAGTAGAAAGAAAATAAAAACACATTTCTTGCGTGCCATATCCCTGTTCCTTTTTCTAATTCCAATCCTTCAATAGCTTTTAATTCAGCTTCATTTAGACCAATTTTAGTGCTTTTGCCAGGCTTCATTTTGATTTTGTTTTTCCCGAAAGGGTAATCTCTGCTATCCACAAGTCCTCTGTCCTTTGCCATATTCCAAACAATTCTGATAATGTTCAGTTTATTATAAATAGACGTTTTCCCATTTTTATATTCAGTTTGGAGGTAGAGAATATACTTCTCAAGCATAGGTATAGTAATCTCTTTCACCGAAATATCATTGCCGTTTAGAAATTCCTTAAAGTGTTTAATTCGGGGGTTGTTTGAACTAACCTGATTATGCTTGCCGGTTTTTTTTAATTTTTCCATGTACTCATCTGCTAAATCAAAGAAAGAAGCAGTGTCGCCACCAGTTTTGATTTGGCTTTTGATTTGGGTTGGGGTTGCATCTTTTTTGCTGGATTGGGCTTCCAATAGAATGTCCTCGGCCTCAACCAGCTTCTTGCTTATAAAGTTGTTTAATCTCCCAGAATTTGGATGGGAGGTTTTGACTTTTCTACCTGCCGGATCCCAATGCTTTTCTTCGATGGTTTTACCCAAATACATGTAGGTAGATTTTCCCTCTTTAGTTATTCTAATTGCTAAAGGAAAAGTGTTATTTTTAGACTTCTTTTTACGTAACACAACAGCCATTGAAGTTGCCATAAGATGAAAAGTTTTGTAAATGATATATCAAAGGTAAAGAAAACGAATGTAAAATTGGTACAAAATAGGTACAAAAATTTGGCGTATTTAATCCCATTAAAGAAATCCTATTTTCCAACCAACATCGTTAAAGCCTTTGTAAATAAAGAGGTTGGTAGAGTATTTGGAATTATTAGGGAGTATTAGAAAGGATTAATCGCAGGACTTAAAATCCTGTGACCATTGCGGTCGTGCGGGTTCAAGTCCCGCCTCGAGTACAAAATCAGAGTGAAAAACAGAGCGAAAGCGAAGTTTTTACTCTGATTTTTCTTCACTCTCATTTTCTCTCACATTCTTTAAACTAAAACATGTTTGATTTTCAAAAACTTGTGGTTTATAAGAAAGCAAAAGACTTTCACGTTGATTGCAAAAGGATTATTCTTAAAAGTAAATTAGATAGATACGTCAACGATCAATTAGGTAGGGCGTCTTTTAGTGTGCCTTTAAATATTGCAGAGGGATCAGGTAAATTTTCTAAAAAAGACAGAAAAAACTATTTTACAACTTCTAGAGCATCGGTTTTTGAATGCGTTGCAATTCTTGATATTCTTTCAGATTCGAATAAAATTTCTAAAGAAGAGCTTGAAGCTTTAATGAGTAAAGCAGATGAGTTATCAAGGATATTATATGCAATGATTAAAAATTTAAGTTAAAACTCATTCAAAATCAGAGTGAAAAACAGAGCGAAAGCGAAGTTTTTACTCTGATTTTTCTTCATTCTCATTTTCACTCTCATTCACTCTTATTCTTTAAACTAAAACCCCTGCTTTAGTAGCATTAGCGCTAGCGTGAACAAAATCAGCCTGAGAAATAATGTAAGAGCGAAGTATTTTCCATAAAAAAAACTACTGCTCTAAAGGCACATAGTCAAAACGAATAATTTCTCTTTCCTCACATTTTATGCTAAACTCAATTGGTCTGCAACACCTTTCACAATCTTCAATGTATTGTTGCTCACGAATGGAGCAATCAACTAAAATAGAAACCTCTGTTAAGCAAAATGGACAGGCAAAAAACTGTTCAAGCATTTAGTTGGTTTTCAAAAAGTTGCTAATAAATCTTTGATTTATTACTGCCCGTGGCATTGTTTGAATTTCTTGCCACTTCCGCAAGGGCAAGGCTCATTTCTGCCAACTTTCTTTTCTACACGAACTGGTTCTGCTTTTGGTTTTGGCGTTTCCCCTTGTTGGTTAGCTTGCTGCGTATTTTGATTGCCAGCTCCCACAAGATCTGTTCTTGAAGTTTGCAGTTTAGGCGTTTCAGCAAGTTGCTGAGGTGCTTTCTGAACTTGTTCTTGGGCATTTTGCTGTGGTAAATTCCCTTTCATCAAAAAGGAAATAATTTCCTTATTGGTTCGATCAATCATTTGCTTGAAAAGCTCAAAAGCTTCAAACTTATAAATTAACAAAGGGTCTTTTTGCTCATAAACAGCACCTTGAACAGATTGCTTTAAATCGTCCATTTCTCTCAAATGCTCTTTCCAAGCATTGTCTATTAAGGCCAAAATAATGTTTTTTTCAAAAGAACTTGAAATGCTTTTTCCTTCGCTCTCGTATGCCAATTTTAAAGGAGTAATCACTTGTATGGTGCGTTTTCCATCTGTGAAAGGCACAGCAATATTTTCATAGTTGCCAGCTTCATTTTCATACACATTTTTAATTACGGGAAAAGCTGCCACTGCAACCATCTCAGTTTTTTGTCGGTAGGCTTTTATGGCATTTGAAAAGATGCTTTCAGTCAATTCATTCTCGTTCGAGTTTAAGAATTCAGACTCTTTCACCGGGCTTTCCATTCCAAAATTTCGAATCAATTCGAAACGGAATTCTTCAAAATCTTTTCCATCTAAACCATATTGAACAACAGAAGCAATTGAATCATACATCATGTTGGAAATGTCTACCTTCAATCGCTCTCCAAATAATGCGTTTCTTCTTCTTTTGTAAATTACTTCACGTTGTGAATTCATCACATCGTCATATTCCAACAATCTTTTACGAACACCAAAATTGTTTTCTTCAACCTTTTTCTGAGCTCTCTCAATGGATTTTGTAATCATTGAATGTTGAATCACTTCTCCTTCTTCCAACCCAAGTCGATCCATCAACTTAGCGATACGATCAGATCCGAATAAACGCATCAAATTATCTTCCAAGGAAACATAAAACTGAGAACTTCCCGGATCTCCTTGTCGACCAGCTCTACCTCTTAACTGCCTGTCAACTCGTCGAGATTCATGCCTTTCTGTACCGATAATTGCCAAACCACCTGCGGCTTTAACTTCTGCTGAAAGCTTAATGTCTGTTCCACGACCTGCCATGTTGGTAGCAATGGTTACGGCTCCTTTTTTTCCTGCCTCAGCTACAATTTCAGACTCTCTTTGGTGCAACTTAGCATTCAAAACATTGTGTTTAATGTTTTTCATTTTAAGCATTCTACTCAACAATTCAGAGATTTCAACGGAAGTTGTACCAACCAAAACTGGTCTGCCTTGGTTAACCAAGTTGACAATTTCTTCACTTACTGCATTGTATTTTTCTCGAGTTGTTTTGTAAACCAAATCCTCTCTGTCGTCACGTGCAATTGGTTTATTGGTAGGAATTACTACCACATCCAATTTGTAGATGTCCCACAACTCTCCAGCTTCAGTTTCTGCAGTACCTGTCATACCCGAAAGCTTGTGGTACATTCTAAAGTAATTCTGTAAAGTTACCGTGGCGTAGGTTTGTGTAGCAGCTTCAACTTTTACATTTTCCTTCGCTTCAATTGCTTGGTGCAAACCATCCGAATACCTTCGGCCTTCCATAATCCTACCTGTTTGCTCATCTACAATTTTCACTTTGTTGTCCATCACAACGTATTCAGTATCTTTTTCAAAAAGTGTGTAGGCTTTCAATAATTGATTGACGGTATGAATTCTTTCAGCCTTAATGGAGTAGTTTTGAATTACTTTGTCTTTTTCAATTATTTTTTCTTCCTCGTTTTTAGAAGATTTTTCAACTTCACCGAGCATGGTGCTCAAATCTGGAAGAATGAAAAAGTCTTTGTCTTGATCAGTTCCGCTGATAAGTTCAAGTCCTTTTTCTGTGAGTTCAATGGAATTATTTTTTTCATCAATTACAAAAAACAACTCTTCATCTACTTTATGCATTTCCTTGGATTGGTCTTGCATGTAAAAGTTCTCGGTTTTTTGCAACTGAGTACGGATTCCTGGTTCACTCAAAAATTTAATTAAGGCCTTGTTTTTAGGTAAACCTCTGAAGCAGCGCAATAAAGCCATTCCGCCTTCTTCAATTATTTTTTTCTGCTCTTTTCCTTCAGCTTCAACATTTCCGCTTAATTTTTTCTTAGCATCAGCAATTAAGGTGGTGATTAATCTTTTTTGAGCACTAACCAATTTTTCCATTAAAGGCTTTAACTGGCTAAATTCTTGAATGTCGCCTTTTGGCGTTGGACCTGAAATAATTAATGGGGTTCTTGCATCGTCAATTAAAACAGAATCAACTTCATCAATAATGGCGTAGTGGTGTTTTCGCTGCACCAATTCTTCTGGGGTGCGCGACATGTTATCTCTCAGATAATCAAATCCAAATTCATTGTTGGTGCCGTAAGTAATGTCCGCTTGATAGGCTTTTCTTCTTTCTGGAGAGTTTGGTTGATGATTGTCGATACAATCTACAGTAAGTCCATGAAACTCAAAAATGGGACCCATCCATTCGGAGTCTCTTTTTGCAAGGTAGTTGTTTACAGTTACCAAATGAACTCCTCTTGCTGCTAAAGCATTTAGGTAAACCGGCAAAGTAGCAACCAAAGTTTTTCCTTCACCAGTTGCCATTTCGGCAATTTTACCTGAGTGAAGTACAATTCCTCCAATTAGCTGAACATCGTAATGCAGCATATCCCACTGAACTTCTGTGCCGGCAGCCAACCACTTGTTTTTCCAAATTGCTTTTTCGCCTTGAATGACAATGTTTTCTTTTCGAGCTGATAAATCTCGATCCATTTCAGAAGCAGAAACTTCTATTTCCTCATTCTCTTTAAAACGTCTTGCAGTTTCTTTAATTACTGAAAAAGCTTCAGGTAAAAGTTCTTCTAAAATCGTTTCAATTTTCCCATCAATGCCTTCTTCAATGGCATCAATTTGTTCGTAGATTCCTTCTTTTTTCTCAATCTCTTCTTCAGCATCAGCTTTCTGTTTCAAGGCTTCAATTTCCTTTAGTTCAGAGCCGATGAATTCTTGGATTTTATTTTTAAATTCCTGTGTTTTAGCTCTCAACGCATCATTGCTGAGTTCTTTTATAGATGGATAAGCTTCTTTGATCTTATTCAACAATGGGCTGACTTCTTTTAAGTCACGTTCGGCTTTATTTCCTAATATTTTTTTGAAGGTATTGGCAATCGCACTCAGCATCTTATAAATTCTTTTAAATTTAATTCAAAACGATGACAAAGTTACTCAAATTAAGGTCGCTATTTAGAGTCTGTCTAGAATGTCCGATATACTCATTATTGTTTATTCTTAACTGTATTCGTGAGTTCGCTTTGCTCGGTACTTCGTTGTTACCAAAAGTTTAAATCCTCGAATATGCTAATATACTGCGATTTAAAAATTTTTTTACGCCTCAATCTCGAACATTTTAGCCCAACCTTATTTATTATAATGCAAAAAGAGCCACTTCTGGAAGAAGCAGCTCTTTTAATAGATTTTATTTTAGACCTTAATATTCGTCTTCATTAAAGAAGAAATCTTCTTTGGTCGGATAGTCCGGCCAAATGTCTTCGATTGTTTCATACAATTCACCTTCATCTTCAATTTCTTGAAGATTTTCAACCACTTCGAGTGGCGCACCTGCTCTAATGGCAAAGTCAATTAATTCGTCTTTAGTTGCCGGCCAAGGAGCATCTTCCAAATAAGAAGCTAATTCAAGTGTCCAATACATTTAATGTAGTCGTTTTTGATTCTTCGCAAAAGTAATTTTTTTGAATTTAAAAGCAAGCCAAATTATAAACACAATTTTTTTGATTAAATTGATGATTGTTAAATACTTATTATTTTTTGGCTACCCAAGGGGTTTCAGTAGCACCTAAATCTTTGGTCAATTTTCGCGATAAAGTGAAAAGAAAATCTGAAAGTCGATTAAGGTACCTGATTACTTTTTCATTTACAGGACTTTCGTTGGCTAAATGTACACAAATTCGCTCTGCTCTCCTACATACACAACGGGTTATGTGAGTGTATGAAACTGTTGGGTGTCCACCCGGTAAAATGAAAGATTTCATTGTTTCCAAATTTTCATCCATTCGATCAATTTCGTTTTCTAGGAAAACAATGTCATTTTCATACAAATCTGGGAGTTTCATTTTAGAATTTTCTGATTCAGCTGCTAATTGTGAACCAATTGTAAAAAGTCGATCTTGAATTTCTATTAAAGTGTTTTTACTAGTTTCATCAATATCTTGGTCTCTAATCAAGCCAATGTATGAATTGAGTTCGTCAACAGTTCCATATGCTTCAATCCTTAAATGATGCTTAGAAACGCGTCTGCCGCCAATTAATGATGTTTGACCCTTGTCTCCTTTTTTTGTATAAATTTTCATTGAGTTATAGTTTATCTTTAAGCAAATGAAGTGATCTCTTTGTTCAATTCGTCACTTTCAATGTTTCCATCTTTTAGTCGAATAATTCGGTGCGCATGCTTTGCAATATCTTCTTCGTGGGTTACTAAAATAATCGTGTTTCCCGCCTTGTGAATTTCATCAAAAAGTCCCATAATTTCATGTGAGGTTTTTGAATCGAGGTTTCCTGTTGGTTCGTCAGCTAAAATTATTGAAGGGTGATTCACCATTGCTCGGGCAATAGCAACTCTTTGCCTTTGACCGCCTGAAAGTTCGTTGGGTTTGTGAGTCATCCGATTGGCTAAACCCACTTGCTGCAAAACTTCCGTAGCACGTTCAGTTCTGTTTGATTTTGATTGTCCTGCATAAATTAATGGAAGCGCAACATTGTCTAAAGCAGATGCTCGAGGTAATAAATTAAATGTTTGGAAAACAAAACCAATTTCTTTGTTTCTGATTTCAGCTAGTTCATCATCGCTTAGTTTGCTAACGTCTTTTTGATTTAAGATATAAGTACCTGATGTAGGAGTATCAAGGCAACCAAGAAGATTCATTAGGGTAGATTTTCCAGAACCGGAAGGGCCCATAAGTGCCAAGTATTCGTTTTTTTGAATGCTAAAAGAAATTTCTTTGAGAACTTTTATTACTTGGTTACCAAGTTTAAAATTTCTAACCAGATTTTGAATTTCTATTATTGCCTTATCAGAAGTCATTTTTATGCAAAGTGTTTGTTTGATTGATTTCTTAACTACGATATAATTTACAATAAAATTAATTTTAAAAAATTGATTGAGGAGTACTTAATGATAAACGGTAAAATGTTCTTTGGCTTGATCTGTTTTAAAAAATAAGATACCCATTTGAAATAAGTCTATGCTGATACTAACCTGAGGGTGTTTTTGAATTTCATTCCATGCCGCATGCATCTCTCGCGACCAATAAATATCATCAAAGATAAAAATGCTATCTGGGTTTGCTTTTTTTAGGCACTTTTCAAAATAGTCAATTGTCGGTTTCTTTTGATGATTGCCATCAAAAAATACAAAGTCGAGTGTTTTTTTTGAGTTAATGATTTCTTCAAGCACATCATCAAATGGAGCATTGACAACTTCGATATTGTTGATGTTTAATTTTTTATAGTTGACTTTGGCAATTTTTGCAATCTGAGGAGAACCTTCAATACTCGTGATTTCAGCTGAAGGATTTGCTTTAGCCATGTAAGCTGTTGTGAGTCCAAAAGAAGTGCCTATTTCTAAAATGTTTTGTGGTTTGAATTCATAAATCAAACGAAAAATTAATTGAGCATTTTTTGGATCTTTTAAAGCGGATTTGCTGATGCTGCTGATTTTGCGTTCGTTTTTATTATTTTTTCTTGAACCTGCTCCTAAATCAATTACTTCAATTTTTTTGTGAGTCAATTGAAGTTTTGCTCGTAAAGATTCAATTTCTTCGAAACAATAAAATGGAATTTTTTCTTGAAAAATACTGCGATTTAAGTTGAAAACAAAAGGAGAGTGAATTCCGTGTAAGTGAATTGAGTTAAGTAAGTAGTTGATATATTTTAAAATACGCCAAATATTAGTCATCAGATTTTTCTGAGTTTTCTTGTTCCCACTTTTTAAACTTATCAATGTCTTCTTTGATAGAAGAAAGTACAAAACTAATTACTGTGATGTCATCGAAAAAACCTGCAATAGGAATAAAATCTGGAATAAAGTCGAAGGGAATAACAAAGTAAAGCAGTGCTGTTACAGCATAAACAATCGTTTTAACCGGAACTTCTCTATATTTCTTGAGTTTCCATGCGCTAACTAAACGCAAAAGTGTTTGGAATTCATTCCAAACACTTTTTAATTGTTCTTTTTTTTCTGAAGCTTTCTTTTTAGAGTCGGCGACTAATTTTTTTACTTTCTCTGCACTTTTGATCAGCGCATTTGCTTTCTCTTTGGTCGCATCAAATCCTCTAGGTTTTTTAGCCGAATCCATTTTACCAGATTACTGCTTTAAGAGAATCGGGATTTACCATGTTGCTCGCTTCATCGCAATTAAAAGCGGCAGCAAATTCAGGCATGTTAGCCAATGGCCCTTTTACACGGTATTCCCCTGGAGAGTGAGAGTCAGTTGCAATTCTTTTTCTCAATTCTTCATCGGTCATGTTCATGTGCCACACTTGTGCCCAACCTAAAAAGAAGCGCTGTTGGTAGGTAAATCCGTCAATTTTTGCAACTTCTTCTTTATCTTCCAATTCCTTTTCCAATGCATAGAAGGCTAGGGTTGCGCCACCTAAGTCAGCAATGTTTTCACCTAAAGTCAATTTCCCGTTCACAAAAAGTCCTTCCATTACTTCAAAATTATTGAATTGGTTCACTACAAGATCAGCCCTTCCATCAAATTGATTTCTGTCAGTTTCTGTCCACCAATTACTTAAATTACCTTTTGCGTCGTACTTGCTTCCTTGGTCATCAAAGCCATGAGTGAATTCATGACCAATTACAGCGCCAATTCCACCGTAATTGATAGCTGCATCGGCATTTGGTGAGTAGAAGGGAGGCTGCAATATACCAGCTGGGAAAACTATCTCATTTTTCGAAGAACTGTAGTAGGCGTTTACCGTTTGTGGACTCATAAACCACTCGTCTTTGTCTACAGGTTTTCCGAGTTTATTAATCATGTAATTGAAATTAAATTGCCTCGCATTTATGATGTTCTGAACTTGGTTATCTGCAACAATTTTCAAATCCGAATAATCTTTCCACTTATCTGGAAAACCAATTTTTTTATTGAAAGCATTTAATTTTTCAAGAGCTTTTTCTTTTGTTTCTTGACTCATCCAAGCCAAGTTATTGATTCTTTCACGAAAAACGATTCTCAAATTCTCAACCATTTGACTTACATCTTCTTTTGCTTCTTTAGAAAAATGCCTTTCTACAAAAGCCTTTCCCATTAATTCTCCGATGTTTCCATTTATCTTTCCCAAAGCGATTTTCCATCTTGGCTTCATCTCTTTTGTTCCGCTCAAAGTTTTGCCATAGAAATCAAAGTTCTGATTTACAAAATCTTTATTAAGCTCAGTTGCATAGGTGTCCAACAATCTCCATTTGAGGTAGTCTTTCCATTCATTGAGTGGAATTGAATCCATGTAATGATTAACTGATTGTATGAAAATTGGTTGACCAACAATAACGGCATCAACAGCTTTTAAATTAATTAAGGTGAAAAACTTAGTCCAATCAATGGCAGTTCCTAAGCTATCTAGTTTATTCAATTCGAATTTGTTGTAAGTTTTATCTGGGTCACGTCTTTCTACTCTCGACATTGATTTTTCAGCAAGCAGTTTTTCAAGCTCATATACTTTTTCAGCTTGTGCATCAATTTTTGCTAGTTCGAAAATTTTATGAATGTGTTGAATATAAGCATTTTGAATCTCGGTAGATTTTTCATCGTTTTTTAAATAGTAATCCCGATCTGGAAGACCAAGTCCGCTTTGAGAAATGTGGGTGATGTATTGCTCACTGTTTTTACTGTCTTGACCAATATAAGTGCCGAACAGAGAATTGACACCAATTGATTTGTGATGTGCTACAACTTCAATTAAGTCTTTTTTCTCTTTGATGTTTTCGATTCGAGCTAGTTCCTCTTTTAATGGTGCTATTCCTAATTCATCTGCTCTAGCCGAATCCATGATGCTCTTGTAGAAGTCACCAATTTTTTGTTCCATGCTTCCATTTTCGAATGATTTGCTTGAAAATTCCTGAAGAATGTTTTTCAGTTTTGCGTTATTCGAATCAGTTACAACATTAAAACTGCTCCACCTACTTTCAGTTGATGGAACAGGGTTTGCTTTTAGCCAACCACCAATTGCGTACTGGTAAAAATCATCACATGGAGAGGCTGTAGTGTCTAAGTTGCTTAATGGAAAAGCTTTAGCGATATTGTCATTTTCTTTTTCTGTACTTTTTTCTTCATTACCACATGAATATAAAGCAATTAATAAACTTCCTGTTAAAATCAATTTTAGCATAATATTTTTTTTAAAACTTTGTTGTTTTTCTGAAAATTCTATTTCTTCAAAAATAGAATAAAAAAAGCGCGTCCAAGTAAATGAACGCGCTTTTATAATATAAATTAAAATTTTAGTGAAGAGTCAACTTTTGATTGATTACTTGATTTCCATCAATAATGCTGATGAAATAAATCCCTTTGGCTTTATCATTTAAATTAAATGATTTTCTCAAAGAGCTATTCGCATTCAAAATGGTTTCTACAGTAATAATTCTTCCACTAATGTCTCTGATGATTAATCGAACAGCAGCTTCATTAAAACCTGAAGAAGCAATTGTAAAATCACCTGATGTTGGATTTGGGTAGATGCTGAATTGTTGATCTTCTAAAATTGCATCATTGATTCCAACTGGTGATAGTCTACAAATGGTAATGTCTGTAAAACGACTTGGGAAAATTTGATAACCATCAAGGAAAGGAGAAGAATTATCAAACTGACCACCAACACCAATTAAGGCACAAATCGTATCACCAACTTTCAATGCTACTCCCGGAAGGTTTAAACTATCATTCACATCAGTATCGGCATCTACTCTAATAGTTAAAGTATCCGTTCCATTATAGGCTAGCATATTATAACTATTTGTCAAACTTGAATCCAATAAAATAAAGTTTTGAATGGATAATAATTTACTTTCGGTGCTTTCATCCAATACAGTGGTAGGTATTGGACTCGGAACTGTAGCTCCTGAACTAAGAATAAATATAGAATCCGGCACAAACTGAGTTAAGCCATTAAATTGTGAAACTGTTCCATAAATCAACAATGAATCTCCTTCTGTAGGATTAGTATAGTTTGGTAGATTTCCTGATCTAAATACCACAATTCCCTCTTGTGAACTGCTTGATATGTCTATAAGAGTAAACTCATAACCGTTACCTCTTCTATCAGTTCCCACAACAGTTCCTGATGTTTGACATACAACATTCAACGAATCTGCTACACCATTAGCATCTTCTGTATTGATAGTTCTGATTGGGTAGAAAGGAATCACTGTAGGCGGTACTAGTCTACAAATAGTTATATCTGCAAATCGACTAGGAAAAATCTGATAACCGTCTAGGAAAGGAGTTGAATTATCAAATTGGCCTCCAACGCCTATCATCGCACAGATGGTATCTCCGACACTTAACTCCTGACCAGGAATATTCAAACTGTCATTTACATCAGTATCGGCATCTACTCGAATCAATAAGGTGTCAGTTCCATTAAATGCGCGCATATTATAAGAATTAGTTCCGCTTGCATCAAGCAACACAAAGTTTTGGATGGATAACAATTTACTTTCAGTATTTTCATCTAATGTAGAAGTAGGAATCGGGCTAGGTATAGTAGCTCCTGTGCTAATAACAAATATTGAATCCGGTTCAAACTGGGTTAAACCATTGAATTGAGAAACCGTTCCATATATAAGTAATGAATCTCCTTCAGTTGGATTGGCATAATTTGGTAGATTAGTAGTTCTAAATACTACAATTCCTTCTTGTGAACTGCTTGACAAGTCTATTAGAGTTAACTCATAACCGTTTCCTCTTCTGTCTGTTCCTACAACAGTTCCTGATGTTTGACATACAACATTCAACGAATCAGCAACACCATTATTATCTTCTGTATTAATCGTTCCAATAGGATAATATGGAATCATTACAGGAGGAATAAATTCAATTGCTCCAATGTCTGGAGGATTATTTCTAATAACTCCAAAGAAGTCAACAAAAACTCCTAAGTTAGATCCTGCTCCATCTAAATCAGGATTAGTAGGAGTAAGGTCTCCATTTATTAAATCGACATACAATGGATCACTATCAATACTGTTTGTATCTAAACTTGAAGCAACTTGCCATGCATTAATGTCCAAATGATCAGTAGCATTTTCTCTACCTAAGAATTGGCTACCACTACCTGTACTATTTAAATAAACATTATTGAAATTAGAATTAACAACTGAGGTGTTGGTATTTAGGTAAATCCCATGTTTAACTCCTGTTCCTCCTCTAGTAATAGAAATATTATTATTTGCAAAAGTAATGCCTATTGCAGTAGTAGTTTGGTAAATACCTCTTGTTATTCCACCTGTTGCAGCAGCATGGTCTAAAGAAATCGTATTGTTTACATAAGCTTGATTATCACTCCCCGAATTATAAATACCATAAATTGTTCCATTTGAATTAATATCATAAATTAGATTATTAACAAAAATGTTTGGATTAGTTGGATCTGCATCATTTGAGCTGTTATAAATTGGATAAGAAGCACCTGTTAAACTTGTTGCAGAACCATGAGAATTATGAATTCTGTTGGCATTCGCAGTATCAGCAGAAGATCCTCCTGTTGTATAAATTCCATAAAATGTAGTAACAGTTTGTTTGTCAGCTCTATGAATATCGTTTCCTTCAATTAATGAATTAGAAATATGATTTAGGTATATTCCATATGCATAGAAGTTGCTTATTTCATTATTTACAATACGAATACTTGTATCAGAAATAGTAGTCGATAGTCCATTAAACCTTATTCCGTAGTACATTCCTTCTGAAATACCCCCATTTATTCGCGAATTAGAAATTGTAATTCTACTCGCATTATTACCTGTAGTAGCTGGTGAAGTTAAACTTCCACTACTCAGAATTCCTACTGAGTTGACAGAAGACGTAGAAGTTACAGCTGAGATATCTATATTGCAAGAATCGATTAAAATATCATGGCTACCCATGTCCATTTGTATGCCGTATCCAAAAGTAGGCCCTGCACTAACAATGTTAAGGTTTTTTAAAGTTATGAATGAAACATTACTTAAGCCCACTATTCTTCTTTCATTAGAAGAAGTTACAAAGCTCAAAGTATCATTATTACCGTTGATGGTAATCCTGCTACTAGCACTTGTTCCTACTATATTCTGGAGTAAAAATTGCTCATTGTATGGCCCTGAATTTGCCACTACATCAACGTCTATATTACCACAGACTCCAAGGGTAGAAACTGCAGTAGCAAAATCAGTGAAACTTGCAAAGTTTGTACCTCCGGTTAGTTGACCTGAATTAATGGTGAAATTACCAACTAAACCAGTTGATAGGTTTAACAGAGAAAGTGTATCATCACTCACTAACATATCTGCTAAACCATTCGGATTTTTGGTATAAAATTTTATGTTGTAGGTTGTTGATGCTAAAATAGTTACTGTCCCTAGAGACACGTTAGCAGTTGTACCTGGGTTTATAGTTCCAGTAAAAAGAGTAGAGTCGATTACGCCATTAACATCCCAAAAAACTTGAACATTATTAAGTGTATCTGTTCCTTTGTTCTCAACTACAACAACAGGAGTAATATTTCCTGGGCAAAGCGGTAAACTTGGACTTGTAATATCGATGACTCCGGCATTATTGGACAATAATGGTTCAATTTGAACGTCGTCAATTGACATGTCACTAGTAAACCCATTGCCTCTAAAACCTCTAAATACAAGCTGAATACTTTTACCTTGGTAACCATTTAAGAAAGTCTTAGCTTGTAACCACGAATCACCTTGATTAACTTGTTGTTGCCCACTAATAAAAGCAACTTGAGTTTGGATACCATTAGTATCTACTAAAACTTCTAAATTCCCCATATCAGCTCCATGCATGTGGTACCAAAAAGATAATTCAACAGCACTTTGAGAGCTGTCTATAAAAATTGGGGGAGAAATGAAATCAGCAGAATCATTGAGTCCACCACCTGAAGTTTCAAGAAAAATATACATTCCACCGGAAGTTGAAGGAGTAGTATTATCAAAAAATGGTCCTGTACCAGTTGAGTTTTCATTAACACCACTAGCATCTTCAGACTCCCATCTTGGATTTGAGCTTGTAGAGGAAGACCAACCTTTAGGCCAAGGATTACTTGTTATCCCAGGATTAAATGTTTCAAAATCTTCAAAAAATGGAACGGCTTCAGATGTATTAAAAGTAGTAGGTCCTACCCATCCACTTGTATCACCCACACCACAGATTGCTCTAATATAAACATCAAAACTCGTACCCGATGTTAAACTCGATAAAGTTGTTGGGTTGGTAGAAACATTTATTAAAGTACCTGATCCCTGGGCTGCTCCTGCTAGAACATATTCTATTTCCCAGTTCAATGCTAGGCCTCCTTGTGTCCAATTAACTGTTGTTTCGTCAGTTTCAATGTTGGTAAAAGTTATGTTTGAAGGATTGACACAGCTTAAACAGGTGCTAACTTCCATTAAGTCAATCGCTAAGTCTCCTGTAAAACTTGAACCTCTTGTGTAAGCTAGTTGAATATAAATAGTTTGACCAACATAACTATCTAAATTAACACCAACATTTTGCCATGGATCAATTTCTGCTGTTTGCAATTCTCCAGACCAGCTAAATTCAGTTGTAAAAGGACCTGATGCTGAAGTACCAATTCCTACATTTAATGTTCCAATTGTAGCACCGTAAGCGTGCAACCAAAAGGAAAGTTCGGCAAAATCACTACCTTGTGTTAAATCTATTGGTGGAGAAACAATTGAGATTGGAGTAGAAGAGGATCCAGATGTTTCAAAGAAAACATAGTTTAACCCACTATGTGCACCAGAAGGACCTGTATTGGTTGAACCTGTTGTTCCAGTTCGGATGTTCCATGTATCTCCTGTTGCTCCTGTACCCCAAGTTCCAGTCCAAGAACCTTGAGCATCAAATTCTTCTGAAAATACTATTGAAGTATTACCTGTAAGACATGTAAATCCCTGAGCACCCTGAATCAATGTTTTAAAACTTGAGACAAGAGACCAAGCACTAGTATCACCAATAGCACAAATTGAACGAACATACCAATCGTAGTTTGTATTGGCGCTAAGTCCATTAATATTTAATGAATCAGCTGAAGTGATAAATTGAGTCCCGTTACCCGCAGTAAAGCCACTAGTGTCGTAGCTAATCTCCCAACTCGAAGCAGTTCCAACTTCATTCCAATTTAGCTGAGCGGAGTCACTAGAAATATTATTCGTTGATAAGCCAATAGGTTCAACACATGCAGGAATAGAGCTGTAATAAGCAATTACTTCCCAAGACCCATTGACTACATCATTATATAAAGAATCACATGCAGAACCTCCAAAAGTTCTACCATTTTCTAATTGAATAGTTACAGTGTCAATTGCGCCATTTGCAAAAGTTAAACCGTCTCGGAAATAACTAAAAACTCCTGCAGTATTTCCCGTACCGGCTGCTAAGCTTGATTCTCCTTGAATTGTATTTGGAGAGTATAGTCTAGAAAGTTGTTCAGACATCCAACCGCCATTTCCTGCTTCAATACTGTAACTGGTGGAAATGCTATCAATTCTATTTCCAGCTGGGATAACTAGAGTCATACTTCCAGGACAGGTAGAACTACCTGGTAATGAAGTAAAATTTCTATCTGAAAATATTTTACCTGCCGTATATGTAACACAAACAGCTCCAATAGGACACTGTAATTGAGTTGTAAAAGAATTTATTGAAGACCATGCACTTGTGTCACCGACTGCACAAATACTTCGAACATACCAGTCATAAGTTGTACTTGAATTTAATCCACTTAAAGTAAATGGTCTGGAGGTAACTAGTGAGTCAATACCTGAGCCGATAGGGAATCCTGAAAGGCCATATTGAACGATCCAAGAAGTAGCAGAATTATTTTCTGTCCAATTTAATTCTGCTGAATTAACAGTAATATTAGAATTATTCAATAAAGAGGGGATTAAACAACTAGGACAAGTTGCAGTATCTGCAAAAGCGATTCCTGTTGAAGGACCACTTCCTGATGTATAAATTGTAGACAATGTTGCATCATACAATTCAAAAGAAACCTCATTATTAAAGGATCCACCACCGAGATAATTTAATATAATTGAATCTCCAGTATTTAAAGTGAGATTTATTGTAGAGTCAAAACCGTTAACTAAAGTATAAATGGTGTTTGAAGTGCCTACTTGAATATCGATTTGATTACCGTTCCATCCATCACCAAATGAGTCTATCATTTTTAATTGATAAGTGCATTGAGCAAATGAAGCTTGAGTAATAAACATTGAAAGTATAGCTAAAAGAATCTTAAAGTGTAATTGTTTCTTTATCATAATATTAAATTTTTTTAAAAAATCTTTATTTATTGGGATTGTCAAATCTAGTTTAAATTTTTGTTAAATAAAAAATTCAATGTTAAATTTAACACTTTGGTCGATTTTTATTTAAATTCTATCGAAAATATAAATATGATTTTACCTTTACATTCGAAAAATTGAATTTAATTATGAAGAGCTTATTTAAAAGGTCGTTGTTCTTTATATTATTTGTAGGTTATTCTCTAATAATCAATGCAAGTTTATCTAACAAAGACATAGATTTTCAGTCTTATTATGATGCATTAGTTGACTTTGAATGTGTTTTTAATTCATCAAAGGAAGCATTTTTACTTGAAACAGATTTAAATGCATCAAGTTTTGACAGTGAATCGGAGGAAAGTGAAAGTCATGTGAATCAGACCGCGCCGCTTCTTTTTATTATTTTGGCACTCATTATTGGAGTGGCAACTCGGCAATTCCTCAAAAAAAGTCCTTTTCCGTTTACCGTTTTACTTCTGATTATAGGAATTTTTCTAGGGCTTTTTAATCGATTGGGGTACTTTGGTGTGTTTACACTTGGAGGCTTTGGTTTTGATTTTTCTGGTTTTGGAGATTCAATCAACTTTGCCGCTCACATTGATCCTCATTTACTACTTTTTATCTTTTTACCAATTCTCATTTTCGAAGCTTCTTATGCATTGGACTTACATACCTTCAAAAAGTCTTCAACAAATGCAATTTTATTAGCTGTTCCTGGAATTTTGATAGCATTGGGACTATCTGCTGCACTAGTGATTGCTTTGAAATATTATGGAATAGCTTTTAGTTTTTGGAATTGGAGTTTAGCATTAATGTTTGGCGCAGTCATAAGTGCTACAGACCCCGTTGCAGTTGTCGCGTTATTGAAAGAGCTTGGGGCAAGTAAAAAATTGGGAACGCTGATTGAGGGAGAGTCCTTATTAAATGACGGAACAGCCATTGTTTTGTTTATGGTTTTCTTTTTAGGGATAACAGGTGAAAGTTCTGATATTCACCCTGTATTAGAGTTTTTTCGTGTTGCTTTTGGAGGGCTATTTATTGGAGTTTTATTTGGATATATCACAATAAACTGGATAAAGAATGTAATTAATGATGCTTTAGTTGAAACTGGACTAGTTGTAGCCATGGCGTATTTAACATTCTTCGTTGCTGAGTATTTGTTTCATGTTTCTGGTGTTTTAGGTTTGGTTGCATTAGGATTAATAATTGGAGGTGTAGGGAGGGCTAGAATTAGTCCACAAGTAGAGCATTTTATGCACCAATTCTGGGAATTAGCAGGTTTTATTGCAAACTGCTTGATTTTCTTGATTGTTGGAATTGTGGTTGCTGAAAGGAGTGTTTTTAGTTATTATGATTTTCTAGTTCTAGGTATTTTATATGTTGGTATTCATGTTGTTAGAGCAATCGTTTTGCTTTTGCTTTACCCCATCATGAAAAGATCCGGGTATGGATTAAGTTTTAGTGAAGCACTTGTTGTATGGTATGGTGCCTTGCGTGGAGCAATTGCATTAGCTTTAGCATTAATTGTTGCGGGGGTTGATGATCAATTTATCTCAAAACAAATAAAAGATCAGTTTTTATTTTATACAGCTGGAATTGTTACATTGACTCTTTTAATCAATGCTTCTACAATCAAGTACCTTGTGAATGCACTTGGTTTGACAAAAATTAGTTCAGCAAAAAGCTTGATGCTGAAAAATGCAAGAGAATACCTTTATGATACTACCTCAAATCAGATAGAAAGGCTGCAGTCTGAACGCTATATAAGAAATGCTAACTGGAAACAAGTAAGTCAATATTTACCGAAACATGGCTTAAATAATATTATTAACGAGGTGGAGGATAAGGCCGCTATATCAGAGTTGCGTAAACAATTTTTAGAAGCTGAGAAAAGCAGTTATTGGCATCAATTTCAAGATGGTTTGTTAAGTCCTTTGGGAGTTAAAATATTGAGTGATAATATAAGTAGCTTGCTAGATTTAGGAGGGTCTGTTCCCCTTACCAGCCGTAAAGATTTAGAAGAAAGTTGGCAGATTCCACCATTATTAAATAAGGTGAGTAATTGGCCTTATTTAGGATCTTTTGCAAAAAAGTGGTATTTAAGCAGGTTATCATTAAGCTATGATTGTGCCATGAGTCTTGTAATTGCTCAAAATGAAGCTTTGATGTTAGTAGAAAATATGGAAGAATCAGGGAAAGAAGACATGGAGTTATTGAATAGAATTAGAGACGAAATCAATGAGAATAAAATTGAAGGTCAAACTTTTCTTAGAAATTTAAAAAAGAACTACCCAGATATCTATGAAGCAGTTTCAACTAATCAAGCCATTTGTTCATTATTAAATTACGAAGGGAAAACGATACAGCGACTTCAAAAAAGAGGAAGAATAGATGAAGAAGAGGCAAATAGAATGAAAAAATCCATTGAAAATCGCCTAAAGCGTTTACAGAAAAATCCTCCTTCAATTTCGGAGAAAGTGATTGCCAAAAAAAGCTAATCTTAATAAATTAATTTAGTATAAGAGAAAATTATGTGAGCCATACTGGATTCGAACCAGTGACCCCTACCCTGTCAAGGTAGTGCTCTAAACCAACTGAGCTAATGGCTCTCTAAAAATGCAAAAATAAAAAAAGTCCTTTGAATAAAGGACTTTTTTGTGTGGGCGATGAGGGATTCGAACCCCCGACCCTCCCGATGCAAGATCGGGATGCTCTGAATCAAGTTATTGACTATCGATTAATCGTTTAATCATTATTTTACTTTTCCAACTTTTAATTTTTTTCTCCTTTAGGATCGCTAGTGTTTTGGTTGGGAATTGTTCAGTATATACAACTTTCCAATCTTTTGATTTAGCGGTAAATTCCTTATGATTAGTAAGATGGTCTTTCAATCTGCTTTCAACCTCTTGAGATGAACCAATATAGAAACAATCAAGTTTCTCTGAATGTAATATGTATACAAAATAGGACATAAAAAAAGCCAGAGCTTTTTACTCTGGCAGTGTGGGCGATGAGGGATTCGAACCCCCGACCCCCTCGGTGTAAACGAGGTGCTCTGAACCAACTGAGCTAATCGCCCCAATTTTGGGAGTGCAAATATAATGGAATTACTAAATCATCCAACACTTTATTGAAAATTTAGAGAATTTCTGCAACAATAAAAGTACTGCCTCCTACATAGATCAGGTCATTGCTATTCGCATTGGCTTTTGCAGCTGCAAAAGCACTGCCTACAGAATCAAATAAAACACCTTTTAATCCGAGTTTTTGGGCTTCATTTTTTAAAGTTTCGGCATTCAATGCTCTTGGAATGGAAGCACTGCAGAAGTAATAGTGCGCATTTTTAGGAAATAAGTGAAGTAATTCTAACCAGTTTTTATCCTTTACAAAACCAATAACAAAATGAACTTGATTGTACTTTTCTTCTAATAATTGCTGGATGACGATTTGAAGTCCTTCTTTATTGTGTGCCGTATCGGTAATAGTTAGTGGACTTTCATTTAAAACTTCATAGCGCCCCCTCAAACCTGTTGTTTTGCTAACTTGTTTTAAACCATTCTCAAGTTGCGGAAAACTGATCAACCAACCAAGTTTTCTCACTATTAACCAAGCTTGAAATACTGTTCTTAAATTTTCAGTTTGGTAGTGCCCTTTTAAGTCTGAATTTATTGAAATGTTTGTTGTTATTTTTTCAGCAAAATAGATGGAAGCATTTTTTTCTTCTGCTATTGTTTCAAACAACTTTTTTTGACCAGAATCATTTCCGATAACAATAGGAGTGTCTTTCTTTATGATTCCTGCTTTTTCAAAAGCAATTTTATCAAGACTATCTCCGAGTAATTCGGTATGATCCATCCCTATGTTAGTAATAATACTCAATTCGGGGTTGATGACATTTGTGGAATCCAATCTTCCACCCAAACCGGTTTCTATTATTGCAATATCTACTTTTTCTTCAGCAAAATGATGAAATGCTAAAGCAACAGTCCACTCGAAAAAAGAAGGTTGGATGGATTTGAATTTTTCAAAATAGTTTTCTACAAAATCGATTACTTTTTCCTCAGAAATTACAATACCATTGATGCGAATTCGTTCTCTAAAATCTTTTAAATGAGGCGAAGTGTATAAACCTGTTTTATATCCTGCTTCTTGAAATGCTGCTGCAAGCATGTGAGAAGTAGAGCCTTTTCCATTTGTGCCAGCAACGTGAATGCTTTTAAAATTGTGTTGAGGTTGACCAAGAATTTCGCAAAGATTAAGCGTGTTTTTTAAATCTTTTTTGAATGCAACATTACCATCTCTTTGGAACATTGGCAATTGGCTAAACAAAAAGTCTAGCGTTTCCTGATAATTCATTGTTAATTCAAGATGAAAATGAAAGTCATTGTTCCTTTTTGCTCTTCTGCAGCATCAGGATTGGCATTAAATTTAGTTTGCATTGCTGCATCTTTAGCCTTTTTGTATAATTGAGAATTGGTGGTGGTAGAGCCTCTAGCTCCAGGTGTTGCCCTCAATACCTTTCCATATTTGTCAACTATGATATCCACTACCACTTTTCCTTCTTCTTGTGAGTTGTCCTTAATAGGAGGAGAACTCATTAAGCTTCTGCCAGCTAGAGAAAATTGTGTTCCATTTCCTTGACCTCCTCCTTGGTAACTGTTGCTGTTTGGATCGCCATTTATATCACCTTGATCTCCTACCTTATCTGTTGTTCCATCGCCACCACCTGCTTGATTTTTATTGGTGTTCCACTTATTCATTGCTTCGCTTAAGTTTTTATCAGGCTTTGGTTCTTCTTTCACCACGACTTGTTCTTCTTCTTTTTTTTGCTCCTTCTTTTCATCAATGGACGGCGTTTCTTCAATATCTTGTGTAATGATATCCTCTTCAATAGCTTCAACAGGTGTTGGAGTCTCAGGATTTATTTCACTAGGAGTATTTTCAGTTTGCTCAGAAGGGGTAGTTGGGTTTTCACTTTGCATGCCCATGTCTGTTGTCCCGAAATTAATGGTAATTCCCTCTTCTTCAGGTGGAGGAATCATGTATTTTAGCCCAAAAAAAACAAATAGGATTATAAGTAAAACGTGTATCAGTACGCTTACTGCTATTCCAATTCGCTTATTTTTATCTTCTATGAATTCCAAATTAACTGGCTTTAGTAGCGAGAACCATTCTAAATTTATTCCTACTGGCGATGTCCATAATTTTCACTGCTTCTTCAACAGGAATGGTTTTGTCAACGTGAAGAATAATTGAATTTTCTTCATTATTTCCCATTTTTTTAATGAGCATTGGCTCAATAAATTCAAATTGCACTTTTTCTTTGTCAATATAATAATCTAGTTCTTTAGTCACAGAAACTGAAACAGTTTGAGGTGCTAAGGTTTTACTTGAACTACTTGGTAACAATAATTTCAAGGCATTTGGACTAACTAGTGTTGAAGTCAACATGAAAAAAATCAATAAAAGAAACACAATATCCGTCATTGACGACATATTGAAATTGGGACTTACTTTATTTCTCGATTTTATTGCCATTTTATTTCGCAGGTTCGTTTAGAATATCTAAAAACTCAGTTGTTCTGGCTTCCATTTTAAAAACCACTTTTTCTACTTTAGCTACTAAAAGGTTGTAGCCAATAAAAGCCACAATACCAACAATTAAACCTGCAACTGTTGTGACCATGGCAGTGTAAATTCCTTCAGAAAGCATTTCTACGTCGATGTTTCCACCTGCTGAAGCCATTTGGTGAAAAGCCAAAATCATCCCAATAACAGTACCTAAAAACCCTATCATTGGTGCAGCTCCTGAAATAGTGGCAAGTGTTGCCAATCCTTTTTCCAGCTTAAATAGCTCCAATTTCCCTGTGTTTTCTATTGCTGCAGCAATGTCGTTTAAGGGTTTGCCGATTCTGTTAACCCCTTTTTCAATCATCTTAGCAATGGGTGTTGCATTTGATTTGCAAAGAGATCGTGCGGCCTCTAGTTTTCCATCGTGAATAAAATCTTTTATTTCATTCATAAAGTTGATGTCTTCGTTTCCAGCTTTTTTAATTGTCATATAGCGTTCTATAAAAATATAGACTGCAATAATGGATAAGATAAACAAGGTCAACATAATTATAATTCCCCCTGTTCCACCAGAGCTTATCAATTCCATGATCGATAATGTTTTTTCAACAGGAACTTCAGAATTTGCTAGAGAATCAGCACCTTCAGATAGATTTATTTGACAAAAAATTGGTGTAGCCATTTGCTTTTAGATTGTTTTTTTAATAGGTCTAAATTAAATGAAACCTCCGCTTATGAAATTGTCGCACAAGCTAACTTGTAAACAGCGAAATGTTAGTCTTATTATATATAGAGAAGAGAAAAGTTATGCAACAGCAAGAACAAAGTAAATGGCTCCCGCGAAATACCCTGCTATGGCTAATAGGCTCATTTTTTTGAGGTACCATAAAAAGTCTATACGCTCCATTCCCATAACAGCTACTCCAGCAGCAGATCCAATAATTAAAGCACTACCACCTGTTCCAGCGCAATAGGCTAAAAATTCCCAAAAATTCCCATCTTGTACAAAGTGCTGAAAGTATTCGAATTCATCACCCGTTAATAATGCAACGGCTTCAGGAGTTAAAATTGGATACATTCCCATGGCTGCAGCTACTAATGGAACATTGTCAACAATAGATGAAAGCAAACCAATTACGATGTTCACTACATAAATGTCTCCAATGTTTTCTTCTAACATTACAGCTAATTCTGATAAGTGTCCGGCTGACTGTAAGCTGGAAATGGCAATAAGAATTCCCAAAAAGAATAGCACACTGACAATGTCAATTTTTCGAAGTACGCCGATTACAGATAATTCAGACTTTAATTCATATTTCTTTTCTCGATGAATAATTTCTGTTACTACCCATAGTACCCCAAGACCAAACATCATTCCCATGTAGGGTGGGAGGTGTGTAACTGTTTTAAAAACAGGAACAAACAATAGTAGAGCAACTCCTAATATGAAAATTAAATTTCGTTCGAAAGGGGTGGTTTTGTTTGTCTCATGTTCTTTTAAGGTAACTTTTTCTGGTTTTTCAATTTCACCTTTTTGAGTAAAAGAAACAATAATCAGAGGAACTAGCATGCAAATTAAGCTAGGAATAAATAAGTTAACGATTATTTTTGGAGCAGTAATTTGTTTACCAATCCAAAGCATGGTGGTTGTAACATCTCCAATCGGTGACCAAGCACCACCGGCATTTGCTGATATGATGACCATACCTGCAAAAAACCAACGTTCTTTTTGATTAGCGACTAGTTTTCTCAACAATGAAATCATTACAATTGAAGTAGTAAGATTGTCTAAAGCAGCTGAGAAAAAGAATGTTAGGATACAGACAATCCAAAGTAATTTGACTTTATTGGTCGTTTTTATCCTGTCGGTAATAACAGCAAAACCTTCATGTGCATCAATAAGCTCCACAATGGTCATTGCGCCAATCAAGAAGAAAATAATTTCGGAGTGATGTGTTAAATGATGAGATAGTTCACTTACAATGTGATCATTGTAATTACCTTCAAAGTTGGGTCCTAAGATTTCTTCTGCACCAAACACAAATGCAGTCCATCCAAGAACGGCAATTAATAAGGCGGGAGCAGCTTTGTCAATTTTTAGGGGATGTTCTAAGGCTATCATGATATAACCGAGAATAAAAATCAAAACCATTAAAGTGTACATCCCTATCTAATTTTTAAGTTAAAATGTGTTGAATTTTGAAAGCATTAAATCAATTTTTTTAGCGCTATAGCAAACGCTGTTTTTGAGATATTTGTTTTGGAAGAAGCTTGTTGAAAAACTTCTTTCATTGCATTTTTTACAGTTTGTGAAGTATCCTGGAAGATTTTTTCATCACTTAATTGAACTTCATTGCTCATTAAGTAAGCGAAAACTCTTGCCATTCCACAGTTTGAAATAAAATCTGGAATAACACTTAAGTGCTTATCTGCAAAAGCTGCAGTTGGTCCAAAAAATATTTCTTTGTCTGCAAAAGGCACATTTGCTCCGGCAGAAATAACTTCCATTCCCGAACCAATCATTGCATCAATTTGTTCTTTAGTTATCAATCTGGAAGCAGCACAAGGAATAAAAATCTCTGCTCCTAAACTCCATATTTTCTTGTTGACTTCTTCGAAAGGCAATAGATTAGGAGCTTCTAGTTGGTTTCCTTTTTTATTTAAAAATAGCTGTCTAATTTCTTCAAAAGAAAAACCTTCTTCTTTAATTAATCCACCTTCTCGATCAATGATACCAATAACAGTTGCTCCACTTTGAGCCAAATAATAAGCTCCAGCAGCACCAACATTTCCCCAACCTTGAACGACTACATTTTTAGTGCTTAAATCACCGCCATAGATATCATAGAAATGCTTTACTGACTCAGCAACACCGTATCCAGTAATCATGTCAGCCACTACGAACTGCCTTTTAACATCAGGGCTGAAATTTGGATCTTCAATAATTTTAAGTACTCCTTGACGTAACTGTCCAATTCTATTGATTTTAGTTGCTTCTGTTGGTTGAAAATGACCATTGAAAACACCTTCTTGAGGATGCCAAATTCCAACATTCTCGGTCATTGGAATTACTTCATGAATTTCATCCACATTCAAATCTCCGCCTGTTCCGTAATAATTTTTAAGAAGTGGAGCGACAGCTTTGAACCATCTTTCTAAAACACCTTTTTTTCTTGGATCTTTTGGGTCAAAATTTATTCCTGATTTTGCTCCGCCAATCGCTGGTCCAGCGACAGTAAATTTAATTTCCATGGTTTTTGCTAAAGAAGTAACCTCATGCTTGTCGAGCCCAACTCTCATTCTAGTGCCACCTCCTGCGGCTCCTCCTCTCAAAGAATTTATAACTACCCAACCTTCAGCTTCTGTTTCTGAATCCTTCCACTCGAAAACAATTTCCGGTTGTTTAGATTCATAAATCTTCAGTAATTCATCCATTTTTGAAATTTGCGTCAAAAGTATTAAAACAAATCATTTTAAATTAAAGAATGAGCATCATTTAACTTAAGAATATTGTTCCACCTGAATTGTCTTTTGATGAACCAGTTACACTTTTAAGTGTATTGGTTTCATTGAGAAATCTTTTTAGGCCTAAGAATCCAAAAATTAAGGCTTCTTTAAAATCAATGATTTTTTCTTCTGGTACCTGAAGTTTTATTTTTTTTGCTTGCAATAAGTCGAGTATAAACTGATTTTTCGCACCTCCACCTGTGATTAATACTTCTTTCTTGGTTGAACTGATTGCTTTGTGAATTTGATCAGCAATGTGTTGAGAAAAAGTAAATAACTGATCAGTAGGAGAAACATTTGATTCGTTTAATAGAGGAATCACTTCTTTGTAAACCCATTCCTTTCCTAGTGATTTGGGTGGTTTTTGATGGTAATAATTCAAGGCATTTAATTTTTTCAAAAGCTCTGAATTTAACTTTCCTGATTGACTGATTTTACCTCCTTTATCAAAGTATGTATTGAATTCTTTTTGACAGATAAAATTCAAAACCATGTTGAAAGGACAAATATCAAATGCGCTAATTTTATCTCCCTCAACAAAAGTGATGTTGCAAATTCCTCCAAAATTCATGAAAATTGAATGATTGGGAAACAAGGCCTTTTCTCCGAATGGAACTAGGGGAGCGCCTTGTCCACCAAGAGCGACATCCAAGCTTCTAAAGTCTGAAACTGTAGTCAAAGTTGATGCTGCTGCAATTGATGCTCCATGACCTAATTGAAAAGTGAACCCTTTATCGATTTGATGAAATATTGTGTGTCCGTGTGAAGCAATTAAGTCAGTTTTTAACTGAAACTGATCTATAAATTCCCTTGCTTTATCGCCAATGTATTTACCATACTCAAAATGCAATTGGATCAACTTTTCTCCGCTAAGGTTTTCGGCTTCCTTTAATTTAGTTTCCCATTGTTTGGAATAATTAAATGTAGTTGCCTCAATAATTGTGAAGTTCCATTGATTATTTTGAAAGTAAAAATCTGACAAGCAGAAATCTAGTCCATCGAGAGAAGTTCCCGACATAATTCCAAGAACTCTATGGCTTTTATTTTGTTTGTTCACAATAGGATATTAGGTTATTTTTGCAAAAACTTTATTTTTTAAAATTATGAATTTTGAATTGACAGAAGAACAAATTGCTGTGAGAGATGCGGCGAGAGATTTTGCTCAGAACGTATTGAAGCCGGGCGTAATTGAAAGAGATGAAAATCAGACTTTTCCAAAAGAAGAAGTGAAGCAACTTGCTGAATTAGGATTTATGGGAATGATGGTTGATCCAAAATACGGTGGTGGTGGAATGGACACCGTTTCTTATGTTTTAGCAATGGAAGAAATTTCGAAAATTGACGCTTCTACATCAGTTTGTATGTCGGTTAATAATTCATTGGTTTGTTGGGGAATTGAAAAATTCGGAACTGAAGATCAAAAACACAAGTACTTGGTACCATTGGCAAAAGGAGAAAAAATTGGTGCTTTTTGCTTGTCGGAACCAGAAGCAGGATCAGACGCAACTTCTCAAAGAACAACTGCGATTGATAAGGGAGACCATTATATATTGAACGGAACTAAAAACTGGATCACCAATGGAAGTTCTGCATCTTATTACATTGTAATCGCTCAAACGGATGTTGAAAAAGGGCACCGTGGAATTAATGCATTTATAGTTGAGAAAGAATGGGATGGTTTTGTTGTTGGAGCGAAAGAGAATAAATTGGGAATTCGCGGATCTGATACCCACACTTTAATGTTTACGGATGTGAAAGTGCCAAAAGAAAACAGAATTGGTGAAGATGGATTTGGATTTAAGTTCGCTATGAAAGTGCTTTCAGGTGGAAGAATCGGAATTGCCGCACAGGCTTTGGGAATTGCTTCAGGAGCAATGGAATTAGCAGTTGCTTATTCAAAAGAAAGATCTGCTTTTGGAAAAGAAATATACAAGCACCAAGCAATTGCTTTTAAAATAGCAGACATGGCAACTGAAATTGAAGCTGCGCGTTTGTTGTGTTTAAAAGCAGCAAATTTAAAAGATAGAGGTGAAAACTTTGACAAAGCTTCAGCAATTGCTAAAGTCTTTGCTTCAAAAGTAGCGATGGACACAACAATAGAAGCTGTTCAGGTGCATGGAGGGTATGGTTTTGTGAAAGAATACCATGTTGAACGATTGATGCGCGATGCTAAAATCACTCAAATCTATGAAGGTACTACTGAGGTTCAGAAAATTGTTATTTCAAGAGCTGTGCTTAGTGAGTAATTGAAGGATATTTAATTAAAAAAGGGAGCTAATTAATTAGCTCCCTTTTTTAGTTTAGAATAGTTTCGATTTTATTGGAACCTTTTCTGTTTTTAGCACGCCATAGTTCATAAGACCCAAAGCTGAAAACAGCGAGGTATTCTATTGTTATCAAAACATAACTTTCTTGAAAATTAGCTTGAATGTAAGTGTAATAGCTTAAAATGGCAAAAGCTGACCATAAAATTGGGTAGCGAAAATTCGTAAATACAGCTAAAAAAACGAGGGTGCATAAATACCAAGGATGAACAACGATTGCCAAGGCAAAATAAACACTGAGTGAGAATAAAAGGGAATTAAAAAAACTGTTCCATTGTTGGTTTCTTTTACGCAGCAATAGCAAGAGTATCAGGATTAGAGCTATTTTAGAAAACCAAGGACCAACACGTTGAATTGGATTGTATTCAATAAAAAATGAACTCAACCAACGAATGAAATAGTATATCCCTGCATTGAACTCAAAGCTTTGAAAATACAGATTTAATGAGTTGAAATAGTGATTAAGGAAATTAGCATTGTAAAAGGGAAACCACAAACCAACAAAAGTTAATGCAATTAGCAGATAACTAATTAAGGCATTTTTAAATGTCAATTTTCTTAATAAAATAGGTAGCAGTAAAAGCGGAATTAATTTCACTGCTGCTGCAAAAGCCCAAGCCACTCCCATCAATTTTTCTTTTTTGACTAAGAGCATGTAAAATGCCAGCACCATAAAAAAGATTAGGAATGCTTCAAAATGCAGGTTGCCTGTCAGTTCTATAATTACAAGTGGATTTAATACATAAATCAAGCTTTTTGATGGAGACAATTTAAGTTTTTCCAATAGTTTAGGCAAGAGCAATATGGTAGCAATTTCAGCTAGAAGTATTAGTAAGCGCATGACAACAATGCTTCCCAAAATAGAATTGGGAGAAAGAGAAACGCCAATTAAAAAAACAGCTTGAGAGATTGGTGGATAAATGCTGTAGTAATTTGGGCTGTTCATTTCAGTGAGCAGCATTGCTTTATTGGGGAAATCAATAGTTACTTCTGTGGGTAAAAAGTCAAATGGATTGATGCCATTTGCCATTAATTGACCATCCCAAATAAATCGGAAATAATCATCGGAGAGTGATGGGATACTAAAAAGAAATAGAATCCTAAAAAGCACAGCCATGCCTAGAAAGGGTTTTATTTGACTATTGCTTATATTCTTAATCAGGTAGAAGTAAAGGGCAAACGGGATGCTAAAAATGAGAACTAAGGCTAAAAAATCAGTTCTTTCTAATTCATATCCCAAATAATAATAGGCAAGCGCTGAAAGGAGAAAAATTATCAAGACTTTCCACGATTGACTTAAGTTTGCTTTCATTTTGAAATTGAGTTAAGCGAATGCTGAACCGATAAAAAAGCAACATAGCTAAATCCAAAAAATAGCATGAGGTGAAAAGGGAGTAAACCATAGTCTTTAAAATAAAAGCCAAGAAATATTCCACCTAGAAAATAAAGAGCGAATAGTGTTTCAAAAATGCTAAGAGGACTAATGCGGCGGATTAAATAAACATTGTTTGTCCATTTTTTTGACTGATCGTTGCTGAGGTTGAATTTCGGGGTTCGGATAAATGCTGATTTTTTCCCTATATATCCCTCTAAAACAGCAAGCGCATTGTGCAAGGAAAGTCCCATGGAAACTGAAAGGAAGAGAGGAAAGAATACAACAAAATGAGCGGCAGCTTTCCAATTGTTGGAATAATCTTTTTTCATCGAAGTCCAATAGAAATAAGCCAAAATTGGCAAACTGATTAGAAAAAAACCTGCTAAATTGAACAACCATTTATATTCGATTTGATTTTCTTTGATATAAAGCATAGGAATACTTAGCAGGGCCAAAACAACGATGCAAATAAATACTGCTGAGTTCATTAAGTGAAAAATAGCATTGATTTTAGTAGAAAATTTTAAGTCGGAAGCTTTTAATACGCTCCATAAATTTTTTCGCACACATTCTGCTGCTCCTTTATTCCAACGAAATTGTTGTGTTTTCAACGCATTCATTGCTGCTGGCAATTCGGCAGGAGCGCCAACGGATTCTAAAAATAAAAATTTCCATCCTTTGAGTTGGGCTCTATAACTCAAATCCAAATCTTCAGTAAGCGTATCAGATTGCCAACCTCCGGCATCGTAAATTGTTTCTTTTCTCCAAATACCTGCTGTTCCATTAAAGTTGATGAAGTGATTGCCTATGTTTCTTCCACCTTGCTCCACAGAAAAGTGCGCATCTAAGCCAAAGGCTTGCAGTTTTGTCAAAAGTGAATAGTTCTGATTGAGGTGTTCCCAACGACTTTGAATCATGCCAACTGATTGATTTTTAAATTTTGGAATGATGCGTTTTAAAAAATCGTGCTTTGGTAAAAAATCTGCATCAAAAATGGCAATAAACTCTCCTTTAGCAGTTTTTAATCCTTCGGCCAGAGCTCCAGCTTTGTAGCCAACTCGGTCTTTTCGGTGAATGTGACGGATGTCAATACCTCGTTTTGAAATCTCAGCAACTTTTTTTGCCACAATTTTAAATGTTTGATCAGTTGAATCATCTAATACCTGAATTTCTAAAAAATTAGCTGGATAATCTAGTTGAACTATTTTTTCAATCAAGCGCTCTGCAACATACTTTTCATTGTAAAGCGGCAGCTGAACCGTTACTTTCGGCCATTCATTTTCTTTGAAATTAAAGGATTCTGTTTCAGTAGAACGGCTGTATTTTTTATAGTTAAAAACCAATTGTAATTGAATCAAGCTGTAGCTAAAGATAAACAATAGCGCTATTCCATATATGACAATTACTAAAACTTCCATTAAACTCAAAAGTATTTAAATAGTGTTGATATAATTTTATATCCGGCCATAATCGTTCCTTTTACTGTTCCACTAATTTTAGAAAAACCAATTCGTTTGCGGTAATTGACTGGAATCTCACAATACCTCATTTTTTGTTTGGCGACTTTTAGCTGCATTTCTACTGTCCATCCATAAGTCTGATCTTGCATGTCTAAGCTTAGCAAAGCTTTATAATCCATTGCTCTAAAAGGACCTAAATCCGTAAATTTTGCGCCATAAATAATTCGCATTAAATTAGTAGCCAACCAATTGCCGAAAAGTTGAGGAATGGTCATGGCTCCTTTTTCTCTTTTTCCCAATGCTCTTGAACCTATTACTAATTGTGCTTTTCCAGAAAGGATGGGTTGAACTAATTTCGACATTTCTTCGGGATAGTCGGAATAATCTGCATCAATAAATACAACAATGTCTGTTTTTTCTGTGCGTTGATTTTGGAGATAATCCATGCCTTTTAAACAAGCTCTTCCATATCCTTTTTTAGGTTCAAAAAGTACCGTTGCTCCGGCTTCTCTTGCTATTTCAGAAGTTAAATCAGTAGAGTTGTTGTTTACAACAATTATTTCATCCGCCAAGTTTTTAGGAATGTCTCGAATTACTTTACCTACTGCATTTTCCTCATTAAATGCAGGTATGATTACCACTATTTTTTGCTCCACTAGAAATTCAATTTTACACCATCGTTTCCAAATGTGATAGGATTTTCTTCATACCTGCTGTCGCCAGAATCTTTTCCATTTTCAAGCTTTAAAACTCCTCTAGGGCAAACAGCAGAGCAGATTCCACAGCCTACACAAGATGAACGCACAATGTTTTGCCCTTTCTGAGCATAGGCTTTCACATCAATTCCCATTTCACAGTAAGTGGAGCAATTTCCACAGGAAATGCATTGTCCGCCATTGGTGGTGATTCTAAATTTTGAGAAAAAACGCTGTTGAATCCCTAAAATTGCCGCCATTGGACAACCAAATCGGCACCAAACTCTATTGCCAAAAATTGGGTAAAATCCTGTGCCAATAACTCCACTAAAAATAGCGCCAATTAAAAATCCATAGGTGCTTCTCAGTGTTTCAGCTTCAAATAAAAAGATGGAATTTTCCCCACTAAAAGCATGAATGCCAAGTAAGGAGAGAATTATTGACAGATAGCCAACTGCGCCAATTTTGGCATCTTTTTTCAATTCTTCTCTTTTAAAAATCCACAATACTGCAAAAACGAATGTCAATAAAGCTGCTACTCCAATTAAAAATACTGTTTTAGTCAACCAATAATTTTCGGAATCATATCCTAAATAGGTAGAAATAACAGCAGTTGTCATTACAACCACAAAAACCACTACACTGTGAACTACCCATCTTTCTACTTTCCAAGCGAAGGTGCTTTTATCGGAAAGGTGACGGAAAGGATCTCCGGCTGTTTCAGCCAAGCCTCCACAACCGCAAACCCATGAACAATACCAACGCTTCCCGAATTTATAAGTTAAAATAGGAGTGATGATAAAAATAGATACGACTCCAAAAATCAAAAGCACCAGACCAACATTGCCTGCAGAAATAAAATCATCTACTCGATATTGTTCAAAATTATAATAGTTAAGCGGCCAAATATTTTTTAAATCGTAATAGGGCAGACTAAAAGAGTCGTTGTTTAAGCGCGCCATCAATTCCGGAATGATAAAAGCAAACCCGGTTTGAAAAAACATGACACTAATTGTCCGAATACGTTGGTAGCGATTGTGGCGGTATTTCCAAATGAATTTTATGCCAAATGCTAATATGGCAATGGTATAAAGGGTTCCATACACAAACCATTGACTTGCGGGATTTCCGCTAAGTGCTTTGCTCAATGGATCGAAAAGTGCAATTAATCCTCCATTTTCTCCATCTTGGTTCAGTCCCAAATACTGTGGGAAAAAGTATAGAATAATGTAAAATCCCGTCATTAAAATACCTAGAATCCAAGCAATATAACCTTTTGATGAGATAGATTTAAACCAAACACCGTCATTTTTTATTCCAACTTGTTCATTAGAATAGGCTCCTTTGGCAAAAAGAATAATTCCTAAACTAATGGCTACAAGTGCAATGCTTAACCAAAGCGTTTTATTTGGAAAATTGAGGTTGAAGGCGGCAAGTGTCAGAACCATCAAGCCTGCAATGCCAGTAAAAGTCCCAATTTTTTGAGTGAGGTTTATGTCTTTTGGAGGACCTCCGCTCAGACTAATGTTTTGATCTATTTGACTCATAATGGCTTAGGGCTTAATTTAAATTTACTCAATTGCTGCTTAAATGTTTTTTTCGCTTTTAAGATATAGTTTTCATAAAACTCAGGGTCAAAATTGGCTTTTTGCAGGGCATTAATTACTTGTTCAATGGGGTATTTTTCTCGAATCCACAAGTCCATAATTTCATGCCTTAAACGAATTCCAAATGCATTGACAGCAAGAAAATGGAATTCATTTTTATCATAGATTAATTTCAAGCAGCGCTCTCCATTTTCATCTTCCCAATAAAGTGCAGCTTCGTTTTTTTTGGGTTCTGCCCACACCCAACCATACGTTTGATATTCAATATCAAAAAACTTGGCTGAATTGAACCAAACACCCGGTTGATAGACAGTTTTGTTGCCGCAAATAGTTTGTGCAACAGTTTCGCCCATCATTTTTCCGGTATACCAAACTTGTTCGATGTTTTTTCTGTCTGTTGGATGTTTGTGAAATTCTGCACAATCGCCAATGGCGTATATGTTTGGACAATTTGTCTCCAAATACTCATTGACTAAAATACCTTTGTTGGTAGCTATGTTGCTGTCTTTTATAAAATCAATGTTGGGACTCACACCTGCAGTTAGTCCAACAAATTGGCATGTAATCTCTTTACCTGATTTGGTTTTAATGGCCTTTACATTTCCATTTTTATCAGGAATGATTTCGTCTAATTCTTCATTGAATTGCAAATCAACATGATGGGATTTTATGTGTTGAGCAATTAAATGACCTTCTTCTTTAGGCAACACATTTCCCCAAAATCGATCTTCTCGAACTAAAAAAGTGACTTTAATGTCTCTTGTACGAAGCATTTCAGCCATTTCAACGCCAATTAATCCACCTCCCACAATCACTGCACGCTGAATACCTTTGGTGTTTGCTTCCATGTTTTCCAAATCTTGCCAACTGTATAATCCCTGAACTTGAGGTAAATCCTGACCTATCCAACCAAATTTATTTGGCTTGGAACCACAAGCGATAATAAGTTCATCAAAAGCTAATACTTCACCGCCATTTAAGCAGACCTTTTTATCTTTTTCATCTATTTCTTCAACAAAATCAAGTTTTAGAGAGATACAGTTTTTTTGCCAAAATGAATCTTCATAAGGTTTGATGTGTTCGTATTTCATGTGACCCATGTAAACATACATCAAGGCGGTACGCGAAAAGAAATACTCCGTTTCTGCAGAAATAATCGTGATTTGATGATTTGACAGCTTGCGAATATGCCTTGCAGCTGTAACACCCGAAATTCCATTGCCGATAATGAGGATGTTTTTCATTTTTGATTTATTTCAGCTAACAAAGGTAGATTTTATCTAATAGTCGGATTGTCTTTTTAATGACAGAGATCAATCAAAAAAATAATTCCTTAAAACTTAACAGAAGAAGTCAGCTTATAGAAAACATTATCCCATTGTGAAGGAAGGCTATATGCGCCATATCGATAGTAGGCGCCAACTCCTAGATTTAAGAAACCCAACAAACGATCTATTTGAATACCCGATTCAAAAAAGCCTTTACGCATTGTACTGAATTCAAAATTTTCATGATTTTCTTGCTTTCTCATACTTCCCCAGCCAACATTGCTTACCAAAGCCAATTCAGGATTGAAATTTTTGCTTCTAAAAAGTAGATTTTTAAAGCTATGCTTAAAAAAGAAATTCAAATATTGATCGTGAAAAAACTCGTTGGGTGTAGCTGTTTGAAAATTGAAGTCAGCTGCAAAAAGAAGTTCGTCATCTTCAGTTCCTCTCATTCTAAATAAGTTGGTGATTGGCATGGAAGCGTCAATATATCCGGCAGTTAGTCGGAGTGAAGTGAGTCCTAAGTTGCGTAAGCGAAATAGTTTTTGCACTTTTAAGTCAACACGATTGTAATCAAATTCACCTTGTGCAATTCCTTTAAATCCTCTGGTAATTTTTAAATGCACGATGGGATATTGGTAACTAATTGGAGTTTTGATTCCAAACATTTCTACAAACTTTTCTCTAAAGGCAAAACGAATATTGACTCCAGCTTCCGTCAATCTAAAATCAGGACTTAAGTTTTCCGGTGCTAGTTCATTTGATGGATTGAAACGATAGGGAGAATTGATGCTTCTAATTTGATGGTTGGCAAAAAAAGTAGTTTGAAAATCCCTAACTGCATGTGTTTCTAGTTCAAAGTCGAATTTTTCAACCTGATCCATGTCAATAATGAAGAATTTGTAGAATGTTTCTGTTGAAAATGGATTGATCCAATCATTGTAAAAAAAGCTGCCCCCACTTTCAACTAAATCGTTTGCATAGGAAATTTTTGCTGAAAGGTGTGTATCGTGTTTTCTTTTCCATTTTAAGTGTCCGCCGTATTTCCAAGCTTTATCTTTAAATCCATAAGCTCCATAACCACCGATTCTAAACTGTTTGGATATTCGGTCATTTGTTTCTGCGCCTAAGCCTAATCTAAAACCTTCATAGCGGTTAAAATCCATTAATCGATTTAGACGTAAATCAACAGGGCCAATTGGAAAAGCGCCACTAAAAAGTGCTTGGTAAATAAATAGTTTTTGATCTAAATTGATTTTTTCACCGACACTATCCATGAAATGATAGGTATTTGTTTCTTGATTTGTGAGCGAATCGATTCGATGAGTTTGCCAGTAGGAACTGTCTTTTTTTCCGGCATCTTCGCCCATTTTGAGCACTACATTTCCAAGTTCTTTTTTGGTCAATCTACTCTTTAGCTCAATATTTTTGATGTAAGACTTTCCTTCTCCATAAAAATCAAAATTGTCGATGTCAAGATTTTTGAAAATAAAAAAAGTATTTAACTGAACCGGAAACCATTGAATCTCATTAATTTTTTCATAATTCTGTTGGATTTTAACGCTCAGGTCTTTATTGTCGATAGTTTCTGCAATGAAGTTTTGAACTGCATAAGCATCTGAATTAATAGTAAGCACTCCTTTTAATCCATCAAAAAACTTTCCTTTTCTAGGACGAAATGAAATGGAATAAACAGTATCCTTTCCTTGAAAAATAGTGTCTTCAAGAACAAATAAATACTTAGAAGTACTTCCATTACTGATTGGGCTGAGGTATGAATAGGAAAACAATTGAATGTAGGTAGAATAAAGCGAAAAGGATTGCAGTTGAGTTCCAATCAATGAGAAAAAGGGGGTTTTTAAACCTGAAATTCTAGAAGCTGTTACCACTTCTTTTGAATGTGTAGGAGGAATATGGTTGCGCTCAGTAACAGATTCCATTATTAAAAAATGCTGTTTCTCAAGAAACTTAATTTCCTCAATACTAGCGCTATCTTTTGCTTTAACAGAATCTGGGAGTTTCTCGTAAATACTGTCGGGTCTGGCGCTAAAGATTAATTTATTGTAGGATTCATAGTAAAAGTCGCTTGCAATCTCAGGATTATTTTGATTTTTATTAGCAATTACAGCATCTATAATTCGATGAGCAGGATTTTCTCCAGGTAAAATTTCAATTTCTTTTAATTGATAGGTATTTTGCTGAAGTTCAATGCGAAAATTGAGAGTATTTAATTCCTGCATAGTTAGGTTGACAGTTTCATAGCCCAAATAGCTAAACTTAAGGGATTGAATATTTTCAGGGTTTTTTAGTTTAAATTTTCCGTCAATGTCAGTGCTAAAACCACGGTTGCTTTCATTGATTACAATGTTTACAAATGCAAGTGGTTCTTTACTTTTCGCATCAATTACTTTTCCATTTATTGAGCTTTGAGAGAAAAGCGAATAAGAAAAAATGAGTAATAAAGTCAAGCAAAAAGCTCTCATGAATTCAAATTTAAAGCAACGAAAATATTGATGCCAATAGTACTTTTAGCTTGCTTATTTTTGAACGGTGAATAGAATACATTAATGGAAAACTTTGCCTTTTACGATCAGCTGCAGTTTCTTAAAAAAATCACTTTAAGAAGAGGGTGGAATGCGTTAAAGGTGGTGTTGAGCTATTATGTTTCACGTATCACCAAACAGCCCAATCAAATGGGACTTCCATTGGCCATAGCACTAGAACCAACCACGGCTTGCAATTTAGGTTGCCCTGAATGTCCCAGTGGTTTGAGACATTTTACGCGTCCAACAGGAAATTTAAAGGAAGATTTTTACAAAAAAGTAATCGATCAAGTGCATCGACATACTTTTTACCTCACTTTTTATTTTCAGGGTGAACCATTTATCAATCCCAATTTTTTGGAAATGGTCAACTATGCTTCGCAGAAGAAAATTTATACGGCCACTTCAACAAATGCTCACTTTCTCAACGATGAAAATGCAAAAAAAACAGTAGAATCTGGTTTAGATCGTTTGATTATTTCAATTGATGGAACTACTCAAGAAACGTATGAAAGCTACCGAAAAGGAGGCTCTCTTGAAAAAGTAATTGAAGGCACGAAAAATATTTTGAAATGGAAAAAGGAGCTCAATTCCAAAACACCCTATGTTATTTTTCAGTTTTTGGTGGTGCGACCAAATGAGCATCAAATTGAGGAGGTACATGCCTTAGCCAAGAAACTGGGCGTAAACCAGGTGAAACTAAAAACAGCGCAAGTTTACGACTACGAAAATGGCAATCCGCTCATTCCTAGCATCGACAAGTATTCTCGCTACAGAAAACTAGACGACGGAACTTATGCCATTAAAAACAGCCTGAACAACAATTGTTGGAAGTTGTGGCATTCCTGTGTAATTACATGGGATGGAAAAGTAATTCCCTGTTGCTTTGATAAAGATGCTAACCACCGATTAGGAGAACTTTCTGAAACAAATTTTAAAGCCATTTGGCAAGGAGAAGCCTATCAAAAATTCAGAGAACAACTATTTCAAGGCAGAGATCAAATTGAAATTTGCAAGAATTGCTCGGAAGGGACTAAGGTTTGGGCAGAAGCCTAAAATGCAGGAGTATCAGGCTTATTGTCTAAAATGGCCTCAATTTTTTCCATTACTTCAGCATCTAGTTTGTCGAGGTCTTCCACCGTTTTAATGGTTTCTTGAAGTTGTTCTTTTTTAGAAGCACCCAAAATTACTGTACTCACATTTTCATTTTTCAAGCACCAAGCAATGGCTAATTTAGGCATAGAAATGCCAATTTCTTTTGCCAGAGCTGTTAGCTTTTTAACCTTCGCCAATTTTTCTTCTACCAAATTTGCGTCCTTCAACCATTCCATTCCTTCCATAGAAAGTCGAGTTTTTTCAGGCATTCCATCATTGTACTTGCCACTCAAAATTCCCGATGCCAGTGGCGACCAAATAGTAGTTCCCAAACCAACAGTTTTATAAATCTGACTGAATTCAACCTCTACTTTATGACGGTGCAGCATGTTGTATTGTGGCTGCTCCATGGTTGGGCCAATTAAGCCGTATTGCTTGGCAACCATTTGCGCTTCCATAATTTCTTGTGCACTCCACTCTGATGTTCCCCAATAGAGAATTTTACCTTGCTGAATTAAATTGTGCATGGTCCAAACAGTTTCTTCGATGGGCGTTTCCTTATCTGGGCGGTGACAAAAATACAAGTCTAAGTAATCTAATTTCAAACGCTTTAATGCAGCTTCGCAAGCTTCAACAAGGTGTTTTCTATTTAAACCGGTTTGTGTGGGGAGTTTTCCACCATCACCAAAAAATGCTTTGGAAGAAACAATGTAAGAATCTCTTTGCCAGTCTCTGTTTTTTAAGATTTTTCCCATCACTCTCTCAGACTCTCCTCTGGCGTATATTTCTGCATTATCGAAAAAGTTTACACCATTTTCATAAGCAACATCCATTAAATCTTCGGCAATGTTGTCGCCAATTTGCTTGCCAAATGTCAGCCAAGAACCAAGTGATAAGCGACTAACTTTTAATCCTGATTTTCCTAAATTTTTGTACTCCATGTTTACTATTTTTTGTTTCAAAAAATTAGAACAAAGATAAAGGACAATGGATGAAAGAAAAAGGATAAAAGACGAAAGATAATTCAAATTAAGATTATATCAGTTGTCCATCTTTAATCCTTTGTCTTTTATCATTCTTTTTTGTCCTTCATCCTTCGCTTGAAAACTTCATTAAATTTTCAAGCGATTTATTTTAGCATTTCATTCAGGTCTTCCAAACTATTCGCATCTTCAGCTTTTTTATCTTTTCGCCAACGATGTATTCTAGGAAAACGAACGGCAATTCCCGACTTATGTCGCTTGGAGAAAGCTATTCCTTCAAATGCAATTTCGAAAACCAATTCCGCTTTAACGCTTCTAACAGGACCAAAACGATCAAGGGTATTTTTCTTCACAAAGGCATCTACTTTTCTGATTTCTGCATCGCTTAAGCCGGAATAGGCTTTTGTAAAAGGAATGAGTTCCTTTTCTTTCCAAACGGCAAAGGTGTAATCGGTGTACAAATTAGCTCTTCTACCATGACCTCTCATGGCGTAAATTAAAACGGCATCAATGGTTAAAGGAGCAACTTTCCATTTCCACCAAGCGCCTTTTTTTCGCCCTACCTGGTAACTTGAATCTTTCTTTTTCAGCATTAAACCTTCGGCGAGGTATTCACGCGATTTGTTTCGGTGTTGGATCAAATCATCCCAATTGGAGAATTCAAGCATTGGAGAAATTCTCAACACTGGGTCGGCAGCATTTTGAACAATTTTTTCCAATAAACCTCTGCGCTCTTCCATGCTTTTTGCTCGAATGTCTTCTCCTTCAAACTCTAAAAGATCATAAGCAATAATGGCAACTGGAATTTTCTCTTGCAGCTTAGCACCAATGGTTTTTCTGCCCAATCGCTGCTGAAGCTGATTGAAATTGAGGATTTCCCCCTCTTTAAATGCGACTAGCTCTCCATCGATTACTGTTCCATTTGGAAGTGATTCTCTCAAAGAGTTTAAGTCTGGAAAACTCTCCGTGATGAGCTCTTCCCCACGCGACCAAATGAAAAGCTGGTTCTCTCGAACAATTACTTGAGCTCGAATGCCATCCCATTTGTATTCGGCAAACCAAGCTTTGCTGTTTTCAATTGGAGCAGTTTTTTCTTCTAAGGCATAAGCCAAATAAAATGGATAAGGTTGAGCAATTTGCTCGTGAGCATCGGGTTCTATAATGAGTTGTTGGTAACTTGTTTTTTCAGCCGACCAGTTGCCCATTAAGCGAAGTGCCAAAACATTTTCATCAATTTTACTGTGTTGTGCCAAGGCTCTGGTCATCAATTTTTGAGAAATACCAATGCGCCAACCACCTGTAATTATTTTATTGAAAACAAAGCGTTCCTTTTCATCCATGAGCTCCCAAGCAGCAATAATTTTCAATTCTTTCTCTTCCTCATCTAACTTTCTGAGTTCAATTAAGTAGTTGATCCAATAACTGAGGGAATGGTCTTGCTTGCTTTTTGTGTTGGGATAAATCAATGCCATTGTTTCGGCCAAATCTCCCACGATGTGGTAAGATTCTTCGAACAACCAATAAGGCAATTTTGCTGCATCGGCTGCTAGTTTTTTTAATAGACTGGTTTTTACTGTTCTTTTTGGTCTACGGTGACTGAGCAATGCAATTGTCCAGAGCTGATCTTCTTCATTTACAGCATCAAAATACTCCACCAATGCCGCTACTTTTTTAGTGGTTTTGGTAGTTTGTTCTAGTTGACTGAAAAGTTGAACAAAGTTTTTCATAGATTTTAAGCACTAATAAAGACAATTTTAAGAGTATTTAGTTGTATAATAACTTTGTTGAGTTATGTAAATTAATTTTAGATTCTTTACATAAAGTCTGTTTATAAGTAATTAGTATTTAATAGTTAAAGAAAAGACTATATCTAAAATTTCTTATTTTTGAGATTCATCCTATAAAAGACAAGAGTATATGAAATTCTCTTTAAGATTCTTTTTGGTTTTTTCTCTATTCCACTTTTTCTACATTTCAATAAATAATGCTTTCTCTCAAAAGACAGAGTTGTGGGGAATGACAACAAGTGGGAGTGGATTAGACTTAGGGGTTGTTTTCAAAACTGATAGTTTTGCTAATAGTGCTAGTATAGTTGATTCATTTAAGATTCAAAATAATGGATGGAGCTCATGGTCATCATTAGTTGAAATTGGAACAGATACTTTTTATGGTGCTACTTTAAGAGGAGGAGCTTTTGATAAAGGAGTCCTTTATAGATACGTTATTAGTGAAGACACCATTCAAAATTTAATCGACTTTGATGGTCAGAATACAGGAAGTTTCCCTAGTTCAAAATTAATAGTTGCTAGTAATGGAAAACTTTTTGGAATAGCTAGAAATGGGGGTTTAAATAATCGAGGTGTATTGTATGAATATGATCCAATATCTAACGCTATATCAATTAAAGTTAATTTTGATGGATTACAAAGAGGTGAGACTCCCGAATCTATTTCTATAGCAACAAACGGTAAAATTTATGGAACAACTTATTTGGGAGGAATTAACAACGGTGGTGTAATCTTTGAATATGATCCTCAAACAGGTGTTTTTGACAAGAAACACGATTTTGAAAGTCAGACAAGTGGACTTAGGCCTGCAGGAAATATTTTGATATCAAATGGGTTTTTATATGGAACTAGCCTCCTAGGAGGAGCTAATAGCGATGGTGTTTTATATGAATACGATTTAAGTAATTTTTCTTTTAAAAATCTCATTAGTTTTAATGCAAGTGTCACAGGTGCTAGTCCTAATGCTACATTAATTAGAGCCTCAAATGGAAATTTATACGGGTTAACAGAAGCTGGAGGTATCAATAATGATGGAGTACTTTATGAGTTCAATCCCAATAGTGGTTTATTAATAAAAAGAATTGATTTTGAAGCTAATATTACTGGATCTTCTCCTCAGTCAGGTCTTGTAGAAGCAAACAATGGTAAACTCTATGGCACATGTATGAGAGGTGCTTTATCAGATGATGGCTCCTTATTTGAATATGATATAACTACCAATCAATTAGTTAAAAAAGTAGATTTAGGAGCTGCTTTTCAATTTATAATACGATTTAAATACATTCCAGAACTAATTCAAGCTAAAAATGGCAAATTATATGGAACAACAGATAGGGCTGGATTGAGAAATTTAGGAACCATATTTAGCTATGACATTAACAATGAGAAAATTGACGTGGAGGTAGATTTTTCTACAGCACCAAATGGAGGAACTCCAAATGGATCATTAGTCCAAGCTTCTAGTGGTATGTTGTATGGCTTAACTTCTATTGGGGGGATTAATAATGATGGAGTTATTTTTGAAATTAACCCTGTTACTCATAGTTTTCAAAAGAAATATGACTTCATTGATTCTATTAATGGAAGAGCCCCACAAGGTGATTTAATACAAGCAAGTGATGGCAATCTCTATGGATTAACGCTTTTAGGAGGAGCTAATAATTTAGGAACTTTATTTGAGTACAATTTATCAAATGATACATTAATTAATCATTTCGATTTTAACGGCTCAATGGGAAGTTTGCCAAATGGGGCATTAGTCGAATCGCACAATGGGATTTTGTATGGATTAACTTCAAGTGGTGGAAATAATGGGACTGGTACCTTGTTTAGGTTCGATTTAAAGACAAAAAATCTTACAAAAGTATTAGATTTTGAAACATCTATAGGAACCAATCCAAGAGGAAGTCTTACTAAAGCAAGCAATAATAAACTTTATGGTTTAACTGTTGGAGGTGGTGTTAATAACAGCGGAGTACTTTTTGAATTTGACGTACAAAATGAAGTGCTATTGAAAAAAGTTGATTTTAATAATTCTTTAAATGGTAGTCAACCAAGAGGAAAATTAGTTCAAGTTGGTAGTGAGTTACTTTACGGAATGACTTTATTAGGAGGAGCTAATCAAGGAGGAGTAATTTTTGAATATAATTTTATTGAAGATAAAATCACTAAAAAAGCAGATTTTAATCAATTCATAAATGGGAATTTACCAAATGGCTCTTTATTAAATGCCAAAAATGGAAAATTATTTGGGATGACAACTAATGGAGGACTGTCTAATAATGGAATTCTTTTTGAGTTTGATACAAGTACAAATTCAATCATAAAGAAACTTGATTTTGCAAGCATTAATGCAAGAAGTCCATGGGGGAGTTTAATTGAGGTTGAGCCTTGTGTTTTTACCCAAAGCGTAATCAATGAATTGGCTTGCAGTCGGTATATTTTACCAAGTAAAAAAGACACTATTCTCAATCCTGGAAATCATATTATCATCGATACATTAACCAATTTTTGTGGAAAGGATAGCATCATTACAATAAACCTAAGCATCACCGAAATTGATACTTCTGTTACTACTACACTTGATTCGCTAATTGCCAATCAAAGAGGTGCTCAATACCAGTGGCTGAGATGTGAAGATAATTTTACTACAATTAATGGCGCTACTATGTCTGCCTTTTCTCCTTCTGATGAAAGAACTTATGCCTGTGAAATCACCTTAAATAATTGTATTGATACAACTGCTTGCTATCGTTTGCTGATTGATGAAACTTGTAATATTGATTTTCCTAATGTTTTCACTCCTAATGGAGATCAAGTTAATGACTTATTTCTGCCAACTTACCAATGCAATTTTCAAAGCTTTCAGCTAAAAGTATTTAATCGTTGGGGTCATTTGGTTTTTTCAGCCGAATCACCTGAATTGACGTGGGATGGAAGAGTGGATGGTTTAAAAGCAGAATCAGGCACTTATTTTTACTTACTTAACTACAAAGCTGAAGGCAATTCACACAATCGAATAAAGAAGGGCAGCTTTACTTTGCTTTATTAATTCATTTTCACCTAATCACTCCCTTCTCCCTCAAATTCAGAACTCTCAACATGTGTTTCTATCCCAATTTCGTTGAGGTATTTGCTAAAAATATCGGTGTAGCCGTGGGTGAGAATTACTTTTTCGCATTCGGTATTTCGAATGGCAGCATTGAGGCCGTCCCAATCTGCATGGTCGGAAAGCACAAAGCCCCGATCAACGGAGCGCCTTCTTCTTGGGCCACGTAAATTCATCCAACCCGAAGCAATGCCAACTTCTAGGTTTTTAAATTTTTTCATCCAAGGACTTCCTAAAGCCGAAGGTGGAGCAACAATTAAACTTCCTGCATAAGCGCTGCTTGGTATTTCAGGATTAACATAAATGGTTTCTTTTAGTGGGAGCTTCATTTCCCGCATAAGTTCGTTAGTTTTTTCAATGGCACCATGCGTATAAATTTTTCCAATGTTATCATCCACTCCCTGTATCAAACGCTGAGCTTTTCCTAAGGCATAGCCTATGAGTACCGTAGTTTTGCCTTCTTCAGCGTTTTTTTGCCACCATTGATTGATTTCATTGAATACTTCAACATCCCTTTTCCATTTAAATACAGGTAACCCGAAGGTGCATTCACTGATAAAAACATGGCATTTAACTGTTTCAAAAGCGGCACAAAGTCCATCATCCTCCAATTTATAGTCGCCGGAAACTACCCAAACTTCTCCCTTGTATTCCACACGAACTTGAGCAGAACCGATAATGTGCCCTGCTGGATGAAGTGAAAAATGAACTCCTTTGATTGTTTTTCGAAAGCCGTATTCAATGGATTCGATTTGAATGTCGTTTCCCAAACGGTGCTGAATAATGGGCTTGGAATAATGATGACACAAGTAAAATTTATTTCCCCAACGAGAATGATCGGCATGTGCATGAGTGATGATGGCATAGTCTACCGGTTTCCAAGGGTCAATGTACACATTGGCTTTGGGACAATAAATTCCTGAATCGGTAAATGTTAATAGCTGCATGCTTTGATAAAACTAATAGACCTCTGGAAAGTTCGCACTTAAAGTTAACAATGGGGTCATTAGCTAACATATTTTTTATCGATTAAATACAGTATGATAAATTTCAGTTAAGCCCAATAAGACAATGTTGAGAGAGATTTGTACCATCTAATATTAATAACAATCATTAAAATTAAAACAATGAAAACGAAAACTATTCTCTTTAGAAAGTTTGCTTTTGCTTTGTTGACTCTTTTCTGCTTCAATGAGTCTTTCGGGCAATCTAATTTAACACTTAACAAAAGAATTGCCTCAAGTTCTGATGATGCAGAAGAAAGAGGGCTAAATGCTACTTCAAATCCTGGTTTAATCGATTTAACCAGTTCTGATTTAGAATTGGTAAGAGACGGTGGTGACGGAGACCAATTTGTTGGTATGCGTTTTACCAATGTTAACATTCCAAAAAATGCAATCATCGACTCTGTATTTATTCAGTTTACAGTTGATGAAACAGACAATGGAGCTACTTCAGTAACTATAAAAGCAGAAGATACAGATAACTCAGCTACTTTTACTTCAACCACAAATAACATTTCTTCTAGAACTGTTACAAGTGATAGTGTAAATTGGAACAACATTCCTGCTTGGAATACTACTCGTTTAGCTACTTCAGACCAAAGAACTCCAGATTTAAAGGTATTGGTTGAATCAATCATCGGAAGAGCTGGATGGGCAACTGGAAATCCTATTACTTTTATAGTTACTGGAACAGGGGAACGTACTGCTGAATCTTTTGATGGAAGTGCAGGTGAAGCTGCTGAATTAATTATACATTATTCTGTTCCTCAAACAAAAACCTTTGCTGTTTTAAATGGCAATGACGATGCTGAGGAAGATATTGCTAACGGAGCAATTGATTTAACTAGCACAGATTTAGAATTTACTACTGATGGTTCTTCAATTCAAGTAGTAGGGATTCGTTTTCAAAATGTTGATATTCCTAGAGGTGCAACTATTAGAAACGCTTACATTCAGTTTGAAGTTGATGAAACAAATACAACTGATACAGTAAATGTTGCTTGGGGAGTAGAATTAACAGATGATGCGCCTGCTTTTACATCAGTAGCGGCGAATTTAAGTTCTAGAACTTACAGTCCAATCCCAACTTTTTGGAATCAAATACCAGGATGGGGAACACAGCAAGTTGCTGGAAATGATCAAAGAACTACAGATTTTAGTAGCTTAGTTCAATCCATTGTAGATAGAAATGGATGGGTTTCAGGAAATGCAATGGTTTTTGCAGGTGTTGATCCTGCTGTTTTAAGTGTGCAAGGTTTTAATCCAAATGCTGGAAAAAGAACTGCAGAATCTTACAATGGTTCAAATTCAGGTGCTCCTAAATTAGTAGTTGAATACTTAGCTCCTCCAACTTATGAAGAAGGATTTTTTCCAATTGCAAAATTTAGCTCATGGAAATACGATGATTCAGGTACTGACTTAAGTGCTACGAATTGGACTACTTTAACTTACAATGATTCTACATGGAGATTTGGTGATGCTATTTTGGGATATAGTAACAACAATGAAACTACTACTTTAGATTTTGGATCAGATCCTCAAAACAAGCACATTACTACTTATTTGAGACATACATTCAACTCTAATGACATTGCACAATACGATTCTTTAATTTTTGATGTGTTGAGAGATGATGGTGTTGTTGTTTATGTAAACGGTCAAGAAGTATTTAGACAAAACATGCCAACAGGAACAATTGCATTCAATACACTTGCTCCAGGAGTTGTTGGTGGCGCTGATGAAACAACTTATTTCAGAACTACTGTAGACAACATTATGGTAAACGGTAGAAATGTGATAGCTGTTGAATTGCATCAGAATGCTGCAAACAGCTCTGACTTAAGTTTTGATATGGAAGTTACAGGGAAATTGCCTCCTATGGCTACTTCTTCTTTTCCAATTGGAACAGGTGACGAGTGGAATTACTTGGACGATGGTAGTGATATATTAGCTACCAACTGGAAAGATTTAAATTACAATGATACTACTTGGGCTTACGGACAATCTCCGTTAGGTTATGGTGATCCTGCTACTACAACCCTTTCATTCGGGCCAAACTCAGGAAATAAGCACGTAACTTACTACTTTAGAAAAAGATTTGATGTAGCCAACTTAGCTTCACTTAAAGATTCTTTATTGTTACAAGTTAGAAGAGATGATGGAGCAATTGTTCACATCAATGGTGTTGAGGTTTTTAGAACGAACATGCCTGCTGGACCAGTTAATTATAGAACTACTTCAAATACAATTGTAAGTGGTGCTGAAGAAACACAGTTTTTCCCAATCGCCTTTTCAAAAAATGTATTGAATCAAGGGGTGAATGTAATTGCTATTCAATTGCACCAAAGAGACAGTTTGAGTTCTGACTTAATGATTGATGTTAGATTAGATGAAATGCCTGATCCTCCAGTTGCAAGAAGAGCTTGTTTAGGACCAAACGATACACACATTTCGTGCTATACTTCTTTGTTGCCATCTGCACAAAGTCCTGATTTCTTCATTCCTGAAACGCACAACTTCCAAGTGTTAGTAAAACAAGGTGATTCATACATGGATCAACGAGTTAGAAATACAGTTCCTGGAAACAACGATTTTACAGGATATGTTGCTAGAAATGGAAGCAGCATTGATGGATTTTTAGGTGTTAATCATGAAAATACTCCAGGAGGATTTTCATTATTGGACATCAGATACATCGATTCTGTTAGATTATGGACTGTAGATTCTACACAAGCAGTTGATTTTTATAACAATGATTTAGTATCAACTACTAGAAACTGCTCTGGTGGAATCACACCTTGGGGAACAATCATTACTTCTGAGGAAACAACCAATGCAGGCGATGCTAACAGTGATGGTTACCAAGATGTAGGCTGGCAAGTGGAAATTGATCCAATTACTAGAAAAGTAATGGAATATGGCACTCCAGGAAAACAAGAAAAGTTATGGGCATTAGGTCGTATGAGCCATGAAAATATTGCTGTAGCAAACGATAGCATGACGGCATATGAAACAGAAGATAGAGGTACAGGTTGTGTCTACAAGTTTGTTGCTGATAACAAAATGGATCTTTCTACAGGTAAGCTTTATGCTCTGCAATTAGACGGTGGTTTAGTCTCAAGGGAGCCTGTGTTACCTACAGGGAAATGGATAAGAATCCCAAATACTACTCAAGCTGATAGAAATACTACTAATTCTTTAGCGCTTAGCTTGGGTGCAACCCCATTTAACGGTCCTGAGGATATTGAAGTTGGTACAGTTGATGGTAAAATCTATTTCACTTCAAAAGGAAACAATAGAGTGTATCGTTTTAGCGATGACAATGATTCTACTATTTCTCAGTTTGAAACTTTTGTTGGAGGAACAAGTTACTTAATCAACCATGGAAATGGTGTAGCTTCAGAAAATTGGGGTTCAGGAAATGATAACTTATCTTTCGATGATTTAGGTAACTTATATGTATTGCAAGATGGAAGTAGAAATCACATTTGGATGGTTGCTCCAGATCATACACAAGCGAATCCAAAAGTTGATTTATTTGCTAAATTACCTTCAGGATCTGAGCCATGTGGATTGACTTTTACACCAGATTACAAATTCATGTTCGTATCTGTTCAGCACCCAAGTGGAGCAAACGCAAGCACAACTCAGTTTGATGCTGCTGGAGATCCGGTTGGAATGAATGTTAGTACTACAGTTGTAATAGCTAGAAAAGAGTACTTAGGAAACTATGCTCCAACTGCTGCTCCAACTAACTTAGTTTTCACTACAACTGCTTGTGATACCATTGGTTTAACATTTAATGCAGGAAATGGAAACGGAAGAATTGTAGTTGCTAAAGAAGCAAGCATGGTGAATGAATTTCCATTAGATGGAACTACTTACGCTGCTGACAATGTTTTTGGAAATGGAACAGATTTAGGTCAAGGAAACTTCGTAGTTTTTGATGGCGCTGATTCTACTTTAACCATCAACGGATTGAAGCAAAACACTACTTACCATGTTTCTATCTTTGAATACAATGAATCTCCAAGTAAATACTACGACAGAGAATTGAGTCCAATCGATAGTGCAACTACTTCAGGAGTAACTACTGCTGCAATTACAGGTAACTTTAATGTTCCTTCTGCTGCTGTTGAAACATACACTGTTGCGAATACTACAGGATCTACTTATGCTTGGGATGCAGGTGCTGCAACCATCACTTCAGGACAAGGATCTAACCAAGTGCAAGTTACTTTGCCTTCAGGAATTGGTTCTATTGACTTGAAAGTAGTAGAAACTAACAACAGAGCTTGTGAAGGTGATACTGTTTTTGCGACAGTAAACTACGGTTTAGTTGGAATTGGGAAAATTGATTTGAACAATGCAATCAGTATTTCACCAAACCCATCAAACGGAAGATCACTATTGAAATTAAATGGAACAGATGAGCCATTTGATTTAGTAATCACTGATTTACTTGGTAAAGTAGTTGTTGAAACAAGAGTAAAACAAGTATATGAAATTGACTTGAGCAATCAAGGAAAAGGAACATACATTATTCGAATCAGCAACCAAAATACTATTGCAACTAAAAAGTTGATAGTTCAATAATTAATTAAACAATAATTTGATTGAAGCAAGGTGAGATTTCTCACCTTGCTTTTCTCGTTATATCAAATGCTTTTTAAAAATGAAAAAACTTATCCTTATTTCAACTTTCTTTATTTCTACAGTTGCTTTAACTGCTCAGAAAGAACAAGACGAACCCATTTATTTGAGAGATCGTCCTGAGGTTACCATTTTCTTCTCTGTAGATGAAGCCGCAGCTTCAAATGAGGTGGTTGAAATTTTAAACTTGAGAAACAAAGAACTCACAGTTGTTTCGCCCGGAATTAATCAGTTTCAAGAATTGAAATACTTGAGCTTAATGAAAAACCAACTGGTTGATTTGCCAAATGAGATTTTTGAATGCAGTCAATTGGAGGAATTGAACTTTCGTCAAAATAAAATTAAAGAACTTCCAATGGCTGTTGGTAACTTAAAAAAGTTAGAAGTCCTGGATGCTTCTCGCAACCAGTTTAAAACCTTGCCGGAAACCATAGGTGATATGGAAAGCATTAAAATCATTCACCTAGTTCAAAATGAATTGACGGTTTTACCAAAAGAAATTGGACAATTGAAAACCTTGAAAACGCTAGAACTTGAGTCCAACCAACTAAAAGAACTTCCTGAAGAAATTAAAGGAATCAAAGAATTGATTTTGCTAAACGCAGCTAAAAATCAATTAATTAAATTGCCAGAGAATATTGTAAAGCTAAGATCGTTGAAAGAGCTAAATTGCAATTACAATCAATTGACAGAATTGCCTGCTAAGCTTCACAAATTGAGAAAAGCGGAGGTTTTGTCTTTCAATGAGAATCAATTGAAGAGTTTGCCACCTAAGATTGCTAAAATGAAAAACCTGCAATTACTCAATTTGGCTAACAATGATTTAAAGCAATTGCCTGAAAATTTATCCAAGTGGAAAGAATTAAAAACCTTGTTACTTAACGGAAACAATTTTTCAAAAGAAGAGCAAAAACGAATCAAAGCTGCTCTGCCTCATACAGACATTCGCTTTTAGAAAATAGTAAAATTTGAAAGTTTTTTACGCCTTTGCATAACTGCAAGGGCGTTTTATTGTTTTAGACTTAATTGATGACAATGCATTTAAATTGAGAATAAAACATAGATAAAACGAGAAATTACATTAAATTTAACTTTAATAAAAAATTGCTTTATTAAAATGATTTTTAAGTACTTCTTATTGAAATTTATGTTTTTAGTTTGCATACTTTTTTCAAACATTGGGTATTCACAATTTTGCTCTAACATCGCTGTACCTCCTACAACAATTAATGGAGTAAATGTAACGTATACTTTTACAGGTTCAGTTATTACTTCTCCTTTTTCAGCTACAGCTTGCAATTTATATACTATACCCATTAATGCAGTGGGGCTCGGTGGTGTCGGTTTATTTACTTACACTATGATTTTTAATTTTCCTGTCAATAATTTGGATTTTATACTTGTTGGAGGTAGCTCTAGTCCAGGCCCACTTAATTACGAAGTTTTTACATTTACAACCAATGTAGGTATACCTTCCATTATTGATGAAGGCTCTTGTTATACAACAATAGCTAACAATGTTCTCACTCAAGGCTTAGGCGCACCAATAATGGGTGGTGGCTATTTTACCTTGCAAAATGATGAATCATTTACAACTTTAACTATTTCTGGCCCAGGTGGAAATGCTGGTGCCCTTTTTGCTATTTGTTCTTCATCAATAATTAATAAAATTGATAGAACAGAGGAAATCTGTGCGGGGGATAGTATTTTCATGGCAGGTAAGTTTCAAAATGAGTCGGGGTTCTATGCAGACACCATTTTTGGAGGAAGTTCTAACGGTGAAGATAGTATAGTGCTAATACACCTTATTGTTAATTCAATTGCTATTGACTTAGGAAATGATACAACTTTATGCCAAGGAGATACATTAACATTGGATGCAAGCATCCCAAATGCAAGCTACTTATGGCAGGACAATTCCATGGATTCTATTCTTAGAGTTTTTAATCAAGGAACTTACTGGGTTCAAGTCACGGTAGATGATTGTACTGCCTCAGATACCATCTTTATTAACAAAAATTCAATTGCTGTTGACTTAGGAAATGATACAGCTTTTTGCCAAGGAGATACATTAACACTGGATGCGACCACCACAAATGCAAGCTACTTATGGCAGGACAATTCCATGGACTCTATTCTTAGCGTCAAAAATCAAGGAACTTATTGGGTTCAAATTACGGTAGGTAATTGTACTGCCTCAGATACAATTTTGATTAACAGAAGAAAAGATTGTGAAGTATTTCTAGAAATGCCCAATATTTTTACTCCCAACAATGATGGGATCAATGATTTATTTCTTCCAATAAGTAGTAAAGGAGTAACATTTATGCATTTAAAAATATACAATAGGTGGGGAGATAAGGTATTTGAAACCAATGGGCTTTCAGTAGAATGGGATGGAGAAGATGTATCTGATGGGGTATACTTTTGGGTGATTGATTATAAGGATATTAATGGAGAAGAGAATATTGTAAAAGGGTCTGTAACCATACTGAGATGATTTTTGGCAAAAGTTTAAGAATACACGGAACAACACTATTTACGTTTTCTGAATTTTCTACTTACACCTAACATAAAGAATTGTGTTCGGGTATTGAATTTTTCTTCTATTAAACTATTAACTCCGCTATTTCTTCGCAATCCTGTATTTTGGTTTAAGATATCATTACCTGTTAAATAAATTAACCACTGCTTATTTTTTAATGTTTGATAAAGAACAAAATTGAGAAGATGTATATTCCTTCCGGAAGAAAAAGAAACAGCATTGAAACTTTGAATGCGATAATTTGCATATAAGGTCAGATTTTTAGTAATCTCAAGTACCCCATTGGCATTCCAGCTGAGGTTGGTAAAACGCTGGTTAAAGTCAGGATTTGCATCATATTCAGTTTGAGTTGAGGTAAAATCAAGTCCTAAATTTAAATCCCACTTTTCTTTCTTGTCTCTACCTATTTCAATGATTGTGCCCATTGTTTCACTCTTTACTCTGTTGATTTTTTTGTTTAAAAAAGCATCATAACTGTTTAGATTGAAATTAGGACTTATTTCATATTGTAGATTGTATTTTTTTAATTTGCCATTTAGCTTGGCATAAGTTGTTACTGCGTTATAAAAATCAGTATTAGTTGGGCTGATAGAAGAAGTTAAGTCATTGTTGATTGTAGTTTGGTTAAGAATTTTGTTGTTAATGGTAGTAAAATTAATACCACCAGTATATGAAAAAGACGTTGGCAAGACAAATTTAAAATAGTTTAGGGAGAGATTTTGACTATATTCAGGAATTAGATTTAAATTTCCTACATAATTTTGATTTGGATTGGTGTTGTTGGGTATTGAAATTAACTGAGTAAGGTTGGGAATACTACTTTGGCTTGAATAATTAAATTGAAGGTATTCACTACTTTTAATGTTATATTTTGCAGAAGTTGAAGGATAGATGAATTGAAAGGAAGAGTTAGAGCCTGGAACCATTAATTGAATAGCTGCTAATTCAGCACCAATATTTAAATAAAATTTTTCACTGTTACGTATAAATAATAGTTTGAATTTGTTTTCACTATACTTTCTAATAAATTTATTGCTCAAACTGTCATTAAAAAATTGGTTCTCTGAAAATTTATCAAAGAATAACCTGCCAGTTTTATCTTCTTCATAAATTATAGAATAGCTTGTACTCATAAACCATTTTTTATATAGAAATTCAGTAAAATTGGAATTTAATTGATGTTTATTCATGGCATCAGTAAACAATTGTGATTGATCTAAGTTTTTATTAAATGTAGAAGTGATTAAGTCGCTTTTTGTGTCATTTTTTAGATTAGAGTAAGAATAAGTGTTTATCCAATTTCTCCCCTTTTTATTGAATTTTCTCATCAGTTTTACGTCCCAAGAATTAGTTAAATTTTCATTGATGTTTTGATGTTTACTGCTCACTAAATTACCATCAGGAGTAGCAGGAGAATAGACTGTAGTAGATTGATTTTGGAACAAATTTTCAGTAATATATAATTTAGAGCTAATGCTTAAAATGGTAAAAGAGTCTATTTCCCATTTTAGCATTCCTATTACAGAATTGTTGTTTAGTTGTATATTTTTATCAATGGTCTCAACAGTTTCAAATTTGGATGTGGGGCTAAAGTTTTGTGAATTGATAATTTGATCTAATTGAGTCTCGCTATTCTTGTATATGTAGCTTAGGTTGAAGTATAACTTTTGGCTAAACTCATGATTTAAATTGATGCCAGAGAGATAGCTTTCATTAATACCCTGACTGTTATTTCTCATAAGATTGGAATTACCACCGTTAGCACTCTTGGACTCATTAAACGAAGAAGAAGCTTCATTTAAGTTATTGGTGTTGCCTATAATACTAGCTTGGGTTTTTTCATTGTATAAATTATGATTTCCTTTGGCACGATAGGTTTTTTCATTTCCCAATGCTAATTCAATTCTACCAAAATGTCCTTTTTTATATTCTTCTTTTAAAGCAAGGTTGATGGTTTTCACAACTTCCCCATCATCAACACCGGTGAATTCAGCTTCTTCCGTTTTTTTATTGATTACTTCAATTCGTTTAATTGCCTCAGCATCTAAGTTTTTGGTTGCCAATCTTGGGTCATTGCCGAAGAATATTTTACCATCAACTAAAACTTTTTCTACTTTTACGCCATGTACAATTAGGTTGCCATCTCTATCCAATGAAATGCCGGGTAATAATTCTAGTAATGCTTCAACATCATCGCCGGCTTTGGGTTTAAAGGCTTCTGCATCATAGATCAATGTATCTCCCTTCATTCTCATTGGAATTATTTTCGGTTCAATGGTTACAGTTTTTAACTCAATAGATTGCTTATTGAGCATTGTTTCCCCAAGATTGATTGATTTCTTCGACCAATTGACAACTAAGGGATAGACAATAGGAGTGTAGCCCAAATAGGTGAATTGAAGTAAATAAGAAGAAGAGTCTTTTATTTTTAATAGGTATTTTCCTTTTTCATCACTCATTGTAAATGTTTGAACCGAACTGTCGGCAGTATTTAAAAGCACTATTGAAGCGTGTGTGAGTGGTTGTAGGTTTGTATCAATTACTTTTCCTTCTATTTCAAATTGTGCCTTGATGTAAACGGGTACGATGAGAAAAAGTAAAACTAGGCTTCTTTGAAAAAAAATGATTATTTATTTTAAGTCTTAAAGACACTATTTAATTTATATATAATTTTAATAAGCGGTTCTATAATTATTATAAAACCGCTTAATGTTCGAAGATAAATTAATACTTAATTATATAAAAAATATTAGCAACCTTGGGGACAATTATTGAGATTATAACCATAAATGTCAATATTAAATCCATTCGTAACCACAATACACCATTGATAAGAAGGCCTTGCACCGACACATGGACCAACAACATCTTGTAATCCACATCTGTTAATGCCACCGCAATTTTGTCCTGGATCTGAATAATAAGCAGGAGTTGCATTACTACCAGCTATAACACAAAAAGGATCAGGTGTTGCAATAACTTGATTTACTACTTCTGAAGCATCTCTTGGTATGTTTTGTGTTCCCTGCGGTGGTACAGTAATTACAGTTTCATTTAGATCATCACCTGCTCCTTGACCATTTGCATTTTGACAAGTTTGAGGTACAACCAAAGTAAATTGCACAATCATATCAGCATTTGTATGATTAGTAATTGTAACAAATTGAGCTTTGGCATTAATAGTATTTGCAAATGAGAAAATACATAGCAGTAAAATTTTTGATATTAAAGTTATTTTTTTCATTTTTATGAATTTTAAGTTATTTAATTACCCACCTTCGGCGAGTTTTAATTGTGCTTTGAAAAATTCAATTCAAAAATTTCAACTTTACTATTTCGTCACTAAATTGTCATTTTGGGCGTTACCCTCAACAGTGATATTATTTTTTAAGTACATCCTCAAAGTAGAATTTTAAAGCGCATCAAATATATAAAATATTTACTTATATGATGTATATTTATTTGTTGTAATATTATTTGGTGTGATGATTCATATTTGTTTTGTGAATGAATCAGAAGAATTACGACAAATTGGGGAGCGTTTAAAAAGTTTGCGAATGAAGAATGGTTATGGTAGTTATGAGGATTTTGCAATCAAAAATAATCTTTCTCGCATGCAATATTGGCGTATAGAAAAAGGTAAAACAAATTTAACTTTTAGAAGCTTGTTAGTAATTTTGAAAATTCATAAAATTTCTCTTAAAGATTTTTTTTCTGATAATTTTTAATGTTCAAGCCAGTTAAAAGAAACTTGTAATCTTCGCTAATTTGTGGAATTACCTATTGGAATTGCACAATTGCTTATTAGATAATTTTAACCCCTATAACTATCCAAGGTATTTTCTTAGCAAAAAGCAGATTTAGTTTATGTGATATTTAAAACCTATATTCAAAGAAAGTTAAACGCTCAGTAAGTCTCAAATTCGATTAACAACTGGTTTTTTTCAACTGCTTGCCCTTTATTAACAGCAATTGACTTAACAACCAAATCGCTAGGAGATTTCAATACGTTTTCCATTTTCATGGCTTCTAAAACCACTAAAGGATCGTCTTTTTTTATGCTTTGTCCCACTTCAACATTAATCGATAAAACCAATCCCGGCATAGGAGCTTTCAATTCTGTAATTCCCGCTGCAGCCAAACTGTCCATGCCCAACTGATGTAAAAGCAGATCGAAACGATCTTCCACTTTCATTTGATAATCATGACCGTTTACTCTAATTGTCATTTCTTTTTCAGAGGCATTACCGTTAATCACTTCTACCTGATACGATTTATGATTCATAATCAAGTGAAATTTTCCTGGCTTTAATTGCTTCGAATCAAATAACTTTTCAGCTCCATTCACTAGATAATTCCCGTCTGATAGCGGTTCTATGTGGTAGGATTTTTCATTTTCAGTAATTACTTTAAATTCACTCATAGCGAAGCAAAAATACTGTTTATCCGTTTGTTCATCACATTATATAGGAGATTCTGTCAAAAAATTTATAAACTCATAACCAAAGTTCCAAAGGATCTCCAAGATAAGGCTACTCCAGACTTCCGTCTCCCAACTTCCTTCTTTCGTCTCCCAAACTCCCGACTTCTCTCTCCCAATTTCTCTCTTCTAACTAAAAACAAGTAACTTCGCTGCCTTAAATTTTATATAGATGATGAAAAGACGTATTTTTAAAACTGCCTTCTTTATAGCCCTTAGTGGGTTGTTTGCTTGTAGCTCTAATAAAGGAGTGGTTCAAGCTGATGATTTTGTAATGCTCGACACTGTTGAGGTGAATCCATACACTAAAATTGAAACTTACCAAGCCTCAGAAAAGCGTATCAACGATATTTTACACACCAAATTAGAGGTTTCCTTTAATTGGGACAGTGCTTTTTTATACGGAAAAGCGAATTTGCACATTAAGCCTCATTTTTATCCAACTGATAGTTTAACGCTTGACGCAAAAGGATTTCAGATTCATGAAGTTGCATTGGTAGATAAAATTGGAAAGAAGACACCACTTACTTTTACTTACGACAGTGCTTACCTGAAAATAAATTTAGCAAAAACGTATAAAAGAACTGATACTTATCAAGTATTTATCGATTACACAGCGATGCCAAATAAATTAAAATCAAGTGGTAGCATGGCCATTACCAATGAAAAAGGCTTGTATTTTATCAATCACGATGGTAGTGACCCAAATAAGCCCAAACAAATTTGGACACAAGGTGAAACGGAATCAAGTTCTTGCTGGTTCCCAACCATTGATGCACCCAACGAAAAAACTACACAAGAAATTTACATCACTGTTGATTCTAATTATGTAACACTTTCAAACGGAACATTAATGTTCCAAACTGAAAATGAAGATGGCACTAGAACCGATTATTGGAAACAAGAATTGCCACATGCTCCTTATTTGTTTATGATGGCAATTGGAGAGTTTGCTGTTGTAAAAGATGAATGGAAAGGCAAACCAGTGCATTATTATGTTGAACCAAAGTACAAAGAGTTTGCTCGTGACATTTATCCAAATACAGTTGAGATGTTGGGTTTCTTTTCTGAAAAATTTGGATTTGAATACCCATGGGATAAATACCACCAAGTAGTTGTTCGCGACTATGTTTCAGGAGCAATGGAAAATACCGGTGCGGTTATTTTTGGAGAGTTTGTTCAAGGAAACGATCGTTTTTTGGTCGACAATGCGGCGGAAGACATTGTTGCTCATGAATTGGTTCACCACTGGTTTGGCGATTTAGTTACTTGTGAATCTTGGGCAAATCTTCCACTCAACGAATCATTTGCTACATATGGTTCTTATTTGTGGAATGAGCACAAATACGGAAAAGACGAAGCAGATTTAGGAGGCTTGAATGATTTATCAGCCTATTTTGCTTCTACTCGAATGAATAAGAAAAAACTGATTCGTTTTGACTATGATCAACGTATGGAGATGTTTGATGCACATTCTTACCAAAAAGGGGGGAGAATTTTGCACCTACTTCGTAATTATTTAGGTGATGATGCCTTTTTTGAATCATTGAAACATTATTTGAATAAAAAAGCATACCAGCCAGCTGAGTTTCATGAATTACGCATGTCCTTTGAAGCAGTAAGCGGTGAAGATTTGAATTGGTTTTTCAACCAATGGTTTTTAGGTGCAGGTCATCCAATTATCAAAGTTGAAAAAAACTACGATGATTCATTGAAAGTATTGTCAGTGACCATTACACAAAGTCAAGAGGGGGATGACATTCCTGAAATTTTTGAATTGTACACTACGTTGGGTATTGCCGATGAAAATGGAGATTTTACAGTTCACCCAATCCACATTGTAGAGAAAGAGCAACAATTTGAATTTCCATTAACAACTCCACCTAGTTTAGTGAATTTGGATGTAGAAAAAGTGTTGATTGCTGAAATTAATCAGGCAATTGATAAAAAAGATGGGATTGCACTATACAATCATTCAACAAATTACATCGATCAAAAAGATGCCTTGGATTATTTAAAAAATGACAAACGTGAAGAAGCATTTACTGTTATTGAAACGGCATTGAATTCTGAATTTTGGGGCTTGCGCTCAAGAGCGATTCGAAACATCAAAAATTTAGCAAAAGCAAAACCCGAAGCTACTTTTGCAACATTAAAAAAATTAGCAACTTCTGATGAAAAGTCTTCTGTTAGAGCAGCTGCCGTTGCTGCAATTGGTAAGTATTTCTCAGATGAAGTTCCAGTAGGCTTATTGGAAGAAAGTACCAAAGATATTTCTTACAGAGTGGTTGCAGAAGGCTTAAACGCATTGTATGAAAAAGATGCCAAAGCAGGATTGGCTGTAGCAGAAGAATTAGAAGTTGAAGAAGACAATAGTTTAATTCTTTCAATTGCAACAATTTATACAGAAGATGGAGCGCCATCTCGCAACGACTTTTTTACAACTAAACTAAATGAATTAAGTGGTTTTAGTAAATATCCTTTTGTGATTAGTTATGTTGATTATTTGCAAAAACAAGAAAATCAATTGATTGAAACTGCCATTCCAGTGTTGGCGAAGGAAGCCAAAGCCGATGGTTTTTGGTTTGTGCGCATGGCACCGATCAATGGATTAGCGACACTTAAAGATAAATTTATAAAAGAAGCTGAAAGTAAAAAAGAACAAATCACCAATGAAACTGAATCCTCTCAAGTTGGAAAACTTCAAAAGGAAATAGCTGAAGCAGAAGCAATTTCTAAAAGTATTGTAGAAGTATTAGAAGACTTAAAAGCTGAAGAAGAAAATGGAAACGTTTTGAGAGTAATTAATCAAGCATTGGATTAGAAAGGTTACTTAAATGGGTTAATTGATTTTAGACCTTGTTTGATAAGAGGCTTGCTGGTATTTTTACTATGACTGAATGGTCAGATACTTATGAAGTTTTTTGTTCAATTCAAATTTATAGAATTCTAAAGGTACTTTTAAAAAGCCTACTTTAGGGTGCTTGTGAATTAATTTCGTTCCTTGCTCAACCTTTTAAGCTATTTGACGTCTTTTTTTAATGACTAAATTTTAAAAAAATCGAAAAGTGCACTAATACTAACATGATTGAAGAATGTCTTTCGGGCAATCATAAAGCTCGCAAGAAATTGTACGAGCAATTTGCGAATCAGATGTATAGTCTTAGTTTCAGATATGCAAGAAGCAAGGATGATGCAAATGACATTTTCCAACAAGCATTTTTACATGTCTATAAAAACCTCAATCAATTAAGAAATCCAAATACTCTTAGTGGTTGGGTTAAATCTATTTTTATCAATACAGCTTTAGATTATTGTAAAAAGAACTATAATTCCCATGTGCTATCTATTGACCATTGTGATAATAATAGAGCGCCAAATAACCTGAATGAAGCAGTTAGTAATATTGAAATGGATGAGTTAAGGACTATTATTCAGCAATTACCTGAGCAGTATAAGAATGTTTTTAACCTTTATGTGATTGATGGTTTCAGCCATAAGGAAATATCCGTAAAACTTTCATTATCAATTGGAACATCAAAATCTCATCTTTTTCATGCACGAAGATTAATAAGACTTGAAATTATTAAACAAGACGCTTTAGAAGCTCGGCGATTAAAAAGAGATGAATAAAGAAAAGGGAAATATAGATTTTGACCAAATTGTTCGTGAGCGTTTTACGAATAATTTAATGGCACCTCCTTCAGAAATGTGGCAAGAAATTGACAACGCTTTAACTTCTGAAGCCGACTCACAGCTAGATAGTGCAATTGGTATGCGTTTTCAAGAAAACACCTTATCTCCATCCTTTCTTCTACGGCAAAAGATCTTAATTAAGTCCAGTCTACTAAAATTTGCAAATAACAACTATTTGATTCTAAAAGGAATTGGGATATCAATTGCATTTTTAATAACCACTACATTTGCGTATTATGGCTTAGGTGAACCAAAGACAGCTTCGAAAGAACAAAAAGTAATTCAAGCTTCGAACAAAGATGATATTGAAAAAAAATCAAGCGATAAATTGAATAAACAAATACAATCAACTGTTGATAGTAGCTCTAAATTGAATAAACTCCCATCCGATCAGAATTGGATGAATGTTTTTAACAATAACACCAAAGATAATGAACATGCCAATGCTAAAAGAATTAAGCAACTTAATGAGACACTAACAAAAGAAAGTCAATATTTAGAAAAAGAAAAACAATTTAGTTTACCCAATAACTCTCAGGAAGAGGAAGAAACTCATTTGGATAAGAACTTAAAATCAAACCCTATTACTAATTACCCAAGTCAATTTGATGAAGTAATTACTAAAAGTGATTCAAACACGAAGAATCATAATAAAGCAAACACTTTAAGTAAGTCTGCGTTGAATCCTGAGCTGATTTCAGAATCATTAATTAAAGGTCAGAAGAACAATAATGTAGTCATAATAGAAAAAGCTGATAGCATTAAAAATGAATTAAATAGCTTGGTAGTTGATACTACTAATTCTTTAGGAAATACATCAGAATCAAATCAAAAGTCAAACAATAAAACTATAGCAGACACACTTGGAAGAACCAATAAAAGCGAAACAGTAGAAATTTTAGAGAAAGACACGCTGCCAATAGATAATATGGAACAGGAGTTAAAAACAAATAAAACAGTACTTGATAGCGCTAAAAAGATTTCAAGGAAAGACCCCATTTTTAGGTCTGAGAATAAAACATCGCCATTTAGCATAACAGCACTACTTTCCTTGGTTTATTTAGACCGTTTCTTAACTACTGATGAAAATAAGGATGTAAAAGATTTTTATGATCAACATCAAAAAGGGGAGTGGCAATTTACGGGCGAACTGATTGGAAATTATCACATCAATAACAAATGGTTTATTTCATTTGGACTTAGTACGGTTAATTATCAACAAGAGATTTCTCTACAAAATTTACGTCCTGAAGAATCTCAAACGATTCAAATGGATGCTTTGAACCAATCTATAACAGTTGCTAGCTCATTAAATGAAGTTACTATGAGCAACTTAAATGGGTTTGAGTTTGGAAAAAAACTTATTGGCCGAGGGACACCAAATGATCTTTCAAAGGATGAAAATTTATACAGCTTCAATTTCTTGGAAGAACAAGAGTTTAATTTTCTCCACATTCCGTTAAGTATTCAATATTCTATAGGTGAAGGTAAAACTAAATTCATGTTATCAGCAGGTCTTTTAACTTCCTATTTAATAAAAGATAAATCGAAAATTGAAATTTCTAATGAGGTTAATCCAAATTATAAAGCAACCATAGAAAATTATCATACTCTAAGGAAAGTAAGTTTTGGTTTAACAACAAGAGCTGGTATTACTTACTCCTTTTTATCAAGTGTTTCCTTTTTACTAACACCAACTTTCAATTATTCTATATCGAATTTGAATCAGTCTAACTCTAATAAAATCAAACCATTTGATATCCGTATTTCACTAGGATTAAATTATCATTTTTAATTTTTTTTAGATTTGCTCAACCTTTTTGGATTATTTCTATCTTAGTAACAAACGAAAACATAAAAACATGAAAAAATTTATCCCTTTCTTATTTAGCTTATTATTATTTCTTTCTTTAACGAATCTTAATGCTCAATGCAGTTCTGGTCCTCCTTGTATTCCGGATTGTCCGGCAGATCAATTTAGTAGTCCCTATCAAACTACTGATGTTGTAATTGCTGTAGGATGCACACTAAGAGTAACTTATGCTTGGAGAATAGCTTGTGGCACGTGGTTTGACTATTACTTGGCTGGAGTGACAATTACTGATTTTGCAAATTGCCCCTTTGCTTTTTCAGATGTAAAATCAATTGTAGAATTAGCTTTTGCAGGACTTTTAGAGCAAAATCCTGCAGGTTTTCCACCGACTACACCAGGTGATTGTAGTATAAATTGGCGTGCCGGAAAAGGAGCTTGTTGGGAGCAAGCTGGTGATTGCATAGTGCCTTGTACACCTCTGGCATGCTGCTTAAACTCCTATACCGTATGTATAGATGGTAGTGGAAATAGAGTTGTTACACCAACCGGTGTTATAGGACCGCCTCCTAGTACTTGTACAGGAAGTTGCATCGATGTTTGCAATTAAACAAAATATTTATTTTTTAAATCTAAAAATTACTGCGATGAAAAATTTTAGAGAAATAATTCTCATCCTTTGCCTTATAAATTTTGTTAGCATAAGTCATGCTCAAGAGGAGGTAGAAAGAAAGGAGAAAAGAGTCACTACAACCATTCAATTTTTAAACGGCAATACTTATGTTAAGCCAAATAATGGACACTGGTTAAAAATAAGTGATGGAGGTTTTGAAGTAATGCAACGACCGTTGAAAAAAAATAAAAAAATCAACCATAAATCTGGAACAGAGGGTGATTGGGTAATTTCAGATAACAATGTAAATTACCAATTTAACCATAGCCGCTTTCCCAAAAAAATGGCTAATTACAAAGATTCCTCAGTAATTGTTGCTGGTTTCCTCAGGAGCACAGATAGCACTGTTGCTAAAATATTTATTAATCGTACTGTAGATCGAGGAGATAGTTGGCATTCAATATATGAAGAGACAACTGCCTTAGCACAGTTAGAATTTTATCAGGTGCAGCATCCTTCACCTTCACACATTATTGCAATTGCAGAAAAGTGGGTGCAAGATAGCATGGGTAATCCTAAAAAGACTTTTTTTTTAATGACTTCTTCTGATACGGCAAGCAATTGGTCAGTAAACGATAGTATTTTTGGGATTGATGATGTTCCCTTGAGTTTCAATTTTAAAGGTAAATATGGAATGATTAACCTACTAGCTCCTGATACTTCTATATTGCTTTATTCTGAAGATTACGGTACAAGTTGGCAACAATACGTTTTACCTGCTGACTTAATTTATGGCTATGGAAGAATATTAGGAAAAGACTCTATTGTATTGACAGATCATTTAACCAATAAAAAGATGGGTTATACTAATGACATTAAGTCTGGTACTTGGCAATATGCTAATTTGCCCGATACTTTTAGTTCCAATAGTACCTATATCAGGAATGTAGATACTGTTTGGTCTGCAAGGCCTGTCAATAGTGGTATAGGAAATCTTCAACGTAGTTTTATAACAGGAACCACTGATGGAGGACAAAATTGGAATACTGCTTTAAATGTATTAGAAGATACTGTTTGGGCAAGATTGGGGTTAAATAAAATCGATTTTGCAACTAAAAATTATGGGGCTGCATTAGGTTCTAATATATTATATTTAACTGAAGATGGTGGTCAAACATGGGAAAATATGGGTTTTCTTGATAAACCATTAACTCCTTCCCCTCAAGTAATGTTTTATTATTATAATCCGGATACTAAAAAAAGACTGTTGATGACTTTATTAAATCAGCAATACATTATGAAGTATGAATTTATAGATACCATCACTAGCTTACCGAAAAGAGAAAACATTGAGAGTCTATTAAAGTTGCATCCCAATCCTGCAAAAAATAATTTGTTTTTACAATTACCTAAAGAATTGGTTATTAAAAACGGAATTATCAATATTTTAACTATTCAAGGAAAAGAAGTTGGTAGTTTTAATTTAAATAATAACAATCAGGGTTACCATGAAATTTCGATTAATAATTTACCACAAGGAGTGTTTATTCTACAGCTAATAAGTAATAATTATGTTGGGAGTAAATTATTTATAAAGCAATAAGTTTTATGATTTGAGTCAATTCTTTATAGAAAAGATGTTTCAATCGTTTCTAGATATTATGAAAAATAATGAAATGTAAAAGCGCGAGCCCGAAAAAACAGCGAGCCGGCGTGAGGTGAAACGACTGAAAGGAGTTCGCGAATTTCCGAAAAAATAAACATGATATGAGCCATTGAGGCTAAAACAAATACCAATCATCCTTGGATTTGTTTTTTTACGCCCAAGTGGAATAGCAATGCGATAGCAGCGTAAGCCACAAAGAGTTCGTGGAAGCATTGTTTTTTCTTGATTTTTTTTCTCTTTTAGTTTTAATGGGTTTCAAGAATTAATTTGAAAACTACTTCATCTATATTTCAAACTTTAAAGTATTGCGAAGTCAAATTTTTAAAAAAAGTATCAGACATAGGATTAGAACAGTTCTTCATTACTTATTTTATCTTCAAAACCTCGGTCTATGCCGAGGTTTTTGCTTTCTGCTGCTGCCACAGCTAATTGATCACATCGCTCGTTGAGTGCATTGCCGTCATGTCCCTTCACCCAATGGAATTGTACTTCGTGTTCTCGGTAAATTTTTAAGAAACGTTGCCATAAATCGACATTCTTTTTTTTGGCAAAACCTTTTTTTTCCCAGTTAAACACCCATTTTTTTTCAACGGAATCTACTACGTATTTAGAATCAGAATAGATGTTAACCTTCGAAGGTTTTTGTTTGATTTGTTCCAAAGCTACAATTACACTCAGCAATTCCATGCGGTTGTTGGTAGTATTTCGAAAACCTGCGGAAAGTTCTTTGCGATGAGAACCAGAAAGCATCACTGCACCATAACCACCCCTTCCGGGATTGCCTTTTGCAGCACCATCTGTGTAGATTGTAATTTCAGTCATAGTAGGGTCAAAAATAAAGAGAATTACGAAGAAGACTATAATTGTGAATCTATTAATTACGAATTACGAAATCTCTTAATAAAGGTGAGTGTTTTAGGGATTATGCTATTGCTGTAGAATGTGATAAATTACAGACTAGTGGCAATTCTTTTTAATCCTTAGTTTTGCATTTTTTTAATCAATGGCTTTCAACTACCTAACTATCAATCAAACCAACTATGCAGATGCATTGCTGCTTCAGGAAGTATTGTTTGAAGAACTGCTACAATCAAAAGGCAAGGAAAAGCCACTTAAAAGTACTTTGATATTTTTACAACACAGTCCTGTTTATACACTTGGAAAGTCTGGTGACATTAAAAATCTCAAAGTTCCAATTGAAGAAACTGGAGCCGAATACTTTAAAACCAATCGTGGTGGCGATATTACTTATCACGGACCCGGGCAACTAACTGCATATCCAATTTTTGACTTAGAAGCATTTGGAATGGGAGTTCGACAATACGTAGAAACCTTGGAGGACTGTGTGATTGACTGTATTGCAACATATGGTTTAAAAGGAAGCCGAATAGATGGTGCAAGTGGAGTCTGGTTAGATCCGAATACACCGAACGAACGAAAAATTTGTGCTGTTGGCATAAAAGTAAGCAGAGGAGTCACCATGCATGGACTCGCTTTCAATATCAACACCGACTTAAGCTATTTCGACAACATAGTGCCCTGTGGTTTAGAAGATAAAGGAGTGTCTTCTTTGGCAAATGAACTAGGTAGAGAAATGGATTTTGTGGAAGTAGAAGCTAGACTGTTAAAGTGTTTTGAGGATTATTTTAAAGTGAAAAATTGACATTTCATACACTAAATTCTGCCATTTTTTCATTTTCAAAATGCCATTTTTTCCTTGATTTTTCACTGGCATTTATTTTGTCATTTTCAAGTGAAATCGCGATTTTGTTTTTTGGAACTTCCTTATTGGAAGGCATTTAATTAAATTTATTTGTTAACCTTAAAAATTTTAAGTCATGAGTACATTAGTAAAAACAAACAGAAAAAATGGTTTTGCACCTTCTCCATTATTGGATGATTTCTTTTCAAGAGAGCTTTTTGATTGGGCAGGCTGGTCTGAAAGCAGCACCAACCCAAGTGTGAACATTGTAGAAACAAATGAAGCATTTAAAGTTGAAATGGCTGCTCCAGGAATGAAAAAAGAAAATTTTCAGTTAGAACTCGACAATGATACGCTGACAATACAAGCAGAAGTTTCTTCGGAAAACAAGGAAGAATCGGAGAGATTTACCAGAAGAGAGTTTAATTACCAGTCATTTAAGCGTTCATTTTATTTGCCGAACACAGTTGAAGCAGATCAAATTCACGCTACTTACCAAGAAGGAATTCTTCGCTTAGAAATTCCAAAGAAAGAAGAAGCAAAACGCAAACCAGTAAAAACCATCAAAATTTCCTAAACATAGGAAGTTGAAACTTTAGCAGGGAGGCAAGGACATTCTTGCCTCTTTTTTTTGTGTTGGAAAACTAAGGTTATTAGCTCAATGACTCGTATTTCATTAAAAATTAGGTGCTAGTTGAGAATTAATATACTTAATTGATATAGTAAATTGATATAACTTTGTGATATTAAAATTTAAACTATGAAAACGGTATCTTTAAATATAGATGATTCAATTTTTGGTGAAACAGAGAAGATTCTTTCAAAAGTGAAAAAATCCCGTAACCGATATATTAATGAGGCTATAGCGTATTATAATAAATTTCAGTATAAACAGATTTTAGAGAAAAAGCTAAAAAAAGAATCTGATATAGTAAAGATAGATTCTATGTCTGTGCTTAAAGATTTTGAAGAGATAGATTATGCAGATTAAACAATACGAAATTTGGATTGCTGACTTAAATCCACAGATTGGAACCAAGCCAGGTAAAACTAGACCTGTGTTAGTAATTCAGACTAATTTACTTAATAAAATTCCTCATCCATCGACAATTGTTTGTCCAATAACAACAAACGTTAAAAAGGATTCTGAAATATTACGAGTTCATCTTAAAAAAGGAACCTCAAACTTACACCAAGCATGTGATATTATGGTTGAGCAAATTCGAGCAATTGACAACAAAAGACTGACAAAGAAAGTTGGAGTTTTACCTTCGGCTCTCATAGAGAAAGTAAGGGAAAACATACAAATAGTGCTTGATCTTGGATTTTAAATTGTTTCTTTATACCTAAAATTAAACTATAGTTTTAAACTTATTCTTGATTTAAGTTTTTTATACTTTATCAAATACAAACTAGCTTAACATGGCTTAATTCTTGATAAAATTTGGCAATTATTTACTTTAAATGAAAGTCCTACTTTTTACTATTTTTATTCTAGTTTTCAGCTCTTCTCATCAAGTTCATGCCCAAGAAGAAAATTTAATCGAAGAAGAAATAGCGCACTATTTGCCAAACAACGAGATTGCTGACAGAGCAAGAGCTTATTTGATTTTTAATCTGGAACAAGCTAATTTCCAAAAAGTTGAATCAATTTATACTTATTTAATTCAAAAGGAAGACAGTACTACAATTAGTTTCTACCCACAAGAAAAAATTCTGCTTTTATTTTGGCTTTCTGATTTCCGACCACTCCTTAAGCAAATCAATCAACCGATTGATTTTGGTAATACAATTATCAATTGGCCTGCTGAAGACTATCTTTTTGCAACCTTAATTGAGGTTGTTGGAAACAATCGATTTAACATTGCAAAAGAGATTTCAGCAGATGAAAACTTAAGTGAAGAAGAAAAGGACCTTTTATTGATTGCCTTAGGATTCTATATAGGTGAGAATTATGAAAAACAAGCCAACATAAATCTAGCAGCTGATACTTTTTTAAATAGATATCCTGAAAGTTCTTTTAGAAAGGTGGTTGAAAATAGTTACATGCAGGTATATTATCCTAGTAATAGTGGCTTTTCTATTTCAGCTTTTATTGGAGAGAATCGCTTGACCAATGAATTATCAGATCAATTCAGAGATGGATTTAGTTTTGGGTTTTCAGCTGCCTATTATTACCATTCTTTCATGCTGCAAACTACTCTCAGTTTTGGCATTACCGCACCTCGAAACGATCTGATTTTATCAGATGTTGCTTGGGACAGAGGTCATACATCCATGATGACACAGTTTGAGGCTTCTTTAGGTTATGTGTTTCTAAAATCCAAACGATTTTCAATTATTCCATTTGGAGGAATCGGAACTACTTCAATTTCTCCAACAAAATCAACATCTGAGGAGCAAGAATATTTTAAAGGTGTAGCTTTTAAAGCAAAGTTTACTAACTACGCAGGAATTGGTATTCGCTTTAATCTTCAGAAACAAGACAATATAGAAACTTACAGCATATTTGAAGATAAAATATATAGTTATTTATTGCTTCAATACCGTTATGCTAAACCGTTTTTAGATCGTGGTTACGATGGAATGGCAGGCACAACTAATCTAATTAGTTTAAGCTATGGAGGATTTATTAAACCTGTAAAGAGAAGGTAATAATCCTTTCGCTCAATAATTTTCATTGTAATATTCAACTATCTCTATGGGACTAGTTAGTTTCTTCTCATTAATTAGTCTTATTAATTCTTCATTTTCAGAAAAATAGTTAGATAATGCTTTTTTCTTCAACCCAAATAAGCCTTGTGTTACTCGTATAAAATAGGTTTCATTTTTCTTTTTGAAGAGAGGGATATAATCGATATAACTTGATTCAAGGTCAATGTATTCAAGGTGATATAGACTTAAATTTCCTTTTTTAACTACTTTTAAAAAAACTTTATTGCCCTTACCTTCAATGCTTGTGTACCTTTCGTTAAATATGCCCCCACTTTGCTTCATCCACTTGCTCTCAAAGTGGGAGTCATTTATTGTGTATGCTTGAATTTTTGATGGATTATATTTTTTTGGGAACAGTCCATTTTTCTTAAACCTTACTTTTTTATACAGTTTTTGGTAGTTGCCTGCTTTTCGATCTTTTAGATTTCCATAAATGGTATCGTTTTTATTTTTAACGATGTAACCTTTCTCATATCTTTTTTGCGCATTGCTTGAGGTTGTTAGAATCGTTAAAAGAATGAAAAGTAAGTAAGATAGAAATTGTTTTTTGAGAAAGATACTATACATGTTTTTCTGCATGGTAGCTAGAACGAACTAATGGGCCGCTTTCTACATGACTGAAACCTCTTTTCATTCCTTCTTCTTTATAAAATACAAATTGTTCAGGCTTGACAAATTCTGTAATGGCTAAATGCTTTTTACTTGGTTGCATGTATTGGCCTATGGTTAAAACACTTACCCCAACTTTTCTTAGATCATCCATGGTTTCGAGTACTTCTTCTGGAAACTCACCCAAGCCTACCATAATACCCGATTTTGTTTTTTGGATTCCACCTTCTTTTAAGCGTTTTAAGACTTCTAAGCTTCGATCGTATTTTGCTTGTACCCTCACTTTCTTGGTGATTCTTCGAACTGTTTCCATGTTGTGCGAAACAATTTCAGGAGCTACTTCTAAGATTGGATTTAAATTTTCCCATTCACCTTTAAAGTCGGGAATTAAGGTTTCAATTGTGATACCCGGATTGTGTTTTCGTATTAATTCAACTGTTCGCTTCCATGCATCTGCTCCACCATCAGGTAAATCATCGCGGTCAACCGAAGTGATTACTGCATGTTTCAAACCCATTAATTGGATTGATTTTGCCACTCTTAAGGCTTCAAATGGATCTACCTCCTCAGGTTTTCCTGTGGCCACATTGCAAAACTGACAAGAACGGGTACAGGTATTTCCCAAAATCATAAATGTGGCGGTTCCAGCTCCCCAACATTCTGCCTGGTTGGGGCATTTTCCGGATTCACAAATGGTGTGAAGTTGATGTTCCTTTACAATCTTTTTAGTTTCTCTGTATTCTTTTCCAGATGAAATTTTGGTTTTTAACCATTCAGGCTTACCGATTTTTACTTCTTGATCTGCTTTGTTTTTGAAAAGATTGGCCATGAAATACCCGTTTTTTATTTAATAACAAAGGTAGGCAAGGAATGTTAGATTGAATGTTGATTTAGCTTGTTTTTAGGAAGGATTCTAAGTCAATATACCCCGCATTCATGGCGTTTTTTTAAATCTTTATCTTTTCACTGCCCTAATGATTTGAAAAAAGGATAACATTAGAAAATCCTAGCTGCTCAAATTTAAACCATTAAGAAATTATGGAACGATAAGAGCTGTTTAGTCTTAATGGTTCATAGAAATTCTAATGGGAAAAAAGGAATTTTTTTAAGGTTAATTAAACTCCCAAATTGGTTCTAAATAATTTAACAGCTATAGCTAATAACACGATTCCAAAAACTTTTCGCAAGATTGCAATGCCACCATGGCCTAAAACTTTTTCAATTCTTTTTGATAATTTTAGTACAGCATATACCACAATTATATTTCCAATAATTGCCACAATAATATTCTGTACTTCATACTCTGCTCTTAATGAAAGTAGCGAAGTCATAGTTCCTGCCCCCGCAATCAATGGAAATGCAATGGGAACAATAGAGGCAGTTTCTGGAATATCATCTTTGTAGAGTTTAATGCCCAAAATCATTTCCAATGCCAAAAAGAAAAGTACAAATGAACCTGCAATGGCAAAAGAGTTGACATCAATGCCAATAAGATTTAATATAGATTCGCCTACAAACAAAAATAGAATCATTAAAATCATGGCAACAATCGAAGCTTTTTCTGACTTAATGTGCCCAACTTTTTGACGCAGGTCAATTATGATTGGAACGGAACCGATGATGTCTATTACAGCAAATAAAATCATTCCGGCTGTAAATATTTCTCTAAAATTAAATTCCATAAAGGCTTAAGCTTAAAATTTTTGCGCCGGCAAAAGTAGTCAGAAAAAGACCTTTAATAATGGAATACAATCAAATTATTTTTCACTGTTTTTTTGATAAAAACGGTGGAGTTTGTTATTGAGATTTTCGACACATTCTTTGTAAGAATTTGGCGAGAAAAAGTTAATTGGGAGGTAAAAGAATCCATGATCTGGATGTTGTTTTTTAGCTACAAATGCAGCTCTTGAATAGAACGGAAATGGCCGGTGCAGCTGCTTGAAATTATGATCCTTTACAACTAAAGCTAAAAAAGTATGCCCTCCTGGACCATAATATACAGGTACTCGCATCATAGCAAAATTCCCAGTTATTCTCCATTCATAATGCGAAAAGTATTTCGCTGTATCTTCTTCAAGTTTAGCAAATTCGGCAGTAAAAATGTTCTTTTTATTGTGCAATACAATGGATGAGTCTTCTACTAAACTGTCATTCACGAAAATTCCATCAAACTTTTCTCTTCTTACAGCTTTAGAGCGATTGCTGTAAAAAAAGCGCACTTCACTAAAGTTGTAATAAGCTTTCATTGTTTTCATTAGACTCCTATTTTCTGTTCTTTGTTGTTTACGCACTTCTTCTGCTTCTTGAGCAAAGCCCAATCGCTCCAATGCATCAATTTTTGGTTGTGAAGTTTTTAGCCGAACTAATAAAGCTCCATCTCTCAAGTTTCTAATTTGTTTTCCTGTGATCCGTTTTCTAATTCTTCGTTCACTTTCAGGTTTATTTGTATTATTATTGATTTGGTATTGCACACTTAATTGAAAATTTCTGTTATTATATTCTTTAATTGGAAGAATGAAATTTGCTCCCAATCGCCAATTTTCAACGATTTGAATTTCCATTCCAACAAGAAAGTTTAATTGTGTTTTTGGATTTTTTACAACACTTTGTTCAGGTTGGTTGTTAGCAGAAAGATTTTTGGTTACTGAATTTGTGCTTCTTCGCATTGGTAGTTCTAATGAAAAACCTGAATTGAAGTAAAGGTCGTCTAATTTATATTGAGTAAAAAAGTTAAAGTCAAGTCCTACTTGTTGAATATTTGTTTGAATTGAGTAGGATGAAGCTTTTGCTGAAAGTAACCCACTGCCTGCCAAACTCCATTTTTCGGCAACATAATAGTTCCCATACAATCCCATAAATGGTCTAGCAGTAGGGCTAAGGTTTTGTTGCTCAATGTTTAAACTGGTATAATTAAACCCTGAGCTCAAACCGTAAATAAAATCTCCAGTTTGAAAGTTGTTCTCTTGAGCATATCCATGAAAACAAAATGAAAGAAATAATAAAGTAATTAACTGTTTCATTGAGTGAATCTTCCACCCATAAAGTTAACAATTAATTCAAAAAGTTAGTTATTCAAAATCTAGGAAAGGTATTTACCCACTATTGGCATTCTTCTGCCCATTCCGAATGCCTTTTCTGAAACCCGTAAGATGGGTGGCGCTTGGTATCTTTTATACTCATTGATATTTACCAAACGGATGATTTTTTTAACCAAGTTTTCATCAAATCCCTTTTCAATTAACTTTTTTGGACTCAATCGATCTTCAATGTAGGCTTTTAATAAGGGGTCTAAAGTTTCATACTCTGGCAAGGAATCGGTGTCTTTTTGGTCAGGACGAAGTTCTGCCGATGGCGGTTTGGTAATGATATTACTTGGAATGATTTCTTCGTTTCGATTGATCCATTTTGAGAGTTCAAACACTTCCGTTTTATAAACATCACCTAAAACAGATAGACCGCCGCTCATGTCTCCATACAGGGTACCGTAGCCAACCGCCAGTTCACTTTTATTTGAAGTGTTTAGTAAAATAGTTCCAAACTTATTGGTGTGTGCCATCAACAAAGAACCTCTTACTCTTGATTGGATGTTTTCTTCAGCAATTCCAAATTCAGTTCCATTAAAGAGCGGTTCTAATTGCACAATGAAAGCTTTGTAAATCGATTCAATCTCTATTAGATGGTTTAAACAACCTAAGGTTTCACACAATTTGAGTGAATCCTCAATAGAATGATTGGATGAAAATTGTGAGGGCATTAAAATCGGGATGACGCTTTCTTTCCCCAAAGCTTTTATAGCCAAAGCCAATGTCAAAGCAGAGTCTATTCCGCCGCTTAGCCCAAGTGTAGCCTTTTGGAATTTTAATTTCTTGAAATAATCACTTATTCCTAGAATTAACGCTTTTTCCATTTTCTCATAGCGCTCTATTTTTTTAGAAAGCGGTTTTAACTTGGACAAATTTGTTTCATCGAAAATTTGAAAATCTTCTTCAAAAGCAGCTAATTGTAAAACAGGATATCCTAGCGAATTATAAAGACAAGAATTTCCATCAAAAACAAGTTCGGTTTGGGCACCCACATGGTTAACATACAAAACTGGCACTTCGTAGTTGGTGGCATTCCATTTTAATACCTTTTCACGCTTACTTTCTTGCTGAACTGAAAAAGGGGAAGCAGCAATATTGATATGAAGGTCAAGTGTTTTAGTTGAGAGTGAATCAAGTGGCACTTTTTTGTATAGATTGCTTTTGGGTAAATTCCAAATATCTTCACAAATAGTGATGGCAATTTTTTTATTCTTGTATTCAATTATTTGTGTCTCATCACCTGGCTCGAAGTAGCGATTTTCGTCAAAAACATCATAAGTGGGCAAAAGTTGTTTATGATGGATTGAATGAATGCCTTTGTCTTTAAGAAAATAGGCAGAATTATATAAATTTTTTCCTTTGTCATGGTTGGATGATGGAGCACCAACTATTGCAGCAATTTCATCACAATGCAATGCGATCCTCTGAATGGATGCCTCACACTCAGCTAAAAAATCATCGAATTCTAGAAAATCTCTCGGTGGGTAACCGCAAATTGACAATTCTGCAAAAACAATTAAGTCTGCTTTTTCAGCTTTTGCTTTTTGAATGGATTGTATGATTTTTTGTTCATTGGCTTCAAAATTGCCAATGTGATAATTGAGTTGAGCAATAGCTATGTGCATGAAAATTCAATAGTGATTTAGAAAATTATTCCCAAATTGAGAACGATTTGATTTTGAATTGCTTTAAAAGCTTTGTCTTTAGGACCAATTATGCCATTTCCATTTGCATCTTCTTCATAAGCATCTTCTTTAAGCACATTGTTAAAACCATTATCAAATGAAGCACCGAAAACTAATGATGTATTTCCACTTAAATTATATTCAGCTCCTAAGCCAATTATTAAACTCGTTCTTAATAAATTGATTTCATCTTTATAATCTAATTCACTACCGCTAATAGTTTCAGAAACACCAGGGTATTTAAATTCTTCATCTGCTTCAGCGCGATAATTTACACCTAATCCAAACCCTATTCTTGCAAAATAGGTCATGTATCCAATTTGATTGGTTTTTAACTTTAAAGTGATAGGCACATGGATGTAATTCAATTGAATATCAGCTGTTGTTCTTCCGCCAGTAAGGACTCCTGCACTACCAATAGGCTTCACATCTTGAAAATTTATTTTACCTCCTGTATTAATTAATCCTAAACCTGTTGAGAATGCATAGTTTTTACTGATATTAAAATCAGCTGTCAATCCAAAATTGAATCCAACTCTCATTCCATCTCTTTCTAGGCCTTCAGAATCGGGTTTAAACCAGCCAATACTAGGTGAAAATTGAAAACCTAATTGAAAGCCTGGTTCGTCTTCTGTTTGAGAAAATCCTGGAACAGAGAGCAGTGAGATAAGAATAAGTACTAAGGTCTTTTTCATAATTTTACACTTTATAATTAAGCAACCACAAATCTAAGTGCTTTTATCAATATGAAGGGTTTTTACAATCAAAATGTTCTACTTATTATTTTATTGCTATTTATTTCTTGCCAAGATAAAAAGTGGGAAGTTTCTACAGAAGAAATAAATGTAGATTTAAATTTTGAACGCTTTGATCTAGAATTACTTGAAATTTCTGAAAATGGAATTACAGATGAAGAAGTTCTGCAATTAAAGAAAGACTATCCAAGATTGTTTCCACTTTATGTTCAAGGGATTATGCAATTTGGACCTACGGCATCCAGTCAAAGTGTAGTTACTTTGAATGATTTTATGTCGAATGAAGACATAAAAGAATTGTTTGAAACAGTGGCAAGTACTTTTCCTGAAACAGCGCTAGAAAATGAGGTGAAACGTTTGGAGGAAGGTTTCAAGCGGTTTAATTTTCATTTTCCTCAACTAATTGTTCCCGAGGTAAAAACAATGGTGGCGGCATTTAACTATTCAACTGTTGCTAGCGACAGTCTTTTGGTAATTGGTTTGGATAATTATTTGGGGAAAGATTATGAAGTATATGCTTCCATTGGAATTCCAACTTATAAGTTTGAAAAATTTGATCGACAATTCATTGTTTCTGATGCGATGAAAGCATGGATTACTACAGAATTTGAAAGCGCGGATGGTTTAAACTTATTGGAGCAAATGATTTATCAAGGTAAAATATTATATCTTCTTGAGGCTTTATTGCCAGATTTAGATCCTTGGCTAAAATTCAGTTATTTTAAAGAGGAGTTGGAGTGGTGCGAAGAGAATGAAAGTGAAATATGGTTTCACTTTGTCGACATGGAATTGCTTTACACAGTTGAGAATTTTAAGATCAAAAAGTACATGGGAGATGCACCTTTTATTTCTGGTTTCCCAAAAGGTTCTCCTGGTAGAGTAGGACAGTGGGTTGGCTATAAAATTGTGAAATCATACATGGAAAATCATTCTGATTTAAATTTAGAAGAAATGATGGGGCAAGTGAATGCTTCTCAATTTTTACAAAAATCAAATTATAAACCCAAGCGAAAATGACAAACACATCTGATATTAATTTCAAAGTTCAATTAGATGAAAATCAAGTACCAGAAAAAATTGAATGGAGTGCCCAAGGCTCTGAAAAACCTGAGTTGAGTGAAAGTAAATCCATTATGTTGGCTTTGTGGGATGAAAAGGAAAACAATACCCTACGAATAGACCTATGGACAAAAAACATGATGGTTGATGAGATGAAGAAATTTACTTGTCAAAACATTATTACCATGGCCGATACATTTGAACGCTCTACTGGCGAAAGTAAAATTGCCGAAGAGATCAGAGAGTTTGGAAAGGGAATAGCTATAAAGATGGGTGTTTTAAAATAAACAGCACAGAAGAAAATCAGTTTGCAAATCAAACCTTAATCCATTAATTTGGTCTTATTCATTTTACCATGGGAAACAAAGAAAAGCAACAGCAACAAGTAAAGGTGAAAACCTCCTACACTTCAACAATTATAAGTATTTCATTGGTGCTTTTTATGCTTGGATTGCTTGGAGTAATTCTGTTAAACGCCAAGCAAATTTCTGACCATGTAAAGGAAAATATTGGCTTTTCGCTGTATTTAAATGATAATCTTTCAGAGAAAGAACTACAAAATCTACAAAAGACCTTAGAAGAAAAGGATTACGCTTCGCGAATAGATTATACAGATAAAGAATCTGCAGCTGAATTGATGAAGCAAGATTTAGGCGAAGATTTTGTAGAATTTCTTGGTTACAATCCACTTCAAGCAAGCATCGATTTATATTTAAAAGCTGAATTTGCTGAAAACGCTTCTATTTCACTAATTGAAAAGGAATTGAAAAAATTTCCTGCAGTGAAAGAGGTTGTCTATCAAAAGGATTTATTATCGGAAGTTAATGCGAATATTCAGAAAATTGGCATTGTGCTTTTTGGATTTAGTTTACTGCTATTAATAATTGTTATCGCATTAATTAATAATACGATACGCTTAGCAATTTACTCAAAACGCTTTTTAATTAAAACCATGCAATTGGTTGGAGCAACAGGAGGTTTTATTCGTCGACCATTTGTTTTTAGAGGAGTATTGAATGGCTTTTTTAGTGCTTTAATTGCACTTTTGTTGCTTTCAGGAGTATTGTATAGTTTGTTTAATAACATTCCTGAATTCTTTGAATTACAAAACTTTAACGTTTATGTTATCTTATTTGCTGCTGTAATAATTTTGGGTATACTAATTTCGTGGATATCTACTTCATTAGCTGTTCGAAGATTTTTAAGAATGCAGAGTAGTGACTTATTTTAAATAAAAAATTATGGAAGAGAAAAAACAACATCAAATGGCTTTTGGGAAAGAGAACTATATCTGGTTGGCTATTTCTTTAGGTGTTTTAGTAATTGGTTATTTATTAATGGCGGGAGGTGGAACAGAAGATCCAACAGTATTTAAACACGAGGAAATATTCTCTTTTAGAAGAATTACTTTAGCACCTCTTGTAGTTCTACTTGGCTTCATTTTGGGCTTTTATGCTATTTTGAAAAAAGCAAAAGACTAGACTAGCCTCACTATTTTATGATTGATTTCCTTGAAGGAGCTACTCTCTTAGTAGACAAACCCATTGGCTGGACTTCTTTTGATGTGGTTAAAAAAATTCGAGGTGTACTTCGAAAAATTACTGGTCAGAAAAGAATTAAAGTTGGGCATGCAGGTACTTTAGATCCCCTAGCCAGTGGATTACTCATTGTTTGTACTGGTAAAAAAACCAAAACTATCGACGAAATTCAACAACAAAGAAAAGAGTACACCGGCACAATCTATTTGGGAGCTAGAACACCTTCATTTGATTTAGAAACAATACCTGAAAATTTTAAGTCTATTGATCATCTAACTAACGATGATTTAGAATCGACACGACAAACTTTCTTAGGAAAGATTGCTCAAAAACCTCCGCTGTATTCAGCCATTAAAATTGATGGTAAAAGAGCCTACCATTTAGCTAGAGAAGGAATAGAGGCGGTAATAAAAGCCAAAGAAGTTGAGTTGTATGATTTTGAATTTTTAGCAACTCGATTACCAGAAATTGACTTCAGAATTGAATGTTCTAAAGGGACTTATATTCGTTCAATTGCAAACGATTTTGGAGATAAATTAGCTGTTGGAGCCTATTTAAAAAGCCTTAGAAGAACCAAAATAGGCGACTTCAATGTTGCTAATTCCCAAGATATTCAAAGCATTGAGGAGTACTTGATGAGAGAGGCTCAAGTTTAATTCTAATTAATTAACTTTGCACCCTCTTTTTTTTAACCATTAATTAAAGCAATTCCGGAGAATGAAATTATCAAAGTTTAAATTTAACATGCCAGCGGAATTATTGGCTGAATATCCTGTAGAAAATAGGGATGAATCTAGAATGATGGTCGTAAACAGAAAAACAGGTACCATCGAACACAAAACTTTCAAAGACATCATTGAGTATGTCAATGAAGGTGATGTATTAGTAATGAACGACACCAAAGTTTTTCCTGCAAGATTGTACGGAAATAAAGAGAAGACTGGGGCTAAAATTGAAGTTTTTTTACTTAGAGAATTAAATGGAGATAATTTGTTGTGGGATGTTTTGGTTGATCCTGCAAGAAAAATAAGAATAGGGAATAAACTTTATTTTGGAGATGATGATTTAGTTGCCGAGGTAATAGACAATACCACTTCTAGAGGTAGAACACTCAGGTTCTTATTTGATGGAACTCACGATGAATTTAAGAAAATCATAGAATCATTGGGTGAAACGCCGATTCCAAAATACATCAACCGTGCAGTTGAGCCTGAAGATGAAGAGCGTTATCAAACGGTTTATGCAACTAAAGAAGGTGCTGTTGCTGCTCCTACAGCGGGAATGCATTTCAGTAAGCATTTATTGAAGCGTTGCGAAATTAAAGGAGTTGAATTTGCTCCATTAACTTTGCATATTGGATTGGGAACTTTCAGAACTGTTGAGGTTGAAGATTTGACCAAGCATAAAATGGATTCTGAAGAAATGGAAATTCCTGAATCGACTGCTAAGATTATCAATGATGCTAAAAAGCGAAAAAATAAAATCATTGCAGTTGGAACTACTAGTATGCGCTGTATTGAAACTTCAGTTTCTACTGATGGGCAGTTGAAGCCTTTTAAAGGATGGACCAATAAATTCATTTTCCCACCATACGATTTTAAGATCGCTGATATGATGGTGACCAATTTTCACATGCCTGAATCTACTTTATTGATGATGACTGCTGCATTTGGAGGTTATGACTTAATAATGGAAGCTTATAAAATAGCCATCAAAGAGAAATATAGATTCTACAGCTATGGTGACGCCATGCTAATAATTTAAGGTTTGAAAAAGGTTGCAATAATTGTTGCAGGAGGAAGTGGAGAACGCATGGGGACATCAATTCCCAAGCAGTTTCTAAAGATTTCAGGCAAAGAAATTGTTGTTTACACTATTGAGAAATTTCTTCAAGCAGTTTCTGATCTTTTAGTTATTTTGGTGCTTCCAAAAGCTCATTTTTATCGATGGGAGAAGATTGCCAAGAAATTTAACCTAGAACATGTTCTTATAGCTGAAGGGGGTTCTAATCGCTTTGAATCTGTTCAATCAGGACTTTCTCTAGTTGATTCAAATACGATTGTCGCTATTCATGATGCTGTTCGACCTTTAGTAAATAGTTTAACCATTCAAAAAGCATTTGACGGCGTTAAATTGACTGGTGCTTGCATACCAGTAATGAAGTTGAATGAATCTATTCGAGAACTTACAAATAAAGGTTCGAATGCTGTAATCCGAGAAAATTTTCGATTAGTGCAAACCCCGCAATGTTTTAAATCAGAATTACTTAAAGAAGCATACAGTCAGCCCTATCAATCTATTTATACAGACGATGCTTCAGTGGTTGAAAATCATGGAATTAAAGTAAGTCTAGTGGAGGGAAATGTAGAGAACATTAAAATCACCACCCCAATAGATTTAGCTTTAGCCAAGCACTTACTTAAGGTCAAGAAATAGAAGCTAGTAATTTTCTTGGTTGAATTTCATAGATTTGTTACTTAAATTTTAATTGAATGGCAGAACGCATTGAAATCATGAAAACTTACAAGTTATACATCAATGGTAGTTTTGTTCGATCTGAGTCGGGAAGGTATTTTCAACTTAAAAATAAAAAGGACGAACAACTGGCTAACTGCTCACTTTCTTCTCGAAAAGATTTTCGAAATGCAGTGCAAGCGGCTAGAAAGGCTCAAGCACCTTGGGTTTCTCGTTCAGCTTATAATATTGGTCAAATACTTTATAGAATTGCAGAAAACCTAGAAGGAAGGAAGCTGGAAATAGCTTCACTGATAGCAAAGGAGCAATCAGTTTCTAAAGCAAAAGCAGAAGGACAAGTTAATGAAGCGATAGATCGAGTTGTTTATTTTGCAGGATGGACTGATAAGTTTCAGCAAGTTTTTAGCAGTGTTAATCCTGTTGCGAGCAGTCATTTCAACTTTTCGATTTTAGAACCAACTGAAGTAGTCGGATTAGTTGCCAATTCACTCATTTCTTTTAAAGATTTCGTAGCTTCTATAGTTGCCATAATTTGTAGTGGTAATAGTTTGGTTGCACTTACTCCTAAGCAAAGCACACTAAGTGCTATTGTTTTAGCGGAAGTTTTACATCATTCTGATTTACCTTCGGGAGTGGTAAATATTTTAAGCGGAGAAGAAAGTGAATTGTTACCACATTTCACAAGCCACATGGATGTTAATGCTTTATTACTTTTAGGAAATCAGTTTGATTTATATGAAGTTGGAGTGCAAGCTGCTAGCAATTTAAAACGTATTAAGCATTGGGATAGCAAGTATTTAAAAGGTGACAGGCTTTTATCACCTTACTCAATTAAAGATTTTATGGAGGTTAAAACCACTTGGCATCCAATCGAACAAACAGGAATTGGTTCTGGAGGCTACTAAACTTTAACTTTGTTTAATCTATAGCTAGTTGAGTAAAGCTGTTAAAGTATTACTTTTACAAAAAATCTTATATATTGATTTTCAATAAATTAATCAGTTATTTCATTCTTTTAACTGCTATTTATAGTTTCATGGGACTTTCTGTGCTTCAAAGCATTGTTGAATTTTCAGGCCTTTCAGATGATATTGAAATCAATATAAATATCGCTGAAGAAGAAGAAAGCCATAATACAATTAATTATGAGACTAAAACAATCAAGGAAAAGCAGGACTCAAAATTTGACAGAAACGATTATTACGACAAGGTTTTAGTTGCTACGGCAGCAATAATCAAAGATTTTTTATACCTTCATCAAGGTTTTTATGAAATCTTTTCTCCTCCTCCCAAAGTTTAAACTTTTTCTCGATAAAAGTTCCTTAGTTTAAATATTTCTCTATTTCCAATTGACTTTAAGTCAATCTATTAAAAAGTAATTAAATGAAATTCTTCGATAATATAAAAAGTGACCTACCCGCAAGTTTTATTGTTTTCTTTGTAGCCCTTCCTCTTTGTTTAGGAATCGCTTTAGCTAGTGGCGCTCCACTTTTTTCTGGAATTATTGCTGGAATAATCGGTGGAATTGTAGTTGGAGCAATTAGTGGATCTTCATTAGGAGTAAGTGGTCCGGCAGCTGGTTTGGCGGTCATTGTTCTAAACGCAATTCAAGAACTGGGAGCTTATGATATATTTTTATTAGCTGTAGTTATTGGAGGAATCATTCAATTAGTACTTGGCTTTGCAAAGGCCGGATTCATAGGTTACTTTTTTCCTTCCTCTGTTATTAAAGGGATGCTTTCAGGTATTGGCATTATTATAATTCTAAAAGAAATTCCTCATGCACTGGGTTATGATAAAGATTATGAAGGTGATTTAAATTTTATTCAACCTGATGGTGAAAATACTTTTAGTACGTTAGTTACCATGTTGGATTACATTTCATTACCAGTAGTTGTAGTATCGGCAGTATCGCTACTTTTATTAATTTTTTGGGACAATGTATTAAGTAAAAAAGCAAAGATATTTACCATTATCCAAGGACCTATTGTAGCTGTTCTTTTTGGAATTTTTTATCAATTTGTATGTTCTAACTTTTTTCCTGAATGGGCTATTTCAGCAGAACACTTAGTGACAGTGCCTGTAACTGACGGTTTTTCTTCTTTTATAAACGAATTTACTTTACCTGATTTTAGTCAAATTGGCAATTATCAGGTTTATGTTCTCGGTGTTACCATTGCCATAGTAGCAAGTTTAGAAACCTTGTTAAGTGTTGAAGCCACCGATAAATTGGACCCTAAAAAACGGGTAACCCCTACCAATAGAGAATTAATTGCTCAGGGTTCAGGAAATATTCTTTCAGGTTTAATTGGTGGATTGCCAATCACTCAAGTAATTGTTAGAAGTTCAGCAAATATTCAATCAGGGGGTAAAACTAAATTGTCAGCGATAATTCATGGTTTCTTATTGCTTTTTTCTGTTATTTTAATACCAAAAATATTAAATTACATTCCCTTAGGTGTCTTGGCAAGTGTGCTTTTTGTAGTCGGTTATAAATTAGCAAAGCCAAGTCTATTCAAAAAAATGTTCAACCTGGGAATGGATCAATTTATTCCTTTTGTGATTACAATTTTAGGGATTGTCTTTACTGATTTATTGAAAGGTATTGGAATGGGTGTAGCAGTTACAATGTTTATGATTATTCGAAATAATTATAGAAACTCGCTTTTCATGCATAAAAAAGAGCAAAATAACGGAAATCCTCAAATAACGATGAGATTGGCAGAAGAAGTAACTTATTTAAACAAAGGTTCTATTCAAAAACAGCTTAGTCAATTAGAAGATGGGACAGATTTAACAATTGACATGAGAGGTTCTGTAAGAGTAGACTATGATGTTTTTGAAATCATCGAAAACTTTAAAAACAACACAGCTAAAGATAAAAATATCGATGTAACAATATTAAGAGGAAAGACTTTAGATTACGTTACAGCTGATTATTAATCTATATAGGATAATAATTATTATAGCTTTAAAAAGAAAGGGAGATGAACTACTAAATGTATTTTTCTCCCTTTTCTAGTTTAATATCAGTTACAAATTCTTTAATTTTTTGCTCATCGCTTTTTTTGCAAACCAAAAGCGTGTCATTAGATTCAATAACAATATAGTCTTTTAAACCTTGAAGAACCACTAGTTTTTCATTTGGAACACTTACAATGCACCCTTCAGATTCGTAAAGCATCACATTTTTACCAACGACTGCATTGTGCTTATCATCGTGTTTTAAATGCGTATAAATTGAACCCCATGTTCCTAAGTCAGACCATCCAATATCTGCACTAATTACATAAACGTTCTCCGCTTTTTCCATTACACCGTAATCGATGCTAACGCTTTTACAAACTGCATAAATTTCATCGATTGCTTTGTTTTCTTCATTGGTATTGAAAGCAGCAGCTTTTTCTTGAAAAAGTGAGTCAATTTGCGGCAAATATTTTTTAAATGCTTCACTAATCGAAGAAATATTCCAAATAAACATTCCTGAATTCCAGCTAAAATCACCGCTTTCTAAAAACTGTTTGGCTAATTCTAAATCTGGTTTTTCAGTAAAGGTTTTAACTTTTTTAATTTCTGAATCACTGTTTTCTTCAAACTGAATGTATCCATAACCAGTGTCTGGTCTAGTTGGACTAATTCCTAAAGTAACCAAAACATTATTTTTTTCAGTAAAGTCTAAAGCTGTTTGCATAACTTCAATAAACTTTTTCTCTTTCAAAATAAGGTGATCTGCAGGTGCTACAATAATATTGGCATTAGGGTTTTTCTTGGCAATTTTATAGTTTGCATAAGCAATACAAGGTGCTGTATTTCTTCGGTTTGGCTCACAAATAACTTGTTCTTTCTTGATATCAAGCTGCTCCAAAACCAAATTTTTATATAAATCGTTGGTAACGATGTAAATGTTTTCTTTAGGTACTAAATTGGCTATTCGATCAAAGGTTTGTTGAATCAAGGTTTGACCAGTTCCAAGAACATCAATAAATTGTTTAGGAAAATTCGTTCGACTCATTGGCCAAAATCGACTTCCAATTCCTCCAGCCATAATTACGCAGTAATTATTTTCTTTCTTCATGGTGTTTTAGTTTGATTTTCAAAAATACTACTTTAGGCGCTTAACTTTAGCATGAGCTGAAATCAAATAAGGTTTACCACTATTTTGATCCAAACACATATAGCGTGTTCTTCTTTTTTCACCCTTTTTAAAAACTCGTCCACGATTTAGAGCAAAATATTCACCAAATTCGAGTTCATCTAAATGAGCTAATTCTTCTGCATTTACATCGTATTTTCTGAGTGCTTTATAAAGCTTTGGATCACTGCAACTGGATGCTTTTGGACTTTTAGCATGTTGGTAAATTACTTCCAATAGATCTTTTGGTAAATCCACAGTTTGAGTTACAACTTCGAGAAGTTCTGTAAAGTCTTTTTGCCATTCTTTTCCGTGTGGTAAAGCATTTCTGCCATGTTCTATCCATGTTTTTACATGCGCTACTTCATGAGTTAGAGTAATTAAAAAGTGAAATTTATTTAAGTCACCGTTAACAGAAATTCTATGAGGCATGCCTTTAGATGATGGTCTGAAATCACCTAGCTTGCTTGCTCTGGTTTTACTGATTTTTAAATGAAATTTGTATTCTTCGAACCAATTTAGCACAACTGGTATCGACTGCTCTGGCAGGTATTTGATGAGTATTTCTTCCAATGCTTATGAAAATAGTTGATAAACGAGTAAACTTGAAAAATAGGCTAATAAGCCCATGTAAAGCAACTGTATAATTGGCCATTTCCACCCTCCTGTTTCTTTAACCACAATTGCAACTGTTGCCATGCATTGCAATGCAAAGGCATAAAAAATTAATAGAGAATAGGCTGTAGCTTTGGTATAAACTTTTTCTCCTGATACAGTGTGAGTGGCGCGTTCCATTTTTTCTTTGATGGAAGCAGTATTATTTTCGTCTCCAACGCTATATAGTGTTGCCATAGTTCCAACAAATACTTCTCTGGCAGCAAAGGATGTAATAATTGCGATTCCAATCTTCCAATCGAAACCTAGGGGACGGATAACTGGTTCCATAAATTTACCTAAATGACCGGCATAGGAAACTTCTAATTTTTCACTTGCCAACTGCTCGCTATTAACTGTTTGTTCTGAATTTTGATACTTCAGTTCTACTTGTTCCATTTGATCTCCTGGTCCGTAAGAAGACAAAATCCAAAGGATAATCGAAACAGCTATGATGATTTTTCCTGCTTCAAATAAAAAAACTTTTACTTTATTGATAATGGTGAAGCCCACATTTTTCCATCTTGGTGTTCTGTAAATCGGTAGCTCCATGATGAAATTGGTTCTTTCTTTGGATTTAATCCAAAATTTCATAATCACAGCTGTTAGAAGAGCTGCAAAAAAGCCAATGAGGTACAATCCCATCATTACCATTCCTTGTAAATTGAAACCAAAAAACTGCTTTTCAGCAGGGATAACCAATGCTATCAACAATGTGTAAACAGGAATTCTCGCTGAACAGCTAATGAGTGGAGTTACAAAAATGGTCAATAAACGCTCTTTTTTATTGCTGATTGTTCTCGCACTCATAATGGCAGGGACAGCACAAGCCGCGCCTCCCAATAGAGGGATAATGGAACGTCCATTTAAACCAAATCTCTTGAGTAAATTATCTGTTAAGTAACTAACTCTAGCCAAATAGCCGCTGTCTTCTAAAATGGCTATAAACATAAATAACAGAGCAATTTGAGGTATAAATACAATGATTCCTCCTAAACCAGCTAAAACTCCATCAACGATCAAATCATTGATAACTCCGTCAGGGAGAACGGTTGAAACAAAACTGCCAAACACTAAAAAACCATTTTCAATCCAGTCCATTGGATAGGTCGACCATGAAAAAATAGCTTGAAATATTAAAAATAGGATAAAAAGAAAAATGGCAAAACCCCAAACTGGATGCATTAAAATGCTGTCTATTTTTCGAGTGATTAAAGTGCTTTTAGATACACCACTTCTCTTGACAGTCTTTGCAATAACTTGCTTTATTTTATCATAGCGGTTGATTGTATTTTCTAAAATATCTGCACCTTTTTCTGCATCAATAAATTTTTTATTTGATTTAAATTCATATTGTGAAATACTAGTTTTTAGTTCACTTAGACCCTTTCCAATCCTGCCATTCATAGGAATAATTGGAATGGAAAGTTCTTTTTCCAGACCTTTGACATCAATTGTAACATTGTTTCGATCAACAATGTCCATCATGTTTAAAACAAGTATAGTTGGATGGTTTAAATCAATTAATTGAGTGGTGAGAAGTAAGTTCTTTTTTAGATTAGAAGCATCTGCGATGACAACAATAATCTCCTTTTTATCGCTTCTATTGGAATCATTTAAATAATCAAAAGTTATTCGTTCATCTTCAGATTTTGGATCTAAACTGTATGTTCCAGGTAAATCAACAATTTCAACTTTTAGCTTGCCAAATAACTTGAAGTACCCAATTTTTTTTTCGACTGTTACGCCAGGGAAATTTCCAACCCGTTGATTTAGCCCTGTTAGTGAATTAAATATGGTAGACTTACCAGAATTTGGATTGCCAACTAAGATTAAACGGATGGTTTCTTGATCAATAGCTTTCCAAGCTTGACTAGTTGACTCTATCATAAATCTCCATTTTTTATCACTTGCATTTGCATTGCATCTGCTTTTCTTAAACTGATAAAACTATCTTCAATACTGATTACAATTGGATCTCCAAATGGAGCAATTCTTTCGATGGTCAATTTTTCTCCAATCAAACAACCCATACTGAATAGTTGAATACTCAAATGGCGTTCAGCAATTTTACTCAGAATTACTTCGTCTCCTATTTTACAATCTGCTAGCGTTTTCTCCAAGTCTTATTTAGATTAGTTCTAAATAGCAAAAATAAGGTTAAATGGCTAATTGTGAAATCAACAATTTACTTTTGTGCTAAATTCGGAATCCTTTTTCCAACCAAAAGTTGGACAATCGCATTTTGCCTTCTTTTTTCTCGGTTTTTTATATCCTCTGTTGGCTGTTCCACACGCTAATGCAAAAGAAATTAATAAAATCCAACAGAAAATTTGGAAAGGTTTCATGTGGTAAACTTAAGCACAAAAAAACCTCCTAAGTCTCAAATTAATTGAACAAATAGGAGGTTTTTACACTCTGAATTCAAAACTTTAGCCACACTTACTATATCCACAATCGGAACAAGTAAGACAACCTTCTTTAAACATTAAACCTTCAGAAGATCCACACTCTTGACATGCTTCTCCTTCTACTTTCGTTCCATCTGGAATGTATCTTTTCAATGCACGAACTACACCGTTTTTCCAAGTATTTAAACTTTCATCACTCAAGTGTAGGTTTGCAACCATGTCTACTACAAAAGCAATTGGCATACCGTGACGCAATACTCCTGAAATTAGTTTTGCATAGTTCCAATATTCTTGGTTAAACGTTCTTGAAAGTCCTTCGATGGTAGTTTTATAACCGTCTTTATCTTCATATTGGAAATCGTATCTTGATCTTCCATCGTCTGTTCTGCTACGAATTACCCAACCGCGATCCACTTGACCTAAAATGGCAAAAGAATCTTCGGCTCTACCAGTAAAAATCTCATATGGTCTGCCGTCGATTGTACCAACTACTGCAATCCATTTTTCTTGGTTATTATTGAATTTAACAATGTCTGCTTCAATAGATCTTGGTCTTTTAGGTGCATGTGTTTCAATGAATTGAGCAGCATTTTCTTTTTTACCTTTGTCATCATTGCTAACCAAAACGCCAGATCGTGAACCATCGCGATAAACTGTAATTCCTTTACAACCACTTTCCCAACCGGTGATGTAGATTTTCCCAATCATTTCTTCAGAAATTTCTTCTGGTACATTTACTGTTACACTAATAGAATGATCTACCCATTTTTGAACCGCGCCTTGCATTTTCACTTTGTTCACCCAGTTCACATCGTTTGCTGTAGCCTTGTAATAAGGAGATTGTTCAATAATTTTATTTAATTCAACTTCATCATAAGTTGCAACTGCTTGAACATCATAATCATTAATTTTCAACCAAGTTTTAAAGTTGTGGTGGAAAACATGGTATTCTTCCCAAGCATCTCCAACTTCATCAACAAAATCAACACGTACTTGCTTATCATTCGGGTTAACTTTTCTTCTTCTTTTGTAGGAAACCATAAATACTGGCTCAATACCAGACGTGGTTTGGGTCATGATGCTTGTAGTACCTGTTGGAGCAATGGTCAACAAAGCAATGTTTCTTCTACCGTACTTCACCATGTCTTCGTACAAAGCCGGATCGGCATCTTTTATTCGATTAATCATTGGATTTCTTTCTTCACGAATTGAATCGTAAATAGGGAAAGAACCACGATCTCTTGCCATTTCTACAGATGAACGATAAGCCTCAAGTGCTAAAGTTTTGTGAACTTTTACTGAGAAATCAAGTGCTTCGTCAGTACCGTAAGTTTTGCCTAATGCCGCAAGCATATCACCTTCGGCTGTAATTCCAACTCCGGTTCTTCTACCTTCCATACACTTTTGCTTGATCTTTTTCCAAAGGTTTAGTTCTGTTCTTTTAACATCAATAGCTTCAGGATCATCTTCGATTTTTTTAATGATGGCGTCAATTTTTTCCATTTCTAAATCAACAATGTCATCCATGATTCTTTGAGCATAGGCAGCATGCTTTTTAAATTTCTGCATGTTGAAGCTCGCTTCTGGAGTAAATGGATTTTCAACATAATTAAATAAGTTGATAGCCAATAACCTGCAACTGTCATAAGGACAAAGTGGAATTTCTCCACATGGGTTAGTAGATACGGTTTTGAAACCTAAATCAGCGTAGCAATCTGGAACGGATTCATTAATTACAGTATCCCAAAATAAAATTCCAGGTTCTGCAGACTTCCATGCATTGTGAACAATTTTGTTCCATATATTTTTAGCATTTGCCTCTTTTTCGAAAGTTGGGTTACTGCTATCTACAGGGTATTGTTGTTTGAAAGGTTTGTCATCAACAACAGACTTCATAAAATCGTTGGTAATTTTTACAGAAACATTAGCACCAGTTACTTTAGTACCATCCATTTTTGCGTCAATAAATCCTTCAACATCAGGATGTTTTACTGAAACGCTCAACATTAAAGCACCTCTTCTTCCATCTTGTGCAACTTCTCTTGTTGAATTAGAATAGCGCTCCATAAAGGGAACAATTCCGGTAGAAGTTAATGCACTGTTCATAACAGGACTTCCTTTTGGGCGAATATGTGACAAATCGTGTCCAACACCACCTCTTCTTTTCATTAACTGAACTTGTTCTTCGTCAATTTTCATTACACCACCATAAGAGTCAGCCACGCCCTTATTTCCGATAACGAAACAGTTAGATAAAGATGCAATTTGGAATGGATTACCAATTCCTGTCATTGGGCCACCTTGTGGAACAATGTATTTAAAATCTTTTAGAAGGTCAAAAATTTCATCTTCCGATAAAGACATTGGATATTTCTTTTCTACTCGAGCAATTTCAGATGCCAGTCTTCTGTGCATATCATCTGGAGTTCTTTCATAGATATTTCCAGCAGAATCTTTTAAGGCATATTTATTAAGCCAGACATTTGCTGCCAGGTCATCTCCCTTAAAATATTCAGTTGCACTTTTGACAACCTCATCATAGGAGTAGCTTGTCATTTTTTCTTTTTTTTCTGTGGTAGAACTTTTCATATCGTTCAATTCATCAATGGCTTGTTTTGTGGCTGTCTCTTTCATTTTCAGTTAATTGGATTTTAATTTCTATTGACAAGGTTAACTGTATATTAACCTCGACCAAGGTAGTAACTCATCGGACTTTTATTCAATTGAGTATTTTACTTTTATCAACAAATCGACTATTTTTTTTAGGGTAGAATTGATGCGTTGTTCGCGCGATTAATGTCTTTTTTTTTCAACAATTTAATTTTTGGCAAGCTATTTCGACTTTAATTTTATATTAAGCGAAAGCTAAATGAAGATAAATCAATCTTTCTAAAAACATAAATTTAAGACACATTGATCGCTGCTTTGTGGTTAATTTTGTATAAAATGTAGCGAAGCCTTAATGAATCGTATTGTTGGAATTGAATTAAGTCACCGATTAGCACCCATAGCCGTTAGAGAAAAGTTGGCGTTCAATAAGGCGCAAACAACTCAAGCACTTAAAGCGCTCAAAAGTTCCTACCAAGAGGTCTTTATTATTTCAACCTGCAATCGTTTGTCGCTTTACGCTTTTGGAGATAATTACTTTGAATTAGAAAAATACTTACAACAATTTGGCGATTATAGCCAATACTTAAGTGTTTTACCAGACACTCAAATTGCCATTCAAAACTTATTTTCTACCGCTGCTGGTTTGGAGTCTCAAGCAATTGGAGAACATCAAATTGTGGGACAAATTCGAGAAGCCTTGGATTTGGCTCGAAAAGAGAAAACCATTGGACCTATGTTAGATGAATTTATTCGTCAAGCAGTCCATGTTGGCAAGCGCGCTCGCTTAGAAACCAACATTGGAAAGCATTCGGCTTCTTTAGCAACGGTTGGTTTCGAACTGATTCAACACCACGGTTACGATTTATCTCAGAGTGCTTTGTTGGTTGTGGGAACAGGAAACATGGCTAACCTAGTTAATACTGTTTTAGACAGAACTACTGTAAAGGAATTATTTATTGCCAGCCATGACCGTGCTAGGGCAAAAAAAATGGCAGCAGAGTGGGGTGGAACCGCAGTTCATGCATCTGAACTACATCATTTATTGTCAAAAGTTGACATTATAATAGGTGGAACCCAAGGTGAAATTAATTTGTTGAGTGAAAAAGAAGTTGCCAACAGCCGTTGTACGAGAGCTCAATTTGCTTTAGATGCCGACCGACCAAAACTATTAATTGATTTTGGATTACCAAGAAACTTCAATCCTGCTTTAAAGGACTTTGAAAATGTAACACTCTATGACCTCGACGATATCAAAGAAATGACTTTCGAAGGCTTGATGAAACGGCAAGATGAAATTCCTCAAGTGAAAAAAATACTTGGCGAAGAAGAAAAGAAATTCATGCAGTGGTTCTATCATCGAAAAGCAGCGCCAGTTTTAGAGGCATATTGGACAAGTTTACAAGATGTTAAAGAGGAAGAATTGAAATGGCTTTTGCCAAAAATGGGAGAACTTTCTCAAGAACACACTAAGTTGATTGAGCGCTTTGCTCATCGATTAATTCGAAAAGTTTCCAAGAAACCTTTTGAAGAAGTAACCAATTTTGCTCAAAACTTACACCACACTGATAATCCGATAAATACCGTGAAAAAAGTATTTAACTTAGACAATGTAGACATTTTCGTTCCTAAAAGAAGACTCATTATTGGAACAAGGGGCAGCAAGTTGGCATTGACCCAAACACATTTCATGATAGAACGACTGAAAGAAAAGGCGCCTCAAAATGAATATGTTACTAAAGTTATACGTACCAGTGGCGACGATGGAAACATTGATGTAATGGGAGCCTTTACAACTGCAATTCAACGAGCATTACAGTCTGGAGAGGTAGATATTGCTGTTCACAGCTACAAGGATTTGCCGATAGAACAAGTACCCGATTTGACCATTGCAGCAATTTCAGAACGAGAAGATGTTCGAGACGTAGTTATTTCAAAAAATGGTCAGAAATTAGAAGACCTTCCAGATGGAGCAATTGTAGGAACAGGAAGTTTAAGAAGAGAAATCCAAATCAAGCAAAAACATTCGCACCTTGAAGTGAAATTTATTCAGGGAAACCTTGATGGAAGAATAAAGAAAATGATGGAAGGTGATTATGACGCCATAATTTTAGCAGCTGCCGGTTTAAAACGATTGGGAATGATTGGAAAAGCTACTGAAATATTAACTGAAGATGAAATGATTCCAGCTGTTTGTCAAGGTGCTCTGGCTTTAGAAGTTCGAAAAACAGATAAAGAAGCAGCGAGAATTGTAGCGCAAGTCAATCATCTTGATACTGAAATCTCAACGCAAGCTGAGCGTATTTTTCTAACTGCTTTGGGTGGAGGTTGTAATTATCCCATTGCATCTTATGCTAAGGTTGAGGGAGAAGCCATTTTAATAAAAGGCTTGTATGCTTCTGCTGATGGCAAAATTGTTGAAACAGGAGAAATAGAAGGGCATAAACGATTGTCTACTCAATTAGCAAAACAATTGGCTCAAGATTTAAATGAAAGGGTACTCAGTAGGTTGAGAAAAGAAAAGGTGAACTAATATTGAGTGAAAAAGTCACTTGTTGAATACTTTCATGGAAAAAAATAAGCCCAAAGTAATTATCACCAGAGCAGAAAATCAAACTGCTTCTTTCAGCAACGAACTCGAAAGAGCAGGTTTTGAGCCCATTTTATTACCAATGATTCAAACCGTTTTAAGTGCTGATTTAAAACCATTGCACCTTGCTTTGGATCAATTAGAACAATTTGATTGGTTTGTTTTTACTAGTGAAAATGCTGTTCGTTTTTTCTTTCAAGCTGCCGATGAGTATGGAACAAAATTCTACTTTTATCCAGATTTGAAAATTGCAACAGTTGGAGAAAAAACAAAACTGAAATTAGAGCAATTGGGCTATAGAACCAATTTTGTTCCTATAAAATACACTGCCGAAGTTTTGGCTGCTAACATGGATGATTTAAACGGAAAAAACGTTTTAATTCCTAGATCTTCTAGTGCAGACAATGAATATGTTCGTATCATGGAGAATCGTGGAGCCAGGGTTTTATCAATTGATTTATACCACACTATCTCAGTTAACTATTCAGTGGAAAAGCTTCAAGCAGTTTTTTCAAAAGAGATAGATTACCTTACATTTGCCAGTCCTTCTGCAGTGGAAGCCTTTCACAGAAATATTGAAAAGCACCCAGTAGATTTGGAATCCATTAAAATCTGTTGCATTGGGCCAAGCACAGCTAAAAAAGCTGAAAACTTGGGTTACAATGTGGATTTTATTGCAAATCCTCATACTGCTGAAGGAATGGTTGATGAATTAAAAAAAGCCAATACCTATGTTCAGACCTAGAAGATTGAGAAAAAACGCTGTCATTCGAGCAATGGTTCGTGAAAACCATTTGTCTGTAAATGATTTTATCTATCCTTTGTTTATTGAAGAAGGGGAGAACATACACACAGAGATTTCCAGCATGCCTGGAATTTTTCGATTTTCAATCGATCAACTAGATGCTGAGTTGAGAGAATTAAAGGATTTGGGCATTCCCTCTTTGATGCTTTTTGGAGTACCTAAAAAGAAAGATGCCATTGGTTCTTCATCATGGAACGAACAGGGAATTGTTCAGCAAGCCATGCGGTATATTAAAGCTAATTATCCTAATTTTTACTTGGTTGCAGATGTTTGTTTTTGTGAATACACTGATCACGGTCACTGCGGTGTTATTCATGAAAATGATGTACATAACGATAAGACCTTAATTAATCTTGGAAAACAAGCAATTTCAATGACTCAAGCAGGTGCAGATTTAATTGCGCCTTCTGGTATGATGGATGGAATGGTAGGGGCAATTCGAGCAGCACTAGATGAAAATAATTATGAAAATACGCCCATCATGTCGTATGCTGTTAAATACGCTTCTGCATTTTATGGCCCATTTAGAGATGCGGCTGGTTCGACTCCTTCATTTGGTGATCGAAAAACCTATCAAATGGATCCTGCCAATCGAACAGAAGCAATGAAAGAGGCAAAATTGGACATTGAGGAAGGTGCTGATCTTTTGATGGTAAAACCCGCTTTGTCATACTTAGATATTATTCGAGATTTGAGAGAGGCTTGTGACTTACCAATGGCAGCTTACAATGTTAGTGGGGAATATGCCATGCTAAAAGCTGCTGCAGCTAAAGGTTGGATTGATGGTGAAAAGGTAATGCTAGAAAAATTGATTTCCATGAAACGAGCCGGAGCTTCTATTATCTTGACTTATCATGCAAAAGAAGCTGCAAGATTATTGTAGTTTATGGTTGCTCCTTTATAATTTTTATTGGAATGGCTTTATCTTCCTGATAAATTTTTAATTCTAAAATATCTGAGGGCATTTCAAAATTATGCTCCATGAGTTCAGCAATTACTAAGCGCATAACTTCAGAACGTAAAATGACAGTTGAGCCGATAAAATCTTTAGAATTGACCCAAAAGTGGGTTTTTAAATTAATGGTACTAGTTGCAAACTCACTAACAGTAACAAAGGGCTTAAGATTTTTAATCTGAACAACGCCTTTTACACTTGAAAGAACTTCATAAATCACTTTGACTACTTGAGGAATGGCTTCACTGTAGCCTATACCAATTTTGAAATCATGCATTAGCAATCCATCCTGAGTATAGTTTACCAAAGGATTTTTGATCATGTTGGAGTTAGGAATATAGATGTCTCTTCCATCAAAGGTTCTTAGATGTGTGTTTCGAAGGTTTAAATTTTTCACAGTTCCGTTATAGCCATTTATTTCAATAACATCTCCAATATTAAATGGTCTACTGAATGCCATCATAATTCCCGAAAGCAGATTTTCGCCAATATCTTTAAAAGCAAATCCGAGAATAATTGCTGTAACACCTGCTCCAGCAAGCAACCCTGTCACTGCTTTTCCCAATCCAATTTGAGTAAGGAATAGACTAAATCCGATGACAATAAAGAACCAATAAATAAGATTTCCCAAAAAATTAATAAGTAATTGGTCGTGAACTCTTTTTGTAAATCTTTTAAGGAACAGTTTTTTAAAGAGCCTACCTGTCAAGAACAATATAAAAAATAAAACCAGACCAATTAGTATTATTGGCAACTGAGAAAGAAAATTTTCCCCATAGGCACTAAACTGAGATTTTAATTGTTGAATCATTGGCTAAAGTTACAAAATGTTGAGGATTGGTGTTTGAATGTTAATTTAGGCTTATTCAACATTTTGTTAATTTTATTATTCAACATTTCATTATATAAAATTTATGATATTTCTTCGAATTCTTACTTTTATCTTTATCTTGTTATCTATAAATCAAGTGTTTTCGCAAAATAATTGGCAGCATTTTACAAGTGCAGATGGCTTAGTAGCTAATTCGATAAATAAAGTGTTGATTCAAGATGCTTCGAATATTTGGTTAGCAACTGACTCTGGCTTGTCACATTTTGATGGAACTAATTTTACAAATTATACAATATTTAATTCTGCGCTTAATAATCAAAATATAAAAGATATAGAATATGTGCAAAACACTTTGTGGGTATTGACAGATTTTGGGATCGCATCATATAATGGAACAAATTTTACAGTGTTTTCTACGGTGAATGGATTGCTTACAAACAACATCACAGATATTGCCTCTACCTCAAATGGCGATTTGTGGATAGCTTCACTCAATGGGGTGTCTAAATATGATGGAACACAGTTTACACATTATTCTAGTAAAGTTGCTCGGGCCATTGAGAGTGATACTAATGACATGGTATATATTTTAACTCGAACGGCGGTTATTGATGCCGCACCTATTACCATATATGAAGTTTTTGATGGCAATAATTGGTCTTCACCACCTACCGGAAGATTTTCTGGGAACTATCAGGTTAAATTTTTTAAATCTCGAAACGGAAAAATTTTCTTTGCTGGAAGAAATCAAGCTCGAATAGCAGAACTGACTTATCCTTTTAATTTAAATGAAATCAATTTCACTAATTTCTATGCCAACGGAATAAGCAATCCCAATATGGTTGTTGAAAAAGACAATCAAATATGGATTTCTGATTCTCAAGATGATTTTGTTATTGGAGCGCTTAAAGATACCATACTCAACCCAGTAATTTTTAAAATCACCGGTAAAAGAAATGTTTTGGCAAGTGATATGGATTCTAATGACGGGATTGCGATAATTGGAAGCGATAACGGATTTTATATGGCATCTTCACTCATCAGTCCTTCTAATCATGAGGAAACCATGGATGTTAATCAGATTCGAACCCGCGTAAATGATACGGAACCCTTATTTAGTAGCAACCCTAATGCTACACTTAATTTTGAGTTTCCAAAAAATTCGGGAAAACATGGAGTTTTTTCTGCCAATGTAATCGTTGCTGCAAAATTACAGGGCACCAATAATGTGCTGGTCAATCCGGTAAACATGTATATGCGTGAGCGAAATCCAGGACCTATGAGCAATGCTTCTGCTCTTGGGAAAAGTTATATCGTTAAAGTCAGTAGGCAAGAGATTGATTTTCATCGAGCAAATTTCAACCAATCGAATTACATCTTACCACTTGGCATTAAAAATTGGCCTGCCAACGCAGATTCAAGCGCAGGTATGGCAGTAGATTTAGCGCCTTTTATCGATAGAAATAGAAACGATTGTTATGATCCTGAAAATGGAGATTATCCTTACATTCAAGGGGATGAAGCAATATATTGGATCAATCACCCTGTTAATCCCCTAATGCCTTTTGAGTTTCATTGGATGCTATATGGATTTAATAGTCAGAATGATACCGATATAAACCAAACTTTATTTTTGCAATACAAAATAATTAATCGAAGCAGTTTGACCTATGATAGCGTGAAAGTAGGCTTTTTTATGGATGGTGACATAGGAAATCCAATGGATGATTATGTGGGTTCTGATAGTACTAACCATATTTTATATTTCTATAACGGTGATTTATTGGATGAAAATACAAGCGGTGGAGTTAATGGGTATCTTTCAAACCCTCCGGCTTTGGGCATTAAATTTTTAACGGATACGATGGAAAATGCTATGACTATGGGTCATACAAACATTGTTGGTACCGGCATACCTTTAAACGAAAGTCAATGGTGGGACATTCTTAGAAATCGATGGCATGGTGGCTTTCCTTTAAAATATGGGGGCAACGGTTTTGCTTTTCTTGGCGTAACCAATGTGAACACCACACATATCTTCTCAGGCAGACCATTTCCTCAAGCAGGATGGATTGAAGCCAATGCTAGTTTTAATCAAGTACCGAACTTGCCGGGAGATCGTGTTGGAGTAGCTACTATACCTTTTTTCTCTTTGTCAGCTTTTGAAAGTAAGACAATAGAATTTGCAGTAGGCTATGATCAGCTTCCTCTTATTACAAGTAGCATTGGTCAGAGTGTTCCGGGAATGATACGAGTATTAAATCATGCCAAAGCAGTTTGGGATACATTACCTCGTTTTACTCCAAATTATAGCTATGCATGTTTCAATATTCCAGTATCTCTAGATAAGCAACAAATTGAAAACAAAACTTTAAAAATATTTCCTAACCCTTCTTCAGGACAAGTTTTTATAAAATCAGATAATGCAATCCAAGCATTAGAAGTTTATAACATGGATGGGCAATTGCTTCGTTCAGCAATCATGCAAAATCAATTGAATTTTAGCCTAGATTTTTCAGATTTAAACAATGGACTTTACCTCATTCGTTTGCAAGATGCTGAAAACAAATGGCAAATGAGAAAGGTAATGATGGTAAAATGATTTTACACATGATTTAAGCAAGTGCATTCAGCGATTTATTTTTAAAGGTTTAACTATCTTTTTTTGTCTATTACAAATAAACAAGCAAGGTTTTTTCAATATACTGTCAATCAATTATCGAAACCAATTGCTATTTGCAACTGCAAAAAATGTGGACTTATCTTAATAAATTAAGTGAATTCTTTTTATTGTAGCTTATGTATTTATAAAGTAATTTGCACTTATAAAAAGATTAGTTTTTTTAATGATAATTTATTACAATCCAACTATTTCCGCTCTCAAGGTTACCTAATTGTCGAGAAACTTTTTTGATATGAATCAGAATAACACATTTTAAAATGCAAGAAAACAATTCGTTTAGAATACCGAGTTCAGAATATCCAAGAATAGTTATTGTAGGAGGTGGGTTTGCAGGTGTTCAAATGGCCAAAAAATTCGCCAATAAAAAGGTACAAGTTGTTTTATTTGACAGACATAACTACCATACATTTCAGCCTTTGCTTTATCAGGTAGCAACTGCGGGTCTCGAACCTGATGCAATTGCAGGGCCGCTCAGAAAATTGCTTGAGAATTCTAAAAACATATTTTTTAGAATGGCAACCGTTACATTGGTTGATCAAGAACAAAATGCTGTATTAACTGATAAGGGAACTTTAGAATACGATTATTTAATAATTGCTTGTGGCTCTAAAACCAACTTCTTTGGTAATTCTGATAAATTTCAGAAAGCTTTTCCACTCAAACAAATTCCACAAGCACTTGATTTAAGGAGTCATATTTTACAAAACTTTGAACAAGCTGTTCTCACTTCAGATTCAGAAAAGGTTAAAAGGCTTTTAAATATTGTAATTGTGGGAGGTGGGCCTACAGGTGTTGAAGTGGCAGGAGCTCTCGGAGAACTAAAGAAACATGTTTTACCCAACGATTACCCCGATTTAGATTTAGATAAAATGAATATTTATCTTGTAGAGGGGATGTCTGGTTTATTGGGAGGAATGTCTGATTTTGCCAACCAAAGAGCTCAGAAATACTTGAAAAAATTTGATGTACACGTAATGCTCAATACCTTGGTAAAAAGTTTTGATGGCAACCAAGTTGTTTTTAATAATGATGAAACTCTGGAAACTACAACTCTGGTTTGGGCAGCTGGAGTTATGGGTAACATTATAAATGGATTGCCTGATGAAAGTGTATTCAAAAGCAGGTACAAGGTTGATGAATTCAATAAAATTTTAAATACTGATAATATTTATGCTGTAGGAGATATCGCTTACATGGAAGAAAAGGATTTTCCAAAAGGGCACCCCATGTTGGCTCCTGTTGCCATGCAACAAGGTGAAAATTTAGCTAAAAACTTATTGAGTTTAGTTAATAATCCTGATAAAGCATTGAAGCCTTTTAAGTACTTCGATAAGGGAAGTATGGCTACAATTGGAAGAAATAAAGCAGTTGTAGATTTACCGAATAACCTGCATTTCGGTGGTTTCTTTGCTTGGTTTGTTTGGATGTTTGTTCATCTAGTTTCGATAATTGGCTTTCGCAGTAAATTAGTTGTACTCACCAATTGGATTTGGAACTATTTCACATATGATCGAGGAACACGGTTAATAATTAGACCTTTTTTGCCTTTACAAAAAATACAAACAGAAAAAGATAAAAGCTAGTAAAATGATTGGTTGTTCGTCTGGGTAGCAAATTTTATAAAATCAAATAATGCAATTCAAGCACTTGAAGTTTATAACATGAACGGACAATTATTACGTTCTGAAACCATGCAAAATCAATTGAATTTTAGCCTAGATTTTTCAGATTTAAACAATGGACTATATTTTATTCGTTTGCAAGATGTAGATAACAAATGGCAAATGAGAAAGGTGATGATGGTAAAGTAATTAGATTTGATCTGATTTAAATTTTTTAAAGCAGTTGCCAATTGGCAACTGCTTTTTTTTGAAATACCTAAACCAAACTACCTTGACAAGAGGATCCTGCTCCCGCGGTACAACCATAACAATGCTGATTTACAACTATTTCTCTTTGATTTAACAAGTCCAAATCAAAATCATTGAGGTGTTGAGATTTTAGACTGTCAACTTTTAAAGCCAGCATTTGATTAAAATCACAATCATATAGATAACCTTCCCAATCAACAGACAAGGTATTCTTACACATCACCCCATTTAAAGCAGAAGGATTAAATGCTTCCACCAATTTTTCCATGTAGTCTTCAAAATTGTCGCTAGCCAATAAATAATCTAAATACCTACTGATCGGTAAATTGGTAATGGTGAAAAGTGAATTAAAATCAATGTTGAAATCTGCCTTAAGCTTTCGTTTATACTCCGCTTCTAATTCCAATTGATTGCCAGGTAAAAAAGCGCCAACAGGATTATAAACTAAATCTAGAAGTAAACCACTTTCTTTATTTCCATATCCAACATCATTTAGCATTTTTAATGCTTGAATTGATTTATCAAAAACTCCTTCACCTCTTTGAGCATCGGTTTTTTTCTTTTCGTAAAAAGGGAGGGATGAAACTAAATGTACCTTGTGTTTTTTGAAAAAATCAGGAAGATCACGGTATTTTTTATTGGCTAAAATGATTGTCAAATTTGATCGCACAATGATTTCTTTCACACCAATTTCATAAGCTTTTTCAACAAACCATCTAAAATGGGGATTCATCTCAGGAGCTCCGCCTGTGAGGTCAACGGTAGAAATTTCATGTTTTTGTAAAATTTCCATGCTTTTTTGCAAATGTTCTTTACTCATGATTTCCTTTCGATCAGGACCTGCGTCTACATGGCAATGCTTACAGACTTGATTGCACATATAACCCAAATTAATTTGTAAAATTTCAATTTGATTTGGCTTTAAAATAGGCTCACCAATTTGCGCTATTTTTTCTTTAAAAGTGGGTAGCTCTTCTTGAAAAAGTTTCCCATTTAGAATAGCTAACTGCCTTTCAGTTTCAGATAATTGGTTTTTTCTAGATTTTAGTGACTTCAATGAAAAGAGAATTTTATTATTTATGAATGGTCTACATGGAAAGCTTTTTGGCTTTGTTCATCATTTGAACACCGTGAACCATGGATGCACCTCCACGAATGGCGCCTGAAACATGAACTGCTTCCATCATCATGGCTTCAGAAGCGCCTTTTTTCATGGATTCTTCAGTGTAGGCATCAATGCAATATGGGCATTGTACAGCATGTGCAACGGCTAAAGCTATTAGTGACTTTTCTCTTTCACTCAAAGCACCTGCTTTAAAAACTTCTCCGTACCAATCAAAGAATTTTTCAGCTAATTTGGGTTCAAATTCAGAGATTTGACTAAACTTTTTTAAGTCTTTGGGTACGTAATAAGATGGATCTTTTGACATTTCGGTTTTTTGAAATTAGTTAAAAAATAAAAGTAAGCTTTCCTGTTAATCTCAAACATTAAGAAGTATAAATAATTATCATTTTTTTCTTTTAAACATTCAATTGTAAAGAGTTTGACATTAAAGAAGTTTATGTTTAGACAAGTCAAATGAGGTTTCAAAGAGCACAATGACTTATTCTTTTTCAATAGGAAAAAGCTCAATCGCTATTTCATTGTTGAGAGCATCGTATTTCATTTTTCTTTTATTTATTGAAAGAAAAAATTCCGTAAGTCTAAGGTTATGATGGTATAAATGGAATTTTGCTATGTAAGGAATGATAGGTTTAAAATCATTTACATTTTTAATTACTGGAGAAAAAATCATATATAAAGTTGAATTCGGCGGATTGTCTTTAGCTCTAATGTTATACATGTGAAATTTGTGATATTTATTCCATGAAAGTAGTTTTAGTTCAAAGTCAAATAGAAAAAGTAAATCATTGCCCCAAGGGAGTATACTGTCAACTAGCGGAACTGAAAGTGCATAAAGTGTGTAGCCATTTGAATTTGGGTGAAAAATGAATTCTACAGCGCATTCTTCATGACTTTGAATTTCATACTTTGCTTTTTGTGCTTCTAGTATTGCTTCTGATTTTGCTTGGAAAAATAGTTGCTCGTTTTCTGATAGATTGCGAGATTCTTTTTTTGAAGAAAAAGGATCTGAATTTGCTCCCTTAAAGCAATAGCAGGCAACTACTAGCTGATTATCATTGATTAAGAGCACACAATTAGTGTCATTGTCTTGCAGAATTAGATGCTTAATTTTATAATCATTGGTAGTTGGCTGATTGAAGTATAACTCAAAGCTTTTATTTTTAATAGTTAGTAAATGATACAATCGATCAGCTTCCATTTTAACTGAATCAATAACTGGTCTCACTTTTTCAATGGGCCATGGTCTTTGTTGTGCAATCGCTTGTCCAATCGTGAAAGTTAAAAAGCAAAAGCAAAGTAGAATTTTATTAATAAAGGATATAGAGCTCATTATTAGATATAAGGATAAGTAAAACTTTAAAAGAATGAGTAACTTTCCTTTTTTTCTTATCGTTTATTTTGCTGATAAAGTGAATATCTAAAAGTAGGAAAATATAGTCTATAAAGAAAAACATATACAAAAAATGACTTTACATAGCTTGAAATGACAGAAAATGAAATTTCAAAAATAGTTGTTGAATCTGCAATAAAGGTACATAGAACATTGGGTCCAGGTTTGTTGGAATCTAGTTATCAGGCTTGTTTAGCATACGAGCTGATAAAATGTGGATTGAAGGTGGAAACAGAAAAGTCTCAACCATTGATTTATGAAGAAGTAATACTTGAAATAGGGTATAGAATAGATATTTTGATTGAAGATAAGTTTGTTATTGAAATTAAAGCAGTTGAAGCATTAAACGAAGTACATTTAGCTCAAATATTAACTTATTTAAAACTAAGTGAATGTAAATTAGGATTGTTGATTAATTTCAATGTTGATTTATTGAAAAATGGCATTAAAAGAGTGATAAATGGTAATTTATGACATTTTGAACTTAAAATTATACTTAAGTGAATAACCACAAGTTTCACAAAGTTTACACAAAGAACACAAGGAGATTAGTGTTCTAAGTTGAATCAATTCCAATATTTACTTTATTGTTACTTTTTCTTAGCATACTTATGTCGTGATTTTTTCTTAATTCCCTTGTGTTCTTTGTGCCTTTTCTTCGTGGTCTTGGTGGTTTAAAAAATGGCGTAATACCGATTGTGATTTCAGGTTGTCGCATAATACGTATATGCTATCGGCATTGTACTTAGAAAATGCTGTTAAATTTAATCATTCGTTTAGTAAAAAATGCTCCTTAAAATCCCCGCCTGTCTGGCAGGCAGGTACATCGGTATTATACTTTAAGAAATTTTGTAGCAACATTAAATAGCTATAATGGTATAAAAACTAACTACAAACAAAAGTTTCACCTAGTTCTCAATATTTTCTCTTAGTGATAAAGAGAAAAAAGCCATGAGATCTACTAAGAATATCGAAAGTAATATTCTTATCATCATATTGGTTTAGATCCGCCAATTTCATTTTAATTTTTCAGCTTTTTTTGATGTTGCACTTAATGAATATTAGCTATTTACAAAAAAATAACTAGCTTTCGTTTTTTAAAATTAGATGATATGAATAGATGTTTTAAAAGTGCAGGTGTATTTTCTCTCTTGCTATTACTTTTCTTTAGCCAACCCCTAGCAGCTCAAAAAAAGAAGAAAATGAAAGATTCAAAAGAGAAAACAGAAGTCAAAAAGGATGCTACTGCTCCAAAGAAAATCAGTGAGTTAACAAAAAAATCCATTAAACAAGAAGGGCTGTTTACCATTTATCAAGACAGCACAAATGGTTCTATTAAAATGGAGCTTTCAGAAAATCATTTGGGTAAAGAGTACATTTACTTCAATCAGATTGCCGATGGATTACTCGAAGCAGGCGCATTCAGAGGTTCCTACAAAGGTTCAAAAGTCATTAGAATTCAGAAATTTTTTGATCGCATCGAATTTATAGAACAAAATACCTCTTACTATTTTGATCCTGAAAGTCCACTGGCTAAAGCAGCAAATGCAAACATCAATGAAAGTGTATTAGCGAGTCTTAAAATTGAAGGAATTGACACCACTAATGGTTTATACCTTGTTGATGCAGAAGAACTTTTCTTGAAAGAAACTTTTACAACAATCAAACCGGCAAAACATCCAAAAGCTTCTCCAACAAGTTTTAGTTTGGGGAAATTAGATAAAGATAAAACCAAAGTATTAGGAATTAGAAACTACCCTAAGAACACAGATTTAGAAATATACTATGTTTATTCACAAGAAAGTGTATTGAATCGAGGGTCAGAAGCTGCAACCAATGCAAAGAATATAGGCATTAAGGTATTTCACAGTTTGATTGAAATGCCTGACAATGACTATGAACCTTTATTGGATGATCCACGAGTTGGTTATTTTACAACTAAGGTAGATGATAAAACATCTAAAAGTCCAACACCTTACCGTGATTTGGTTCATCGATGGAATTTAAAAAAGAAAAATCCTGATGCTGAAATTTCTGAACCAGTTGAACCAATTATATGGTGGATGGAAAACACAACACCTCTAGAAATTAGACCCATTATTAAATCTGCAGGAGAAAGGTGGAATCTCACATTTGAAAAAGCAGGATTTAAAGATGCCATTGTAATTAAACAACAACCCGATGATGCTGAATGGGATGCTGGCGATATTCGTTACAATGTGTTAAGGTGGACTTCTTCTCCTAGACCTCCTTTTGGTGGTTACGGGCCAAGTTTTGTGAACCCAAGAACGGGACAGATTTTAGGCGCAGATATCATGTTGGAGTTTATTTCCCTAACCAATAACCTCCGTACTGAAAATATTTTTGAACCAAATGGTTTTGATGATTTAAAGTTTGATTTTGAAGCTAGTTATAATGATGCAGCTCATCTTTGTCATGCAGCCGAATATGCTCAATTCAACAATCTTTTTGCAGGTTTAACAAGTCTTTCACTAGATCAAACCGATTTTGACAAAAGTAAAATCATCAATGAATTTTTACATTACCTGATTTTACATGAAATGGGGCATACCCTTGGATTAAATCACAACATGAAAGCGACACATGCAATTCCACTCGCTTCAATCAATGATACTATTTTGACTGCAAAAACAGGTTTATCCGCTTCGGTTATGGATTATCCTTTGGTGAATGTCTCAAAAGATAGAAGCAAACAAGGACATTATTGGTCGATGACACCTGGAACTTATGATGATTGGGCAATTGAATTTGCCTACCGTGATTTTCAATCAGAAGAGGAGCGAATGGTTCATTTGGCAAGATCTACACAGCCTGAACTCCTATTTGGAAATGATGCAGATGATATGCGAAGTCCAGGAAAAGGGATAGACCCACGTGTGAATGTAAGTGATTTAAGTGATGATCCAATCACCTATGCAATTGAGCGAATCGACCTTGCTCAAGACGTAGCTAGAAATTTATTAGCTAAAAACTTAGAAGCGAGTAAAGGCAATTCTCATCACTATATTCGAACTTCTTACAGTGTTTTATTGGCACAACAAATGAGTTCAGTAAACACGATTTCAAGATACATTGGAGGAGTTTACGTAGATCGAGCTTTTATTGGACAAGAGGGTGCAAGCAAACCATTTATTCCGGTGGAGCTTGAGAAACAAAAAACAGCAATGAATGCACTTAACAAACATTTATTTGCTCCAAATGCCTTTGATTTACCGAATGAGTTATTTAATTACCTTCAATTACAAAGAAGGGGATTTGGTTTTTTTGCGAACTCTGAAGATCCTAAAGTTCATTCTCAAATTTTAAGTATTCAGAAAAATGTTTTGAGTCATTTACTTCATCCTTCAACAACTCAGCGAATTGTTGATTCTGAATTGTATGGCAATGAATATTCGCTAGCTACGATGATGACTGATTTGAATACAGCAATTTTCAAATTGGATATTTCAGGGAATATAAATACGTTTAGACAAAATTTGCAAGTGGCTTATACTGAAATGCTGATTGATGCACTCAGTGAAAACAATAAAAAGAACTACTTACCGACTGTTCAGTCAATGATGCTTTATAACTTAAAGCAGATAAAAGGTATGACTGCCAATTCAACAGGAAACATTTCCAGTAAAGCGCATAAGATGTATTTAGCTCAATTAATTGACAACGCCTTAGAGGATTTGAAGTAAATCGGTTTAACCTTCTTATTTTGCTGATTTGTACATCATCTTTCTAAAATTTAATTTATTTTCGCTGGCTAATAAAACACACTAAATGGCATTAAGAGTCGAGTTAAGAAAACAAGGTGATTTTCTATTTAAAAATAGAAGTTACCTGCCTTTAATTATTATAGTTTTTGGTTTGGGAGTCTATATTTACAATGAATATAACCACGAGGTGTTGATGAATCGACAAGTTGAGGTTTATCATTTAATTTGCTTGGTAGTTTGCTTATTAGGGTTTTTTATTCGGGTTCATGCTGTTGGTTTTTCAGCAAAAAATACTTCTGGAAGAAATACTGTAGTTGGTCAAGTCGCAGACACTGTCAATAAAACAGGCATGTACTCAATTTGCAGACATCCTTTGTATATTGGAAATTTCTTTATGTGGCTAGGTATTGCTGGTTTTACACAAGAACCATGGTTTATTTTCGCATTCATCTTTATTTACTGGATGTATTATGAACGGATTATGTATGCCGAAGAAGAATTTTTAATTGATAAATACGGTGATGAGTATGTAAATTGGGCTAAAAATACTCCGGCTATTTTTCCAAAATTCAGTCAGTGGAAAAAATCTGAACATGCCTTTAATTGGACAAAAGTAATTAGGCAAGAGAAAGCCGGATTATTGAATTTATTCCTTGTGACTTTCGTTTTTATGCTCATTGAAAGCTACATGCAATTCGGAGAGCCATTTAAAATGGACTTGTATTGGATCATAGCGTTTGCAGCTTCAATCCTTTGGTACATCGTCATCAAAACGATTCAAAAGACTACGAATCTTCTAGTTGATTAGAATCTTCTTATTTCAAAATTGATAGAAACAAAAAAGCCACGCATTAGCGTGGCTTTTTTAGTTACTATTTTGTAAATTTAATTAGTCAGCGAGTACAATCACCTTGTTGTGACTAATTTCTAATACACCACCTTTTACCTCAAAAGTTTCTTCTTGGTTGGAGGTGTATAATTTAATTTTTCCTTCTTTCAAGGTAGCAACCATGGGTGCGTGATTTTCTTGAACACCAAAAAAACCGTCAGAACCAGGAAAAATTCCAGATTCAATTTCTCCACTAAAAATGTTGCGATCAGGAGTTATGATTTCTATATACATGGGTTACGTTTTTATACATCTAATCAATAAAAATAAAGTATTGATTAATCGAAGTATTATTTATTTTCAGCTAACATTTTTTCACCGGCTTCAATCACTTCCTCAATGCTTCCTTTTAAGTTAAAAGCAGCTTCAGGGTATTTATCAACCTCACCATCCATAATCATGTTAAAGCCTTTAATTGTATCTTGAATATCAACCAACACTCCTTTCAAACCTGTAAATTGCTCAGCAACATGGAAAGGTTGAGATAAGAAACGCTGAACTCTTCTTGCTCTGTGAACAACTAGTTTATCTTCTTCAGATAATTCATCCATTCCCAAAATAGCAATAATGTCTTGCAATTCTTTGTATCGTTGTAAAATTTCTTTCACTCTTTGAGCAGTGTTGTAATGTTCTTTTCCAACGATGTCTGGAGTAAGAATTCTTGAAGTTGAATCCAATGGATCAACAGCAGGATAAATCCCTAATTCAGCAATTTTCCTAGAAAGTACAGTTGTTGCATCTAAGTGAGCAAAAGTTGTAGCTGGAGCAGGGTCAGTTAAATCATCCGCAGGAACATATACTGCCTGTACAGAAGTAATCGATCCAGATTTCGTTGAAGTAATTCGCTCTTGCATGGCACCCATTTCAGTTGCCAAAGTAGGTTGGTAACCAACAGCAGATGGCATACGACCTAATAGTGCTGATACCTCAGAACCAGCTTGTGTAAATCTAAAAATATTATCGATAAAGAAAAGAATATCTTTTCCTTGTTGTCCTTCTTCACTTTTATCACCGTCGCGGAAATATTCTGCCAAAGTCAAACCTGAAAGGGCAACTCTAGCTCTTGCTCCTGGAGGCTCATTCATCTGTCCGAATACAAATGAAGCTTTTGATTCTTTTAATTTTTCTTTGTCAACACTTGCTAAATCCCATCCGCCTTTTTCCATCGACTCCATGAATTTATCACCATACTTAACAATGCCAGATTCTAACATTTCACGCATTAAGTCGTTTCCTTCACGAGTTCTCTCTCCAACACCTGCAAATACAGATAATCCACCATGTCCTTTAGCAATGTTGTTAATCAATTCTTGAATCAATACTGTTTTACCAACACCTGCACCACCAAATAAACCAATTTTACCACCTTTTGCATAAGGCTCAATCAAATCAATTACTTTAATACCTGTAAAAAGTACTTCAGTTGCTGTAGATAAATCCTCAAATTTTGGTGGATCACGGTGAATTGAAGAACCATTTTCTTTAGGCAAGTTTCCAATTCCATCAATTGCATCACCAATTACATTGAATAATCTTCCTTTAATATCATCGCCAATCGGCATTTTGATTGGAGAGCCAGTTGCAATAACAATTGCACCTCTACTCAAACCTTCAGTTGAATCCATTGAAATGGTTCTAACAGTATCTTGTCCAATGTGAGTTTGTGTTTCTAATATTACTTTCTCTCCATTAGATTTTGTTACTTCTAGTGCATCTAAAATGGCGGGAAGTTGAGCATTTTTACCCTCGAAACTAACGTCGATTACTGGGCCAATGATTTGTGTAATTTTTCCGGAATTTGTTGACATTTTTTATTTTTTATTTGGATAAATAAATCGCTTGCAAATTTGGGTGCAAAAGTAGGGCTTTTTTTATTTAATTGAAAAAACTTTAATCGATTTTATTTGTGGAATTAGTAAGTTATTTTTGCGATTAAATAATTGATTATAAATTAATTATTATTTTTAATTGCTCTTGCTTAAATTTTTAAACCCTATTTTTTGAATGAATGCAGTTGTTTTTAGAATTTGAAGCAAATCAAACAGCATAAATTGGACTCAAATTCAGTTTCAATTTTGCTAATTTTGAAGACTTAATAAAATAAGAGTAGAAAAATCGACAGCTTACTAAATTAGATGATCGCTTAGTGAAGATTTATAAAGGGATTGATAAATTTGATAAAATTTCAGATGCCGTTGTTACAACAGGTACTTTCGATGGCGTTCATATCGGTCATCAAAGCATTATCTCTAGATTAAATGAAGTAGCAAAGAAAGTTAAAGGAGAAAGCGTTATCCTTACTTTTTACCCACATCCACGCATGGTTTTACAAGAAGATTGCGATTTGAAATTAATCACTACGATTGAGGAAAAGATTGAGTTACTTCGAAAAACAGGATTAGATCATTTAATTATTCATCCATTCACTAAAGATTTTTCTAGAACAACTTCATTGGAGTTTGTGCGAAATATTTTGGTTGAGAAAATTGGTACCCAAAGACTGGTCATAGGATACGACCATCATTTTGGTAGAAATAGAGAAGGCTCTTTCGAACACCTTAAAGAGTTTAGTTCGCTTTATGGATTTGAGGTGGAAGAAATTTCTGCAAAAGACATTGATGATGTAAATGTGAGTTCTACAAAAATTAGAAAGGCTTTGTTGGATGGAGATGTGAAAACTGCAACAACTTATTTGGGACATAATTTTCAGTTAACAGGAGTTGTGGTTCATGGCAACAAGGTAGGGCGTGAATTGGGCTATCCAACTGCCAATATCGATATCCAAAATGAATATAAATTAATTCCTGCTGAGGGAATTTACGCTGTAAAAGTGAGATTGAATAATCAAAAATACCGCGGAATGTTAAACATTGGTAGGCGACCTACAATAAATTCAGGTAACGGGCAACTCTCAATTGAAGTGAATATTTTTGACTTTAACCAGGATATTTATGGTCAGGCGATTCAGTTGGAACTAATTCAACGAATTCGAGATGAAAAGAAATTTAACAGCAAAGAAGAACTTATTGCTGAAATGAAAAAAGACAAAGTGAAATGCGAAAGAATTTTATCTTAATAGTTGTTTTTCTTCTGTTAGTACCATTATCCATTAATGCACAAAGCAAGGGAGATTTTGATTATGTTTTTACTTCTCTTTCTGCAGCAAATGAAAACCCCGATATGGTTTATCATTTAGATTTGAGTAAAGGTAAATTGACGGATTTACCCGAAGAACTCAACAACTTTTCTAATTTGATAACATTGGATTTGAGCAAAAATAAAATTTCCCTTCTGTCACCTTTATTAGGCACTTTGACAAATCTAGAGGAATTAAATCTTTCAAAAAATGATTTTTCAATTATTCCTTTCAATATTAATGAGCTAAAGAAGCTCCGAAAGCTGGATTTAAGTAAAAATAATATTCGGGAAATTCCTGAGGAAATGGCTCAAATGAAAAGTCTTCGTGATTTAAATTTAAAGCAAAACAACTTAAAAAAAATCCCTAAAGAAATTGAGGCGCTTCAAGACTTGAAAACACTCAACCTTCAGGGAAATCCTTTGCCAACTAACATAGAAGAACAGTTGAAGGATTGGTTACCAACTACCAATATCCTTTTTACTTCATCTTGTCGTTGTGGGTTTTAAAACTTCAAATTCAAACTCACTAAATAGTTTCTAAAAGCCTGAGGATAAACAAAGTTTTCAGTAATTGTTTCTCCAAAAATATAAGAGTAGGTATACCCGTTTGAAGCATAGTTTTCACTAAAAACATTGTTGACTAATAAACGAATTGTCGCCTCTTTAATCAACTTTGAAGGAATTTTGTAAGACAATCGAACATCATTAACAAAATAAGCATCT